>JBDIVS010000017.1:0-71803 GCA_039794245.1 Candidatus Jinrbaksania sp.
ACTTAGGTTGCTAGGTCGCCAGCGGCGATCGTGCGAGACGAAGACCCAAGCCACTGACTCCGGGCAGGCACTGCCCGGCGGTCGAAGTCGTTTGTAACGTGGCAGAGATGGGATGATGTGGCGTTTTTCTGCCTCTTTTGAATTTCGAGTGGGTAATGGCGCGTGACGGCGCTGGTAGCCCGAGGCCGGGGGTCAAGGGCGGGCTGCGGGGTCATCGCAGCCCGGCGAAGCGCACCCTTGACGCCCGGGATCGGGCGATACGCTGGCCCATGGCTGGATGCAGCGGGGTTGTGCATCCAGCCATGGAGACAAGCGCGGCGATGGGCAACGCGATGGCGGAAGTAAGATGCGCACCCCTGTGAAACCTGAGTGACCGCAACATGACCAACAAACTGTTCGAAGCCGCCCTGGGCATTGCCTCCCCGTGGTACATCAACGGGGTCGAGTTCGACGTGGCGAAGAAGACCTTGTCCATTGCCGTCGACTTCATCGCCGGCAGCCGCTTTACCGTGCCCGGCGTCGAGGGGGCGCACCCGGCGCACGACACCGTGACCAAGCGCTACCGGCATCTGAACTTCTTTCAGCACGAGTGCCATCTGGCGGTTCGTGTCCCGCGCGTGCACTTGCCCGATGGCGGCATTCGGCAGGTCGAACCCGACTGGGCCGGACGGCTCGCCGGCTTTACCCTGCTCTTCGAGGCGCTGATCATGGCGATGTGCCGGGAAATGACCTTCGCGGCGGTGTCCCGGCTGGTGGGCTTGTCCTGGCATCAGGTCGTGGCGATCTGCAAGCGTTACGTCGATCTGGGGCTGGAGCAGGCCGACTTCTCCGAGGTCAAGCGCCTGGCGGCTGATGAGACATCCAAAGCCCGCGGACATGACTACATCACGCTGGTGGCCGATGCCGACCTGCGCCGGGTGCTGTTCGTGACCGAAGGAAAGGATGCCGACACGATCAAGGCCTTCGCCGCCGACTTCACCGCCCACGGCGGCGATCCGAAGGCCGTCGAGTCCATTTCCATCGACATGTCGCCCGCCTTCATCAAGGGGATAACCAGGCATCTGCCCAACGCCCGGATTACCTTCGACAAGTTCCATGTCATCGCCCATGCCAGCGTCGCCGTCGACAAGACCCGGCGCATCGAGCAGAAGACCGATCCGAGCCTCAAGGGCTTGCGCTGGAAACGCCTGCGGGATCGCGCCAGTCTCACGCCACAGGCCCGCGCCGATCTGGATGCGCTCATCGCGCAGGTCGCCACCAAACGCACGGCCCGCGCCTGGCTCTACAAGGAACAGTTGCGCGAAATTCTGGCGCGCAAACAGGTCAATGTCGTGCGCGCCATGCTCACGCAATGGGCCACCAATGTGATGCGCTCGAAAGTCGAGCCGATGAAAGAGGTGGCGAAGATGATCCGCAGCCATCTCGATGGCATCGTCGCCTGGACCCAGACGCGCCAGACCAACGGCTTCCTCGAAGCCATCAACGGCCTGTTTCAGGCCGCCAAGCGCAAGGCGCGCGGCTATGGCAATTTCTCCACCATCCGCACCGTCGTCTTCCTCCTCGCCGGCAAGCTCGATTTCAGCAAGATCAACCCGCATGCCGCTTAACCCACTCGTTTTTCAAAAGAGCCCGTTTTCTGTTCTCCTGCCACCTTTCGCCCCCCAATCGTGAGGACAAGCCGGCAACCACGGCCGGGCGATGGAATCGCCGGTTTTGGTGTTGACGGGTTCGTATTCATGACTGTCCTGAATACGCTGTCCATGACTGTCCTGAAAACACGCTGTCCATGACTGTCCTGAAAATACGGTCCTGAAAACACACGCTGTCCATGACTGTCCTGAAAATACGACTGTCCTGAAAACACGCTCCAGCGCATCAGCCAACACCTGGCCAGCATAGTCGCAGAACTCACCCCCAGAATCTGGAAACAGAAATTTGCCGCCAACCCCCTATTGTCCGATATCAACCGCAGCACGCGGTAACGGTGTAGTTTGACCGTTTACTCCGCGGCGCCTACGCTTTCAACACCAAGTACCTGAACGCCCAGGCGGCCGGCGCCGTTGCGATCGTCGTCTATAACGACGGCACGGCGCCAGACCGGATCGCGCCGATCGTGATGGGCGGGCTCAGCGGAGCGATCACGATTCCCGGTGTGATGATCAGTTTCACCGACGGCGATCTGATCAACAGCACCGCGGCGGGCGGCGATACGGTGAGCGGCTCGCTGGTGCTGGTGCCCAATGATGCCGTGGCCGATACGATCGCGGTGTTTTCATCACGCGGACCGGGTCATGGTGGTTCGACGTTCAAGCCCGATGTCACGGCCCCAGGACAGAGCATCGTCTCGACCGGTTTCGGCAGTGGTGATGGGGCGATCACCTCGATCGGCACTTCGTTCTCGGCGCCGCATGTGAGCGGCCTGACCGCACTGCTCCGCCAGTTGCACCCCACTCTCGAACCGGCGGCGATCAAGGCGCTGGTGCAGAACGGGGCGGTGACATCGTATATCGACGGCGTGGCCGGTGCCTCGCAACCGTTCCCGGTCGCCCGCCAGGGCAGCGGCGTGATGCGTGCTGACCGCTCGGCATTTCTGACGAGCTACGCCGAACCCGGCGGCATCGCTTTCGGGCGTGTCAACCCGGCATTCACCCTGGCCCCCGGCATCGCCCAGACGGTCGATCCCGCGTCGAGCGGGCAGGTGCTGTGGCTGTTCCGGTACGATGCCGCCCCCGGCCAGGCGAAAACCTTCAAAGCCAGATAAAAACGCCTCGCCCAGGCAACCAGGGGCGCCGGTTCATCCCGGCGCCGTTTTTTTTATAAAATCCCGTCTATAAAATCTCGTAGATTCCGGCGGCGCCCATACCGGTGCCGATACACATCGTGACCATGCCGTATTTGCCGCCGGTTTGTTTGAGGCCGCAGATCAATTTGGCGCTCAGGATCGCGCCGGTGGCGCCGAGCGGGTGGCCAAGGGCAATGGCGCCGCCTTTGGGGTTGACCCTTTCCGGATCGAGTTCGAGGTCGCGGATGACGGCCAGCGACTGCGCCGCGAAGGCTTCGTTGAGTTCGATCCAGTCGAGTTGCTCCTTGGCGATGCCGGTTTGCTTCAGCACCCTGGGGATGGCTTCGATTGGACCGATGCCCATGATTTCCGGCGGCACGCCGGCGACGGCGAAACCGCGGAAAACGGCGAGCGGCTTAAGGCCGGTTTCCTTCAGCACTTTTTCGCTGACTAGCACCAGGGCGCCGGCGCCGTCGCTCATCTGCGAGCTGTTGCCAGCGGTGACCGAACCTTGGGCGTGAAAGACAGGCCGCAATTTGGCCAGCGCCTCGGCGGTGGTGTCGCGGCGCGGGCCTTCATCGGTATCGACCACCCGTTCGACCAGACGCACCGCTCCTGACTCGATATCCGGCACATGGGCGCGCACGGTATAAGGCGCGATTTCGGGATAACCCGGGCCGTCGATCGCGGCCAGGGCGTTCTTGTGGCTTTTTAGTGCAAACGCATCCTGGTCCTGGCGCGACACGTTCCATTGGGACGCGACTTTTTCGGCGGTGATGCCCATGCCGTAAGCGATAGCGATGTGGTCATCCTGGAAGACCGCCGGATTCATCGCCACCTTGTGGCCCATCATCGGCACCATGGTCATCGATTCGGTGCCGCCGGCGATGATGACATCGGCCTCACCGAGCCGGATCCGGTCGGCGGCCAGCGCCACGGTTTGCAGGCCGGATGAACAAAAGCGATTGACGGTCATCGCCGGGACACGATCCGGCAGGCCGGCGAGCAGCACGCCGATGCGCGCCACGTTCATGCCTTGTTCGGCCTCGGGCATGGCGCAGCCGACGATCACGTCTTTGACGCGCCCCGGTTCGATCTCCGGCACCTTGGCCAGCGCCGCTTTCAGCACGTGGGCTAAAAGATCGTCGGGACGGGTATTGCGAAAGTAGCCGCGCTGGGCTTTGCCGACCGGCGTGCGGACGGCGGAAACGATGTAGGCGTCGGACATGGTGTCAATTCCTGAGCGGTTTACCGGTTTTGAGCAGATGGGCGATCCGCTCCTGGGTTTTGGGCTGCGCGGCCAGCGCGATGAAATGTTCGCGTTCCAGGCCAAGCAGCCAGTTTTCGTCCACTTCGCTGTCGCGGTCGATCGCCCCGCCGGCGATCACGGTGGCGATGCGCCGGCCGATCTCGCGGTCGTGGTCGGAGATGAAGCGCCCTTCGTGCAGATTGACCAGCATCATTTCCAAGGTCGCGATGCCGACATCGCCGGCGACCGGGAACGGGCGGCAAAGCGGCGGCCGGTAGCCGGACTCGTGCAGGGCGCGGACCTGGCCGCTCGCGACATGCAGGATTTCATCGCCGTTCATTACGATCGGATCGGCATCGGTCAGATAGCCCATCTCAAGGGCTTCGAGCGCGCTGCCCGAGACTTTGCCCATCGCCACCTGCTCGAAGTACTTCTGCAGCAGCGGGAAACGATCGCCGGCCCGCGTCCAGCGCGCGGCGCGCAGCGCCAGCTCCTTCAAGCCGCCGCCGCCGGGCAAAAGACCGGCGCCGGCTTCGACCAGGCCGAAATACGATTCGAAGGCAGCGACGATGCGGGAAGCGTGCATGGCCAACTCGCAGCCGCCGCCGAGCGCCATACCGCGCACCGCGGCGACCACCGGCACCTGGGCGTATTTGATACGCATCACGGCCTGCTGGTAGGCCGCGACCAGCGCTTCGACCTCGGCGGTGTTGCCGTCGGCAAGCAGCCGGCTGACGCCGGACAGATCGGCGCCGACGCAAAACGGTTCGCTGTCCTGCCAGATCACCAGGCCGGCGCAGTGGCTTTCGGCGTGCTCGACGGCGCGGTTCAGGGCCTTGACGATGCGCTCGTCGATGGTGTGCATCTTGGTTTTGAAACTCACGATCGCGACATCGTCGTCGAGGCGCCACAGGCGCGAGGCGTCGTCCTCGTGGATCGTCGTTCCGCTCTTGCGGCTTTCGCCGATCAGAAGCTCGGGCCAGCGCTGGCGGCGATAAACCGGCAGGGCAGGGCGCGGCGACATGGTTTGCGCGGCGGGCGACCATGAGCCGCTGTCGTCGTGGACGCCTTCGCGGCCGTCGAATACCCACGCCGGCAGCGGCGCATCGCTCATCGCCTTGCCGGCGGCGATCTCATCTCCGATCCACTCCGCAACCTGCCGCCAGCCGGCGGCCTGCCAGGTTTCCAATGGCCCCTGGCGCCAGCCGTAACCCCAGCGCATCGCCAGATCGACTTCGCGGGCGCTGTTGGCGATCGCTTCGAGGTGATAGGCCGTGTAATGGAACAGATCGCGGAACATCGCCCACAGGAAGCGGGCCTGCGGGTGTTCCGAATGGCGCAGCGCGGCGAACTTCCTGGCGGGGTCTTTCATTTTTAGAATTTCGATCACTTCCAGCGCCGCGTCTGTTCCGGCCGGCCGGTAATCGCCGCCGTCCTGGTCCAGCACTTCGATCGTTTTGCCGCGCTTGCGGAAAAACCCGGTGCCGGTCTTCTGGCCGAGGTCGCCGCGCTCGATCAGCATCGCCAGCGCTTCGGGTGTCGTGAAATAACGGTGCCACGGGTCGGCGGCGAGTTGTTCGCGCATCGTGCCGATCACGTGGTTCATCGTATCGAGGCCGACGACGTCGGCGGTCCGATAGGTGGCGCTTTTCGGGCGACCGAGCAAAGGGCCGGTCAGCGCATCGACGATATCGTAGCCCAGTTCGAAGGCCCGCGTGTGGTGCATCGTCGCCAGCATCGAGAAGACACCGATGCGGTTGCCGATGAAGTTCGGCGTATCGTTGGCGCGCACCACGCCCTTGCCGATGGCCGTCGTGAGCAGCGTTTCCATGCGGTCGAGCACGCTGCGCTCGGTGCCGGCGTGCGGCACCAGTTCTACCAGGTGCATATAGCGCGGTGGATTGAAGAAGTGAATGCCGAGGAAGCGGCTGCGGTGTTCGGCGGGCAACACTTCGGCCAGCGCCGTGATGCTGAGGCCAGACGTGTTACTGGCGACGATCGCCGCGGGGTTGAGGTGCGGTGCGATTTTGGCGTACAGGTCTTTTTTCCAATCCAGCCGTTCGGCGATCGCCTCGATGACGAGATCGCAACCGCCGAGCCTGGCCAGGTCGTCCTGGTAGTTCGCCGCTTCGATCAGGCCGGCGATGTGCGGAGCGCCGAGCGGTGCCGGCTTGAGTTTGGCCAACCGGGCGATGGCCTGCTTGACCAGGGCGCTGGCGTCGCCTTCCCTGGCCGGCAGGTCGAACAGGATCGCCGGAATGCCGGCGTTGACCAGGTGCGCGGCGATCTGCGCCCCCATGACGCCGGCGCCGAGCACCGCCGCTTGTCGAATGACGGGTTGAGACATGGCGTGCTTCCTTTATGCCGCGCGTGCTTTGGCGGCGGTTTTGGAGGAATGGGGTGGCCAGTCGAATTCATCGACCATGACCACCTTGCGGGTCAGATCCTGGGCGCGGCAGATCACCGCCGCCTGTTCGGGAGTCAGAATCTGTTCGGCCACCGCCTTGCCGGTCAACTCGCCGCAGTTATGGAAATTGACGACCTCGCGGTAGGCGTTTTTCAGCAGCCGTTCGTACGGCGCCGCTTCGAGCGCCGCTCCGAATGCCTGGTTCAGCAGGCCGGCCGCGTCGTCGCCGGCGGAATCGAAAACCCCGGCGATCAGCCGGTCGCGTGCCGCATTGTGCGTGATCAGCGTCCGCGCCACGCGCTTGCAGAGATAATCCGACGGCGGCGCATACTGCCGGCCGCGCGGCAGGATGATGAAGCGGGCCAGCGGGCCGAGCACCCTGACCGGCAGATGGCGGGTGATTTCCACCAGCCGCTCCTGGATCAAGTACAGGCTGTCGCGCATCGCCCAGCGGACCAGCGGCAGGTCTTCTTCCGGCCGCCCGGTATCCTCGTAGCGCTTGAGCACGGCGCTGCACAGGTAAAGATGGCTCAAGACGTCGGCCAGCCGGCCGGAGAGTTTTTCCTTGAACTTGAATGTCCCGCCGAGCGTCAGCAGCACCAGGTCGGAGACGAAGCTGAAGGCCGCGCTCAGGTGATTGAGCCGCCGGTAATAATGGGCCGTAGGACCGCCCACCGGCGCGCGGCTCAACCGGCCGTTGGTCAGGCCGAGCAGAAAGGCCCTCGCCTTGTTGCCGGCGACGTGGCCGAGGTGGCCGAAAAAGGCGCGGTCGAAGCGCTTCAGGGCGCCTTTTTCGTCACTCGTCGCCGATTGCATCTCCTTGAACAGCCACGGATGGCAGCGGATCACACCCTGGCCGAAGATGATCATCGAGCGGGTGAGGATATTGGCGCCCTCGACGGTGATCGCCACCGGGATCGCCTGGTAGGCGTGGGCCAGGTAATTGTTCGGCCCCATGATGATGCCCTTGCCGCCGTGCACGTCCATCGCGTCGTTGATGCACTGGCGGTTGGCCTCGGTGAGCTGGTATTTGAGGATTGCCGACAGGACGCTCGGTTTGGCGCCGTTGTCCTGCGCGACCAGCGTCAGAAGGCGCGCCGCGTCCATCCGGTAGGCGTTGCCGGCAATGCGCGCCAGCACTTCCTCGATGCCCTCGAAATAGGCGATCGGCATCTTGAACTGGCGGCGGACGCGGGCGTAGGCGCCGGTCATTTTGGCCGCCATCTTGGCGCCGGCGACGCCGAGCGCCGGCAGCGAGATGCTGCGCCCGGCGGCCAGGCTCTGCATCAGCATCATCCACCCCTGGCCGAGGCGTTCCCGGCCGCCGATCACATAGTCCAGCGGGATAAACACGTCCTTGCCGCGCGTCGGGCCGTTCATGAACACGCCGCCGGTCGGGAAATGCCGCTTGCCGGTCTCGACGCCGGGCAGTGAGGCCGGGATCAGGGCGCAGGTGATGCCGAGGTCTTCTTCGTCGCCGATAAGGTGATCGGGATCGAAGGCCTTGAAGGCCAGGCCGAGCACCGTTGCCACCGGCGCCAGCGTGATGTAGCGCTTGTTCCAGTTGAGCCTGAGACCGAGCACCTCCTTGCCCTCGAACCGGCCTTTGCAGACCACGCCCGAATCGACCATCGACGCGGCATCGGAACCGGCGGCCGGCGAGGTCAGCGCGAAGCACGGGATATCTTCGCCGCTTGCCAGGCGCGGCAGATAATGTTTTTTCTGTTCCTCGGTGCCATAGTGCAGCAAAAGCTCGCCGGGGCCGAGCGAATTGGGCACCATCACGGTCACCGCGGCGGTCAGATTGCGGCTGGCGAGTTTCATCACCACGGCCGAGTTGCCCTGCGCCGAAAACTCGAGGCCGCCGTAGCGTTTGGGGATGATCATGCTGAAAAAGCGGTGGCGGCGGATAAAGTCCCAGGCTTCCGGCGGTAGATCGCGCCGCTCTTCGGTGATCTCCCAGTCGTCGAGCATCCGGCACAATTCCTCGACCGGGCCGTCGAGAAACGCCTGTTCCGCGTCGCTCAAGGACGGCTTGGGCGTGGTCAGGAGTTTTTGCCAATCCGGCCGGCCGGTGAACAATTCTGCGTCCCACCAGGTAGTGCCGGCCTCCAGCGCCTCGCGTTCAGTTTTAGACAAACGCGGCAGTACGGCGCGAAACCAGCCGCGCAGCGGCCGCGAGATCAGCCAGCGGCGCAGCGGCGTGGCGAGCAGCGCGGTGAATGCGGCGGCAAAAATCAGCAGGCCACCGAACCAACCGGCAACGTCCAACCCCCAGCCGAGCGCGGCGAGCAGCGCAAAGGCGGCGGACCACAACCACAGTGGGTATTGTCGATAGGCCAGCGCGGTCATAGCGGCCAGGGTCAGGATGGCGAGTGACAATGTCATGACGATGCCCTCAGTGAAGTGGGAATGGTGGCGGCGGCGTTGCGGCCCCTGGCCGGCACGGCGCGGCGTTCGGCGGCACGCAGGCCGGCGGCAGCAAAATCGACCAGGTGCCGGGTCAAGAGCTCGGTTTCCAGTTGAATCTGGCTCAGATGGCGGAAATGACCGCCGAAATCGGCCATCGCATACGTCAAAGAGCCAATCACGAAATCGAGATGCCAGCGCAGGCGGGACCGATCGAGGCCGGGCAGGGTGGTGGCCAGGGCGCCGGCGAAGCGCTTCATCAGGCCGCTGTAATGATCGCGCAAAAAGCGGTGCAGGCCGCGGTCGTTTTCGGCGTAGGCGCGGGCGATCAGCCGGATAAACCGCATGCCGCCCAGACGCTCGTCGCGGCTGAGATCCAGGGCGGGCGCGATCAACGCTTCGAGTAACGCTTCAAGGTCCGGCGTACCGGCCGCCTCGAGCGCCGCCAGCCGCCGCTGCCGCTCGCCGTTCAACAGATCGAGCCGCCGTTTCAGCACCTCCCGGATCAACTCGAGCCGGGAGCCGAAATGGTAATTCACCGCCGCCAGATTGACCCCGGCCCGCTCCGTGATCTGGCGCACCGAGGTCGGGCTGAAACCCTGGTCGGCGAACAGAATCTCGGCCGTATCGAGGATTTTCAGCCGCGTCGGATTCATGGCTGCGACCGGTTTCAAACGCATGTTTGAATCATACGTTTGAATCGAAGCCAAGTCAAGCCCGGCGGAGAGACGGGCAAAACCGCTGGCGATCGCCGATCCGCCAGCCGCAAGCTTGCCGGAGAACCCAAGCCGCCCCGCTTCCAGTATGATGGGAAAGCCTACCCCGGCAGGTAGAGACTTCACCTAGGTGATCTGTGAACAGACCGCAAGTCGCACTGCCCATCGGCCGCTACCGCGCGCGCTTTCGCGCCGAGAGCCCCGTGCGCCTGCCGCCGTACCCCGGCTCTGCCTGGCGCGGTGCTTTCGGGCACGCGCTGAAGCGTGCGCTGTGCGTCACTCATTTGCCGGTGTGCTCCGATTGCGCCCTGTGGCGTTCGTGCGGCTATGCCTATGTGTTCGAGACGCCGCCGCCGGCGCAGACCGAAAAGATGCGCAAATACACGGCCGCCCCGCATCCCTTCGTGCTTGATCTCGAGCCGCGCGGCGGTACGTTCGCAGCCGGATCGGAGTCTCATCTGGGCATCACCCTGATCGGTCATGGCAATCGGCACCTGGGCCCGATCATTCATGCCCTGGAGCAAGCAGCGGCCAACGGGATCGGCCAGGGTCGCGGCCGCTTGTCGCTGATCGTGGTTGAACAACATAGCACCGACTGGCAGGTGATCTACCGGCCCGGTGGAGTCTGCGAAGCGCAGCCGGCCGGCTCACCTGAGATACCACCGCCTTTCGAGTACGTGCGTCTGATCCTTGAAAGTCCGCTGCGCCTGAAGCGCGAAGGCGGGGTCGTCGGTGTCCAGGATTTCTCGTTCAGCGCGCTGTTTTCCAACTTGCTCAGGCGTGTTTCGCTGCTCACCTACTTCCATACCGACACACCACTGGAGACCGATTTTGCCGACCTGGCGCGGGCCGCCCATGATGTTAGACCATTGCGGGCAGATCTGCGCTGGTTCGACTGGGGGCGGTACTCCGCACGCCAGCAACGTAAGATGAAGCTTGGCGGCCTGCTTGGCGAGATCGTATTCGACGGCGCGGCACTCGAACCCTTCTGGCCGTACCTGTGGCTCGGCCAGTACGTGCACGCCGGTGCGGTCACCAGCATGGGGCTGGGTCGCTATCGCATCGAGCCGGCGGCAAGCTTGCCGGAGCAGACAGAACCCGGGGCGCCCGTCGAGACTATACGCCCATGAAGCCAGATCAATATCCCCGCCGCATCCTGCTTGCCGTCACCGGATTGAGCCCGCAGGTCGTGACCGAAACGCTCTACGCGCTCACGCAGAAACAGACCCCGCCATTCGTGCCGACGGAGATCCACGTCATCACAACCCGCCAAGGGGCTG
The DNA here is from genome assembly GCA_039794245.1 of Candidatus Jinrbaksania sp. Lineage (GTDB taxonomy): Bacteria > Pseudomonadota > Gammaproteobacteria > Xanthomonadales > Wenzhouxiangellaceae > DAITQM01. Next base: position 10,844 of record JBDIVS010000017.1, read on the forward strand.
AGCATGCACGTCTGAATCTGCTGTCCGACGAGCCGGGCTGGTTTCATCGTCTGCGCCAGGAATACGCTCTGCCCGCGATACCCTTCGACGATGCCATGCTGCATATCGTCACGGACACCGCCGGGGCGCCGCTCGACGACATCCGCACACCGGCGGACAACGAACGGGTGGCGGATCACATCGCGCAGGTTGTGCGTGACCTGACCGCCGATCCCGACACGGCCTTGCATGTCTCGCTGGCCGGCGGACGCAAGACCATGGGATATTATCTCGGCTACGCGCTGTCCCTCTACGGCCGCCCCCAGGACCGCCTGTCGCATGTGCTGGTATCCGCGCCCTTCGAATCGCATCCCGGGTTCTATTATCCGAGCCGCGAGCAGCGCGTGATCCAGACCCGCGAAGCGAAGCCACGTCCGCTCGATTGCCGCGACGCCGTGGTGGAACTGGCGGAAATCCCGTTTGTCCGCCTGCGCCACGAACTGGACGAGCGGCTGCGCGAGGGCACCGTAACCTTCAGCGCCAGCGTGGCCGCCGCACAGCGCGCGCTCGGGCCGGCGGAGCTGGTGTTGGATCTCGATCGGCGGCGTATCCGTGCTACCGGCCAGGTGCTCGCGCTGCCGCCGGCGGAACTCGCTCTGCTGGCCGTGTTCGCGCGCCGCGCCCGGCGCGGTGAAGCGCCGCTGCCCGCGCCGGTGAAGGAGGTTCCTGATAGGGAATGGGCGCAGCGCTATCTGGAGGAATTGCGCCCCATCGCCGGCGAAATGGCCGATCTTGACAAAACCGAGCGGGCATTGCGGCAGGGTATGGACGGCGAATATTTCTCCTCGCATTTAAGCAAGCTGCGCAGGTTGCTCAAACAGAGTCTTGGTCCTGCGGCACTGCCGTATCTCATTGACGACAGCGGCACCCGCCCGCGCCGTTATCGCCTGGCACTCGCGCCCGAGGCGATCCGCTTCGAATCGATCGCGATGAAGGACAACGAGTGATGCGAACCTACCGGCTGCTTTCAACAGACGATTTACGCCGCCGGCGCGGTGCGGCCTCGGCCAGCCGCTCGACCATGCGTGATTGCCAGGCTGGTCCGCTGGCCTTCCAGCGCAAACCGGGGGCGGAGTGCGGGCGGGTAGCGGGTGGCGGCAAGCTTGCGGGAACGGTCATGCCCATAGAAGGCGACGAGAATTGCTGTCGGGAGAAAGTACGATGAAGAAACTCGAATATCAGGTGAAATTCCTCACCCCTGCCTTTCTCGGCAACGCCGAGCAGAGCGCGCAGTGGCGCACGCCGCCGTTCAAGGCGCTGCTGCGGCAGTGGTGGCGGGTGGCGTATGCGGCAGAGAAGAAATTTGCCGTGCGGGTCGATGAGATGCGGAGAGAGGAAGGGCTGCTGTTCGGTCACGCCTGGCTGGAGAACGACACTTTTGAACGGGATGGCAGGAAGGTCACGACAGCGGCACGCAAGAGCCGGGTGCGGATTCGGCTGGAATCGCCGGGTAACGGAAATGTGGATGCCTGGGGAAAAGGCACACAATCAGGGGTGGCCCCACTTCCGACGGGGTTGGCAACCAGCTACGCCTGGTTCGGTCTAGTGAGGCGAGGTGATGGCCTGCCGGACCGCATGGCGATAAAGATCAATAAGGGTGAAGCTATACGTTCGCTTCACATCGCCGTGCCAAAGGAGTTGGAACAGAAGTTTGTTGAAGTCATGCGATTGATCGGTGCGTTTGGTCTAGTCGGTAGTCGCAGTCGAGGAGGTTGGGGTGCCTTGTACATCGAGGGTATCGAGCAGCTCTCGATGAAAGAAATGGAGCGATATGCAAGACCCATCGACAGGTGTCTTGAAGATGACTGGGCGGCCTCGTTGGCCATGGATGATGGTGGGTTGTGTGTCTGGCAGAGCCAATCGGTGTTCAAGAGCTGGGATCAGGCCATGAAGGCTGTGGCTATCGAACGCAAACAGGTGCGAAGCGCGCTGAAGGTCGATGTGGATTTGCGCCCGGCGCTTGGTTTTGCGGCGCCCGGGCGAATGCCCAGTCCCTTACGTTGGAAAGTCATTCCCATCCAAGACGGAGACTTGGCGATTCGTGTATTCGCCATGCCACACAGACTACCCGATGATAGTGGTATGTCCGTTGGAAAAGAACAGTTGCAGCGCGCGTGGAAGATTGTATGTGACACTCTTGACCGCTCACCATCTTTCTCGCCGAGGAATGGCAGGTAAAATCATCATGAATAACGAACAAATCTGGCAAACCAAACTTGCCGCGCGCATCCACGACCCGGCGGAAAAGGCGCTGGTGCTGCTGCGCGACCCGGCGGGGCACGAGAACGGCACCTCGAAGGCGCTCAAACGCCTGCTTGGCCTGGACCAGCCACCCGCCACCATCGACCCGGACAACGACGAGGTGCTGTCCACGGTGCTCTTCAAAAAGGGGTTGCCTCTGGATATCTATCGCCACGTCCAGCGCGCCGACTGGTGGGCCGCCGCCGCCGACCGCCCGCGGTGGCCGTTGCAGGAAATCACCGTCACCACCAAAAAGGGCGAACAGAAAGCACTCAAGGTCGCCGACTGGGCGCAGGTGCGTTGGACCAAGCACCCCGTCCTCATTCATCCACTGACCGGGGAGCACTTCGATTTGAAGAGTCTGTCCGATACAGAGATCGGCGAGACTAAGCAGCGCAGTTTCAACCACTTTTCCAGTCTGCTGGCCCGACTGAGCGTGAACGATGAGGCCACCTGCAATCCGCGCGAGGCCCTGCTGACCTTCTGGCGCTTCGGGCCGGATCTGTCGGTCACGGGCGCCGATACCGACGACAACCACAAACTTGGCAAGCTGTGGGAAGTGCTGCCCGCCGATACACGCATCCCCGATCATTCGATCTGGGATCACCTCGATCTCACTTCAGCCTTCGCCGGTGCGTTCGCCGCCGACCCCGAGGGCGAAGCGGCGCTGCTGGCGCTGTCCATCGGACCGGTGCAGTCCTTCATCGCCGCCGCGCGCAAGATGGATGATCTCTGGGCCGGTTCGCATCTGCTCTCGCGCCTGGCCTGGGAAGCCATGCGCCCGGTGTGCGAGGCGCTCGGGCCGGATGCCATATTGTTCCCGCGCCTGCGCGGTATCCCGCAGGTGGACATGTGGCTGCGGGATGAGATGGGTTTGCCCGATGCGTTGTTCGAAGACTGCGACTGGATGAATGGCGGCACGGACGCCAATCCGCTGTTCTCCGCTGCCTTGCCTAATCGTTTCGTCGCCGTGGTGCCGGCCGGTCAGGCGCGTGAACTGGCGGAAAAGGCCAAACAGGCCGTGCGCGACTGGCTGCTTGAACTGGGTGAAGACGTGGTCTCGCGCCTGCTGCAAACCGCCGGCTTCGATGTCGAGACAACCGGGGTGCCTTACGAACAGATGAAGGAGCAACTGGCCGACTTCCCCGAAGTACACTGGGCGGCGGTGCCGTTCTCGCTGATCCACTGCCGGGACAAGGCGAACCAACGGGATCTGGACCCCGCCGGTCTGCTCGACGCGATGGCGCCCTTCTTCGGTACCGGAACCGGCGAGCCCTGCGGTTTTCTCGACACGCCCGCCTGGCGTGTACTGCAGAAAGACATCGATTGGGGCGACGGTACTACCTTCTTCGCCCCCAACCCCGGCGTGCTCTACCCGGCGGTCTATGACCTTGCCGAACGCGTGCTCGCGGCGGCGAAGGCGGTGCGGCACTTCGACCAGACCCGGCAGGAAGGCTGGCGCGATTCGATGACCGGCGAGGCCGAGTGGCTGACGACCGACCGGGCTCACCTGAACGTGCCCGCCGGTAAGCGCAGGCACCGCGAGCACAAGCGTGGGTTCAAGGAGGGCGAACACGTCGAAACGCTGTGGACCAGGATCGCCGAGGAAAAACCCGCCTGGGCGAAGCAAGGCGAACACCTGGGCGCCCTGTCCGCGATCAAGCGCCTGTGGCCGACAATCTTCGCGGAGGAGGTGAGCAAGGCACTGGCTGAAGGCGAGCGCGGCGAGCAAAAGGATATCAGCCGCTTCGTCATCTCCACTCACACCATGGCGCTGGCGCACCAGATCGATCAGTGGCTGGAACACGGCGGGACGACCGTATCCGATCTTGATGACGAGGTCAGAAAATTGAAAGCCGAGTCTGTCGCCCTGCCGCACCGTCTCGTCCGTCGCCATCGCGGCAATCCGGCGCTCGCCGGCGCCAAGCGCATCCCCGGCCTGCTCGACGCCGCGCGCGATGCGGATGACGATGCGGCGCTGGAAGACGCGCAGCACCTCGTCAGGCAATCGCTCGGTACCGCGCTGGGCAAGGACGAGGTCAAGCTGGAAATCTACTATGCCCTGCTCATGATGGACGGCGACCACATGGGCCGGATTCTGGCCGGCGAGAATAAAACCGCGATTGCCTACCGCGACAGCTTTCACCCCCAGGTACGAAAGGGTTTCGACGGCCATGCCGCGCGTCAGCCGTCGATCCAAGAGTATGGCGAGCAGAAACGACCGGTCTCGCCCAACCGCCATCTGGCCATCTCCGGTGCGCTCAACGATTTCTCGCAAACCGTCGTGCGTCACGTGGTCGAGGAAGAGCACCTGGGCCGGGTGATCTACGCCGGCGGCGATGACGTGCTGGCTATGCTGCCGGTGGCCGATCTGCTGTCCTGCATGCGGCGGCTGCGGCATGCCTATTCGGGTTCCGAGCCGGGGGACGAAAGGACTAACTGGGGCGATCTGCGCAAACGCGGCTCGCTGGCCTTGAAAGCGGGTTTTGCCTACCTCAACGGCCGTCTGATGCGCATGATGGGCCGCAACGCCACCGCCAGTTGCGGCGCCGTCATCGCCCACCACCAGGCGCCTTTGGGCGCGGTGCTGCGAGAATTGCGCGCGGCAGAGAAGCGCGCCAAGCGCGAGGGTGGGCGCGACGCCTTCTCCATTACCGTCATCAAGCGCTCCGGCGGCGCGTTGCGCCTCACCGAAAAATGGGGAGAGCCGGTAGCCTTGCTGGGTGATCTCATCGCCTTCCTGCGTGCCGAGTGTGTTTCGCGCCGCGCCGTGTATAACACGCTGGAGTGGTTGCATGACTTGCCGGATCCGAAGGGATCGCCCGAAATGTTGGACTCCCTGCTTGCCTATCAGTTTGATCGTCAGATCGAAACCAAGAAGAAGCATGAAGTGCTTGAACGGCACGACGTACCCGGATTGGCTAGACGCCTTGCCGCAGTGACCGCCACCCAAACCAGCGACGGCCTGAAATGGTTGGAGAACTTCCTCACCGTGGCCGAGTTCCTGGCCCGAGAAACGCGCGGCAACGACCAGGGCGATGCCGCGAACCACAAGGAGAACGCCGCATGAGTCACGCCGTGTTTCTTGAACCGCTGGACGTGTTGTTCCTGCGCGGCAACAAACTGTTCGGTGATCCCGGCAGCTTCGGCGAATCGCTGGTGCCGCCCTGGCCATCGGTAGCGGCAGGGGCGATCCGTTCGCGGATGCTGGTCGATGCCAATCTCGACTGGAGCTCCGCGCGCAGCGGGCAGACCGTGGACACGCATCCGGATATCGGCACGCCCGACAAGCCGGGTGAGTTCACCGTCACCGCATTCCACCTGGCCCGCAGCCACGCGGATGGCAGGGTGGAGGTGCTGATCCAGCCGCCCGCCGATCTGGTGATCACCGAGGATAGCGAAGGCATCCCTCACGTAAATGCCCTCACCCCAACCCCTCTCCCGCAGGCGGGAGAAGGGCCTCAGTCCTCCGCACCCTTCGCGTTGCTTCCCGTCCTGGCCGAGCGCGAGCGCAGCAAACCGGCCGACGGCTGGTGGCTGAGCGAATCCGGCTGGTGCAAATACCTTGCAGGGGAAATACCCGTGGCGGGGGAACTCGTGAGATCCAATGAACTCTGGGCCCTCGACCATCGGATCGGTGTGGGCCTCGATGCGGCCAGCCGCCGCGCCGCCGACGGGCGGCTGTTTTCGGTGCAGGCGGTCGCCATGACCAAGCGGGGAGATCGCGTCGGAACAGGTAAACAATCAGGCAGGCCCCCGGTGGACTACGACGTGGGTTTTCTCGCTTTCGTCACTGGCACAGTGCCGCCGAACAACGGTACGCTGCGCCTGGGTGGCGACGGCCGCGCGGCGGCGGTGCACGCCGTCGATAACGCGCTGCCGCAAGCCGACTATGAAGGCATCGTCAAGGCGCACCGTTGCCGCCTGGTGCTCACCGCGCCGGGCATTTTCGGCTCCCCTCTCCCGTTTGCGGGAGAGGGGACGGGGGTGAGGGCCGGCTGGCTACCCACCGGCGCCACCCAGACCTCCGCGGGCGAATACCGTTTCGAGCTGCACGGCGTCAAGGCCCGCCTCGTTTGCGCCGCCGTGCCGCGTGCGGAAACCGTTTCCGGCTGGGATCTGGCTAAATGGCGGCCCAAGACGGCGCAGCGCGCGGCGCCGGCCGGTTCGGTGTACTGGCTGGACGAACTCGACGCCACGCCGGAGTCATTGCGCAAGCTTGCCGCACGCGGCCTGTGGACGGACGAGCAGTACCCTGCCGACATGCGCCGTGCCGAAGGATTCAACCGACTGACTATCGCCGCTTACTGAGAGGTCATCCCATGTTCGAAAAACACGCAGCCGTATTCCTCTACGCCGTTAGTCCCGTCCACATGGGCGCGGGCCAGGCCGTCGGCGTCATCGACAATCCCATTCAGCGCGAACGCCACACCCGCCATCCAAGCTTCGCCGGCTCCGGCATCAAGGGCGCGGTGCGGCACGGGTTCACAGCCATCGGCGGGGATGAACAGCTCATCGACCGGCTGTTCGGTCCGGATGCGGGTGACGCCACTTTGCACGCCGGCGCGGTCAGCTTCGGCGACGCGCAGCTCGTGGCCCTGCCGGTGCGCTCGCTCAAGGGCGGCTATGTGTACGCCACCTGCCCGCAGGCCCTCTCGCGCGCGCAGCGACTGATGGGCTTGATCGGCATCTCGGCCGACTGGCCGGCGCTGGCTGTAAGCGAAGGCCAATGTCTGCTCGCCAATCCGGCGCTGACCACCGAGCGCCGTGTGAACGGCAGGCAGGAACATGTGCTGCATCTGGAAGCCTTCGAGTACGCGGCGCAGGAGCGGGAAAGCGCGGCGGTCAAGGCCATCGGCGAAGACCTCGCTATCCGCGCCGTACCCGGTGACAACGGCTACGAATTCTTCCGCAACAAGCTCAAGACTGATCTGGTCGTGCTCTCCGACACCGATTTTGCCTACTTCGCTGAACACGCCATGCTGGTCGAGCCCCACGTGCGCATTGATCCGGACACCGGCACAGCCAAGGATGGCGGCCTGTTCTACACCGAGAACCTGCCGCCCGAATCGCTGCTGGTCGCACCCCTGCTGACCAGCCGGACGCGCACGGGCAAGAAGGATGAGATAGAGAGTTGGGAAGACGCCGTGGGCGTGATGGCCAAGATCAAGAACGTCATCGACGGCAGACTCCTGCAGATCGGCGGCGATGCCACCACCGGGCGCGGGCTGGTGGTGGCCACGGTGGTGGAGGGCAGGTGATATGGCGACACTCGAACAGCGGCGTGCGCAGGACGCGTGGGATCGTGCCAACGCGATGAAAGAGGAAATGGGTAATGACTATGGCAAATATGCCGATGCAGCCAAGGCCCTGCCTGCCCTCATCATGAACAGCGGGCTCATGCAGGTACTGGCATTCTGCCATGAAAAGGGCCAAAAGGAGGCGGGTCGTCATTACGAGCTGGTGGCCACGCATTTGCGTCATTGGCTCAATCAGAAATTCAATGGTGGCGACTGCGACCCCGGTTTCGAACCCTTCATGCAGAAATTGATGCAGATGCGACCCAGTGAGTTCCAGGCCATTACCGCCGAGGCGTTTGCCTGGCTCAGATGGCTGCGGCAGATGGCCGCCGCGCGCAAGTGAGGCGGCGAATGAGCGTCGGGCTAGGTAAGTCCGCGCAGGCGAAGATACGCCGCGCGCGGTGCAAGAACGGTCATGCCGCCGATTTGACGCAGATCCTGCAACGGTTTGTCGCCGGTCACGAACAGATCGGCGCCGGCGGAAAGCGCCGCGGCGATGATCCAGGCATCGTCCGGATCGGGAATGCCCGGCGCGGGTTCGGCGGCTGCGGCGAGCACCCGTGCATACTGCTGGAAGAAAACTTCGGCCTCGCTCAGGGCCATGTCGTCAACGCCCAGCTTGTCGCGGGCAATCCGGCGGAACTCATCGAGCACCCGCTCGTCGAGCAGGATTTCCGTGCTTTCCTCTATCAGCACGTCCAGAAGTTCAGCACACAGTCCGCTCCAGAAACGACCGGCAAGCCAGACGTTGGTATCGACGAAGACCTTCACGAGAAGTCACGGAAGAAATCTTCATCGCTCAGATACCCGGCCCGTACCGCATATGGTTTGAGAATCGCCCGGCTGCGCCGGAGTTCGGCCAGCGCCGCCTCGCGCCGCAGCATCGCCCGCACCAGGTCACTCTTGGAGCGATGGGCGGCCTCTGCCAACCGCGAAAGCTGGGCGTCGAGTTCATCGTCGAGCCGGATCGTGAGCGTCGTTGACATCACTGCTGCCTCCATCAAAACGTAAGACATTGTAACACGAGGAGTTTGCCATGCCAATTGCCGCCGTACCCAACTATTTGGGCAAGGATTTCAACGATATTTCGCCGGGGATGCGGTTTGGGCTGCTGCTGCCTGTCTGGACCGATCGGCAGGATCAGGAAGCCGATGTTCACAGCCGTTTGCCGGGCCTTTGGGACAAGAACGACTTCGCCGCGCGCAACGCATGGAAGAGTATCGCGGCATTGAGTAAGTCGGATCGGGATCGAATGAAGGCATTGGCTGAGCGTCAGTATGCAATGGCTGCTGTAAGCGCAAATTTGCTCCGCCTCGAAGCCCAAGCCACCGCCCCCTTCACCACCGGCCTGGGCAACGAACATCCGCTGGAAAACGGTTTCGCTTTTCTCAATCCCTACGGTCTGCCGTATCTGCCCGGCAGCGGGGTCAAGGGCGTACTGCGCGAGGCGGCGCGTGAGCTGGCTTCCGGCGACTGGAACGAGACGCACGGCTGGAATAAGGAAAAGACCCATATCATCGACGCGCTATTCGGTCTGGAATCCAAGGACGGCGACACGGAGCATGTGCGCGGGGCGCTGTCGTTCTGGGATGTGATCCCGCAGATCAAGGGCGACAGCCTCATGGTCGAGATCATGACGCCGCACCAGAGCCACTACTACCAGCAGAAACGCGACCACAAGGCCGGCGATAGCACCACACCCCACGACTCCGGCCAGCCAAATCCCATCAGCTTCCTCACCGTGCCGCCAGGGTCTGGTTTCACCTTCTTCGTCACCTGCGACACCAAGCATCTGGCGCGCCTTGCGCCGGAGATGACGAAAACCGATCCAGAATCCGGCAAGCCCTGCTGGCAGATATTAATGACCGACGCGTTCGAGCACGCCTTCCAGTGGCTCGGCTTCGGCGCCAAGACGGCGGTGGGCTACGGCGCGATGGAACGTGACACTCAGGCTGAAGCAGCGCGGCGTGAGGAAGCGCAAGCGCGCCTTCAAAGAGAAGCCGAACAGGCGCGACTGGAGAAGGCGACCGCCGGCCTGCCGGACGATGCTGCCCGAATTGTGCGACAGCAACAATCCGGGGCATGGCGGGAGAACAGCGATTTTCTCGCCGATGCTGAGAAGCTTCTGGAAGAAACGGAAAAGTTATCCGTTGAAGCCCATCAGATGTTGGAGGAAGAAGTGGAAAAACGATGGCCTGGCATCATGGAGAATCCGGATGTGGTGCAGGGTAAAAAGCAGAAACCAAAGTTCAAGCCCCGGTCGCGCGAACTGGCCAAGCGGCTCCTTGGCATCAAGGGTGGATAATCGAGCCAGATGGTCGACTCGTGTCTGGAGAGGTGTGCGCTATCTGTTCGAGCCGATCGGCGTCCACAGGCGTTGCGACATGCACGGCACGCCCTATGCGGGATAGGGCGCCCGTGGCCGCTGTGGGTTTCGGCGCGCACTGCACGTTCTATGGGGGATAGGGCGGCCCGTGGCCGCCAGTTCATGAATAGTCCAGGGAGCCGCGTTGCAGAAACCGGTACAGCTTCCTGCAGGTGGCATCGAAGGATTCCTGTTCCGATTCGGAAATGTTCGGCCAGATCAGCGGTCCGCCGCCGCCTTCAACCAGCTGCTGTAGCGCGGCCGCGACCGGTAGCTTGCACAGCTCGTCATCCAGGTGACGCCGTCGGATCAACTCGCCGCCGAGCAGCCAGATATTGTCGCGGTGTCGGGCGAAGGTCCTGCGGGCGAGTCCCTGGGAGACGAGATGATGGAGAAACGGTGTGAGTGCTTCCACGATACGCCGGCCGGCCGCCAGGTCGTCCTTCTCGATCTGCCAGGTGCGTGGCCACTCCGTGAGATCAGGACACAATTTGGCCAGGGAGTCATTCATCAAAGGCATGGCTACACTGTAACAGGTGACTCCTGGATTACAAGCCGCGGGGCGCGGCGTATAATTCTTCCCCCATGAAAATCCTCGAATACACCGGTCTCGACATCAGATGTAATGCGGCGGCCTACCGCAAGGTGTGCGAGGCCATCGCACGCGGTGATTTCCGCGCCGCGCAGGTGAAAAAACTCACCGGGCCGACCCACGGCAAGTTCTACCGCGCCAAGATCAACGACGCCGACCGGCTGCTGTTCACCCTGCTGCGCCACGGTGAGGAGGTCTGCGCCCTGATGCTGGAGGTGATCGCCAACCACGACTACGACAAGTCGCGCTTCCTGCGCGGGGCGCTCATCGACGAGAGTAAACTGCCCGATGCCGATGCCGCGACCGCAGGGCGGGAGGCCGCGCCGCTGCGCTACCTGCATCCCGAGCGCACCACCGTGCATCTGCTCGATAAACCCTTGTCGCTGGACGACGCGCAACAGGCTGTCTATGGCGAAGCGCCGCCCCTGATCGTCGTCGGCAGCGCCGGCAGCGGCAAGACGGCGCTCACCCTGGAGAAGCTCAAGCACGCCGAAGGCGAGGTGCTCTACGTCACCCAGTCGGCCTATCTGGCACGCAATGCGCGCGATCTGTACTACGCCCATGGCTTCGAGCACCCCGGCCAGGAGGCCGTATTCCTGTCCTATCGCGAGTTCGTCGAATCCGTCCGCGTGCCGGCCGGGCGCGAGGCCGGCTTTCGCGATTTCAGCGCCTGGTTTTCACGCCACCGGCAGAACTACAAGGGCATCGATGCGCACCAGGCCTTCGAGGAGATCCGCGGCGTACTGGCGGCCGACGCCGAAGGCGTGCTCACCCGCGAGGCCTATCGCGCGCTGGGCGTGCGCCAGTCGATCTTTCCCGATGAGCGGCGCGATGAGATCTACGCGCTGTTCGAGAAATACCGCGCCTGGCTCGCTGAAGCCGGCCTCTACGATCTGAACCTGGTTGCCCACGAATGGCTTTCACTGGCTGCGCCGCGTTACGACTTCGTCGTCATCGACGAGGTGCAGGACATCACCGCCGTGCAGCTCGCGCTGGTGCTGAAGACGCTCAGGCACCCGGGGCATTTTCTGCTGTGCGGCGATTCCAACCAGATCGTGCACCCCAATTTCTTTTCCTGGGCCAAGGTCAAGACCCTGTTCTGGCGCGACCCTCAACTCGCCGAGCGCCAGCACCTGCGGGTGCTCGGCGCCAATTTCCGCAACGGCGTGGAGGCCACCCGCCTGGCCAACACCCTGCTCAAGATCAAGCATCGCCGCTTCGGTTCCATCGACCGCGAGAGCAATTACCTGGTGCAGGCGATCGGCGGCGAACCGGGCCGGATCGATCTGCTGCCCGACAAGGATACTGTCAAGCGCGAGCTGGACGGCAAGACCCGCCAGTCCACCCAGTTCGCCGTGCTGGTGATGCGTGATGAGGACAAGGCCGAGGCGCGCCGGCATTTCAGCACGCCGCTGCTGTTCTCCATCCACGAGGCCAAGGGGCTGGAGTACGAGAACATCGTCCTGTACCGCTTCGTCTCCGATCATCGCGGTGAGTTCGCCGACATCGCCGCGGGCGTCACGCCGGCCGATCTGGCCGCCGATTCGCTCGACTACCGGCGTGCGAAGGACAAGGGCGACAAATCGCTCGAGGTGTACAAGTTCTACGTCAACGCGCTGTATGTCGCCCTGACCCGTGCCACGAAGAATCTGTACCTGGTCGAATCCGACCTGACCCATCCACTGCTATCGCTGCTCGATTTGAAGAGCGCCGAAGCGGTGCAGGTCGAGGCGCGCCAGGCCACGCGCGAGGATTGGCAGAAGGAAGCCCGCAAGCTCGAACTGCAGGGCAAGGAGGAGCAGGCCGCCGCGATCCGCGAGCAGATCCTCAAGGAGACGCCGGTGCCCTGGCCGGTGTTCGACCCGGCGCGCATCGAGGATCTGCTGGTCAAGGTATTCCGCGAGCAGGTGGTGGGCAGCAAGCCGCGCCAGCAGCTTTACGAATACGCCGCCTGGCACGACGAGCCGGGCCTGGCCGCCTGGCTCGCGCAGTACGGCAACTTCGAACGCGCGCACGGCTTCGCGCGCCAGCGCGAGGCCCTGGCGCGCAAGGCGCTGGCGCCCTATCAGGGCGGCAGTCCCCGCGTGGTGCTGGCGCAATGCGAACGCCACGGCCTCGAACACCGCACGCCGATGAACACGACACCGCTGATGGCCGCGGCGGCGGCGGGCAATGTCGCGCTGGTCGAGGCCCTGCTGGAGCGCGGTGCGGACCGCGAGGCCGTCGATCACTACGGCTGCAACGCGCTGCACTGGGCGTTGCGTTCGGCCTTTCAGAACAGCAAGTTCGCCCGTGGCCCGTTTGCCGCCCTGTATGAGCTGCTCGCCCCGGCCGCGATCGATTTCAGCAGCGGCGACCGCCTGGTGCGCATCGACCGCCACCTGTCTGAATACCTGCTGGTGCAGACCTTGTGGGCGCTGTTCAAGTCGCGTTTCACCCATCGCCTGCGCCGGCCCTACGCGGCCTTCGAAAACGCCGCCATCCTGGAGGCCTGGGAACACCTGCCCGCCAACGTGCTGCGGCCCGAACGCAAGCGCCGCCAATACCTGTCGGGCGTGCTGGCCCGCAACGAGATCGACCGCGACTACGCCTACAACCGCGCCCTGTTCCGGCGCGTGCGCCAGGGCTGGTATCAGTTCAACCCGCACCTCAAGGTGCGGCGCGGCACCGACACCTGGGTGCCCCTCTATCAGGCGCTCAACCTGCCGCTCATCCACGAGTTCGCCCGGGGCGACCTGTGGGATCGCATCGCCGAGTACCTGGCCCTGGCCGGGCTGCCCGACTGCGCCGCGCCCATCGCCGCCGAGCGGGCTTTGGCCCGGGCGGCGGCGGTCCGGCGCGAGCAGCCCGTGCGTGAAACGAGGCGGCACGAAGACCAGGGGCGTCAAGCGGCGCGGGAGCGGGATATGCCCATGGATCAGACGGACGAACCGAAGTGGGGTACGCCCGAGGCGAAGCAGCACGAGATCGAGCGGTTGCGGGCGAAGATCGCGGCGAACCGGCGGAAATGACGCGCTGCACTGCCCGCCGCAAGCCTGCCGTGTCTGCATTCTGATCCGCGCTGCGCTATACAGATGCCGTCCTGTCACGAAACAGAGTGTATGATCCCATGAGCGTATATTTCGTTTCCCGCCACCCCGGCGCCCGCGACTGGGCGGCTACGGAGGGTATTGCGGTTGATGCCTTCATCGGCCACCTGGATATGGCGCGTATCTGCCCCGGCGACACCGTTATCGGCACCCTGCCGGTGAACCTCGCCGCCGAGGTCTGCGCGCGCGGCGCGCGCTATCTGCATCTGTCGCTGGATCTGCCGGCGGACGCGCGCGGCATCGAGCTGACAGCGGAGGCGATGCGTAAATACGGGGCCAGGGTGGAGACGTTCAAGGTGGAGCGGGCCGAATGAAAATTCATGTCGCCATCGTATCCGACCAGATACTGGCCAATCTCATACCGGCGCTGATGGACAGACCGGAGATGGTCTATCTGGTGTGCTCGGCAAGCATGGCACAGCGGCAGGCCGAGCAACGCCTGGCTTCATTGCTGAAGCGCGAAGCCATTGCCGTGAATGTCAAGCACGAAGCCCCGGATGTCGGCCTCAAACAGATTCATGAGTTTGCGCTCGAACTCGTGGAGGAAATCAAGCGCGAGCATCCTGATGCGCAGATCGTGCTCAATGCGACGGGCGGCACCAAGCTCATGGCGATGGGCTTCGTGGACATGTTCCGCGGTGACGCCGCCCGCATCATTTACACAGATACCGCGCACGGCCGAATCGAGATACTGCCCGATAAAAAGCAGGCGGCCGCCGACCCGGAGCCCATGCGCGATGTTCTCGACGTCAAGTCCTACCTGGCTGCCCAGGGATTACGCGTTTCTTCGATGGCATCGGACGATGAAGCCTGGCGTGAGCAGGCCGCAGCGCGCAAGGCGGCGTGCAAGTATTTGGGCCGTCATGCCGCAAGTATCCAGGACTTCATCGGGCAGATGAATGCCTTGGCGGATCGGGCTCTGGAAAAGGCAGCTGGAACCAACGAAGAACGACTGACACAACCTCGCCAGATGCTCAACAACCGGCCGTGGGGAGACTGGGCGAAGGCATTGGGTGAGTTGGCTAAAGCCCGGTTGATCGATTGGCGCGACGGGGAATCGGAGATTGAATTCACGGATACCGCCGCGGCTCTGTTCCTGCGCGGCGGCTGGCTGGAGGAATATGCCTGGCACATCGTCAAGGACGAGGGTGTTTATGACGCCCGAATGGGTGTGAGCGGTCGATGGGATAATACGCAAAAGGGGGAAAATGAGTTCGATGTGCTCGCCTGCAACGGTAACCAACTGCTGTACATCGAGTGCAAAACGCTGCGTTACCGCGACGGCAACGATAACGATATCGCATACAAGGTGGACAGCCTCGGACAGGATGTGCGCGGCTTGTTCGGCCAGACTTGGCTGTTGTCGGCGCGTGAACCGAGTCAGGTGCTCTCCGACCGCGCCAACAAAGCCGGTATCCGTCTGATCGGACCCCAGGCACTGCCACGGCTGAAAGAAAACGTAAGGGAGTGGATAGGGAACAGGCCGTGACCGAATCCACCTGGCTCCTGCTCGACCGCATCGGCATCGTCCTCGGCATCGTCACCGGCGCCGCGACACTGCTGGCATTCGTCATCGCTTACCTCAAACGCGAGCACGTGCGCCGCTGGCTGATCCGCAACCGCTTCCCCGCCATCGGCGGCGCCATGGCGGAGCATGTCCGCTACGATGGGTTGGTGTTCACCGTCAGCAAAGCGGAAACACCGGCCTGGGTATTGGCTCAGATCAAGCCCAATGCCGCAGTGTTCGTGGTCAGCGAGCAGTCGCGCGGTGTGGTCGATGAGTTGAAGGCCCAAGTGCCGGGCATCGCAAGTCTTTCCGTGCTTACGGTTGCCGATGTGGATGATCCCGCCGATACCCGCCAGGCGGTGCGGCAGGCCGTGGAGTGGTTGAAGTCTATCGGCTGCACGCACATCGCGGTCGACGTCACCGGCGGCAAGGTGCCAATGAGTCTGGGCGCTTTTATGGCGGCCGAGGAAATGGGCCAGGACAGTCTGTACGTCAGTACACGTTTCGATGCGCAACTCAACCGGCCCGACATGCGCAGTGCACGGATCGTTGTTATCTCACACCCGGCCCGGCATTGACGGACACTCGCAAGCTTGCCATCTCTGCTTTCTCGCCCGATCCGCGGTTCAATATCCGCATGAAAGACCGCAACCTCTATCTCGCCGCCTACGACATCGCCGATGCCACCCGCCTGCGGCATGCGTTGCACGCCGTGAAGGGTTACGCCACCGGCGGCCAGAAGTCGGTGTTCGAGAGCTTCCTCTCGGCCGGTGAACAGGGCTCGCTGCTCGCCGAGGTGCGCGAAACGCTGGACCTCGATGAAGACGCCTTCCTGCTGCTGCGGCTCGATCCGCGCGCCAGGATGATTGCACTCGGCATTGGCGTGGCGCCCGAAGACCCGCCGTTTTTCTATCACGGGTGAAGCATGGCAACCGTCTATCTCGATCACAGCGGCCTGGAACTCCGCCCCGACGGCGCCGCGCTGGCCTTGTACGAAAACGGCACGCGCCGGCGCAGCCTGCCCCTCAAACTGCTCGACCGGGTGGTGGTGCAGGGCGAGCTGGCGCTGACTTCCGGCGTGCTCACCCGCCTGGTCGATGCCGGCGCTTCCGTGGTGTTTCTCTCCAAGCGCCACAGCAGGCGCGTCGCAACCGTGCTCGGGCACCCGCATCAGGATGCCCGTATTCGGCTGGCGCAGTTTTCCGCATCGCTGGATACGCACTTCCGGTCGAGCGTTGCGGCAGGTTGGGTGCGCCTCAAGATCCGGGGGCAGCGGCGCGTGCTGGGCGAGGCGCTGGAGCGCCGGCCCGACGTGCGCAAGGCACTGATCGGCGCACTGCGCAGCATCGACCGCTGTCTGGCAAAACTGCCGAGCGCAATTAGCGATGGTGCGTCCAGCATCATGGGCATCGAAGGCGCCGCCTCGGCAGCATATTTCCCCGGTTACCTCACGTTATTTCCCGGCAGTCTTGGCTTTACCGGCCGCAACCGCCGGCCGCCGCGCGATCCGGTCAATGCCTGCCTGTCGCTGGTCTACACCCTACTTCATCACGAAGCGGTATCCATTGCTTATGCCGCCGGACTCGACCCCTATGTTGGCTTCTTGCACGCCCCGGCGCACGGCCGTGAATCGTTGGCCTGCGATCTCGTTGAGGCGCTGCGGCCGGCAGCCGACACCTGGGTGCAGGCACTGTTCCGCGACCGGATACTGCGCGACGAACATTTCAATCAAGACAAAGGGGCCTGTCTGCTGGGCAAGGCCGGGCGCGCGCACTTCTATGCCGAATACGAATCCTTTGCCGTCATTCAACGGCGTCATCTGCGCCGCCTGGGTCGTGTATTGGTACAAGCATTGTTGCAAAGGTCTAAGGATGATTTCGTCACAGCCGGATTTGAAAGCGCTCTATCTTGACGGTGTGCAGCCAATGACAGTAGCGCTCGATGGGCCTGCGCTGACGGTCATCGCATCCGGTCGCGCTGCGTCGCGCTACCCCCTGCGGCGCCTGTCGCGCATCGTCGTCAGCGGCCGCGTCGAGTGGGCCACCCCGGCGCTGATCGCCTGTCTGCGCGCCGGCATCGTAGTGACCTTCCTCGACGAGGAGGGCGAACTGGCCGGCCTGTGTCTCGGCGCGGCCACCGGCGGCGTGAATCTGCACGACCGTCTGGCGGAATTCGCGCTGCGCCCCGACTGGCCGGATTACTACCGTAACTGGTACAACGCCATGGAACGGCGCGGAATTCTCCGCTTGGTCAATCGACTGTCGTTGCATGTCAAGGATCTGCGCCCGGTGACCGTACGGCGCGCCGTGGCGCAGCGTCTGGGCACCTTGGCTGTCGCGCGTGTAGCGCAATGCACCCTGGGCTACCTGGAAGCCGCGCTTTTCGCCTGCGTAGCGCGAATCGTCAGTGACAGCGGCATACCACCGGTGCTGCTGACTGATGAAAAACTCGACATTCATCTGACCCGTGATCTAGGGCGGCTGCTGGCATGGGAAGCGCGAGTGCTGGCAGTACGCCTGCTTGGCAAGAAATGGCCGTTGGGCGCGCCGACGCGAGCCGATCAGGCACTGGCGGTCGAACAGCGCATCGGGCAATATGTACGCATTACGAATGAGTACTTGACCTACCTCGACCGGGTTATCACCGCACTCAATTATGGCGAAGGAACCTGACATGGCGCGATTCGGGAACGATAAGATCGTTTTCGGTGCCGATGCCTGGCTGATCGCCTACGATATCGCCGATCCGCGGCGCTTGGGGCGCGTCCATCGACTGTTGAAGAAAACTGCCATGCCGATTCAGCATTCGGTATTCCTGGCCTGGTTGAACGATCGGCAGTTAAACGACCTTGTGGAGCAGTTGTGTACCCATATCTCTCCCCGCGAGGACGATGTTCGCCTGTACCACTTGCCGGCCGTGACCGAACTGACTATGATGGGCAAACAATGGCTTCCCGATGGCGTACAATTATTGCGCGACGGCCGGCCCCTGGAGAAACCTACCTATGCCAGCGGTTAACTTTTCAGCACATGGAAACACCGTCAAGCACCTCTGTAACCCATTGTTTGAAAACAGAAAACAAACCAGAGCGGTTCGAAAACATGCCCTGATGAAGAAGGGATTAAGACTGGGAAATCGTCCTATAGGTGGTGGTGGTGGGTTCGAAAACATGCCCTGATGAAGAAGGGATTAAGACTCCATTTTTCCGTCCTATCTAACCCCGGGGAGCCGTTCGAAAACATGCCCTGATGAAGAAGGGATTAAGACTCCCAGGTGATGGTGATTTCATCGCCGCCGCAGGGTTCGAAAACATGCCCTGATGAAGAAGGGATTAAGACCACGTCATCATTTGGATTCTTCGCGCTGCCGCGTTCGAAAACATGCCCTGATGAAGAAGGGATTAAGACCCGATCAGTCGGGCGAATAGCTGCTGCTGCATAGTTCGAAAACATGCCCTGATGAAGAAGGGATTAAGACAGAGACAGTGCGTGCCTCTCTGCCTCTCCCGCTGTTCGAAAACATGCCCTGATGAAGAAGGGATTAAGACCGTGTCAGTTGTTGGTATACAGACAAGCCCCTGTTCGAAAACATGCCCTGATGAAGAAGGGATTAAGACCTGGCGACCGCTGGCCAGAAGAGAGCGCCGAAGGGTTCGAAAACATGCCCTGATGAAGAAGGGATTAAGACGCCATTGTTCCGTCCTAATTGATCCCGGGAACCGTTCGAAAACATGCCCTGATGAAGAAGGGATTAAGACGTTACTCTTATTGGGCTTTTTAATTTTATTCCATGTTCGAAAACATGCCCTGATGAAGAAGGGATTAAGACGGTGAATGTGATCTGATACGGCGCAACCGTGTCGTTCGAAAACATGCCCTGATGAAGAAGGGATTAAGACAGTCTCACGGTCCCTTTTCTGCGATTTATCCTGTTCGAAAACATGCCCTGATGAAGAAGGGATTAAGACATTGTCCTTCCGTACGTATCGGTTCTCTCACCTAGTTCGAAAACATGCCCTGATGAAGAAGGGATTAAGACCGGTCCCTTTTCTGCGATTTATCCTGACTACCTGTGTTCGAAAACATGCCCTGATGAAGAAGGGATTAAGACCGTCCCGGAAGGTCAAGGTCAGGAAAATTGCCCGTTCGAAAACATGCCCTGATGAAGAAGGGATTAAGACTCATGATAGAGATAATGGCCGCGCCTATCGCGTTCGAAAACATGCCCTGATGAAGAAGGGATTAAGACCGCAGGGCCTGCTGGATCGTCCTATAGGTGGTGGTGTTCGAAAACATGCCCTGATGAAGAAGGGATTAAGACCGCCACGTCATGATTATTTCACTGTCTTGGCGTGTTCGAAAACATGCCCTGATGAAGAAGGGATTAAGACTTGGCGCCAACCCGCCGAAGCTGCCAGGCGAGCGTTCGAAAACATGCCCTGATGAAGAAGGGATTAAGACGCCGCTCCACAGCGACATATCTGGTTGCCCTCGGTTCGAAAACATGCCCTGATGAAGAAGGGATTAAGACCAGAGGGAATCTTGGTATCCCTCATCGTCCGAATGTTCGAAAACATGCCCTGATGAAGAAGGGATTAAGACTGTCCAGCGCCTCCACGACGATGAATTTTGTCCGGTTCGAAAACATGCCCTGATGAAGAAGGGATTAAGACACTCTCTACGTAATCAAATTCCTCGCCCTCTTGTAGTTCGAAAACATGCCCTGATGAAGAAGGGATTAAGACTCATTTTCTGAGTAGGTATAGTAACCCCTGTCTTGTTCGAAAACATGCCCTGATGAAGAAGGGATTAAGACGGCTCCATGGCCTCTATGCGGGCCTGGGCCCGCAGTTCGAAAACATGCCCTGATGAAGAAGGGATTAAGACCCTTCGTCTTCACTATATGTATAGTAACCCCGGTTCGAAAACATGCCCTGATGAAGAAGGGATTAAGACCCGCCAGGTCGCGCCACTGGCCGGCCTGTGGGCCGTTCGAAAACATGCCCTGATGAAGAAGGGATTAAGACCAAAAGAGCGCCGAAGGCTGAGGCGGGCATGCCGTTCGAAAACATGCCCTGATGAAGAAGGGATTAAGACCCTTCGTCTTCACTATATGTATAGTAACCCCGGTTCGAAAACATGCCCTGATGAAGAAGGGATTAAGACCCGTACCCCTAGCAGATCACAGATCTCTTCCGGTTCGAAAACATGCCCTGATGAAGAAGGGATTAAGACAGCACGAGGGATCAAATTGATCCTCTGCAGTGTTCGAAAACATGCCCTGATGAAGAAGGGATTAAGACGCCTCCACGATGATCCATTTGGTACCCTCCTCCTCGTTCGAAAACATGCCCTGATGAAGAAGGGATTAAGACCGCTTGTCGCGCATCCATTCTGCGATGTGGGCAAGTTCGAAAACATGCCCTGATGAAGAAGGGATTAAGACCCGCACGTCCAGTTCGTTCCGGAAGGTCAGGGTTGTTCGAAAACATGCCCTGATGAAGAAGGGATTAAGACCCTTTCCGGTAGAGATAGTCGGATGTTGACATTTGCGTTCGAAAACATGCCCTGATGAAGAAGGGATTAAGACTGTCTGACATGATTGTCTCCTGCTATGCACTATAGTTCGAAAACATGCCCTGATGAAGAAGGGATTAAGACACATGATGCGTGATCCTTTAGGTTGATCTAACCTGTTCGAAAACATGCCCTGATGAAGAAGGGATTAAGACAAACTCTTTCGGTATGTTTTTCTTCCGGATTGTGGTTCGAAAACATGCCCTGATGAAGAAGGGATTAAGACTGAGCAAGATCAATCAATTCAAGCGGCAAGCAAGGTTCGAAAACATGCCCTGATGAAGAAGGGATTAAGACCCATCTCGAGATTGGCAATATTGGCAATCTGCTCGTTCGAAAACATGCCCTGATGAAGAAGGGATTAAGACGCCCTCATCGGGCGCAGTTGGTTCAAGCTCGGCCGTTCGAAAACATGCCCTGATGAAGAAGGGATTAAGACGGTCATAGTGATTAGTCCTGCTCATCCTCATACTGTTCGAAAACATGCCCTGATGAAGAAGGGATTAAGACGACGCTGCCCTGACGGCCATCTTGTGGGCCAGCGTTCGAAAACATGCCCTGATGAAGAAGGGATTAAGACGTCTAACCGACGACTCATTAAAACCCATTTCAGTTCGAAAACATGCCCTGATGAAGAAGGGATTAAGACTCCCTCAGTAGGGATAGTGCATGTCTTTCTGCTGTTCGAAAATATGCCCTGATGAAGAAGGGATTAAGACGCCAGGTCGCGCCACTGGCCGACCTGCGGGCCAGGTTCGAAAACATGCCCTGATGAAGAAGGGATTAAGACGCGCCCCGCGGGACAGGATCCGGGATACGTACACGTTCGAAAATATGCCCTGATGAAGAAGGGATTAAGACCATTTACCCACCACCAATACAGCGGATAGAATAAGTGTGTAGCGACAATCAGGATGAGAGCAGCGCGACAATCAAGCTGAGAAGGCCGAACTATTTGATCTCTGAGGCACGGCACGCTTAATTCGACCGAACTCGGGGATCAGATGACGGCGGGGTTCTAAGATGAACCCCGCCGGGTGATCGCGGCCGATGCTGGCTATGGTGTTCTACCCGCTAAGGAGGAATACCTGTGCCAGGCCGACACCTAACCGATCACCAAGTGAGGCTATACCCAACTGTTGCATAAATTCCCGGAATTCTCGGTCAAGTGGGCGAGAAACCGGGCGCGTCACCCCAGGTGAATTCGATGCTTTAACTAAAATTCTCATAACTTATTGATTTAATGAAGAAATATATCAATTCGAGCAACATTTATGCAACTGTTGGGTATATTCATAAATATGACCGCATTCAGCTTGTCTCTCGGCGTTCATGGCAGGTCGCCCGTATGTCTAGTGTTGCGCGGCCTGCATCCATTACCGACAACGCCGCCCAGAGACGCCGAGAGCCAAGTCCAGCGGGGACTGTGGACGAATCCGCCTGCAGCGTTAAAGCGACATCGAGTCCGGCACGACTTAACTGATGGCTTGTGGTCAGCGCGCGGCGGGGGTGTCAGATCAGTATTTCAAGCGGTGGTTCGTGGAGAGCGGCGATTTGTTCGCGGATCTGGTTGAGTAGTTGTTCGAAGTGCCGGGGTTCGCTGAACCACGGGAAGGCCAGCGGGAAGGCGGGGTCGTGCCAGCGGCGGGCGATCCAGGCGTTGTAGTGCAATAACCTGAGGCTACGCAGGGCTTCGATCAGGTTTAGTTGACGCGGCTCGAAGGTGTGGAAGGTGGTGTAGCCTTCCAGCAGGGTGGTGAGTTGCACCGCCATTTCATCGCGCTCGCCGGAAAGGAGCATCCACAGGTCTTGGATGGCCGGGCCGCTCATCGTGTCGTCGAGATCGACGAAATGTGCACCGTCGCGCCACAGAATGTTGCCTGGATGGCAGTCGCCGTGCAGCCGGATTTCGTTTATGGGGGCAGCCCGTTGCCAGGCGGCTTCGATTTCGACCAGCAGCCTGGCGCTCAATTCATCGAACAGGGCGGCGAGGTGCGGCGGCAGGAACGGGCATTGTTGTAGTTCGGCCCGGGCATCGTGGCCGAAGGCCGTGACGGTGAGATGCGGCCGGTGTTCGAAGCGGCGCGTCGCGCCGATGGCATGCCAGCGGCCGAGGATACGGCCGAGCTGACGCAGGGTTTCCGGATCGGACAGCTCCGGGGCGTGACCGCCGCGGCGCGGGAACAGTGCGAAGCGGTAGCCGCCGTGATGGTGCAGCGTGGCGCCGTCGAATGCGAGGGGGGCGACGACCGGCAGCCCGGCGGCTTCGAGTTCTAGCGCAAAGTCGTGTTCCTCGATAATTGTATCGTCGCTCCAGCGGCCCGGCCGGTAAAACTTGGCGATCAGTGGTTCGGCATCTTCGATGCCCACCTGCCAGACGCGGTTCTCGAAGCTGTTCAACGCCAGCAGGCGGCAATCGGGCACCAGGCCGAGCGATTCGATCGCGGCGAGGATCGT
Organism: Candidatus Jinrbaksania sp.; assembly: GCA_039794245.1. Taxonomy (GTDB): domain Bacteria; phylum Pseudomonadota; class Gammaproteobacteria; order Xanthomonadales; family Wenzhouxiangellaceae; genus DAITQM01. The sequence goes on from JBDIVS010000017.1 coordinate 34,010, forward strand.
ATCGGGGGCGAGCCCGGCGTAGGGCTGCTCGCGGCTCACGCGGCAGCCGCGCGCTGCAAGGCTGCGATCAGGGCATCGGTTTCGGCGTCGGTGGTCGCGTGGGTGAAGACCAGGCGGGCCAGATCGTGTGCACCCGGCCATAGGTGGAAGGCGAGCCCTTCGTCCTGCATGCGCCGCAGTTGGTGTTCGGGCAGGCGCAGAAACACTTCGTTGGCTTCGACGGGATAGGCGAGCCCGGCGGCGGGGTGGGCCTCGACCGCGGCGGCGAAGCGTGAAGCCTGGCGGTTGGCGTGGCGCGCCAGTTCGAGCCACAGGCCGTCTTCGATATAGGCCAGCAGTTGGGCGCTGATATAGCGCATTTTGCTCAATAAATGACCGGCGCGTTTGCGCCGCCGCTCGAGTTCGGGCCAGTTTGCTTCGCCGTCGAAGGCGATCACCGCTTCGGCGGCCAGCGCGCCGTTTTTGCTGGCTCCGAAGGTCAGAAGATCCACACCGGCCCGCCAGGTGATGTCCGCCGGCCGGCAGCCGAGCGCCGCGACGGCGTTGGCGAAGCGGGCGCCGTCCATGTGGACGCCGAGATGGTGTTTTTTGGCGCTCGCGCTGAGCTGGGCGATATCGTCTGGCCGGTACACCGTCCCGGCTTCGCTGCTTTGCGTCAGGCTGAGTGCCGCCGGGAGCATTTCATGGACGCCGTGGGCGCCGGTGCGCGCCAGGTGCCGGTCGATGGTTTCAGGATCGAGTCTGCCGTTTTCGCCGGGCAGCGGTACGAGGCGAGCGCCGCCGCTGAACAGTTCCACAGCGCCGCACTCGTCGTTGTAGATATGGGCGCCTTCGTGGCACAGCACCGTGCCCCAGGGCGGCAGCAGTGCGGCCAGGGCGATGGCGTTGCCGGCGGTGCCGGTGGCCACCGGCAGCACTTTGACCGGCCGCTCGAACAGTTCGCTGAACCGGGCATCGAGGCAGGCGGTCCATTCGTCCTCGCCGTAGGCATGGGCCGGGCCACGGTTGCACTCGCTGATCGCCTCGAGGATGCGCGGCGCGACCGGCGCTTCGTTGTCGCTGCGAAAATTCATTCCGATTCCTTTTCGCTGGCGGCGGGTTTGCGGCCCACCCTGGCGGTGTTGGGTGCGCTATTTTGCCGGGCTTCGTTCAGGCGCCGCAACTTCGCGAGGCGGGCGGCGATCTGCGCCTCCAGGCCGCGGCTGACCGGTTGGTAATAACGGGCGCCGGCGATCTCGGGCGGCAGATAACATTCGCCGGCGGCGAAGGCGTCCGGTTCGTCGTGGGCATAGCGATAGTCCTTGCCGTGGCCCAGTTCTCTGAGCAGCCGGGTTGGCGCATTGCGCAGGTGCAGCGGTACCTCGAGGGTGCCGTGGGCTTCGACATCGGCGCGCGCCGCATTGTAGGCAAGGTAGACGGCATTGCTTTTCGAGGCAACCGCCAGATAAACCGCGGCCTGGGCCAGCGCCAGTTCGCCTTCTGGGCTGCCGAGGCGGTCGAATGTTTCCCAGGCGGAAAGGGCGAGCGGCAGGGCGCGCGGATCGGCGTTGCCGATATCCTCGCTGGCGATGCGCACCAGCCGGCGGGCGAGGTAGTGCGGATCGGTTCCGCCGTCGAGCACGCGGGCGAGCCAATACAGCGCGGCATCGGGATCGCTGCCGCGAATCGACTTGTGCAAGGCCGAGATCTGGTCGTAGAACGCATCGCCGCGTTTGTCGAAGCGCCGCGGCTGCCGGCTCATCGCTGCGGCCAGATCTTTCAGTGTGAGATGCCGGCCGCTTGCCTGTTCGGCTGCGACTTCAAGCCAGCCGAGCGCCCGCCGGGCGTCGCCGTCGGCGGCGCTGGCGATGTGCTCGATGACCCCTTCTTCGACCTCGTACCGGCCGCCCAGACCGCGCTCGTCGGCAAGGGCACGGTGCAGTACCGCAGCCAGCGCCGCTTCCGGCAGCGGTTTGAGCTGGTAGACGCGGAGCCTGGAGAGCAGCGCGTTGTTGAGCTCGAACGACGGGTTTTCGGTGGTCGCCCCGATGAGTGTGACCAGCCCTTCCTCGACGGCGCCGAGCAGGGCGTCCTGCTGGTTTTTGGCGTAGCGGTGGATTTCATCGACGAACAGCAAGGTGGCTTTGCCCGATGCAGCTCGGCGGGCCGCAGCGGCGTTGAGCACGGCGCGCAGTTCACGCACGCCGCTGTCGATGGCCGACAGCGACTCGAACGCCGCCTGGGTGTGGGCCGCGGCGAGGCGAGCCAGCGTCGTCTTGCCGCTGCCCGGCGGCCCCCAGAACACCAGCGAATGCAGTTTGCCGGTGGTGATGGCGTTGTACAACGGCCGGCCGGGGGCGAGCAGATGATCCTGGCCATGAACTTCGCCGAGGGTAGCCGGCCGCAGCCGGGCGGCGAGGGGCGCCGGCGCCGCCGGAGCGGGTTGAACGGTGGACAACAAATCCGGATTCATCGCGCCAGTCTGCCACGTCGCGGCATTCGTTGCCAGACTAGCCATTCGCAACGGCAAGGTGGTGAACAAGGCGGGAATGACGAGGAACGATAAGCGGGCCGCCCCGGGTTTGATCGGGGTCAAGCTGGCCGGCCGGGGAGGGGTTATGCTGAGTATCTATCCCATAGAACAGGAGAATGATCCATGCCGACACGTAAAACCTGGGTTCTGGTGGCCGACGGGGTGCGCGCCCGGTTCTTTCGGCTGACGCTGCCGGGGTATCGTCTCAGCCCGGCTCTCGACCACGACCTGCTGCGCACGCGCCGCCCGGCACGCGATATCGGCGCCGACCGGCCGGGCCGGATGTTCGACAGCACAACCCCGGCGCGGCATGCGATGGAGCCGCCGACCGACCTCGAACGCCAGGAAGAGATCCGCTTCGCCGAATCGATCGCCGCCGAACTGGCGGCGCATCATCGCAACGGCGAGTTCGAACGCCTGTACGTGATCGCCACGCCGCGCCTGTTGGGCGATCTGCGCCCCGCCTGGAGCGAGGCGCTCAAGGTAGCGATCGCCGGCGAGTTGGCCAAGGACTACAGCAAGGTCAAACCACAGGCGCTTTCCTCCCACCTCGAAAAGTGGCTCCGGGGTTAACCCGGGGTTAAAGGCCGAGAACCTCCTCGCCCTGTTCGAACACCACATCGACCGGGATCGCCGCCGCCGCCAGGCGGTCTAAATCGGCTTGCAGTTCGGCATCGATGACGCCTTTTTCCGCGAAGAGGCGGCGGACGCCGTCGTAATCGCCGTTGCCCTGCAGGGTCAATATCAACCCGGCGAGGCTCGCCGTTGCCCGGCGGAAGGCTTCGGGCTCGACCCGGTAACGGCCGCTTTCGCTGTCGCGGCTGAATGCGCCTTGTTCCTTGAAATAATTGAAGCGCACCATGTTGGCCATGCCGTGCGCGCTGCTCGCCCCGAAGCGCACCGAGCGGAAGATGCCGGCAAGGAAGGTCACGTCGTTGTCCATCTCCCCGCCTTCCAGCGCCTCGCCCAGGGCGCGCAGTTGTTCGATCATGTACAGGCCGAGGATGTCGGCCTTGCCTTCCTCGAGCGCCGAGGCCTGCTCGCGCAACGCTTCGCGCACCGTGCCGCTCCCGTCGATGGTGTTCTTGATGCCCAGGCCGTGCGCCACCTCGTGAAACATCGTGTTCTGAAAAAAGGCCTCGAACGTGACGTTCGCCTGCTGCTCGGCAGCGATCAACTGCCCGGCGATCGGCAGCATGATCTTGTCGAACTTGGCGCGCATCGCGTTTTTCAGTTGCAGCCGGCGCGTGCCTTTTTGTAACTGCACTTCCTCGTCGTTGGGCAGGTTTATGGCGATGGTCTTCGACCCGGCATTGCTGTGGCCGGCGTAGAAGATGACGTCATAGGCGTTGAGATCGGCGCTGCTGCCCGGGGATTCGGCGCGATAGGCATCGGCCACCGGCAGGCTGCGCTGCAAGCCGGGCAGGTAGCGGGCAAACCGCGCCAGCCGTTCGCTCCACGCCTGGTCCTTGATCAGGACGTAGGCTTCGTATGCGGCGCGATACCCGAACAGTTGATCCTCGTAGGTTTCGATCGGCCCGATCACCAGTTCGATCGGATTGTTCTTGACCTCCATCCAGGCCATGTCGCTTGGCTGGTAATCGTCGGTGACGAGGGCCGTGGCGCGCAGTCTGAGGTATTCGGCAAAGTCCGCGTCCACGGCGAGATCGGCGGCCCGGCGCAGCAGCTCCGCTGCCCGGTTCAATTCGGCCTGATAAGCGATGTGATAGGGTTGGAGGTGCAGGCGGCCTTCATCGTCGCGGCGGACCAGCGAATACAAGCCGGTCTTCGCCGGCTCGTCCCAGGCGTCGAACTCCTCGGGTGTCATGTCCGGCGGATAGAAATTGGCGCCGGGCGGTTTGGGCCCGTAGCCGGGCAGGAAGGGCAGGTCGCCGTCGAGCCGATCCCAGGGGCCGTAATTGATATCCGCAAAGCGCCGGAGGGCCGGATCGGCGATGCCGGCAAGCAACGCATCGCGATCGCCATAGGCCTGCCGCCAGAACAGGTCATCCATGATCCGCGATGCCTCGATCAGCAGTTTGAGCATGTGCCGCTGCTCGGCACTCAAGGCGCCGAGGTCGCCGGTCAGTTTGACCGGGGCATAGATCTCCAGCCGCTCGGGCGGGATCAGACTCTCGCTCACGAGGTTATCGAGGTCTGCGGCCGCGGCCTGTTCACCACCCTCATCCGTTGCCTGGGGCGGGGCTTCCATCTGGCAGGCAGCCAGTAGAATCAGTAGCGCAAACAGCCCGGTCGGGAATACAGATTGCCTCATAATATACTCCAATATCAGATAGATACATACGATATTTAATGTAATATATAACTAGAAACGAAAGACCGCGGTGGCCTGCGTCGTGATGGTTGCGGATTGTATCGCGCCCCGGGGGCGGGGGTGACGGGCACCTGGCCCCTCGAAATCGGCGGAGGATGCCCACATTTTGTACCCTATTGCGTTTTGGAGGATAACGATGCCGATCTACGAATACGTCTGCGAGGCCTGTCAAACGCATACCGAGCGCCTGCAGAAAATCGCCGATCCGCCGCTGACCGATTGTCCTGCCTGTGGCCGGCCGGAATTGAAACGACTCGTGTCGCCCGCCGGCTTCCGGCTGAAAGGGGGCGGTTGGTATGAAACCGATTTTAAGCAAAGCGGCAAACGCAACCTGGCTGGCGAGACCGCCGGGGAGGCCAAGCCCGACGGTGCGGCCGCGACCGAGGCCGGGAAGAAGGAAAAGAGTCTGGATAAGACGGCGGGGGCCGGTACCAGTACCAAAACCGATATGGACAAAAGCGCAAAGGCCGCGGCGCTGGCGTCCGTGGCAGCACCGTCCTGAACCGGGTTTATTCCGCTCCGGATTGTCAGTTGCCCGGCAGATTGTTGCGCATAGTGCGTTTGAGCTTGCGCAGCCACAATCTGGCCCACGCGAATTCCATGCCGAGTACGGCGAGACCGCCGAGGATGAACAGTACACCCGGCCCCGGGGTCAGCAGCATCACCACGCCGAGCAACGCAATTGTCGCGCCGATGATGCCAATGGCGATGCGCCGCGCGGCGCGGTAGGTGTAGCGCAGGGTGTGGTTGTTTCTGAACCAGTTCATGGTTGCGGAGCGCCGGGTGAAGTGTGCGGTGGCGGTGCCGGCCTTTGCCAGGGATCGCCGGTTGCCGCCAGCACGCCACGGGCGACGCCGCAATCGTGCCACGACAGCGGCAGCGTGAGAAACGGTTCGAGCGGGTTGGCGGCCGGCGCCTGGCCGCAGAGCCGCCGGCCGCCGGGCAAAACGGCCACTTTGTGCAACGCACCGTCGGCGGTGCGCCAGACATCGAATCCGGGTTCGATGGTAGGCAAAAGCGGCGTCATCCAGCCGATGATCGCCGGTAGCGGCGGTGTCCGCCGGCGCAGGGTTTCTTTGCTCTCGGCGTCCGGTGGCTCGGCAAGGCGCCAGGGCGAAGCCCTGACGGCCTGCAAAAACCGGTGGCGGAGCCGATCGGCTCGTGGTACCGGTTGCGGCGGCGCTACGGCCGGTGCCGCCGCGATGGCGGGTGCTGGGCGATGCGGCGCAGGCAGCGGTGTGCCGGGTGGCGGCTGGATTTGCGGTGCCTCCTGGGGAACGGCAATCGGCTGGCGGGCGGGTGCTTGCGGAGCGGGTGCCAAGGTCACTTTCAGCACGGGTTCCGGGCGCAGCACAGGCGTCTTGCGTTCCCAGATCGGCCACCGGTAGAGCACCAGGCCGTGAACCGCCACGGCGAGCAGCAGGCTCCACCGGAAAACCCGGTCGGCGCGGTGGTGGTCATACGGCGGAAAGACGGCAGGCATCGGGTGCAGGGCGGTTCACGGAGGTTGATATAATGCAGCAAATGCCGTCAAGCCGGCGTTATGCCGCTCTTGCCCTGTTGTCCGGTGTATCCATCAGTTCCCGGAGACGGCCTGGAGTCAGCATGTTGTCGAAAAGCCTTCTGCCACAGCCTGCCAGGCCGGCTCTGCCATCGAAACCGGTTATTAATTTTTTCTAATCAAATCAAGGAACCCTCCCATGAGCTACCGTCATATCCGCCTGCCCGAGGCGGGCGACAAGATCCGTATCGCCAATGGCCGCCTGGTGGTCTCCGACCGGCCGCTTTTGGGTTATATCGAAGGCGACGGCATCGGCCCGGACATCACGCGCGCCGCGCTGCGCATCTGGGACGCGGCGGTGGCCAGGGCTTATGGCGGCCGCCGCAAGGTGGAATGGGTGGAGCTTTTTCTCGGCGAAAAGGCCGGCGGCCTGTACGACGGCGATTATTTTCCGGACGAGACCAAAGAGGCGATCGGCGACTTGATCGTGGCGATCAAGGGGCCGTTGACGACCCCGGTCGGCGGCGGTTTCCGTTCGCTGAACGTCACGCTGCGCCAGGTACTCGACCTTTACGCCTGCGTCCGGCCGGTGAAATACTACCGCGGTGTGCCTTCGCCGTTGAAAAAACCGGAGGAGGTCGATGTCGTGATCTTCCGCGAAAACACCGAGGACGTCTATGCCGGCATCGAATATGCCAGCGGCTCGCCGGAGAACGTCAAACTCGCAAAATTTTTGCGCGACGAGATGGGCGCCGAGTTCTTCGCCGATGCTGGTCTCGGGATCAAACCGATCTCGCCTTTCGGCAGCAAGCGCCTGGTCCGCAAGGCGATCCAGTACGCCATCGACCACGGCCGGAAAAGCGTGGCGCTGGTCCACAAAGGCAATATCATGAAATATACCGAAGGCGCGTTCCGCCAATGGGGCTACGAGGTCGCGGCTGAGGAATTCGGCGACAAAACGATCACCGAGGACGACCTGTGGGCCAAGTACAACGGCAAGGCGCCTGACGGCAAGGTAGTGATCAAGGACCGCATCGCCGATATCACCTTCCAGCACATGCTGCTCAGGCCGGCCGAATTCGACGTGCTGGCGACGATGAACCTGAACGGCGATTATCTTTCCGACGCCGTTGCCGCCGAGGTCGGCGGCATGGGTATCGCGCCGGGCGCCAACATGGCCGACCACGTTGCGGTGTTTGAGGCGACGCACGGCACGGCGCCGAAATACGCCAACCTGGACAAGGTCAACCCCAGTTCGCTGCTGTTCAGCGGCGTGATGATGTTCGAGTATATCGGCTGGAACGAGGTTGGGCAGTTGATCGAGCGCGCTTTCGAAAAGACCGTCGGCGAGAAGATCGTGACCTATGATTTTGCCCGCCTGCTCGAGGGGGCGCGCGAGGTCTCGACCAGTGGTTTCGCCGATGCCCTGATCGGCCATATCGAAAGGGGCTGATGGCGGTTTGGCGGGCCGCTGAACCTGGAAGCACGGCGTGCGGCCGGTTTCAGTGATGATTGAGCCGCGACTAACAGCCGAACCCTGGGCGCTGCGCCGGCAGCGGATCTGGCAAGCCGTCGCTGCGGTGCCCGCCGGCAGTTGTGCCAGCTATCGGCGGATCGCTGCACAGGCCGGTTTGCCGCGCGGTGCACGCCTGGTCGCCAGAGCCTTGAAGGAGGCTTCGCCGAGCTTGAATCTGCCCTGGCACCGGATCGTCCGCGCCGACCGGCGCATCGCATTTCCAGCCGGCAGCCCGTCCTTTCACGAACAAATTGTACGACTGGTTGCCGAAGGCGTTGCCGTGTGTAATGGAAAAGTCGAAAAATGGGTCTTCGACCCCGATCGGAACCTGGATCACGCAATATGGCGGCGATGAACATTTCCCGAACGGCGGCGCTCTGGCGCGGCCCCGTGAATGCCTGGCGTGCTCTGCGCCGGCGCTACTGGTTGGCGCTGGCCTTCGATGTTGCGGTCCTGTTGCTGTTGTTCTGGGGCGTGAACGCCTGGCAGTCGCGCCACCTGTTGCCGAGTGACGGTCAACTGGCGCCGCCGTTCCACCTCGCGGCCCTGGACGGCGCGGTTCACGACCTAGAAGAAAACCGGGGCAAGACCCGTCTCGTTTACTTTTTTGCGCCGTGGTGCCACGTCTGCAATCTGTCCGCCCACAATATCAACGCCCTGCGCCGGGCGCGCCGCGAGGACGAACTGGCGATTTACATGGTGGCATTGAGCTATGCCGATCTCGAAGAAGTGCAGGCCTTCCAGCGCCGCCACGATCTAAAGGTCCCCATCCTGCTCGGCGACCGGCAGGTCATCAGGGACTACCGCATCCGCGCTTTTCCAACCTACTACGTCATCAACCCCAACGGCACCCTCAAAAGCCGTGCCGTCGGCTACAGCACCGAATTCGGCCTGCGCTGGCGGACCTGAAGCGGCAAGGAACGACGAGTCCGATACGCTGCGCCGGCAAACCCGTGAGACACCTCTTCGGTGATCGAACTTCGCATTTGCCATTTCGGCCACGCCCGCGGTGAAAAATATTATTTCGACAAGTGTACTTCGCGCTGTGGGAATGGGATCGAACAGCCGGCTTTTTCGAGCGCGGTTTTGAGCTGTTCGAGCAGTTCGCCACGTACGGTCCAGTAATCGTCGAGCAGTACCCAGGGCCGGACTGCGATATCGACGCTGCTTGCGGCGAGGTCGAGGATCATCACCAGCGCTTCTGGTTCTTTGAGCACTTTGGGGTGTGCGGCGAGCGTTGCGGCGATGGTGTCGCGGGCAAGCTTCAAGTCGTCGCTGTAACTGACGCCGATCACCAGGTCGATGCGGCGCATGGCCTGCGCCGTGTAATTGACGATGGTCGCGGCAGTGATCGCGGCGTTGGGGATGACGATTTCGCGCCTATCGGGGGTCAGGAGGATGGTACTGAACAGGCCGACCCGGCACACCGTGCCTGAGACGCCGGCGGCTTCGATGAAATCGCCGTCGCCGAACGGCCGAAGCGCAACCAGCATAACACCCGAGGCGAGGTTGCCGAGCGAATCTTTCAGGGCCAGGCCGATTGCCAGGCCGGCGGCGCCGAGCAGGGCGAGCAGCGAGGTCGTTTCAATGCCGAGCTGGTCGAGCGCGGCGATCAGAACGGCGAGCGCCAGCGCGGCATAGAGCAGGTTGCCGAGAAACGACACCAGGATATTGTCGAGGCGGCGGCGGCGTAAAAGGTGCTGCAGGGCGCGGCTGAGGCGCCGGGCCAGCCACCAGCCGGCCAGCAGGATCAGGCCGGCGACCAGGATTCTGGCGCCCCAGAGCGCCGCCTGGTGGACGAGATCGGGCGGGATGCGGTCGAGCCACTCTTTCATCATGAACGATCCGGGTCTAACGGTAATACGGATTTTCGCCCTGGGCGTGGTCGGTGACGTCGATGATGTCGGCGAGTTCGGGAATTTTCTCGCGCAGCGTTTTTTCGACGCCGAACTTCAGTGTCACGTCCACCTGCCGGCAGCCGTGGCAGCCGCCGCCGAAGCGCAGGACCGCGGCATTCTGCTCGGTGACGGCGACCAGCGTCACATTGCCGCCGTGCGCCGCGATCTGCGGATTGATTTCCTGCTCGAGCACCCAGCGCACGCGTTCGGCGAGCGGCGCGTCAGCGGCCGGTGGTCTGCCTTTCAGGCCGGGGGCCTTGATCGTCAACTCGCCACCGGTGGCATTCTGCTGCCAATCGATCAGCGCTTCGTGCATCCAGGGGCCGGCGCTTTGCGCAATATAAAGATCGAAGCCTTCGCAGTGCTGTATCTCGTCGTCAGGCAGGCTTTCGCTGGGCAAGCAGAAAGTCAACTGGCACGCCGCCTGCGGCGTGCCCGGGCGCTCGACGGCCAGGCGCAGGCCGAGGTCCGGCAGTTTTTGCTGTTGCAGCAGACGGCGGAAATGCCGCTGGGCGTTGTCGGTGATGGCGATCATTCCGAAAGGTGATCTCGACGGGGTAATATGGACGAAACTGGTCCTATTATGCCGTAATCGCTCGGCACAGCCAAGCTTCGGGTGGCGAGCGGGGCATCATGTGCCCGAATGCAACAGTTGGGTCAACCCCAGCGCCGCCGTTCGCCGTCACCCAGGTTGGCGACGCAGCGGGTGCAGATTTCGGGATGCGCTGGATCGGCACCGACGTCGGCGCGGTGGTGCCAGCAGCGGATGCACTTGGCTTTGTCGGTGGCGGTGACCGCGATCGCGACTTGGCCTTCACGCAGCGTTTCAGCGGCGGCTTCATCCTCGGCCAGCGGGACGACGGTGACATCGCCGGTAATCAATAAAAAGCGCAGTTCGTCGCCGAATTCGCAAAGCGTCGAAAAATAAGGCTCGGCAGCGGCGATCTTCACTTCGGCGGCCAGTGCGCCGCGCACTTTCCCTTCCCGCCGCGCCGCCTCGATTGCCCGGCTGACTGCTTCGCGCACGGCAAGCAGGCGATCGATGCGCTCTTTGTCGGCGCCGCCGTTCGGCGGCGGGAGATGTTCGTACCACACCGCCATCATCACCGACGGTGGGCGCGCACCGGGTAGGTGCTGCCAGATTTCCTCGGCGGTGAACGGCAGGATCGGCGCCAGCCAGCGGCACAGCGCCTCGGCGATATGGTACAGCGCACTTTGCGCCGAACGCCGGCCGGGCGAGCGGCGCGGCATCGTGTACAGTCTGTCTTTGAGCACATCGAGATAAAAGGCGCCCATTTCGATATTGCAGAAGTGGTGGACCCGTTGGTAGATGTCGAGGTAACGGTACTCGTCATACGCCGCGGTGACTTCGGTCTGTACCTTGGCGGTCAAGTCCAGCGCCCAGCGGTCGAGCGGCAGCAGTTCGCCGGCCGGCAACAGGTCGCGCCCGGGATCGAAACCGTCGAGGTTGCCGAGCAGGTAGCGCGCCGTGTTGCGCATCCGGCGGTAGGTATCGGCGATGCGCTCGAGGATTTCGTTGGACAGCGTCATTTCCTGCGTGTAATCGGTGGCCGCGACCCACAAGCGGAGAATGTCGGCGCCGAGGCGGGCGATGATCTCCTGCGGCGGGATGACGTTGCCCAGCGATTTGCTCATCTTGCGGCCTTCGGCATCGACCGTGAAGCCGTGGGTCAGCACCTGGCGGTAAGGCGCGCGGCCGTACATTGCCGAGGAGGTGAGCAGCGAGGAATGAAACCAGCCGCGGTGCTGGTCCGAGCCTTCGAGGTAGAGATCGGCCGGGGTGCCCAGTTCGGGGCGTTGTTCCAGCACGCAGTAGTGCGAAACACCGGAATCGAACCACACATCGAGAATGTCGCCGCTCCGCTCCCAGTCGGCAGTATCGACGCCGAGCCGGTGGTCGATGACCTCGTCGTACCAGGCGTCGACGCCCTCGCTTTCGACGATCCCGGCAAAGCGGCGGATCAGCGCCGGGGTTTCGGGGTGCAGCGTCTGGTCGCGGCGCGACAGGTAAAACGGCAGCGGCACGCCCCACAGGCGCTGCCGCGAGATGCACCAGTCGGGACGGTTGGCGATCATACCGGCGATGCGTTGCTCGCCCCAGGCCGGCACCCATTTGACCTGGCCGATCGCCGCCAGCGCGGTGCTGCGCAGGCCCGCCCGGTCGAGCGCGATAAACCATTGCGGCGTGCTGCGGAAGGCCGTCGGGCTTTTGTGCCGCCAGCAATGCGGGTAGCTGTGGGCGAACTCGGCGCTGTGCAGCAAGCGGCCGCGGGCGGCAAGGTCGGCCTCGATCGTGCCGTTCGCCTCCCAGATCGATTGGCCGGCGACCAGCGGCGTGTCGGGCAGAAAGCGGCCGTCGGGTCCGACCGGGTTGTAGATTTCCAGACCGTTGGCCTGCCCGGCGAGAAAGTCCTCTTCGCCGTGCCCGGGCGCCGTGTGGACCGCGCCGGTGCCCTGTTCGGTCGTCACGTGTTCGCCGAGAATCACCGGCACCGGCCGCGACTCGAAAGGATGTTCGAGCTCGATCGCTAAGAGTTCCCGGCCGCGGACGGGAGCGGAGACGGCCAGTTGGTCGGCGCCCCAGCGGGCGAGGCAGGCCGCGGCCAGGTCGGTGGCGATCACGACTTGCCGTTCCTCACCGTTTAGCCGGATATGATACATGGCGTACGACAGCTCGGGGTGAACCGCGACCGCGCGGTTGGCCGGCAGCGTCCACGGTGTGGTGGTCCAGATCGCGATACCCGGGCCGGCACCCGGCAACGCCGTGGTCGCGAAACGGGCCGCGAATGCTTCAGGGTCGATGGCCGGAAACAGCACATCGACCGCCGGCGAGATTTTGTCGCGATATTCGATCTCCGCCTCGGCCAGCGCCGAGGCGCAATCGAAACACCAGTGCACCGGCTTGACACCGCGCACCAGGTGGCCGCGCTCGACGATCACGGCCAGCGCCCGGAGCATGTTGGCTTCGTAGCTGAGATCCATCGTGATATAGGGGGAGAACCAATCGCCGAGCACACCGAGGCGGATGAAGCTGCGGCGCTGCAAGTCGATCTGCGATGCGGCATAGGCGCGGCACGCGGCACGGAAGGCGCGGCGGTCGGTGTCGGCAGTCACCTTGCCCAGCGATTTTTCGATCTGGTGTTCGATCGGCAGGCCGTGGCAGTCCCAACCCGGCACATACGGCGCCTGGTAGCCCGCCAGCCAGCGCGAGCGGACGACGATATCCTTCAGTATCTTGTTCAGCGCATGGCCGAGGTGGATATCCCCGTTGGCATACGGCGGGCCGTCGTGCAGCACGAAACGCGGCCGGCCCTCGCCGGCGGCGATCAACTTGCGGTACAAATCCTCCCGTTGCCAGCGTTCGAGCATGGCCGGCTCGCGTTCGGCGAGCGCGGCTTTCATCGGAAAATCCGTGCGCGGCAGGTTGATCGTGTTTTTGTAGTCCATGGTTGCGGTGTGTTACAGGTCAGCGGCAGGCGGCGAGCGCGGCACGGGCCGCGGCGGCGTCCAGCGCCATTTGCCGGGTCATCATCTCAAGGTCTTCGAAGCGCACCTCGTCGCGCAAACGGGCGATGAAGCGGACAGTCAGGCGCCGGCCGTAAAGGTCGCCATCGTAATCGAAAAGGTGGGCTTCCAGCAGCGGCGCGCCGCCGTCGCCCAGTGTCGGCCGGACACCGGCGCTTGCCACGCCGTCGCGCCAGGGGCCGCCGCCGGCCGGCTGGACGCGAACCGCGAAGATGCCGGCGAGCGGCAGGCGCCGCCGGTGCAGCGAAAAATTGGCGGTGGCAAAGCCCAGCCGGCGCCCCATGCCGAGCCCGCGGCTGACCCGGCCGGTATAGTCGAACGGCCGGCCGAGCAGGCAGGCGGCACCGTCCAGATCGCCGGCGGCGAGCGCGGCGCGGACCCGCGAACTGCTGATCCGCGTACCGTTTTCCAGTACCAGCGGTATGGCCTCGACGGTAAAGCCGTGCCGCCGGCCGGCGGCGGCGAGTAACGCCACATCGCCCATCCGGCCGCGGCCGAAACGAAAATCCTCGCCGACGATCACCCGCCGGGCGCCGAGCGCCGAGACCAGGATCGTTTCCACAAATGCTTCGGCGTCCAGGGCCGCCAGGTCGCTGTTGAAGCGTAATTGCCAGACCGTATCGGGCGCCGCCGCCAGTCTCTCGCCGGCCAGCAGGCGCAGGCGCTCGGCGGCGGTGGTCAGGCGTGGCGGCAATTCGGCCGCCGGGTTTCGCGCCTTGAGAAAGTATTCCTTCGGCAACGGCTCGAAACACAGCATCGCCCGCGGCCCGCCGGCCCTGGCAGCGGCGTCCAGCAGGGCGAGATGACCGCGGTGCAGGCCGTCGAACGCCCCGATCACGACGGTCGGATGATGCCCGGGACGGGCTGAAAAATCTCGAAGGAAGCGCATGGCGGCGCGCATTATCCCAGATAGTCCAGGGCAAAACCTCTGGCACCGCCGCACGGGCGTTGACGAGGACGGCGCGCACCCCTGCAAGGTCGCCTGCGGCGCGTCCAAATTCGTTTCCGACGAATTTGTCCGGATCGCGCCCGCTGCCGCGGGTGCGTCCGGAATGACAACAGTGGGGGTGGTGGGCGCGGCTGGAATGACGAGAGGGGGTTGCCTGTCGTTGGTTTCCGGGAACCGTAGGAACGAGGAACCAGGAACGGTCAACGATCAAGCGGTTTCCCGCAAATCGGCCGGCTTGAGGCCAAAGAGGCGGGCGGCGGTGAGGTAGAGGGCTGCGCCGCCGCTGACCAGGATGGCTAAAGCGGCGGCGCGCCATAGTGCGGTGCCCTGGAACCAGCCGGTGAAGTGCGGCGTGGCCCAGAGCAAACCGGCGGCCATCACCCCGCTGGCGGCGGCGGCGCGGGCGAAAACCAGGGCGAGTCCCCTGGTCTCGGGTGTTAAGCCGCGGCGGTGAAGGCCGCGCCACAACAAGCCGGCGTTGAGCCAGGCGCTGGCGCTGCTCGCCAGGGCCAGCGCGGCGTGCAGGCCGGGTGTCGCCCCGAGCCGGTGCACTAACGAGCCTTCGGCCGGGGTGGTGAATATCATGAGTCCGAGGGCCAAAAACGCGAGGTTGAGGACGATATTGGCGAGCATCGCGGCGATCGCGATCTTGACCGGCGTTTTCGTGTCCTGGCGGGCGTAATACGCCGGCGCTAGGGACTTGATCAGCAAAAAAGCCGGCAGGCCGGGGGCATAGGCGATCACCGCCCAGGCGGCCAGCGCCGTGTCGCGTGCCGAAAACGCGCCGTAGGTGAACAGCGCAAACAAGATTCGCTTGGCCAGAAGACCGAGTCCGAACGAGGCCGGCAGGCCGATGACCCAGACCCAGCGCACCCCCCAGGCCAGTGTCCGGCGCCCGTGCTCGAGATCGCCGTTGGCGTGGTGGCGGGCCAGTGCCGGCAGCGTAACCGTGGCCAGGGCGACGCCGAACACGCCGATCGGGAATTCGAGCAGGCGGTCGGCGTAGTACAGCCACGAGACGCTGCCGGTGAGAAGCAGCGAGGCGAGCAGCGTGTCGATCAGCAGGTTGACCTGCGCCACCGATGAGCCGAACAACGTCGGTAGCATCAGGCCAAGGATACGCCGCACCCCCGCGTGCCCGGGGCGCCAGCGCGGCCGCGGCAAAAGACCGAGGCGGACCAGGGACGGCATGAGGAACAGCAACTGCAACGCACCGGCCGCCGCCACCCCGGCGGCCAGCGCGGTGACCGGCACCGTGAACCAGGCGTGTGCCGCCAGTGCCGCGGCGATCAGCGACAAATTGAGCAGCACCGGGGTCAGCGCCGGCAGAAAGAATCGCCCGAAGGTGTTCAGGATACCGGCGGCCAGCGCCGTCAGTGAGATCAGCGGCAGGTACGGAAACGTCAGGCGCAACAAATCGCCGGCCAGGCGCCATTGCGCCGGATCGTCGATAAAACCGGGCGCGAATATCATGATCACGTAGCGTGCGCCGAGCATCGCCGCAGCGGTGATCAACAGCAGCGCGGCGATCAGCGCGCCGCTGACCGCATCGAGCAGCTCGCGCAGTGCGGCACGGTCGCCGCGCGCCCGGTATTCGGCTAGCAGCGGCACAAAGGCGAGCGCGAACGAACCTTCGGCGAACAACCGGCGCAGGAAATTGGGAATCCGGAAGGCGACGAAAAAAGCGTCGGTCGCGGCCCCGGCGCCGAACACCCGGGCGATCACCAGATCGCGCCCCAGGCCGCTCAGGCGCGACAGCAGGGTCGCCGCCCCGACGCTGCCGGTCGCTTTCAACAACCGATGCGGCCGGTGCGCCGGGGTAGGGCGGTCGGGCGTCAACCCCGGCACAGGTAATTGACCTTGTCAGGTAAAATTGCGAAAATAGGCGATTGCATTCGTTCCCGATACCCCGCGCGGCGCACCCCGCACCGCGATTGTACTTTCAGGAGATTTTGTGGCCAATATCGCATCCGCCCGCAAGCGGGCCCGCCAGGCAATGCATCGCCGCCGCGCCAACATGGCGCAACGCTCGGCGTTACGCACCTCGCTTCGTCTTGTCACCCGGGCGATCGCCGCCGGCGATCGAGAGGCCGCAAACGCGGCGTTCCGCCAGGCCGTGCCGGTGATCGACGGCGCCGTCACCAAAGGACTGATTCATCGTAACAAGGCCGACCGGCAAAAATCCCGCCTCAACCGCCATATCCGGGCTTTGGCCTGATTCGACGGTGCATCGGCTTGGATGGACCTTCGTCCATCCATGGTCATTCAAAAGCGCCGTCAGGATTGCCTGGGCCGGTATGCTCCGGCGCCGCGCCGGCGGCGTCTCGAGCGCTTTCGGGTTCGTCCGGCCGGCGGGCGGCCTGCAGGCGGCCGAGCGCCTGGTAGATGTCCAGGGCGAGGGTCTTCAAGCCCGAGCCCTCGGGCGCCGAGATCGCATACCACGGGCCTTCCCAGCCCAGCGCCGCAACGGTTTCCCGGGCCAGTTCGAGCGATGCTTCAGGCAGCCGTAAATCGGCCTTGGTGAAGACCAGCCAGCGCGGCCGCGCCACCAGTTCGGCTCGATATTCCTCCAGTTCACCGGCCACTTCCCGGATCTCGGCGGCCAGCGACTCGGGCGTGGCATCCGGTTCGAGCGCCACCAGGTGCAGCAACAAGCGTGTCCGGTCGAGGTGGCGTAAAAAGCGCAGGCCGAGCCCGGCGCCCTGCGCCGCCCCGGAGATGATCCCCGGAATGTCGGCGATCACGAAACTCTCGTCGGGGCCGAGGCGGACCACGCCGAGCGCCGGGTGCAGCGTCGTGAAGGGATAATCGGCGATTTTCGGCCGGGCCGCCGACAGGCGGCTGACCAGCGTCGATTTACCGGCGTTGGGCAGGCCGAGCAGGCCGACGTCGGCCAAAAGTTTGAGTTCGAGGTACAGGTTCCGCTCTTCGCCGGCGGTGCCGGGTGTGAACTGGCGCGGCGCGCGGTTGGTCGAGGATTTGAAGTGCAGATTGCCGAGACCGCCGCGGCCGCCGCGGGCGACGCGCAAGCGCTCGCCGTGGACGGTCAGGTCGCCGAGCCATTCGCCGCTGTCGGCGTCCTTGACGATGGTGCCGACCGGCACGCGGATTTCGATATCAGCGCCGCTCGCCCCGGTCATCTGCCGGCCCCGGCCGGGTGCGCCGTTGGCGGCGCGGAACAGCCGGGCATGGCGGAAATCGACGAGCGTGTTGAGGCCAGAATCGGCGACCAGGTCGATATGGCCGCCGCGGCCGCCGTCACCGCCGTCCGGGCCGCCGAACGGGATGAATTTCTCGCGCCGGAAACTGGCGCTGCCGGCCCCGCCGGAACCGGCGATGACCCGCACCGTGGCCTCATCGACGAATTTCATAGGTCAGGGTGGGAGATGCTGGCGCAGTGGCGGCGGGCACAAAGCCCGCCGGGGCGCCGGATTCGCCGCCCGCCGTGCCGGAGCGGGGTTACCCCGGCTGGCGGTGCATGGGGTGACGTCAGTCGCCGACGACGCTGACGTACTGGCGTTTGCGCGCCCCGCCGAAACGGAACGCCACCTTGCCGTCGGCCAGCGCAAACAGCGTATGGTCGCGGCCGACGCCGACATTGTCGCCGGCATGAAAGCGCGTGCCGCGCTGGCGGACCAGGATATTGCCGGCCGCCACCTGTTCGCCGCCATAGCGCTTGACACCCAGGTATTTGGGGTTCGAATCGCGGCCGTTGCGGGTACTGCCGCCTGCTTTCTTGTGTGCCATCTCTCTCGCTCCTCAGCCCTGGATGCCGGTGATCTTGAGCGCCGTGTAGTACTGGCGGTGCCCCTGGTGTTTCATATGGTGCTTGCGGCGACGGAATTTCAGGATGTGCACCTTGTCGCCGCGACCGTGGCCGACGACCTCGGCCGAGACTTTGACCCCGGCGAGGAGCGGCTCGCCGACCCGGCTTTCGCCGTCGCCGCCGACCATCAACACCTCGTCGATTTCCACCGTCTGCCCGGCCTCGACCGGCAGTTTTTCGACGCGCAGCACATCGCCGGGCGCCACCCGGTATTGCTTGCCGCCGGTCTTGATCACTGCGTACATCATCCAGCCCTTGAATTGCCCAAACCAAAGAGCGGAAATTCTACATCAAACGCGGTTGACGGGCAAGGACTGGACCGGCCTGCGCGTTGCGCTCTCGGACTGAAGGGGCCAGGCGGCGCCCGCTTGTCATCGCTCACTCGGGGGTCCGGCGAGATTCGTCGCTGCCAAAGATCGCCCGGCAATGGCCGGGGGCGGCGATTCCCGGCTCAGGAGCGGTCAACCACGGGCCGGATGCTGCGTTTCCGTATCATGACCACCGAGGTGAGAAAACAGGCTGATCGACAATGAGCGACTCCGCCGGCGACATCGGCGGCGCCGGCGCGGCGCCGGAAAGTCTGGAGGCGTTTTTGGCCGATGTTGAGCGCCGTGCCTTCCGCATGGCCTATCTGGCCACCGGCCGGCGCGACGAGGCGCTCGATCTGGTTCAGGAGGCGATGATGTCTTTTGTCCGCAGTTATCGCAGCAAACCGCCGGCCGAACGGCGGCCGTTGTTTTTTCGGACGCTGGACAACCGGCTGCGCGACTGGCACCGCCGGGAAACCGTCCGCCGCCGCTGGCTGCTGCCGTGGCTGCGTTTCACCGGTGCGCCCGGCGAGGAGGCGGCAGACTGGGAACCGGCGGATCCGGGACCGGGTCCGTCCGCCCTGGCGGACGGCGCCGATTTTGCCGCCGCCGCCCAACGGGCGCTGGCGGTTTTACCGCATCGCCAACGCCAGGCGTTTTTACTGCGCGCCGGCGAAGGGTTGGATGTCGCCGCCGCCGCCCGCGCCATGGGCGTGACGCCAGGTAGCGTCAAGACACATTATTTTCGCGCCGTCCACGCTCTGCGCGCGGCACTGGAGGACTATCGATGAACAGCGGCGATGACCAGGAACTGACGCGGCGGGTGATCGCCGCGCTGGACGAGGCCGATGCGGCGCTGCCGCCGGAGATCGCCGCCCGGCTCGCTGCCGCCCGCCGCCGGGCATTGGCCGAGCCGCTGCCGGCTGCACGCTTCCGGCTCGCCCCCCTCGGCTTCGCCGCGGCGGCGGCGTCGATCGCGCTGCTCGCCGTGCTGCTTTACCCGCGGCCACCGTCTCCGGACGATGGCCCGCCGGCCGGCGATCTGGCGGCGCTCGATCTCGAGCTTTTGGCCCACGACGATCTGATGTGGCTCGAAGACGACCTGGAGTTCTATGCGTGGCTGCACGACACCGCCGCCGGCCCGGGCTGAGCGTCGTTGTGCTCCTGCTGGCGTGCTGCGCGCCGCAGGTGCTGGCCGCCGCGCCGCCCGAGGAAGCGCCGCCGGGCCGCGAGCTGCTGGAATTTCTCGCCGAGTGGAGCAGCGGCGGGGAATGGATCGATCCGCTGGCCCTGGAAGCGGTTCCCATACCGCCCGTCGAGCGCGATGTGAGCGATGATGCCGATGATACCGATGATGAACATGCCCCCGAAAACCAACGCCCCGCACCGCCTGCCGATCATTGAACGCTGGCACCGCCGGCTGTTGCCCGGCCTGTGCCTGCTGCTTCTGGCCGGCGGTGTTCCGGCGGTCGAATGGGACGACCTGGATAGCGGTGAACAGCGGATACTGGCGCCGTGGGCGGCGGAATGGGGGACGCTCGATACGGCAACCCAGGACCGTCTGCTGACCGGTGCCCGGCGCTGGCTCGAAATGACACCCGACGAGCGGTTGCACGCTGCCGACCGCCTGCGCCAGTGGCAGGCGCTGCCGCCCGAGCGCCGCGCCGCGATCCGCCAGCGTTACGAGCGCTACCGGGCGTTGCCGCCGGGCGACCAGGCCCGCATCCGCCAGGGCCTGCACTACCTGCGCGCCCTGCCACCCGCCGAGCGCGAACGGTTACGCCGCAATTGGCAGCAGATGACGCCGGCCGAGCGCCGCGCCTTCCGTCAGGGGGCGGAACTCGGCGCCCGCGGCGAGCGGCTGCGCTGGCTGGCGGCAATGGAACCGGCAGAACGCGACGCTTTCCGCCGTTTGACCCACGATCTGCCGGAGACACAAAGAGTGGAACTCCGGCGCCGGATGATGCTGCTCGGCGACGATGAAAAAGCCGCCTTCGCCCGCCGGCTGCTCGCCGCGAGCCCGGCCGAGCGCACCGCCTTGCTGGCCGCGGACGGCCACTGAACCGCCGATTTCTTTCCGCAGCGTAGAATCACCCCATAGGCAACCGCCCATCGCGGCCGCCGGCGGCGGCGGAAAGCAATTTGCCCGGTGATGGTCTTTTGGCATGCTGTTTCCAAATGAGGCGGATCAACGATGAACGGGATCAATACATTACTGTTCAATACTTTGAGTGTCCTTTCCCTGCTGTTCATATTCTTGGTCGGGAGCGGGGTGCTGGTCGTCGCCGTGCTCTACGTGCTCGACCGGACACAGACAGCGCACGCCGTGCGCCGGAACTACCCGGTTGTCGGTCGCTTCCGGTATTTTTTCGAGCACCTCGGCGAATTCTTCCGCCAGTATTTTTTCGCGATGGACCGCGAGGAGCTGCCGTTCAACCGTGCCGAGCGCTCGTGGGCCTACCGCGCCGCGAAGGACATCGACAACACCAGCGCCTTCGGTTCGACGCGCGACCTTCGACCGCCGGGGACCATTTTTTTCGTCAACTGCCCGTTTCCGACGCTGGAAGAAGACGCCGTCAAGACGCCGCCAATGGTCATCGGGCCCCATGCCCGGCAACCTTTTGAGACCAAATCCTTTTTCAATATCTCCGGCATGAGTTACGGCGCTTTGTCGGCACCCGCGGTGCGCGCCCTGTCGCGCGGCGCCCGCGAGGCCGGCATCTGGCTGAATACCGGCGAGGGTGGGCTTTCGCCACACCATCTCGAAGGCGGCTGCGATATCGTCTTTCAGATCGGCACGGCGAAATACGGCGTACGCAACGAGCGCGGCGAGCTGTGCGACGAGCGCCTCAAGGCGATCGCCGCGCACGACCAGGTCAGGATGTTCGAGCTGAAACTCAGCCAGGGCGCCAAGCCGGGCAAGGGCGGCATCCTGCCGGCCATCAAGGTCACCGAGGAGATCGCCGCGATCCGCGCCATCTTGCCGTACCACGATTCGATCTCGCCGAACCGCCATCCCGAAATCGACAGCGCCGGCGACTTGCTCGACATGATCGGGCGCATCCGCGAGGTGACCGGCAAGCCGGCCGGCTTCAAGGCGGTCATCGGGACGAGCGACTGGCTGGCGGAGTTGTGCAAAGAGATCAACCGCCGCGGCGTGGAGTCGGCCCCCGATTTCATCACGATCGACAGTTGCGACGGCGGCACCGGCGCGGCGCCGATGCCGCTGATGGACGATGTCGGGCTGCCGTTGAAAGAGAGCCTGCCACTGGTCGTCGATCTTCTGAGCGAATACGGCCTTAGGCAGCGGGTCAGGGTGATCGCCTCGGGCAAGCTGATCACGCCGACGATGGTCGCCTGGGCGCTGTGCGCCGGCGCCGATTTCATCAACTCGGCGCGCGGTTTCATGTTTTCGCTGGGCTGCATTCAGGCAATGCAGTGCAACCGCAACACCTGCCCGACCGGTGTCACGACGCACAACCCGCGCTTGCAGCGCGGCCTGGTGCCCGAGGAGAAATACCTCCGGGTCGCCCATTACGCCCGCAACATGATCAAGGAAGTCGGTATCATAGCGCACTCCTGCGGTGTCCCCGAGCCCCGCCGCCTGCGCCGCAAGCATGCGCGCATGGTCGTCGAGCGCGGGCGGTCGATTCCGCTCAGCGAGTTGTACCCGGAACCGGTTGCCAAAAGCACTAACCTTGCATGAATGCCTTGTCCGCCGAGCAGGCCGCCGCGCTCGACACGCTGGCGCGCGGTACCGCCGAGATCATCAAGACCGAAGAGCTGGCCGAGCGCCTCGGGCGCGGCAAGCCGCTGCGCGTCAAGGTCGGTTTCGATCCGACGGCGCCCGATCTGCACCTTGGGCACACGGTGATCCTGAACAAGATGCGCCAGTTCCAGGATCTCGGTCACCAGGTGATTTTTCTGATCGGCGATTTCACCGGCATGATCGGCGATCCGAGCGGCAAGAACGTCACGCGCCTGCCGCTGAACGCCGAGGATGTGGCGGTCAACGCCGCCACCTACCGGGCGCAGGTGTTCAAGATTCTCGATCCGGACAAAACCGAGGTGCGTTTCAATTCGGAATGGATGGCGGCGCTCTCGGCCGAAGGATTGATCCGGATCGCGGCGCAGTACACCGTGGCACGCATGCTCGAACGCGATGATTTCGAGGCCCGTTACCGGGCCGGCGCGCCGATCGCGATCCATGAATTCCTCTACCCGTTGATCCAGGGCTACGATTCGGTGGCGCTCCACGCTGACATCGAAATGGGCGGTACCGACCAGAAGTTCAATCTGCTGATGGGCCGCCATTTACAGCAGCACTACGGCCAGGCGCCGCAGGTGATCATCACGCTGCCGCTGCTCGAAGGATTGGACGGTGTACAGAAGATGTCCAAATCGCTCGGCAACTACATCGGCATCACCGAACCGGCCGCCGAGATGTACGGCAAGGTGATGTCGATTTCCGACGATCTGATGTGGCGCTGGTTCGATCTCGTCAGCCTCAGACCGAACGCCGAACTGGCGGCGTTGCGCCGCGCGGCGGCGGAAGGGCGGAACCCGCGTGACATCAAGTACTTGCTGGCCGGCGAGATCGTGGAGCGTTTCCACGGTAGCAATGCGGCGCGCCGGGCGCATGCCGAATTCGTCGCCCGCTTCCAGCAGGGCCGGATGCCGGAGGAGATAGCCGAGTGCCGGCTCGATTCAAAGGGCACGCCGCTCGGCATTGCCGACCTGCTGCGTCAGGCGGGGCTGGTGGTGAGTAATGCCGAAGCGTTCCGACTCATCGCCCAGGGCGCGGTGCGTATCGACGGCGAGCGGGTCAGCGACCGGGCCTTGTCGTTCACCGCCGGTTTTCAGGCCGTCATCCAGGTCGGCAAACGGCGTTGGGCCAGGGTGCTTTTGTCATGAACGCCGTCCTGTCGTGAGCGACGACCTCACTCGTCTGCGGCAACAACTCGATCGACTCGACGGCGAGATTCTCGCTGCGGCCGCCGAAAGGCAGCGGATCGTCAGCGAAATCGGCCGCCTGAAACGCAATCGCGGTCTTTACCTGCGCGATTTCGGGCGCGAGCGCCAGGTGCTCGAAAAGGCCTTCGAACGCGGCGCCGGCTGCGGCCTCGATTCGACCTTCGTTAGCGCCTTGTTCGGCCTGTTGATCGAACATTCGCTGCAATTCCAGGAACGGCACGGCCTAGCGGACGGCGCCGGCGGCAGCGGCCTGATGGCGCTGGTGCTCGGCGGCCGCGGCCGGATGGGACGCTGGTTCGCCGATTTTCTGGCGATCCAGGGTTACCGCATCGCGATCGCCGATCCGGCGGACACACCCTCGCCGTACCCGGCGGTTGACGACTGGCAGCGGGCGGCGGAAACAGCCGACCTCGTCGTCGTCGCCGCCCCGCTCAAGGTCAGCGCCGGACTTTTGTCCGAATTGCTGGCGATCGAGCCCAAAGGCTTGGTTTTCGACCTCGGCTCGCTGAAATCGCCGCTCCGCCCGGCGCTCGAAGCGTTGTGTGCCGCCGGCGTCACAGTGACTTCGCTGCATCCGCTGTTCGGGCCGGCGGTCCGGATGCTCTCCGGGCGACATGTCGCCGTCGTCGATGTCGGCTGCGCCGCGGCCAACGAGCGTGCCGCGGCATTGTTCGCCGGAACGATGGCCGAGATCGTGACCTTGAGCATCGACGAGCACGACCGGTTGATGGCCTACGTGCTGAGTTTTTCGCATCTCCTCAACATCGCCTTTACCGCCGTTCTGGCCTCGTCCGGTGAGAAGGCCCTGCAGCTTCGCCGGGTGTCGAGCACGACGTTCGAGGAACAGCTCAAGGTGGCGCGCCGGATCAGCGGCGAAAATCCGGAAGTCTATTTCGAGATTCAAACCTTAAATCCGTATGCCGCCGGCGTTCGCCGGGCGCTCGGCGAGGCGCTCGCGGCGCTGGATCAGGCGCTGGCCGCCGATTCGCGCCAGGCGTTTTACGAGGTGTTTTCGGCCAATGTCGAATACCTGGCCCACGCCCCCCTGCCGCCGCAGCCGGGCGGTTGAACCCGCCCCGGGCTTGCCGCTGTGACCGTGCTGTACGCCATTCCGGAAGCCGATGCGGTGCGCCGGCTGCTGCCGGCGTTCGGCGAACGGCGTTTGACGGTGGACGATGCGCGGCACCGGCTCGCGGCCAATCCCAACCTGCTGCCGCTGGCGATCGACGAGGCGGACGGCGGCTGGATCGGCTTTGCTGATTTCGGCGAAGAGCCGCTCAGCGACTGGCAGCATATCTTCACGATCCAGCGCCTGGCGGCGGCCGGCCGTTTCGGCGAGGTGTTCGTTGCACCGTTGGAGTTGCTCGCCGCCGCGGACTTGCCGGCCGGCGGCATGGACCTATCGGGTTTCATTTTTCATGTCTCGCGCTGCGGTTCGACGCTGCTCGGCAAGGCGCTGGCCCGCAGCCCGGCGCGCCTGGTGGTCAACCAGCCGGCGCCGCTGCAATGGGGATTCTGGGCGGCGCTGACCGGCGGTTTCGCCGCGCCGCTCGAAGCTACGGCGCGGCACTTGACGATGTTCCGCAACCTGTGCCGGCTTTTGACCCGGCCGCGCGGTGGGCGGTTTTTGACCGCCCACCTGAAACTGATCAGTTGGAACACGATCTACATCGATTTCGTGCAGCGCGCCTTTCCCGCCGCGGCGCGCCTGTTTCTGTACCGCGATCCGGTCGAGGTGATCGCCTCGGTGCGCCACGAAACGACCGCTGCGCTTTACTCGCGCCGCACCCGGCTCGGCGGCCTGTTGGCAGCGCTGCCCCAGGAAGCCGCCGACCGCCTCGACGATCTCGATTACCTGGCCGCCTGTTACGCCCATTACCTGGCGTCAGCCGAAGCGGCCGGCCCTTCCGGGCTGCGCTGGCTCAATTACCGCGATTTCAGCGCCGAACGCCTGCCGGCGGTGCTGGCCGCCGGGCTCCGGATTGATCCGGACGACAGTGAACTGGCACTGATGCGCGCCCAGTTCGCGGTGCACTCCAAGGACGACTCCGGCCGCCGCCGTTTCAGCGACGACCGGGCGCGCAAACAGGCGGCGCTGAGCGCCGACGAACGCGCCCGGGTGGCGCGCTGCACGGCTGCGCTGATGCAGTCACTGGACGCTTCGCGGTACAATATCGTCTCGTCATGACGCCCGGTGCGGCACCCCGCACTCCCCGATGAACCAGCACACAATGAATTCTTCCCTCAAACCCGGGCTGTTGACGGTCCTGATCCCGAATTACAACTACGGGCGCTATATCGGCGAGGCGATTGCTTCGGTTGCGGCACAGGATTACCCGGATATCGAACTCGTCATCGTCGATGACGGCAGCAGCGACGATTCGCTGGCGGCGATCGAGCGGGCGCTCGCCCAGGCGCCGCGCTTCGCGGCGGCCAAAGTCCTGGCCCTCAAGCCCAACGGCGGCAAACTAGCGGCGATCAACGCCGCACTCGGCGACATCCACGGCGAATACCTGATCACGCTCGACGCCGACGACCGCCTGACGCCGCAATACGCCTCGCGCTGCATCGCCGAACTGGCCGCGTTGCGGTCAACCGAGCCGAACATCGGCATCGTTTATTCCGATTGCCTGCTGATCGACCGCAACGGCCGGGTGATCGACCGCGGCCGTTCGGCCGCCTTCGATGTCGAACTGCTGCAGAACAACAGCTATATCCCGGAGCCGGCGCTGGTCGTCACCGCGGCGTTTCTCGAAGTTGCGCCGTTCGACACGGCGATCAAGGTCGGCACCAAGCACCACAAGTGGCGGCGCATGGTGGCCAACGGCTGGTGCGGCCGGCATATCGCCGAACCGCTGTTCCACTACCGGATGCACGATTGCAACATCTCCGGCATCGGCAACCGCGTTTACGAGGAGATCGCCCAGGGGCGGCCGGGCGGCGAGCGCATCCTTTCCGGCTATTGGGTCACGGCGCGGAGCTGAACACCAAAAAACGTCATCGCGCCGCCGAACGGGCGGCAAAGACATAGTCATGAATCTGCCAGCACTCGAAAATACCCGGCCTTGTGTCGTCGGACTGGGCTACGTCGGCCTGCCGTTGGCCGTGGCGCTCGGCGAGCGTTACCCGACCGTCGGTTTCGATACCAACGCATCGCGCGTTTCGGCGCTTGCCGCCGGCCACGACGTAACGCTGGAAGTGACCGACAACGAACTCGCCGCCGCCCGGCATTTGACGCTGACCGCCGACCCGGCGGCCATCGCCGGCAGCAATGTCTATATCGTCGCCGTACCGACGCCGGTCGATCTTTCCAAGCAACCCGACCTCGGGCCGCTGCGCAGCGCCAGCATCACCGTCGGTAAAGTGCTCGCCGCCGGCGACGTGGTGATCTACGAATCGACGGTCTATCCCGGCCTGACCGAAGACATCTGCGTGCCGTTGCTCGAAGAGCACTCCGGGTTGAAACTCAACCGCGATTTCCACGTCGGCTACAGCCCCGAACGCATCAATCCCGGCGAGAAGCAGCGGCGCCTCGGAACCATCGTCAAGATCACCTCCGGCTCCAACCCGGCGGCCGCCGAATTCATCGACGCCCTGTACCGCAGTTTCATCCCGGCCGGCACCTTCAAGGCCAGTTCGATCAAGGTTGCCGAGGCGGCGAAAGTCGTCGAGAACACGCAGCGCGACCTGAACATCGCGTTGGTCAACGAGTTGGCAATCATGTTCAACCACCTCGGCATCAACACCAGCGAGGTGCTGCGCGCCGCGGCCACCAAGTGGAACTTCCTGCCGTTCCAGCCCGGCCTGGTCGGCGGCCACTGCATCGGCGTCGATCCGTATTTCTTGATCCACAAATCGCAGCAGGCCGGCTACCACCCGGACGTAATCATCGCCGGGCGGCGCATCAACGACGGCATGGGGGCCTATATCGCCAACCAGGTGCTGCGTTTGATGATCCGCCGGCGGATGAACGTGCCCGACGCGCGGGTGTTGATTCTCGGCATGACCTTCAAGGAAGACTGTCCCGATATCCGCAACACCAAGGTCTACGACCTGTACCGCGAATTGTCGGGCTTTGTCGCGGCCGTCGATATCCACGATCCGTGGGCGTCGCCTGAAGATTGCCAGCGTGAGTTCGGCATCGACCTGGTCGCATCGCCCGAATCCGGCGCCTACGACGTGATCATTCTCGCCGTCGCGCACAGTGTCTATCGGCAGCAGGGCATCGCCTGGGTGCGCGGCCTCGGCCAACGCGACGCCGTGGTTTACGACATCAAATCGATCTATCCCTTTGATGCGGTCGATGGCCAGCTCTGAACGGCTAAACCCCCTCAGGGCATACGGTGCCTGGCTGGCCGAAACGCCGCCCAAGTGGCCGGCGGCGGCGTGCGAATCGGCACATCGCCAGTGGCTCGATACCGTGGCGGTGATGCTACCCGGCGCCCTGGAGGCGGCGTGCACCATCGCCCACGACACGGTGGCCGGGTGGGGCGGCGGCAATGCCGTGGCGGTCGGCCGGAGTGCGCGCCTGCCGCCGCCGTGGGCGGCGCTGGTCAACGGCACCGCCGGCCACGCGCTCGATTACGACGATAATTTCGACCCGCCCAAGGCGCATATCTCGACGGTTCTGGTGCCGGCGATCCTGGCGCTCATCGACGATCTCGAACTGCGCGGTGGCGATCTCATCGACGCCTATATCGCTGCCGTGCAGATCCAGGGCCGGATCGGGCAGGGGCTGAACCCGCCGCACCGCAACCGCGGCTGGCATGCGACGGCGACGACCGGCGCGCTCGGCGCGGCGGCGGCGGCGGCGCGGCTTTACCGGCTCGACGCCGAACGCGCGGCGCTGGCCTTGTCGATCGCCACCAGCATGGCCGGTGGTTTCATGTCGCAGTTCGGGACGATGACCAAGCCGCTGCACGCCGGGCTCGCCGCCAAGGCCGGGGTGCTTGCCGCGGCGCTGGCGCGCGGCGGCCTGACCGCCGGCTGGGAGACGCTCGACGGCGTGCACGGCATGAACCGGCTGATGGTCGGTCCCGATTACCAGGCGTTGCACGAGGCGCTGGTGGCCGATCCCGCACCGCCCGAACACGGTCAGAACCTCGAATTCGAAACCCGCTCCGTCGGTGAACCCTTGTTGATTCTCGAACATGGCTTCCGCGTCAAGCGCTTCGCCAACTGCGGCAGCGCCCACCGGGCGATGGATGCGCTGCTCGACATCATGGCGCACGAACGCTTCGCCGCCGATCAGGTGCAAAGTGTCCAGGTCACCGCCCCCAAGGTCCACTTGACCAACCTGATGTACCGCGCGCCGGAAAACGGCTTGCAGGCCAAATTCTCGATGGAATACGCCCTGGCCTGCCTGCTCGACCACGGTGCCTGCACGCTGGCCGATTTCACCGGCGACGCCGTCCGCCGCCCCGCGGTCCGGGCGCTGATGAACAAGATCGAACGGTGTGCGGTCGATCTGCCGGAAAGCCGGGTGATGACCGAAGTGGTCGTCCACCTTACCGATGGCCGGCGGCTTGCCGCCGCGGTCGATATGCCGCAAGGCAGCAAGGCAGCGCCGTTCCCGACTGCGCAGTACTGGTTGAAATTCGACGAATGCGCCGTGGTGATCGTCCATGACAAAGACCGCCAGCGGCTGCGCGATGTGCTCGAACGATTGCCCGAATTGGCCGATGCCCGGGAATTGAGCGCCGCTTTGGCCATCCCATTGAAGCCGTTGATGACATGAACGAGATGCACACCGATAAATACGCCAGCTGTGACGGCGGCGTCAACGTGCTGGTGCTGGCCGCCAGCCGTTCGGGTGCCGCCGACAGCGTCGCCCGCCTGCAGAACAAAAGCAACAAGTGCCTGGTCGAGATCGCCGGCCGGCCGATGATCGAGATCGTCGTCGGTGCGATCCTCGCCACCGGCCTGAGCCGGAAAATCTATATTTCGATCGAGCCCGGTGTGCTGCCCGGCGGTTTGCCGCAGATGGCAAAATGGCTGGCGCAGGATGTCGTGCGTCTCGTGCCGAGCCGCGACAATCTCGCCGCCAGCGTATTGGCCGTGGCACAAGGGGAGGGTATGCTGCCACTCGTCGTCACCACTGGCGACAACGCCTTGCACGGCCCGGAGATCGTTGCCGACTTTATCAGCCAGTTTCTGGCGGGCAGCGGCGATGTCGCGGTCGGCCTGACCGAGGAGATGGACGTGGTCGGCGAATTTCCCGAGTCGGGTCTTTTTTGGCACCGGATGAAAGACGGCAATTACTCGGCGTGCAATCTGTACGGCCTGCGCAACCCCCGGGCCCTCAAGGCGGTCGGCGTGTTCGTTGGCGGCGGCCAGTTCGGCAAGCGCCACTGGCGCATCCTCAAGGCCTTCGGCGTCATGCCGTTCGTGTATTACAAGCTGCGGCTGATGGCCGCAGCGCAACTGATGCGGCGTATCGGCAAAAACCTCGGCGTGACGATCGACACCGTCATGCTGCCGTATGCCGGCGGCCCGATCGACGTCGATAACCCGGCATCATTCGCCATGACCGAAAAAGCGCTGCGCGCCCGCGCCGCGATGGGCTCGTGAAACGGCCCGGGCCAATCGATCGGCTGGTCAAGGATATCTCGGCCTTGCCGGCGGATTTTCACGCTGCAGGTGTCCTCGACCCCGATGTGCTGCACACCATCGCCCGGCTGGGCTCGGCGATGGATCTGGCGCACACCGCCGAGACCGGCAGCGGCAAATCGACGCTGCTGTTGTCGCATCTCAGCGCCGACCACACGGTATTCGCGCTCGATCGCTTCGGCGACTTCGATGCGCACAGCATGTCCGCGGTACAGGAGTCCGAGCTGTTCAATGCCGCGAACTGCCGCTTCGTCGTCGGCCCGACCCAGGTCACGCTGCCGGCACATCGTTTCACCGCGCCACTCGATCTGGTGCTGATCGACGGCCCGCACGGTTACCCGTTCCCCGAACTTGAGTATTACTATTTTTATCCGCACCTGCGTCCCGGGGCGCTGTTGATCGTTGACGATATCCAGATCCCGACGATCGCCAGGTTGTTCGATTTTCTGTGCCGTGACGAAATGTACGAGCTGGTTGAAGTGACGCTGTTCACCGCCTTTTTCCGGCGCACCGCCGCTCCAGTGTTCAATCCGCGGGCCGACGGCTGGTGGTTGCAGGGCTTCAATGCCCATTACCGCAATGTGATACGAGAACGCGCGCTGCGTGGCGTGTACGGCTGGGGCGTTCCCACGCCGCAAGCAACGGCCGGTACAGCGGACACCAGCGTGATCGAGGCAGGAACCGACGGAAATACCAACTGGCATTACCAGGCCTACCGCCTGACCCGGGCTGTCGCCGGCCAGCGTTTCGCCGACCGCTGCCTGGCCGCCTGGCGCGCCTTTCGCAGCTGAAGCCCTTGACCCACACCGCTCCGCGCGCATCGTGTGGATGCATTAACCTGAAGTTCTTGTAGCTCAAAGCCCCCGATTCTGGCCAAACCCCTTGATTTTTCAAGGGGTTTCGTCGTTTCCGGGCCGGAACTTCACCCGCATTGTACCCATGTAAATTGATTATAGGGGTTGCAATAGCCATACATATCGATGTCGTGCCCAATCGTGGCTCCCGTCCGGCCTATCTGTTGCGCGAGTCCTATCGCGAAGGCCAGCGGGTGCGCAAACGCACGCTGGCCAACCTCTCGTTGATGACCGATGCGCAGATAGAATCGCTTCGGGCAGTGCTGCGTGGCGACGAGGTCCGCCCGGTCGGCGAGCTGTTCGAGGCGGTTGAGTCCAAGCCCTGCGGCCATGTTCAGGCCGTGCGTGTAGCCATGCAGCGGCTGGGCATGGCGCGTTTGCTGGCGGCGCGCCCGAGCCGGCAGCGCGATCTGGTACTGGCGATGATCGCCGCGCGGGTGCTGTGTCCGGATACCAAGCTGGCCACGACCCGGCGCTGGCAACTGTCCACGCTGGCCGAGGAGTTCGGCGCGGCCGAAGCCAACGCCGAGGAGTTGTATGCCGCCATGGATTGGCTGCTGACCCTTCAGGGCCCGATTCAGAAGAAACTGGCCGGGCGCCATCTGACGGCCGGTTCGCTGGTGCTCTATGACCTGTCGTCGAGTTACCTGGAAGGCCGGCACTGCCCGTTGGCCCGGCTCGGCTATAACCGCGATGGTAAAAAAGGCAAGCTGTGCAGGTCAACTACGGTCTTCTGACCGACCGGCAGGGCTGCCCGATCGCCGTCACGGTGCATGCGGGCAACACCTCCGACCCGGCCATCCTAATTGTCGTCAAACACCTTCGTATTGTTCGTGGTGCCGGCATTTTACCCATCGTCTGCCTAACGATTCATCGGCTGTGTGACAAGTCTCAGGCGTCCCGTCCGGACGGCTACGGCGGCGCTTGACTGCGGTTTCATTTTCGGTTTTAATTGACCGGCCGGTCAGTCAGTAACGAACCCGCCCGAGGGCCATGAACGAAACGACTACGCTGCCGAAAACACGCGACGCCGAGCAGAGCCGCGGCCGGATTCTCGATGCGGCCGAGGCGTTGTTTCTGGCCGAGGGCTTCAGCCGGACGGCGCTGAGCCGGGTTGCGGCTCGGGCCGCCGTGCCCAAGAGCTTGATTTTTCATTATTTTCCGACCAAGCAGGCGCTGTGGGAAGCGGTCAAGCTCCGCCGTCTCGAGGGCTTCGTCTCGCGCCAGCGCGAGCTGTTCCGCCGCGGGCCGGTGACGATCGAGGAACTGGTTGCCTCGATCCGCGATTATTTCGCGCTGCTTCGCGACGACCCGGCATTCATCCGCCTGTGTGCCCGCGCCGGGCTGGAACCGGGCCTGAACTGCGCGCGCTTCGATCCGGAATTGATCGGCCCGTTTATCGCGCGCCTGGAGGAGGCCGCGGCGCGCGGTCTGATCCGGCCGGGGATCGAGCCGGTGTACCTGCTGGCCCTGATCATCGCCGCCGTGACGCAATGGTTCGAGGCGCGCGACGATTTCGCCAACTGGCCCGGCATGCCGGCAAACGCGACGGCCGATCCGGCCTATCTGGAAACGATCATCGAGGTGCTGCTGCACGGCACGCTGGCCACGGGAGCGGCGCGGTGAGGCCGCCGCTCGCCCCGCGCCGGCCGGCAGGCGGCTTTCTGCTGATCCCGTTGCTGCTGGCTGCCTGCGGGCGGAGTGCTGAGGAACCGCCGGCACCGCCGCCGGCGGTCAAAGTGGCAGCGGTGACCGCCGAACCTCTGTACCGCGAGTATCCGGTTTCCGGCACGCTGCGCGCCCGCCGGCGGGCCGGAGTTGCGGCCCAGACCAGCGGGGTGATCGCCGAGCGCCTGGTCGAGATCGGCGATCGGGTCGCCGCCGGGCAATTGCTTGCGGTGTTGCGCAATCCGCGTATCCAGCCCGAGCAACAGGCGGCGCTCGCCGCGCTCGGCGAAGCCAAGGCCCGCCGCGACCAGGCAGCCCGCGATCTCAAACGCCTCGCCGAACTGCGCCTGAAAGACGCGGTCGGCGAGGAAGCGCGCGAACAAAAAGCCGCCGAACTCGAAGCCTATGAGGCGGCAGTGAGCCGCGCCAGGGCCGAACTCGAAAGCCTGTCCGGCGTGCTTGCCGAAGCCGAACTGCACGCGCCGTTCGCCGGCCTGGTGACCGCGGTTTATCGCGAACCGGGCGAATATCTGGCGGCCGGCGAGGCGGCATTGACCGTGGTCGATCCGGGCGAACTGGAATTGCCGCTCGACGTGCCGGCCTGGCTGGCCGCCATCGAACCCGGCGCCCCGGTCGCTGTCACGCTCGCCGAACCAGGGGGCGCAGGCGGGCGATTGATGGCGCGCCTCGACCGCAAGGCGGTCGCCGGCGACGACAAAAGCGGCCTGATTCCGATCGTTTTGGCACTGCCGGGCGATCCGTCCTTGATTCCCGGCATGCGGGCCGATGCCTGGCTGCCGTGGCAGAGCGCCTCGCCGGTATTACTCGCGCCGCTGGCCGCGGTGATCGATGCCACCGGCGAGCGGGCGCATGTGCTCAAGGTCGTCGATGGCCGCATCGACCGGGTGCCGATCACGATCAACGGTTTCAGCGGCGAACGTGTCGGGTTTGAAGCGCCGCTGGCGCCCGGCGACCGCGTCGCGATCGCCGGGCACGAATCCCTGAGCGACGGCGATGCGGTCACGATCGTCGAGTAAGGCACGATGCTGACCGCGCTGCTGGGCCGGCGGCGGTTGATCCTCAGCACTGCCGCATTGCTCGCCATTGCCGGTCTCGCCGCCTGGCTGACAATGATCCGCCAGGAGGATCCGGCGTTTCCGTACCGCTACGGTTTCGTGATGGTGCAGTATCCGGGGGCCGACGTTGATCTGAGCGAGCGGCTGGTCGCCGATCCGCTCGAAGAAGAACTGACCGAAGTCGAACAGGTCGATGAATTGAGAACGACGATCCGTGCCGGGTTCGTTTTTGTCCTCGTCGCCCTGAAGCAGACCGTTTACGACACCGACACCGCCTGGGACCGGATCCGTGTCGCCGTCGATCGTGCCGTCAGGCGTTTTCCGCCGGGGACGCTGCCGCCGGTCGTCGATGATCGGCAGATCGACGCAGCGACTGTCGTCCTGGCGCTGACCGGCAGCGATGACCCCGTGGTTCTGCAACAGGCGGCCCGCGAGTTGCGCCGGCGGTTGTTCGCCATAGACGAGATCGCCCGCATCCGGATTTACGGCGACGCCGGCGAACAGGTGACGATCGCCCTCGACGATCACCGCCTGGCGGCGCTCGGCCTGGCGCCCGAGACGCTTGCCACCGTGCTGCAAGGCCGCAACGAAATCGTGCCCGGCGGTTACTTGACGGCCGCCGGGCGCAAGCTGCAAGTGCGCCCGCACAGCGAATACCGCACGATCGAGGAAATCGCCGAAACGCCGATCCGCCTGCCCGGCGGCGGCACCGTGGCGCTCGGGGCGCTTGCCGATGTCCGCCTCGAAGTCCGCGATCCGCCGGCCGAGACCGCCTGGTTCGGCCGCGGGCGGGCCGTGGCGCTGGCGGTGATCGCCGAACGCAACCGGACCAACGCCGTGACGTTCGGCAAGCGCCTCAGACGGGCGGTGGGCAGCTGGCGCGCCGAGTTCGCACCGCTGGTCATCGAAGAAATGTTCTATCAGCCGGCGCGGGTCGAGGAGCGGCTCAGCGAACTCGGCCGCTCGCTGCTTTACGGCGTTTCGATCGTGGCCGCCGTGCTCTTCGCGGCGACGGGCTGGCGGTTGGGCGCGACCGTCGCCTCGCTGGTGCCGCTGGTGACGTTCGCGGCGCTGGCGCTCTATGCCCTGGGCGGCGGCGTGCTGCACCAGATGGCGGTCGCCGGCATGGTGATCGCCCTGGGTCTTCTGGTCGATAACGCGATCGTGATGGCCGAGAACATCCAGTGGCATCTCAATCGCGGCGCGGCGCGGCTCGAAGCCGCGGTGTGCTCGGTGCGCGAGCTCGCCGGGCCGCTCGGCGCGGCAACCGGCACGACGGTGGCGGTGTTCGTGCCGATGCTGGCGTCGAGTGGCGATACCGCCGATTTCACGCGCGCCCTGCCGGTAGTCATCATCCTGATGCTGGTCGTCAGCTACCTGTTTGCGGTGCTGGTCACGCCGCTGGCCGGCGAAGTACTGCTCAGGGCCGAGGGCAGGGGGGCGACATCGCGCCTTGCCGCCGCCGGCCGCGTGCTCGGTAACCTGGCCGTCCGCGGGCCATGGATCGTCGCCGGCAGCGCACTGCTGGCCGTCGCACTCAGCCTCATCGCCGCCCGTTGGGTCGAACGCGATTTCTTCCCGGAAACCGACCGCAACCAGTTCGTCATCGATGTCTATTTCCCCGAAGGCACGCCGCTCGCCGTCACCTCGGCCACGGCGCGGGATATCGCCGCGGCGGTTGCGGCCCGCCCCGGCGTGCGCCGGGCTTTCACCTTTATCGGCAACAGCGGGCCGCGTTTTTATTACAACCTGAACGAAACGCCGCGCGCCCCGCATATCGCGCGCCTGGCAGTGGAGACCGAAACGGTAGGCCATATCGCGCCGCTATTCGCCTGGCTTCGCGAGCAGGCCGGCCACCGCTGGATCGAGGCCGACGTTGTGCCGCGGCGGTTGGCCCAGGGCCCGCCGCAGCCGGCGCCGGTCGAGATCCGCTTGATCGCCGGCGATTGGCCGCAATTGACCGCCGCGACCGAAGCGCTGGTGGCGCATCTTCGGGCGATACCGGGCACCATCAACGTCCGGCACGACCTCGGCATCGGCCAGCCAACAGTCGAATACAGCACCGACGATGCGCGCGCCGACCTGCTCGGCACCGACCGGCGGACCGTCGGAGAAGCCCTGGCGCGGCAGACCCAGGGCGTGGAAATCGGCACCTATCGCGGCGGCGAGGATCCGCTGCCGATCGTCCTGCGCTCGCCGGCCGGCGAAAACCTGGCGCCGGCCGAATTGGCCACGGTCCACGTCTGGAGTAGCGGCGGCGAGGCCACGCCGCTTCTTGCCCTGACCGGTGAGCGTTTGTACTGGCAATCGGCCGTGCGCCATCATTTCAACTTGCAGCCGGCGGTCAACGTCTTCAGCGAACTCGAAGACGGTGTGACCTATGCCACGGTCTTCAGCGAACTCTACCGCCGGCTGGCCGCGACACCGCTGCCGGCCGGCGTCGAACTGGTCGAGGGCGGGGCACAGGAATCGTCGGGCGAAGCCAACCAGGCGTTGTTCCACACGCTGCCGCTCGGCATGTTGCTCCTGCTGTTTTTTCTGCTCTTGCAGTTCAACTCCTTCCGCCGCGTCGCGATCGTTCTTAGCACCGTGCCGCTGGCGGCCGCCGGTGTGGTTCCCGGGCTGATCCTGACCGGCTACCCGTTCGGCTTTATGGCCATGCTCGGTTTAATCGCCCTGGCCGGCATTGTCGTCAACAATGCGATCGTGCTGATCGATGTCACCGATGCGGCGCTCGCCGCCGGCCG
Organism: Candidatus Jinrbaksania sp.; assembly: GCA_039794245.1. GTDB lineage: Bacteria > Pseudomonadota > Gammaproteobacteria > Xanthomonadales > Wenzhouxiangellaceae > DAITQM01. The sequence continues at coordinate 70,329 of JBDIVS010000017.1, forward strand.
GCCGGCCGATGAAGCAATCCGCGCCGCGGTCGAACGCCGCATCCGGCCCGTGCTGTTGACCACCGCCACCACCGTCGCCGGGCTGATGCCGCTGACCCTGACGCAGAGCACCCTGTGGCCGCCGATGGCCTGGACCATGATCTCCGGTCTAACGGCCTCGACCCTGCTGACGCTGATCGTCGTTCCGGCGCTGCTGAAACTGGCCATCCAGCCGGCCGGCAAATGAGCCGGCTACAATGGAGCGCCCGGCCAGGTTGCCCGGCCATGACCCAGGAGGCAACACCGTGCGCCTGACCGCCGATGACATCCACTCCGCCGCCCGCATCGTCTACGGCGCCATGCCGGCAACCGCGCAGTACAGTTGGCCGCTGCTCAACGCGCGCCTGGGCGCCGAAGTCTGGGTAAAACACGAAAACCATACACCGGTCGGGGCCTTCAAAATCCGCGGCGGCTTGAATTATTTCGCGCAACTGGCCGGTTCCGGAACGTTGGCGGGCGGCGTCATCAGTGCGACGCGCGGCAACCACGGCCAGTCGATCGGTTTTGCGGCGCGCCGCTACGGCATACCGGTCACCATTGTCGTACCGCGTGGCAACAGTTCCGAAAAAAACGCTGCGATGCGTGCCCTGGGCGTCGACCTGATCGAACACGGCGACGATTTCGAGGCGGCGCGCCAGCACGCCGCAGCGCTCGCCGGCGAACGCTCGCTGCACATGATCCCGTCGTTCCATCCGCTGCTCGTCGCCGGCGTGGCGACATACAGCTACGAGTTGCTAAACGCCGTCGCGGACATCGACATCGCTTATGTCCCGATCGGCCTTGGCTCGGGAATCTCGGGCATGATCGCGGCCCGCGACATACTCGGCCTGCAGACCGAAATCGTCGGCGTCGTCTCGGCGCACGCCCGGGCCTACGCCGAATCGTTCGCCGCGGCGCACGCCGTGGAAGCGCCGGTCACCACCCAACTCGCCGACGGCATGGCCTGCCGCGTCCCCGATCCAGAGGCGCTCGCCATCATCCGGCGCGGCGCCGAGCGCATCGTCACCGTCAGCGACGACGAGGTCGCGGCGGCGATCAGAACCTTGTTCGAATGCACGCACAACACGAGCGAGGGTGCCGGCGCCGCCGCAACGGCCGCCGCCATCCAGGAGCGCGCCGCCGTCGCCGGCAAAAAAATCGCCGTCGTGCTCTCCGGCGGCAACATCGACACCGACGTTTTCGCCACAGTCCTGGCCGGCCGCCCGGAGCAGCGCCCGTGATGAACCCGACAGTTGGGTCCCGGAATTACGGTGGCTGACCTTCTCGCCCACCACCTCGCGGTGTTCGGGCGGGATCGCTTCAATCTCGTGGCTCGACAGCACGATCGTCTCGACCGGTACGTCTTCGCCAAAGCGCAATCCCGTGTCGGTCACCGCCGCCAGGCGGTCTTTGTGCCGGCGGCGGTAGGTGACCTCCTCGCTCGCCACCGGCGCCTC
>JBDIVS010000018.1:0-60593 GCA_039794245.1 Candidatus Jinrbaksania sp.
CCAATTTCTGGCTCAGCGTGAATTGTTGCAATGTCCCGCCCGGATTGAGATCGGCATCGAGCGCCGTATCGTGGCCGGCGGGTTTGAGCAGGCTGTCGTACAGGAATATCCGGTCATAGGTCAACTGCCCGCCCACCGTGCGCTGCGTGCGGGCCAGAAGGCCGTTGGCACTGCGCCCGTCATCGAGATCGTCATAGAGCCAGGTGTCGCGGATCTGGGCGGCGCCGCTGCCTACCTGGCGCTGCGTCAGCCGGCCGAGGAAATCGTAACTGAACGTGAAGCTTTGGCCTTTGGCGTCGGTCTGGCTCAGCAACTCGCTAAGACCGTTATACGCGAAGGACCACATACCCATGTCCGGATCCCAAAGCTGGGTGCGCTGGCCGAGGGCGTTGTAGTTGGCGCCGGTCAGGTTGCCGGCGGGATCCTGGATCAGCGCCACGTTGCCCTGCGGGTCGGCCCAGAAGCGCGTGGTTGCGCCGTGGGCGTCGGTGGTGCGCAGCAGATCGCCGCCACTGCCGAACAGCCGCTTGACGCAGAGCCGGTCGCCGAGTGCCAGCGTACCGCCCGGGTTGCCGAAGCTGCACTGGGCCGTGCCCGGCTCGCCGCCGTTGGCCATCACCCAGATCGTGGTTTCCAGGCCGGCGTACTGGTAGGTGGTCCGGCGCTCGCCGCTCAAGGGCTGCGGCTGAAGCTTGGTCGCCGGCCGGCCGAGTGGATCGTAGGTGAATCGGGTCAGAACCTCAGGGGCGGCCGGCAGGCGGGGTTCGCTCACTTCTTTCACCTGGCCGCGCCCGGTATGGGCCATCGTCTCGGTGATCGTGCCGTTGAAGCCGTTGGTCTGCCGCTGCACCACCCGGTTCATCCGGTCGAAGGTCTCGGTCACCACCGGGCTGCCGTCGGTCAGGTTCTTGACGGTGTAGACCGGGCCCGTGGCGCCGCAGCCCGTGCCCGGGCAGCCTCCCACCCACTCATAGCGGGTGCTGGAGCGCGGCGCATAGTGCGGGGTCTGGCCGGATTCACTTCCGGATCGGTCACCGTGGTGGCGATCGTGCCGTCCGGACTCACCGGAAAATAGCGCTCGATCTCCCGCCCGAAGGCGTCGTAAATCATCCGGACCGTCTGACCCTTCACATCCACCAGTTCGATCACGTTGCCCTCGCGCGCATCGTGCGTCATCCGCACGATCTGGTTCAGCGGATTGGTGACCGAGATCGGGAAATAGCCGGCGCTGGCGCCGGTACTGTAGCTCATGGTGGTGACCCGGGCCTGGGACACCCCGCCGCTGGCGGTCACCGCCTCTCCTGTCGGATTGCCGAAGGCGTCGTATCCCATCGCCATCTTGGACCAGGCGCCCGTGGGGGTGAAGGTGCAGCTTTGGACACTGCTGTTCCAGGCGACATTGCCCGTCGCGGTGTAAACACAGGCCGGCTTGCGGTGCGTCGTGTTCCAGCCGAACAACTGGGTGACTTGTTTAGTACCGGTGACATTGCCGATTGCATTGCAGAGTTCTCATAATAACCGCCGGGAATGAGCTTAAGGGATTTTAGGATTAACCTCAACGCCACGTTCGCGCAAGAAAGCGATGACCTTTTGCCGCCACTCGTAAAGTCGGTTGTTCGGATCAATGCCGTTATTCTCAAGCGGGTATACAATGGTTTTGCCATTATTAGTGATAGTGAAGTCTGCTCCTGCCTCAAGTAGTAAATATGTAATATCATAGCTGTTTAAAGATGCAGCCATCATTAAAGGAGTTGAACCAGAGCCGTCCTTAAAATTCAGATCAGTGCCAGATCTAATCAGAATTTCAACATTCTTGATTTGATAAGCTATTATGGCGCTGAATATAACTGTCCGATGAAGACTTGGATCAAAGTAGTTGGGATCACCACCATAGGCAAGAGCTGTTTCAAGGTAATAAGAATCCGGAATTTCTGCGGCCAAATAGATCACGGAATCACCGTTCGGCATAGTATAGTTTGGATTGGCTCCATGTTTTAACAAATGCTCAAAACCCTTTTTTCCTTTCAACAGTGTCCACAACAAGGGTGTCATACCCTGTTTACCAACAGCATTCACATCGACGCCTTCAGCGATTAATTCATCGACACGAGCCAAATTACCCTCCCTGGCTGCCACGGCCAGTTCAATCACCCGCTCATCTTCATAATAATCGCGAATGTCCATGTCACCGGCTCGATATCTGCTATCTGAACAACTTAACAGTAACAAGACTAATCCAATAAATTGATATACGCGAAGGTTCATCTTGCTGCCTCATCAATTGTTCCGTTGACTAGCCAATGCCTGTTGCACAGCTTCTATTTTATGGAGTTGGAGGCCATTTTGAAACTTTGCCGGCCAAAGCGGTACCCGCTGACCTGCCGCGTTTGGAAATGCCAAGTTGGTATCCTGGATAGAACTAAGCACATCACCGATCACGAAATAAGCTTAACCCAACAGTTGCATAAATTTTGCTGGAATTTATATATTTCTTCATTAAATCAATAAGTTATAAGAATTTTAGTTAAAGCATCGAATTCACCTGGGGTGACGCGCCCGGTTTCTCGCCCAAGCGGGCGGCGCATAGAGAACCAATCTCGGCATTCCGCACGAGCCGCGTTGCGTTCCCAAACGCCCGCGGGCAAGGAGCGAGGCGCAGGCGATAGTGATTCTATCGCCCAGCCGATGGACGCCGCCCGCGGGCGTTTGGGACGCAACCTACCGGGACGGCGGCGCGGAATGCCGAGATTGGTTCTCATGCCCGCTTGCCCTCGAACCGTAGAATGACTACGGTTTTTACTCGGGCAGTCCTGCCTTCGCCCTGTCCCAACGGGCCGGCCTGCGGCCGTTCAAATTGCATTCCCGACGCATATGTCGGGCAATCGGACAAGCTGTACTCACCAGCTTGACCGAGAATCCCGGGAATTGATGCAACAGTTGGGTTAATATTCATCGCGAACTCATCCTCTTCTGGTTGACTGAAAATCCTATTATCTCAGTCTGGAACTTCGATGCCGAGATAGGGGGGAGGAGTCCATACTTATCTTCGTGGTGAAAAATAGTTTTACTGGCTTCCCGCATACGCCTGTCTGCGTGCGTACACGCACAGGCAGGCGGGAATAAAAAGAAACAACTGCATCTCCGGGGCATCTGCAGGGCGGTTGGGTTACCCCCCGGCTTTTTTGTGTCACAACCGATGCCGCCAGTCGGCGGCCTTGGGCAGCAGCGCCGGGTCGATACCCCGGCCGAGCACCATCACCTGGAAGCGCTCGCCCATTTCGCCGGGCAGCAACAGCCGACGTGCTTCGGCGGCGTTGCCGCCGCCTACCGCGAGTGCATCGAGGATGCCGGCGGCCAGAAGAAACTCGGCCTGGCTGGTGTAAGCGAGCACATCCAGACCGAGCGCATCGGCCGCTTCGGCCACTGTCGTGAAATCGACGAAGGCGGTCAGATCCTGCGTCCCCGGCGCCAGCAGCGCATCGTCATGGGCCCGGTGCCGGTGGTGGCAGAGCAACGTGCCCATCGAGCGCTCCGGAAGGTAGAACTCGCGGCGCGGATAACCGTAATCGACGAGGATGACGGCGCCGTGGCTGAAACCGGAGGTCCAGGCAGCGAGCGCCGGGGCGATCTCGGGATGGACTTCGCTCAGATAATCGTCCGGCCAGGGGTAATCGAGATCGCGCTCCAGGGCGGCAAGCCGCTCGCCGGTGGACGGCTCGGGGGGCATCTCGCACCATTCGAAGCGCTCGCCGGCCAGCGCCACACCCAACTCGACCCACGCCCCGGCGCGTCGCAGAACCCGGGATACCGGCTGCGCATCGAGTACTTCGTTGGCCACGACGAGCCGCGGCAGATCGTCCACCGCACCGCCGCCATCCCAGGTGAGGCGCGAGCGGAGTTCGGCCGGCAAGTCGGCCAGCAACTCTGCCTGCCGCCGGCGCATTGCCGGGCTGATCTCGTCGATTCGATACCGTACCGGCGGCCATCCGGCAGCGGTCAGGGCAGTGATCAGATCGCGCGCCAAACGGCCGCTGCCTGAACCGATTTCGACGATTTCATAATCGCCGGCGAATGACTCAGCCAGCGGTGCCAAGGCGCGCGCCAGGCTGCGAGCGAACAGCGGGCCAAGTTCAGGAGCGGTGACAAAATCGCCCGCAGCACCGAACGGGTTGGCGGGCGAAGTGTAATAGCCGTGCTGCGGGTGGTACAGGCAAAGCGCCATATACTCGCGAAAGCGGAGCGCTCCGGCAGTTTTGATCCGCCGCCCGATCTCCGCGGCGAGCGGCGTTGCGGCCTGGGACATCATATATCACCCGGATCGAATAAAACGGCGCATCACTGATGCCTGCCCCACCCCCAGGATCTAAGTCCGGATCAGGCCCTAACCCGCCCCCGCGAGCAGGGAAAAGACCGGCTCTGCGCAAGTGACCGAATGGCCAAAAAACGATATGGCCGAAAAAGATACGAGAAGAATACTCACCACGAAGGTCAGGAAGGATGGGATTTACCGAATCAAGCCTTCGTGCTCTTCGTGGTGAGATCGGTCATTTACCTCGCCGTTGCAAACCAGTCATTCTTGGCGCTTTTGATAAGAGATATGATGTATTTTCGGCAGCTTAGGCGTTTATCGATTGATTTGATGAAACAAAAAAATCAAGCGGCCTGCGCAGTGTCCTCGGCAACCGGTTGGTCGAGCAATTCGACCAGCGCCAAAGGCGCGGCGTCGCCGACGCGGAAACCGCATTTCAGGATACGGAGATAACCACCCGGGCGGGTCGCGAAACGCGGCCCAAGTTCAGTGAATAACTTGTCCACGACGTCCTGGTCACGCAGCCGGGCGAAGGCCAACCGGCGATTGGCGACCGAATCGGTGCGGGCCAGAGTGATCAACGGTTCGGCGACGCGGCGCAGTTCCTTGGCCTTGGGCAGCGTGGTGGTGATCGTTTCGTGTTTGAACAGCGACGAGGCCATGTTGCGGAACATGGCGCGGCGGTGGCTGCTGTTGCGGTTCAGTTTGCGGCCGGATTTGAGGTGGCGCATGATCTTGACTCCTGGTTTATATTGCGCTCAGTCGGCGCCGGTCAGGCCGGGCGGCGGCCAGTTGCCGATCACCATGCCGAGGCTGAGATTGTGCGTCGCCAGGACGTCCTTGATCTCAACCAGCGATTTCTTGCCCAGGTTTGGGGTCTTCAATAATTCATTTTCGGTGCGCTGCACCAACTCGCCGACGTACATGATGTTCTCAGCCTTCAGACAATTGGTCGAGCGCACCGTCAGGTTGAGTTCATCGATCGGGCGCAACAGGATCGGATCGAGCATCTGCCGTCCGCTGGCTGCCTGGCGCTCGTCGCGGGCGGTGAAATCGCCAAAAACCGACAACTGATCGGCGAGGACGTTGGCGGCGTATTTGACGGCGTCCTCGCAATCCATGCTACCGTTGGTTTCGATGTCGAGCACCAGCCGGTCGAGGTTGGTGCGCTGTTCGACGCGCGCCGCTTCCACGGCATAGGCGACGCGCCTGACCGGGCAGAATGAAGCATCGAGCAGCAGCCGGCCGATCGGCGCCGGGCTTTCGAGTTCGTCACTCTGGACGCGGACCGCCGGACGGTAACCGGTGCCCCGTTCGACAACCAGCCGCATCGTGATCTCGCTGTCGCGGGTCAGGTGGCAGATGACGTATTGCGGATCGACAACCTCGACCGAGTGGTCGGCGGCGATGTCGGCGGCGGTCACTGCGCCCTGGCCTTTCTTTTTCAGCGTCAGCTCGGCGCGTTCCTTGCCGTTCATGCGCAGGGCCAGCTGCTTGAGGTTGAGCATGACGTCGATCACGTCCTCCTGCAAACCCTCGGCGACGCTGTATTCATGCTGCACGCCTTCGATTTCGACTTCGGTCACGGCGCAACCCGGTACCGACGAGAGCAGCACGCGGCGCAGGGCGTTGCCAAGCGTATGCCCGAAGCCGCGCTCCAGCGGTTCGAGCACGATTTTCGCGTGGCTCGGCGTTAAGCGCTCGACAACGGCACTCTTCGGTTTCAACAGGTTTTCGAGCTTGATGCTGCTGGAAGCTGTCATCTATCACACTCTCAATCGTTTCATAACACTGCACTGAACGCCTGAGGCGCCGTCCTGGGCGCCGGCGGCCCGGAGCGGGAAGCACGCCGGCCGGAAGCGAACCGGGAGGCGGTGCGGCCTGGTCGCCGGGTTTATTTCGAATAAAGCTCGACGATCAGATTTTCGTTGATGTCCAGCGGCAGGTCAGCGCGGTCGGGGACGCTTTTGAACACCCCGGACAGCTTGCCGCCGTCAACATCCACCCAGGTGGGCTGGAGATCCATTTCCTGGCTGATCTTCAGCGCCTCGGCAATGCGCAACTGCTTTTGGGCCTTGTCGCGGATGGTGATCACGTCGGCGGGTTTGACTGGCGAAGACGGAATGTTGACCACTTTGCCGTTGACTTCGACGCAGCGATGGCTGACCAGTTGCCGGGCCTGGGCACGGGTCACCGCGAAGCCCATGCGGTAAACGACGTTGTCCAGGCGGCATTCGAGCAGGCGCAACAGATTGTGGCCGGTAGCGCCGCGCTGCTGGGCCGCCTTTTTGTAGTAGTTGCGGAACTGGCGCTCGAGTATGCCGTAAGTCCGGCGCAGTTTCTGCTTCTCGCGCAACTGCAAGGCATAATCCGAGACTTTCTGGCGGCGTGCGGTGCCGTGCTGGCCCGGAGCCTGCGTCAGTTTGCATTTCGATTCCAGACCGCGCGCCGGGCTGGTCAGGCCGAGGTCTGCGCCTTCGCGCCGCGCCAGTTTGCAACGGGGACCTAAATATCGTGCCATATCTTGTCTGCCTCCGGTCAGACCCGGCGCCGTTTCGGCGGCCGGCAACCGTTGTGCGGAATGGGGGTTTTGTCGATGATGTTGCTGATCCGGTAGCCGACCGCATTCAACGCGCGCACCGAGGATTCGCGCCCGGGGCCGGGGCCGTTGACATGCACTTCGAGGTTTTTGAGGCCGTAATCGAGCGCCGCCCGGCCCGCCGCCTCGGCGGCAACCTGCGCCGCGAACGGTGTGCTCTTGCGCGAGCCACTGAACCCGGCACCGCCGGACGTCGCCCAGGAAAGCGTATTACCCTGGCGGTCGGTGATCGTAATGATCGTGTTGTTGAACGAGGCATGAATGTGCGCAATGCCGTCAGTGACGACCTTGCGGACTTTCTTGTGCGAGGCGGCGGGTTTGGCCATGCGGATCAACCTTGCTTCTGTGTTCGATAACCGGCGTCTGAAGACCCGGATTACTTGCGGATCGGGCGGCGCGGACCTTTGCGGGTCCGGGCATTGGTCCGGCTGCGCTGGCCGCGCACCGGCAGGCCGCGGCGGTGACGCATGCCGCGATAGCAGCCGACATCCATCAGGCGCTTGATGCTCATCGCCACTTCGCGGCGCAGATCGCCCTCGACGACGAAGCGCCCGACCTGGGCGCGCAGGTTCTCGACCTCGCCGTCGGTCAGGTCGCGTACCTTGCGCCCCGGTTCGACACCGGCCGCTTGGCAGATTTTCAGGGCCCGCGGGCGGCCGATTCCATAGATGCCGGTCAGCGCCACCCAGGCGTGTTTTTGGATCGGTAAATTGACACCAGCGATACGCGCCATCGTCTATACTCCATACTGCCGTGCCGCGGCACAGCGCAAAACATTACGGCCGGTGACGGCCGGTCAACATCGATCGGTACGGTTCCGGCTCCGGCCGGTCTGCGCACCGTCCCGGGCGGGTTCGGCGGGAAACCGGGAATCCGGACTGTAACGCACCATTATAACAATTGCCGCCCACCTGGACAAGAGCGCCCCCCGCCCCGTTTCCGGGCGCGGCCCGCCGGGCAGCGGCGAGGACACGCCTCCTCACGGGCCCCGAACCGGACACCCTCAACCCTGGCGCTGCTTGTGCCTGGCCTCTTTGCAGATCACGTAGACCACGCCGTTACGGCGCACGATCTTGCACTGGCGGCAGATTTTCTTGACCGAAGCCTGAACTTTCATGGTGGCATTCCTCTGTTGTTGGGGCCGTTCAGCGTCTGACGACGCCGCTGCGGCCATAGCCCTTGAGGTTGGCTTTCTTCAGCAGGCTGTCGTACTGATGCGACATCAGATGCGCATCCACCTGGGCGATGAAATCCATGATCACGACGACGATGATCAGAAGCGAGGTGCCGCCGAAGTAGAACGGCACGCTGAACTCGGCGATCAGAAACTCGGGCAGCAGGCAGACGCCGGCCAGGTACAAGGCACCGACTGCGGTCAGCTTGGTCAGCACCTTGTCGAGGTATTCCGCCGTCTGTTGCCCGGGCCGGATACCGGGAATGAAAGCACCCGATTTTTTCAGATTATCCGCCGTCTCGCGGGAATTGAAGACGATCGCGGTATAAAAGAAACAGAAAAAAACGATCAGCGCCCCATAGAGCGCGATATAAGTCGGCTGGCCGGGGCTCAATTGCCCGGCGATCTGCTGCAGCCAGCGCACGCCGCCGGTTGACTGGCCGACCCAGGTGGAGAGCGTCGCCGGAAACAGCACCAGGCTGGAAGCGAAGATCGCCGGAATTACGCCTGACATATTGATCTTCAGCGGCAGGTGCGACGACTGGCTGCTGTACGCCCGGCGCCCCTGCCTCTGGGCGTAGTTGACTGTGATCCGCCGCTGGCCGCGTTCGACAAAGACCACGAAGGCGGTGACCGCCACAACCAGCAACAGGATCAGCAGCACGACCGCGGTGTTCAGTTGCCCGGTACGCGCCAGTTCGATCGTCGCGGCGATGGCGCTCGGCAGGCCGGCGACGATACCGGCGAAAATCAGCATCGAAATGCCGTTGCCGATGCCGCGTTCGGTGATCTGCTCGCCGAGCCACATCAGGAACATCGTCCCGGCGGTCAGCGACACCAGCGCGATAAAAATGAATCCCGGTCCCGGGGCCAGCACGATCGGCTGCCCGGCGCCGGCGGTCTGGTTCTGCAGCGCCAGGGCGATGCTCATGCCCTGGACGCCGGCCAACACGACCGTCAGATAGCGGGTGTATTGAATGATCTTGCGCCGCCCGCTTTCACCCTCTTTGCGCAATTGCTGCAATTGCGGGATCGCGGTGCCCATCAACTGCAGGATGATCGACGCCGAGATGTACGGCATCACGCCTAACGCAAACAGCGAAAAGCGCCCGAGCGCGCCACCGGAGAACATATTGAAGACGTCGATGATCGTGCCGCGCTGCTGCTCCATGAACTGCAAAAGAGCCAGCGGGTTGACGCCGGGAACCGGGATGAAGGTACCCAGGCGGAACACCAAAAGCGCGCCGAGCAGGAACAACAGGCGCTGGCGCAGTTCCTGCAGGCGGCCGATGCCGCTGAACATGCCCGCCATCTGCGAGGGTGAACGGGACATCAGACGACACTGCCTCCGGCCTTGACGATCGCCTCGCGGGCGCCACGGGTAACGGCGATGCCACTGACCTTGTACGGCCGGGTCACTTCACCGGTGTTGGTCAATTTGACTTTTTTGACACGATGGCCGATCAGCCCGGCGGCGCGCAGCGCGGCCATCGTGACTTCGCCGTCAGCCAGCACGGCAAGCTGGTAAAGGCGCAGCTCGGCGCTCTCGCCCTTGTGCGGCGAGACGAAGCCGAACTTCGGCAGGCGGCGCTGCAGCGGCATCTGGCCGCCCTCGAAGCCGACCTTGTGATAGCCACCGGCCCTGGCTTTCTGGCCTTTGTGGCCGCGCCCCGCGGTCTTGCCGAGGCCCGAGCCGATGCCGCGCCCGACCCGGGTCCGGGCCGGCCGGCTGCCGGGTTGCGGTTTGAGCGTGTTCAGTTTCATGTCGTTCCGATTCCTTGTAGCGCGTTCGCCGATGTGGTAACCAGTGGCTGCCTCACGCCGGCTCCACGCGCAGCAGGTAATTGACCTTGTTGATCATGCCGCGCATTTCCGGCACGTCGGCGACGACCACCGAATGGTTCGTCCGCCTGAGACCCAGGCCGCGCACCGTGGCGCGGTGGTGGTGTATGACCCCGCGCAGGCCTTTGACCAGCGTCACTTTCAATTGTGCCTGTTTTTTCCTAGCCATGGTGCGCCTCGTGATTGGCGAGTATCTCTTCCACCGTCTTGCCCCGCTTGTAAGCGATGCGCTCCGGCGAATCCATCGCCAGCAGGCCCTTGACCGTGGCGCGGACGAGATTGATCGGGTTGTTCGAGCCGTTGCTCTTGGCCAGCACGTCGTGCACACCGACCGCCTCGAAGACGGCGCGCATCGGGCCGCCGGCGATCACGCCGGTGCCCTGCGACGCCGGCTGCATGTAAACCCGCGAGCCGGCGTGCCGCGCCTTGATCGGGTGCCACAGCGTCCCCTCCTTCAGCGGGATATCGACCATGTTGCGCCGCGCCTGATCCATCGCTTTCTGGATTGCCACCGGGACTTCACGGGCCTTGCCGTAACCGAAGCCGACCTTGCCGTTGCCGTCGCCGATCACGGTCAGCGCCGTGAAGCCGAACTGGCGGCCGCCCTTGACGACCTTGGCGACGCGGTTGACGGCGACCAGTTTTTCGATCAGGCCGTCGTCGTTGCTTTCAAAATTCGCGGACATCGCTTGGACCTTCGTCAGAATTTGAGGCCGGATTCACGCGCCGCATCCGCCAGCGCCTTGATCCGGCCGTGATATTTGAACCCGGAACGGTCGAAAGCGACCGCTTCGACGCCGGCCGCCACAGCCCGCTCGGCGATCGTCTTGCCGACCGCCGCCGCGGCCGCCCGGTCTGACGTCGAAGCGTCGCCGAGCGTCTCGCGCACCGCCTTCTGCAACGTATTGGCCGCAGCCAGCACGGTACCGCCATCCGGGGCGATGACCTGGGCGTAAAGATGGCGGCCGCTGCGGTGCACCGACAGGCGCGGTACGCCGAGGCGGCGGATCTGCGACCTGGACCGGCGGGCGCGGCGCAGGCGGCTTGCTTTCTTGCGGTTCATGTCGTTCTCGATCTCATTCGATATCGGTAATCAATTGGGGCGATCGGCGGCGCGATCAACAAGATCACGCCTTCTTCGCTTCCTTCAGTGAAATGCGCTCGTCGGCATAACGCACGCCCTTGCCCTTGTACGGCTCCGGCGGGCGGAAGGCGCGGATCTCGGCGGCCGTCTGGCCGACGCGCTGTTTGTCGATGCCGCGCACGACGATCTCGGTCTGGCTCGGGGTTTCAATGGTGATCCCTTCGGGCGCCCGGTACTCAACAGGGTGCGAGAAGCCGAGCGTCAGATTGAGCGTATTACCCTGCGCCTGGGCGCGGTAGCCGACGCCGACGAGCTGTAAACGGCGCTCGAAACCCTGGGTGACGCCAGTCACCATGTTGCCGAGCAAGGCGCGCACGGTACCGGCCACGGCGTCCGCCGCAGCGTTGGCCGGAGCGACCTGCAAGGTGCCGTCGTTGAGCGCCACTTCAACCTGGCCGGCCAGCACCATGCTCAAGGTTCCTTTCGGGCCCTTGACCGTCATCTGCTCGTCGGCCTGCTTGAATTCCACGCCGGTCGGCAGGACCAGGGGTTGTTTTGCGACTCTGGACATATCGGGTTACCTCACGCCACTGCGCACAGCATCTCGCCGCCGCACCCTTCGGCGCGGGCCCGGGCATCGCTCATGATGCCCTTCGAGGTGCTGACGATGACGATGCCGAGACCGCCTCGCACCCTGGGCAGTTCGCCCTTGCCGCGATACCGGCGCAAGCCCGGGCGGCTGAGCCGCTCCAGGCTATCGATTACACCGCGCCCGGCAACATACTTCAGCGCGATGACGAGCTTTTTATGGCTGCCCTCCGCTGTGCTGTAAAAGTCGAGGATATAGCCCTCGTCCTTCAGGACGCGGGCGATCCCTTCCTTGATTTTGGAATACTGCATGCCGACTTTCTGCTTGCGCACGGCCTGCGCATTGCGGATGCGGGTCAGCATGTCGGCAATCGGGTCGCTCATGCTCATGATGCTTCAATCTCCATAACGGTCTTCACCCGGCTCACCAACTGGCCTTGCGCAGGCCGGGTACGTCGCCGCGCATCGTCGCCTCGCGCAATGCCGTGCGCGACAGGCCGAATTTGCGGTAATAACCGCGCGACCGTCCAGTCACCGCGCAGCGTTTGCGTTGGCGCGACGGGCTGGAGTTGCGCGGCAACTTATTCAACTTGTTGATCGCCGCGGTTTTTTCCTCGTAAGGCGTGGCCGGATCGGCGATCAGTTTCTTCAGTTCAGCGCGCTTTGCGGCATAGCGCACCGCCAGTTTGAGGCGCCGCTTTTCACGTTCGAGCATGCAGGTTTTGGCCATTTCGCTGTCCTATCGATTGCGGAACGGGAAGCCGAACGCCTCGAGCAGCGCCCGCGCCTCCTCATCGTTTCTGGCGGTCGTGGTGATGGCGATATCCATGCCGCGCACCGCGTCCACTTCGTCAAAATGCACTTCGGGGAATATGATCTGTTCCTTGACCCCAAGGTTGTAATTGCCCCGGCCGTCGAACGACCGCGGATTGAGGCCGCGAAAATCGCGGGTCCGGGGAATCGCGATGTTGATCAGCCGGTCGAGAAACTCGTACATTTTGCGGCGCCGCAACGTGACCATCACGCCGATCGGATAACCGTCGCGGATCTTGAAGCTGGCCACCGACTTGCGGGCCTTGGTGACCACCGGCTGCTGGCCGGTGATCTTGGCCAGATCCCCGAGCGCCGAATCGATCACCTTTTTGTTGGCCACCGCTTCTCCGGTGCCGCAGTTGACCGTGATCTTGGTGAGCCGCGGCACCTGCATCGGGTTCTTGTACCCGAACCGGGCGATCAGATCCGGTGCGACCTTGTCGCTGTGAAATTGTTCCAGTCTCGCCTTCATCGTCATCGTCCTCAAATATCCACGACTTCGCCGGTGGAGCGGAAGGTGCGGACCTTGCGGCCGTCCTCCAGGCAGCGGAAACCGACGCGGTCGCCCTGGCGTGTCACCGGGTTGTAAAGCATCACGTTGGAAACGTGGATCGGCGCTTCCTTCTCGATGATGCCGCCGCCCGGCGGCTGGCGCCTGGGATCCGGCTTGGTATGGCGCTTGACCAGGTTGACGTTTTCGACGAGCAGGTTCTCGCCGCCGGGCAGCACTTTCAGCACGTGGCCGCGTTTACCCTTGCTGCGCCCGGTAATGACCAGCACTTCGTCGCCTTTGCGTATCCGTCTCATCGTCATTCCTCGTCGCTCACAGCACTTCGGGCGCCAGCGAGACGATCTTCATGAATTTCTCGGAGCGCAGCTCGCGCGTCACCGGCCCGAATATGCGCGTCCCGATCGGCTCCAGCTTGTTGTTGAGCAGCACCGCGGCGTTACCGTCGAAACGGATCAGCGACCCGTCCGACCGCCTGACGCCCTTGGCGGTGCGCACGACCACGGCGTTGTAGACCTCACCTTTCTTGACCTTGCCGCGCGGGATCGCATCTTTGACCGAAACCTTGATCACGTCGCCGATCCCGGCGTAGCGCCGCTTCGAGCCGCCGAGCACCTTGATGCACATCACTTTGCGGGCGCCGCTATTGTCGGCGGCATCGAGCACACTTTGCATCTGAATCATCGTAGTTACCTCGCGCCGTTTCAGACCGCGCGCTCGACGATCTCGACGACCGTCCAGCTTTTGGTTTTTGCCAGGGGCCGGCAGGCGGCGATCCGCACCGTATCGCCTTCGCCGCACTCGTTGGCCGCGTCATGGGCGTGCACCTTGGTCGCCCGGGTGATGTACTTGCCGTACAGCGCGTGTTTGACGCGCCGTTCGAGCAGGACCGTCACCGTTTTGTCCATCTTGTTGCTGATCACGCGCCCCACCTGGGTGCGCTTGGCCGGTGTAACGTTCGTCATGCGGCGGTTCCTCCGCGTTTTTCACTGATCACTTGTTTTAGGCGTGCAATGTTGCGCCGCACCTTGCGCAACTGGCTGGTATCGGTCAAGTGCCCGGTGCTTTTCTGCATGCGCAGCGCAAACTGCTGGCGCAGCAGCGCCTCGTGTTCCTGTTCGAGTTCGGCCGGCGTTTTGGCGTGCAAATCCGTCGCTTTCATCACAGCATGCTCCGGCTGACGAAGGTGGTCCGCACCGACAGCTTGGCGGCGGCGCGGGCGAAAGCCTGGCGCGCGACTTCCTCGCTGACGCCCTGGATTTCGTAAAGCATACGCCCGGGCTGGACCGGCGCCACCCAGAATTCGACGTTGCCCTTGCCTTTGCCCATCCGCACTTCGACGGGCTTTTTGGTGATCGGCTTGTCGGGGAAGACCCGGATCCACAGTTTGCCGCCGCGCTTGACGTGGCGGGTGATGGCGCGGCGCGCCGCTTCGATCTGGCGGGCGCTTAGGTGGCCGCGGGTCACCGCTTTCAGTCCGAACTCGCCGAAACTGACGCGGTTGCCCACCTGTGCCAGGCCGCGGTTGCGGCCCTTCATCTGCTTTCTGTATTTGCTACGCTTCGGTTGCAGCATGACTTAGCTCCGCGCTCCGCTCCGCGCCTCGGCTTCACCACCGGCGGCGTTCGGCAGGTCAAAAACCTCGCCCTTGTAAATCCAGACCTTGACGCCAAGCACGCCGTAGGTGGTCCGGGCCACGGCGGTGCCGTAATCGATATCGGCACGCAGCGTGTGCAGCGGCACACGGCCTTCGCGATACCATTCGGTGCGGGCGATGTCGGCACCGTTGAGACGGCCGGCGATCATCACCTTGATGCCCTGGGCGCCGAGCCGCATGGCGTTGCCGACGGCGCGCTTCATTGCGCGGCGAAACATCACGCGCCGCTCGAGCTGATCGGCGATGCCCTGGGCAACCAGCGTCGCGTCGATCTCCGGCTTGCGGATTTCGTTGACGGTGATGTGCACCGGGGCGCCGAGCAGATCGGTGACCTCGCGGCGCAGGCGCTCGATGTCCTCGCCTTTTTTGCCGATGACGATACCCGGGCGGGCGGTGTGGATCGTGATCTTGGCGCTTTTCGCCGGCCGCTCGATCTGGATCAGGCTGACCGCCGCGTCCTTCAGCCGCTTTTCGATGAAGCGCCGCAGCTTCAGATCCGAGGACAACAACGCGGCGTATTCGCCGTTGCCGGCGAACCACTTGGCGTTCCAGTCCTTCGAGATCCCGAGGCGGATGCCTGTCGGGTGTACTTTCTGTCCCATGCTCGATCCTTACTCGTCGCTGACCGCCACGGTGATGTGGCTGGTCCGTTTGGTAATTCGGTTGTAACGTCCGCGGGCGCGCGGCATGCCGCGTTTGAGCACCGTTCCTTCATCGACATAGATGCGGTTGATCTTCAGCTCGTCGATATCGGCCCCGGCGTTGTGCTCGGCGTTCGACACCGCCGAGAGCAGCACCTTGCGGACCAGCCGCGCGCCTTTTTTCGGCGACAGCGCGAGCACCTGTTCGGCGCGCTCGACGGGCAGGCCGCGTACCAGGTCGGCGACCAGCCGCGCCTTCTGCGGCGAGATTCTGGCGTTGCGTAATATGGCCTTGGTTTCCATGACTCAGTTCACCTTGAAAATTCGGACCGTCAAGTTTTCGCCGTCTTGCGGTCGCCAGAGTGACCGCGGAAGGTCCGGGTCGGCGCGAACTCGCCGAGCTTGTGGCCGACCATGTTCTCGTTGATCAGAACCGGCACGTGCTGCTTGCCGTTGTGCACGGCGATGGTCAGACCCACCATCTCCGGCAGGATCATCGAGCGCCGCGACCAGGTTCTGATCGGCCGTTTGCTGTTTGCAGCCACCGCCGCCTCGACCTTGCCGGCAAGGTGGTGATCGACGAACGGTCCTTTACGCAGTGAACGTGGCATTTCTGATTTCCTGTTGGCCTTGATGCTTCATGAGTTCCCGGAATGCCCGGTCAAAATCCTGGTCATTTCGCGTTTCGGCGCCGCACGATCAATTTCTGCGTGCGCTTGTTGCTGCGGGTTTTGTAACCCTTGGTCGGCGTACCCCACGGCGACACCGGGTGGCGGCCGCCGGATGTGCGGCCTTCGCCGCCGCCGTGCGGGTGATCGACCGGATTCATCGCCACGCCGCGCACCGTCGGCCGGATGCCGCGCCAGCGCTTGGCGCCGGCCTTGCCGAGCTTCTCGAGGTTGTGCTCGCCGTTCGACACTTCGCCGATCGTCGCCCGGCACCGGGCGTGGACCTTGCGCATTTCACCGGAGCGCAGGCGCAGCGTCGCGTAATCACCCTCGCGGGCGACGAGTTGGATACTGGCCCCAGCGCTGCGCGCCAGTTGCGCGCCCTTGCCGGGCTTGAGTTCGACGCAGTGCACGGCAGAGCCCACCGGCACGTTGCGCAGCGGCAGGCAATTGCCGGGCCGGATTGGCGCCTCGCGGCCGCTCATCACCTCGTCGCCGGCGTTCAAACCCTTCGGCGCAACGATGTAACGCCGCTCGCCGTCGCGATAGACCAAAAGTGCCAGGTGCGCGGTACGGTTCGGGTCGTACTCGATGCGGTCGACGCGCGCTGTGATGCCGTCTTTGTTGCGTTTGAAATCGACCAGCCGGTAACGCTGCTTGTGGCCGCCGCCCTGATGCCGGGTCGTCACCCGGCCGGCGTTGTTGCGCCCGCCGGTCGCCGATTTCTTTTCGACGAGCGGCTTATACGGCCCGCCCTTGTGCAGGTGGTCATGCTTGACGCTGACCACGCCGCGGCGGCCGGGCGAAGTGGGTTTGGCCTTGACGATCGCCATGATGCTGCTCCTTACGCCTTGTCCGCTTCGCTAAGTTCGATGCTCTGCCCGGCGGCCAGCCGGACGTACGCTTTCTTCCAGCCGCCCTGGCGGCCGCGGCGGCCGCGGTAGCCGGTGCGCCGCGACGGCACATTGACGATGCGCACGCCGGTGACCTCGATCTTGCCCTGGCCTTCGCCGAACATCAGCTCGACTGCGGCGCGCACTTCGTCGCGGGTCGCATCGCGCGCCACCTCGAAGACGTACTGGTTCGCCTCGGCCTGCAAACGGGCCGCTTTTTCCGAAACGTGCGGCCGAAGCAGCACCTTGTACAAACGCTCGTTTTTCATGACAGCCATTCCTCGATCCGTTTAATCGCATCGGCGGTGGCGATCACCCGGTCGGCGCCGACCAGGCTGACCGGATCGACCAGCGCCGCCTCGCTGACCGCGACGTCGGGCAGATTGCGCGCCGCGAGATAAAGATCCATCGCCAATTCATCGACCAGGATCAGAACCCGCCGGCCGTCGAACCCACCGAGCCAGGCGGCGAGCTGCGCCGTTTTAGGCGCCTCGAGCGGAATCGCCTTGACCACATCGAGGCGGTTCTGCCGGACCAGTTCGGAAAAAATCGCCTGCATCGCGGCGCGATACATCTTGCGATTGACCTTTTGGCTGTGATCGCGCGGCACTGCGGCGAAGGTTTTGCCGCCGCCGCGCCACAGCGGGCTGCGGATCGTGCCGGCGCGCGCCCGGCCGGTGCCTTTCTGCTTCCACGGCTTGCGGCCGCCACCGGCCACCTGCGAGCGGGTTTTCTGCGCCTTAGTTCCGGCCCGGCCGCCGGCCAGGTAGGCAACGACCACCTGGTGGACCAGCGCTTCGCCGAAATCGCGGCTGAAGACCGCGTCGTTCAGCTTGAGATTGCCGCCTTCTTTGAGCGCCAGTTCCATCATCGACCTCCCGCCCGACCGGCCGGCATGACGACGACGTGGCCGCCCGGCGCGCCGGGCACCGGCCCTTTGATCAACAACAGATTGCGCTCGGCGTCGATTCTGACGATCTCGGTATTTTGCACGGTGACTTTCTCGCTGCCGAGGTGACCCGACATGCGCTTGCCGGGAAAGACCCGGCCCGGGGTCTGGCGCTGGCCGATGGCGCCCGGTGCGCGGTGCGAAACCGAGTTGCCGTGCGTCGCGTCCTGGGTGCCGAAATTGTGCCGCTTGACCGTACCGGCGTAGCCTTTGCCCTTGCTGACGCCGCTGACATCCACTTTCTGCCCGGCGCTGAAATGGGTCACGGTCATTTCGCTGCCCGCTTCGAGGTCGCCTCCTTCGCCGGCGGCGAGCCTGAACTCCCAGAGACCTTCGCCCGGTTCGACGCCGTGGCGGGCGTAATGCCCGGCGGCGGCCTTGTCGAGCAGGCCCTGGCGGCGGCTGCCGCAGGTCACCTGGATCGCCCGGTAGCCGTCCTGTTCCACGGTCTTGATTTGGGTCACCCGGTTCGGCGCGGCTTCGATCACCGTGACCGGCAGCGATGCGCCGTCTTCGGTGAACACCCGCGTCATGCCGCGTTTGCGGCCGATCAATCCGATGCTCATCGTTCGCGCCTCAATACAATTTGATCTGGACATCGACGCCGGCGGCCAGGTCGAGCTTCATCAGCGCATCGACGGTCTTGTCGTTCGGCTCGATGATGTCCATCATCCGTTTGTGGGTGCGCAGCTCGTACTGGTCGCGCGCGTCCTTGTTGACGTGCGGCGAAATCAGCACGGTATAGCGCTCCTTTTTCGTCGGCAGCGGAATCGGGCCGAGCACCTGGGCCCCGGTCCGCTTCGCGGTATCGACGATCTCCTGCGCCGAGCGGTCGATCAGGCGGTGATCGAACGCCTTGAGGCGGATTCTGATGCGCTGTTGCTGAGCCATGTTCAAATACTCCGCTGAAACGCCGTGCGGTAAAGTCCGGCGCTCACTCGATGACCTTGGAAACGACGCCGGCGCCCACCGTGCGCCCGCCTTCGCGGATCGCAAAGCGCAGCCCCTCTTCCATCGCAATCGGCGCGATCAGCTCCACCTTGAGCTTCACGTTGTCGCCCGGCATCACCATCTGCACGCCCTCGGGCATGTGCACCGCGCCGGTCACGTCCGTCGTCCGAAAATAAAACTGCGGCCGGTACCCTTCCAGAAACGGCGTGTGCCGCCCACCTTCCTCCTTCGACAGCACATACACCTCCGCCTCGAACTTGGTGTGCGGCGTAATGCTTCCGGGTTTCGCCAATACCTGCCCGCGCTCCACTTCCTCGCGCTTCGTACCGCGCAGCAGCACCCCGACGTTGTCGCCCGCCCGCCCCTCGTCCAGCAGCTTGCGGAACATCTCAACGCCCGTGCATGTCGTCTTCGCCGTCTCTCTAAGCCCCACAATCTCCACTTCGTCGCCCACCTTCACAATCCCGCGCTCTACTCGCCCGGTCACCACCGTGCCGCGCCCCGAAATCGAAAATACATCCTCGATCGGCAGCAAAAACGGCTTGTCCGTCGCCCGCACCGGCTCCGGGATGTAACGGTCCATCTCCTCCAGCAGCTTCAGAATCGACGGCACCCCAATGTCGCTGCCGTCCCCTTCCAGCGCCTTCAGCGCCGAGCCCACCACAATCGGTGTGTCGTCGCCAGGAAATTCGTAGCTCGACAGCAGCTCCCGGACCTCCATCTCCACCAGCTCCAAAAGCTCCGCGTCGTCCACCATGTCCGCCTTGTTCAGGTACACTAGTATGTACGGCACACCCACCTGACGGGCCAGCAAAATGTGCTCCCGCGTCTGCGGCATCGGCCCGTCCGCCGCCGATACCACCAGAATCGCCCCGTCCATCTGCGCCGCCCCGGTGATCATGTTCTTCACGTAGTCGGCGTGACCCGGACAGTCCACATGCGCGTAATGCCGCTTCTCCGATTCGTATTCCACATGCGACGTCGCGATCGTGATGCCCCGCGCCCGCTCCTCAGGCGCGTTGTCGATCTGGTCGTACGCCCGAAACTCGCCGCCGCGCGCCTCAGCGCACACCTTCGTCAGCGCCGCCGTCAGCGTCGTCTTGCCATGGTCCACATGCCCGATCGTCCCCACGTTCACGTGCGGCTTGGTTCGTTCAAATTTTGCTTTGGCCACGTTGTTTACCTCTATTCATAGATACGGTTCAGGTTCAAAGGCGATCGTCCGGCGGTGGCCGGTCAGGCGCTTTTTTTGACGATTTCCTGCGTCACGCTACTCGGCGCCTCGGCATAGTGCGAAAACTCCATCGCGTAGGTCGCACGTCCCTGGGTCTGCGAGCGCAGATCGGTGGCGTAGCCGAACATCTCGGCGAGCGGCACGTTGGCGCGCACGATCTTCCCGGCCGGCGCGTCCTCCATGCCCTGGACCATGCCGCGCCGGCGGTTCAGGTCGCCCATCACGTCGCCCATGTATTCCTCCGGAGTCACCACCTCGACCTTCATGATCGGTTCGAGCAGTACCGGATCGGCTTTCCGGCACGCCTCCTTGAAGGCCATCGAGCCGGCGATCTTGAAGGCCATTTCCGAGGAATCGACTTCGTGATACGAGCCGTCGAACAAGATCGCCTTGCAATCGACGACCGGATAGCCGGCGATGACGCCGTTTTGCATCGCCTCGCGGATACCCTTGTCGACCGGCGCAATGTATTCCTTCGGCACCACGCCGCCGACGATGGCGTTCTCGAATTCGTAACCGTTGCCCTCGCCGGTCGGTTCGAGCTTGATCTTGACGTGGCCGTACTGGCCGCGGCCGCCCGACTGGCGGACGAACTTGCCCTCGGCCTCGACCGCCTTGCGGATCGTTTCGCGGTAGGCGACCTGCGGCTTGCCGACGTTGGCCTCGACCTTGAATTCGCGCTTCATCCGGTCAACGATGATTTCGAGGTGCAACTCGCCCATGCCGGAAATGATGGTCTGGCCCGATTCCTCGTCGGTGCGGACGCGGAACGACGGATCCTCCTGGGCCAGTTTGCTGAGCGCCATGCCCATCTTTTCCTGGTCGCTCTTGGTTTTCGGCTCGACGGCGACCGAAATCACCGGCTCGGGAAACTCCATGCGCTCCAGGGTGATCACATGCGACGGGTTGCACAGCGTATCGCCGGTGGTCACGTCCTTGAGGCCGACCGCGGCGGCGATGTCGCCGGCCCGGACTTCCTTGAGTTCCTCGCGCGTATTGGCGTGCATCTGCAAGATACGGCCGACGCGCTCCTTCTTGCCCTTGACCGGGTTGTAAACCGTGTCGCCGGAACTGAAGACCCCGGAATAAACGCGGATAAAAGTGAGGCTGCCGACGAAAGGATCGGTTGCGATCTTGAAAGCCAGTGCCGCGAACGGCTCGTCGTCGGAACTGCGGCGGTGGCCTTCGCTGTCGTCCTCGAGCGTGCCGCGGATCGGCGGTACATCAGCCGGCGACGGCATCAGCTCGATCACCGCGTCGAGCATCGCCTGCACGCCCTTGTTCTTGAAGGCGCTGCCGCACAGGCACGGCACCAGGCGGTTGGCCAGCACGCCGGCGCGCAGGCCGCGCTTGATCTCCTCGGCACTCATCTCGCCGTCGCCGAGGTATTTTTCCATCAGGTCGTCGCACTGTTCGGCGGCCGACTCGATCATGAACTCACGGGCTTTTTGGGCCTCGGCGACGAGCGGCTCGGGGATGGCCCTGGCCTCGTAGCTCACACCCATGTTCTCGGTGTTCCAGTAGATGGCGCGCATGCCGATGAGATCGATGACGCCTGCGAAATGCTCTTCGGCGCCGATCGGCAACTGGATCGGTACGGCATTGGCCCCGAGCCGGTCGCGGATCTGCTTGACGACGCGCTGGAAATTGGCCCCGGCGCGGTCCATCTTGTTGACGAAGGCCAGGCGCGGCACCTGATACTTGTTGGCCTGGCGCCAGACCGTCTCGGACTGCGGCTCGACGCCGCCGACGGCGCAGAACACCGCCACCGCGCTGTCCAGGACGCGCAGACTGCGCTCCACCTCGATCGTGAAATCGACGTGGCCTGGGGTGTCGATGATGTTGATCCGGTGCTCGGCGAACTGCTTGTCCATCCCGGACCAGAAGCAGGTGGTCGCCGCCGAGGTGATCGTGATGCCGCGCTCCTGCTCCTGCTCCATCCAGTCCATCACGGCGGTGCCGTCGTGCACCTCGCCCAGCTTGTGCAAAACGCCGGTGTAGAACAGGATGCGCTCGGTAGTCGTCGTCTTGCCGGCATCGATGTGGGCCATGATGCCGATGTTGCGATAGCGCTCGATGGGGGTCTTGCGGGCCACGGGTGCGTTCCTGCCGATTACCAGCGGTAGTGGGCGAAGGCCTTGTTGGCCTCGGCCATGCGGTGGGTGTCTTCGCGCTTCTTGACCGCCGCGCCGCGCTGCTCGGCAGCGTCGAGCAACTCGCCGGCGAGGCGTTTGGGCATGCTTTTTTCGCCGCGGTGGCGCGCGGCGTCGATGAGCCAGCGCATGGCCAGCGTCGTGCGGCGCTTGGCGCGCACCTCGACCGGCACCTGGTAAGTGGCACCGCCGACGCGGCGCGACTTGACCTCGACCGTCGGCGCGACCTGGTCGAGCGCCTTTTCGACGACAGCCAAAGGTTCATCGGGGAACTTCTCGCCGATCACCGAAATCGCACCGTAAACGATGCGCTCGGCCACGCCCTTCTTGCCCTCTTTCATCACCATGTTGATGAAACGGCTGATCATCTCGCTGCCGAATTTCGGATCCGGCAGGATCGGGCGTGAGTAATTGGAGCTTCTACGGGACATTTTCGCTCACCTGGTCACTTGTTCTTCGGCCGCTTGGCGCCGTACTTCGAGCGCCCCTTGCGGCGGTCGCCGACGCCGGCGGTGTCAAGGCTGCCGCGCACCGTGTGGTAGCGCACACCCGGCAGATCCTTGACGCGGCCGCCACGGATCAGCACCACCGAGTGCTCCTGCAGGTTATGGCCTTCGCCGCCGATGTAGCTCGTCACCTCGAAACCGTTGGTCAGCCGGACGCGCGCCACTTTGCGCAGCGCCGAGTTCGGCTTCTTCGGCGTCGTGGTGTAGACGCGCGTGCACACCCCGCGTTTTTGCGGGCAGGATTCGAGCGCCGGCACGGTGCTCTTGAACACCTTCGGCCGCCTCGGCTTACGCACGAGCTGATTGACTGTCGCCATTTTTTAAAGATCCTGAAGAAAACAAACGACAGAGCAGCTGCCCGCTCTGCCGAAGAACGGGAATTTTAAAGAAGGGATTGTTGCGTGTCAAGCGGCCCGGCGGAAAAAAACTCGCCTGCACCACCCGGCATACGGCCCGGCATAGCCCCCCGTTCCCGCGCCGCTGCCTCTGAAGGTCGCCGGCCCGCGGCGCCTGAGGCCCAGCCAGCCGAACAGGCCCAGCATCCCGGCCAGCAGCGCCAATCCGAAGCGCTGCTAGGCCGGCACGGCGATCGCCGGGGCGCCACCGTCGCCGATCTCCCCCGCAATCCGCCCGCCAGCCATCAAGTGCGGCTGTCATGCGGCTTGGAATCGAAACCCCGCTCCCTCCCGAATAGCCTGTCTTGAGACTGCCGAAGGATCGGTCGCGGAGTGGTGCGTCCTGGGCCGGACCGCCCGGCCCAGAACCCGGATCGGCCCCGACATTCAGTAGGGGCCGATCCCTGCTTCGCCCCGAAGCGTCGTTTTCTTCTCTCGGGCGCGCGCAAGTCTCTATCGCGGGGGTGGTGGGGTCCTTGCCATGTGGAGTGCCTCAGTTGTGGGTTGACAATACGGAATTTCTACATTATTCTGTCAACCGTTGATGTACTTGTCCAGTTAACTTTCCGCCAACCTACCGGCCGGGGGTCCAATGATACGCGAACGGCTGAAACAGGCCAGGCTCGGTGCAGGTTTGTCCATGGACGCGCTGGTAGCCAAGATGGACTACTTCCTCACGAAGCAGGCCATTTCCAAGTACGAGACCGGTAAGAGCGTTCCGGGCCCGGACGTACTCGTGCGTCTGGCTGACGCACTGGGCGTCAAGACGAGCTACTTCATGCAGGAACCGAAGGTGAAAGTGGAGTTCATCGCCTACCGCAAGCACAGCCGTTTACCCAAGGCCTCGGCCAACCGGCTGCAAGTACAAATCACGGATCACCTCGAACAGTATTGTTGGCTGGCATCTCTGTTCCCTATCGACGAAAAACTCGAAAACCGCGCGGCGGTCGGCGTACCGAAGGCCCGACAGGCGAAGTCTGTGGATGATGCCGAGAAAGTCGCCAAGGAGCTTCGAGAGGAATGGAAAATCGGCCTGGACCCCATCGAGAACCTGGCCGAAACGATCGAAGACCACGCCGTCGCGGTATTGGCTCTGGATGCCGATGAGCGATTCGACGGCCATTCCGCTTGGGCGACGGTGCTCGGTGACGACGGGCGGAAGGTGCCGGTACTTGTCACGAATGCCGCCATGCCGGGTGATCGTCAACGCTTCAATCTCGCCCACGAACTCGGGCATTTGGTAATAAAGCAGAAACAAACGAAAGAAGACGAGGAAATCGCCCATCGTTTCGCTGCCGCCTTCTTGGTGCCTGACGAAGCAGCGTACAAGGAGCTTGGCCGCTCTCGTCGTCGTATCGA
Source organism: Candidatus Jinrbaksania sp. (assembly GCA_039794245.1). GTDB lineage: Bacteria > Pseudomonadota > Gammaproteobacteria > Xanthomonadales > Wenzhouxiangellaceae > DAITQM01. Next base: position 24,324 of record JBDIVS010000018.1, read on the forward strand.
GTTCGACGAACTGTTGCTGTTGAAGCGTAAGTATGGATTGAGCATGCAGGTGTGGCTACGCCGCGCCAAGGACCTCGGGATCATTACACCGAGCTGGTATAAAAACACCGTTGTCATCTTCCGCAAGCGCGGGTGGCACAAGCACGAGCCCGGCAAACAGATGGCACCGGAGCAGCCGTTACGCTTCAAACAGCTCGTGTTGCGAGCGATGGCGGAGGGAATTATCTCCCGTGAGCGGGCCGAGGAACTGAACCCCGGTGTGGTGTCGCTGAACGGCAAGGAGGAAGAAATGACCAAAGCCAAGAAGATTGCTGCGCTGTCGCTTGATGAACGCCGCAGGTTGCTCGAAGCGGCGGCGGAACGCGCTGCGCACGAGTACGAAACGGACAAAGAGCTGACCGCCTTCACCGAGCTTGACGGGGCGGTCAATGATTAATCGCGGGGAGGTGTGGCTGGTTAATCTCGATCCGACCATCGGACAGGAAGTCAAGAAAACCAGGCCCGCCGTCGTCGTGAGTTCCAACAGTATCGGCAAATTGCCCTTGAAGATCGTCGTCCCCATTACGGACTGGAACCCGCCCTATGCCGGCTACCCGTGGATGATTTATCTTGTGCCTGACAAACAGAACGGCCTCACCAAAAAGTCGGTGGCCGATACGTTCCAGGTCCGTTCCGTTGACCAAGCGCGTTTGGTCAAGAAGCTGGGACAGCTACCCGAGCTGGTGATGGATGAGATCGCGGCGGGGATAGCAATCTGTGTCGAGTACAGGTGATGCCACCCGCTATAGGAACACAAAATGGCTAGATATACCGATAACGAAATTCGCGATATTACAAAGATCCTGGAGGCCGGCAAACCGCTACCGGAGAAGTACCGCTTTCTGTTGTTCGAGGAGAAGTGCGAGGTCGAGTTGGTGTGGAACGGCAAGACCAACGAGGTGTGCAATGTGGTACTGCCGTTTCAGACTATCGAGCAAGTAGACGAACCGCGGGCGGAGAAGGATGTAAAGATTCAGGGCGATCTGTTCGATCCGGCCAGTGGGCGGCAGCTCAAGGGCTGGACCAACAAGCTCATCTGGGGCGATAACAAGCTGATTCTTGCCAGCCTCAAGAACGGGCCGCTGCGCGAGGAGATCGACCGGATAGTCACACGCAAAGCGTGCCAGTGCCCGCTCATTGAGATCGATGCCGATATTGCGCAGCGCCAGTGGCTTGCGCTTCATGATCGCCCCACCACCGAGGTGCGTCTCGATGTAGGTCTCGTGCGGCGGCATCATCGCGATAATGGCCTGACACAGGCCGGAGGTCGCCTTGGATCCGAAGTATGCGCCCATAGCTGCCGCTGATCCGTTACGATGTCTTGGGCTAGCCGCCTGGGCGCAGCAACCTATGTTGTCAAGCGAATGTGGAAAAGAAATGTATGGGCTGCAGGCTCCTGAAAGGAGGCAAAATGCGCCTGAAACTTATCTATTGGGGGTGAGTAGTTACCAACTGGGTTGCATATGCTGGGGGCTTTGGCTGAAGCCGCATAGGATAGAATCCAGAGAATTTTATGCAACAACTGGGTAAATCCCTTCACTGGCAAACGTTGTCATCTGTCAGCTTGGTGAACGGCCTGGTCGCCTGCAAGGTACCGTTCAGCGGCGGTACGAGCTGGACGTCAACGGTCTGCATCAGGTTGCGGTCGTCGCCGATCTCGTGGGTCAGCGTGCCGACCGGGGTCCGAACCACCGGTACCGGCGGGCACAGCGGGCAGAATCCCTGGTGCTGCACAAGTGTGGTGACCGGATTGGCGAAAAACGTCTGGCCGTTGCCGCCCAGCAACCAATGCAGCCGCCCGGTGGCCCCGAAGAAATAAAACAGGTAAGCTTGATTCGCCTGGTTGATCAACAAGGATTCACCGCCCTGCCCCGGCAGATTCGGCGTCCAGTGGCCGGTGACGTTGAACGGCTGGCCATTGACCTCGGGACAGGTCAGCGCGGCGATAATCCCCAGCTTTTCGGAACCCGATTCACCCATCAGCGTGTAGCTGAAAATCAACTCGTCGTTTGCTAAAAATGTCAGGATCGCCTCACCGACAGTGTGCGCCGCCTGGTTCGAACCGTTGCCGGTAAAGCCGCTGACCACTGTCCTGACCACATTGGCGCCGGGCTCCCGCGGGGCGCTGCCGAGATAGGTCTGCGGCAAGCCGTCGTCGCCATAAGTGAACCAGGCGAACGCGTAATGCGTACCGACGCGGTTAAATTCGATCCCCTGGAACGTCTGCCGGGTGCGCGAGGCAAAATTGTTGCGCTGTATATCGATCTCAGGCCCCGTAAACGACAGTGCCGCGGTGGCGGTAAAACCGCGCTCGGCGGCGGCGGTGTTGCGCGCCACGACGTACCAGCGGCCGGGTTGCAGCGCCGGCGGCTGTACCGCGATTTCCGCCGCCCCGAAGGCAATCGTCGTGCTGAACGGGCGGCTGGCCGGGGCCGGCCCGGCTAACGGTTCGGCGCCGAACGCCTGGTCGAACGGCACGCGGGCCAATTGCAATTGCCCGGCCTCGCCTTCCAACCGGACGGTCAACTGCCCGGCGCCCGGCGGCACGTCGATAAACATCCGATCGTGCTCGGCGCTGGCGGCCAGGCGCAGGGTCCGCGAGACACCCGAGGCCATCGGCAATGTCGCCACCGGCGGCGTGCCGCTGCGGGTGATGCGCACTGGAATCAACCCGATATTGCCCGGCAGGGACGGCGCCGTGCCCATCTCAACCACCCCCCACCAGGTTTCGCCGGGCGCCATCCGCCCTTCGTCGAAGGCCAGCTTGAGATTGAACGGCGCGCCCTCGGCGACGATGCCCTGCGCCTGAGCAAACAGATTGCCGCCCGGAACGCCCGGGACGACGACATGCTCGCGGGCGATGCTGGCGCCGATATTGTTGCTTTCCCAGTTCTGATAGACCAGCCAGTACGTGCCCGGCTCCGGATTGTCGAGCCGGCAGCTTTCGACATCGGTCAGCGTCGTACTGGCGCACATTTGCTCGTCGCCGGAAGGCAGCCCGTCGCCATTCAGATCGCGGCCGACGAACAGGTCGACATCCAGCGCCGACGACGCGGCAGTCGACCGGGCAAGCAGCAACGCCGTACCAGGCGGCACCTCGACCAGTTCCCGGACCGTGCCGGTCAGGTTGTCGAACGGATCGTCGCGCGTTGGATCCTGCGGTACGCTGTTGTTGGTCTGCGCGCTTTGCCGGACGAGCGTCCCGGCGCGCCAGTTCGCGCCATCGATCGCCGCCAGGCCCGACAGCGTAAATACCCGGCTGCCGCGGGTCGAAGCGGTCTCGATCTCCAATTGATCGGGCAAATCGCCCGGGCTGTTGAACACCGCAAGCGGCAGCCTTTGCACCGGTGCACCCGGACTTTCGAGCACCACGGCACCGTCGTTCCAACGGTTGAGGCGGGCCGGGTCGCGCGCATTGATCGTAACCGTCAGAGTTCTCGACGCCCCATTGCCAAGTGTAAAGTTGGCTGGCGTAACTGTCCCGACGATGTCCCCTTCGAGCGTGGCGCTCCACGCCCCGCCGCCTTGCATATCGGTGACCGTGCGGCGGGCGGTGCATTCGGCAAAACAGCGATCGATCCGGATCGCCGGCAGATTCATCGCATCGATCGCCGCCTGGCCGCCATTGTTACGCGGATCGGCGGTCCGGAACGCGGCGTCGGTGGTGTTCAGATAAAGCCCGGCGTTGACCGCCGCGCCGAGGTTCACGCGCCCCGCGCCTTGGGCATTACGCCCGGCCGGTCTGCCGTTTTCATCGATGACCGACCCTGCGGCTGCCGTGGTGACCAGCGCCGAATGGATCTGCGCCGGCGTCCATGATGGATGCACGGCGCGTATCAATGCGGCAGAACCGGCGATATGCGGCGAGGCCATCGACGTGCCGGTCAGGAACGCGACCTGCATCGGTTGGTCCGAAGCGCCGATGATATCGGTTCCCGGAGCGACGGCATCGGGTTTCAGCACGCCTTCGATCTCGGCGTTCGGGCCGCGGCTGCTGCTCGCCGCCAGGCGATCGCCGAATGCATCGTCGAGTACGCGCTGCGTGCCGCTGATCCGGCCGCGGTGATTGGCACCGCTGGCCAGCCAGGTACGCAACAGGTCGCCGGCCTGCTCACCGATATGCACCGCCGGCAGGCAATGCTGGTCGCTGACGATCGATTCGCCGTCGAGCGCGGTGTTGGCCAGTACCATCCCGGCGGCACCGGCCGCCTTGACGTTGAAGCCTTTTTCGACCCGGCCGTAAACACCGCGATCGCAGACCACGATGCGGCCGCTCAAACTGCCCGGCGGGAAGGGATTGCTGGCCCCGGTCAACTGCCCCGGCGCGCCGTCGCAGCCGGTCAACAATTCGGCCTCGCCGGTACCACACAACGGAAAACCCAAGTCGGCGGCATGAACGATCGGTAACTGCACGGTGCCGGCGGTGATGCCGGCGCCGGTCAGCGGCGCGGGCGGCGGTGTTGCGCCGCCGGTCAGTTGTTCCAGCCGTTCGCCGAGCAGGCGGTTATGGGTGATATTGCCGGCAGCGATCACCCACGGCGCGGTGGCCGGCAGGCTGACACTGCCGGCCTGCGGCCCGCTGTTGCCGGCCGACGAGGCGGCGACGATCCCCTGAGTGCGCATTTGCAGCAATAGCTCGGTATCGGTGGTGAACGGATCCTGCAAACCGTTCCACGGATCGAAAACCGCCGCTCCGCCGATCGACAGATTGACGACATCGACGTCGTCCATCATCGCCTGCTCGAGGCCGGCGACGATATCGTCGAAAGCGCACACCGGCAGCCCGCCGTCCGCGGGGTTCTTGCAGATTTTGTAGGCGGTCAGATTGGCGTGGTTGGCGACCCCGGCGATGTTGAACACGATCTGCGGCACGCCGGGAAAAGTGATACCGAAACTGAGTACGTTACCCGCTGCGATGCTTGCCACGTGGCTGCCATGCCCGTTCGGATCGCGACCTTTGGTGCCTTCGTCGGTGAAATCGTAGACCCCGATCAGCTTGTCGTTGCAAAGCACTTCGGGATCGCTGCACAGTCCGAGTTGGGTGCCGCGCGGATTGGTGTGATTGAAACCGTCGCCGCCGAGGTCGGCGAAAAACTCCGACTCCCAGTTGATGCCCGAGTCCAGAATGCCGATCACGATCCCTTCACCACGGCTTTTCAAGCCGACCGGGCCGTTCCAGATCGCCGGCGCACCGATCCATTGCGGGCCGGCGTCAAGCGCAAGATCGTAGTAATAAACGGGCTGCACCGCAACCACGCCGGGCATGGCGCGCACTGCCGCCGCTTCTTCATCGCTCAGCGCCAGCGAAAACCCATTCAGCTGCGTGCTGTAGCGATGGCGGGGGACGATCTCGCGGCCGGCCATGACCGCGATCTCGCCGATCAGGCGCGACTGCTCGGCCGCCAGCATCGCCTGGTACTGCTTGGCCGACGGGCTACGAACATCGACCGCCCCACCCTCGGCCGCCAACCCGGCGGCCAGCGCCGGGCGCTCGAGTTCGACAATCCAGCGGCCGGATGGCGAGACACTGGGCAAACGGGCCTGAACGCCCGAGACGGCGGCAAGTAATACGCCGCCGGCCAGCAGCAAATGTTCACTTTTCCAATTCATCGCCGAGCACCTCGAAAGTGCGCAACGTCACGATCTCTTCGGCCGCCGTCGGATGGATGCCGATCGTCGCATCGAAATCGGTCTTGGTCAAGCCTGCCTTGATGGCCACGGCGAAGCCCTGGACGATTTCTGGGGCATCGCGGCCGATCATGTGCAGGCCCACGACCCGGTCGGTGGCGTCTTCGACGATGAGCTTGATCAGCGTCTGTTCCTCGCGGCCGGTGAGCGTGTATTTCAGTGGTCTGAAACGGGACTGATAAACCCGCAGCCGGCCGTAGCGCTCGAGCGCCGCTTCCTGTTCCGGACCGACGCTGGCGATCGGCGGATTGCAGAACACCGCCGACGGCACGAAACGGTGATCGACCGGGCGCGGCCGGCCGCCGAATTCGGTGTCGGCGAAGGCGTGGCCTTCGTGGATCGCCACCGGCGTCAGGTTCACCCGATCGGTCACATCGCCAACGGCGTGGATCTGGGGCACCGAGGTGCGCGAATACTCGTCCACCACGACCGCACCGCCGGCCGCGGTTTCGACCCCGGCCGTTTCGAGACCGAGGTTGCGCGTATGAGGATTTCGACCGGTGGCGAGCAAAAGTTCGTTCACCGCCAACACCTCGCCGTTGTCGAGCGTCACTTCGAGCGCCCCGCGCCGGCCGGCGGCGCCGGCGACCGTGGCGTTGTGGACGATCCGGACGCCGCGCCGATTAAGCTCGATTTCAGCCTGCCGGCGGATCGCCTCATCGAAACCGCGCAGGATCAGATCGCGGCGGTAAACCATCGTTACCTCGGCGCCGAGGCCGCGGAAAATGCCGGCGAATTCGACCGCGATGTAGCCACCGCCGTAAATCGCCAGGTGGCGCGGAAATTCGTTCAGGTTCTCGAATACATCGTCTGAAATGATCGCCAGGTCGTTGCCCGGGAATGCGGGCCGTACGGGCCGGCCGCCGGTGGCGATCAGGATTTTTTCCGCCTGGATCCGCCGTTCGCCGACCGCCACTGTGGCCGCATCGACCAGGCACCCGCGGCCTTCGTACAGGCGCACGCCGGCCTCGCCGAGCAATCTCAGATAAACGCCGTTCAACCGGTCGATTTCGCGGTTCTTGGCGGCGATCAGCGCCGGCCAGTCGTGGCCGCGGACTTCGACGTCCCAGCCGTAGGCCGCGGCGTCCTCGAAGTCGTCGTGAAAGTGCGCCCCGTAGCTCAGCAGCTTTTTCGGCACGCAGCCGCGGATCACACAGGTGCCGCCGACCCGGCTCTCCTCGCAGATCGCCACCCGGGCGCCGTGGGAAGCGGCGATGCGCGCTGCCCGCACACCGCCCGAGCCGGCGCCGATCACGAACAAATCGTAGCGCTCCACGAATTTCCTTCCAAAAAAAAGACATGATAGCGCCAGAGGAAGGAATAAGGGTGACCAAAGACAAAATCGGCAGGCGCATCGCCACGAAGGACGCAAAGAGTACGAAGGGCTCGCTCCGACAGATTCCATCCTTCGTGACCTTCGTGTCCTCGTGGTGACAAATCTTTGTGCATTTAGTAAATATTGTGGCTCATCTTCATCGCGGGCTTGACGATTCACCAGGCACCAGTACCAGCGCCCCTTCGACGGCACCGCGGCGCAGGCGGTCGAGTGCCTCGTTGGCAGCGGTGAGCGGCAGGCATTCGGTATGGGTTGCGATGCCGATATTAGCGGCGAGCTGCATGAATTCCCGGCCATCGGCGCGGGTCAGGTTGGCGACCGAACGAATGACCCGCTCGCCCCACAGCAGGCGATAGGGAAATGAAGGAATATCGCTCATATGGATGCCGCCGCAGACCACGGTACCGCCTTTGCGCACCGCAGCGAGCGCCGCCGGAACTAACTCTCCGAGCGGGGCAAAGATCAAGGCGGCATCGAGCACGTGCGGCGGAGTTTCGCCGGCGCCGCCGGCCCAAACCGCCCCGAGATGCCGGGCAAAATGCTGCGCTTTTTCGTCACCGGGCCGGGTGAAGGCATAGATCGACCGGCCGCGGGCCACCGCGACCTGGGTGATGATATGGGCCGCGGCGCCAAAACCGTATATGCCGATGTGTTCGGCTTCCTCGCCCGCCATCTTGTACGCCCGATAACCGATCAGCCCGGCACAGAGCAGCGGCGCGGCGTGCAGGTCATCGTAACGTTCCGGCAATTCGAACACATAAGCGGCATCGGCCAGCAGATACTCGGCATAGCCGCCGTCGCGGTGATATCCGGTAAAGCGCGCCTGGTCACACAGATTTTCGCGCCCGGCGCGGCACTCCCGGCACCGGCCGCAGGCCCCGGCGAGCCATGGAATTCCGACCCGCAGCCCGGGGGCGAGATCGACGCTAGACCCGGCCGCAATGACTTCACCGACCACTTCATGGCCCGGGACGATCGGATAACGGATATCGGGCAGTTCACCGTCGTAAAGATGCAGATCGGTACGGCATACGGCACAGGCCCGGACCTTGACCAGCACTTCGCCGGCCACCGGCTCCGGCAGCGGGCGACGCTCGGCTTCGAGAGCCGCGCCGGCGGCGGGCAGCACCATCACCAGATAGTCTTTACCCAACTGTTGCATAAATTCCCGGGATTCTCGGTCAAGCTGGTGAGTACAGCTTGTCCGATTGCCCGACATATGCGTCGGGAACGCAATTTGAACGGCCGCAGGCCGGCCCGTTGGGACAGGGCGAGGGCAGGACTGCCCGAGTAAAAACCGTAGTCATTCTACGGTTCGAGGGCAAGCGGGCATGAGAACCAATCTCGGCATCCCGTCGCGGCCGCGCGGAATGCCGAGATTGGTTCTCTATGCGCCACCCGCTTGGGCGAGAAACCGGGCGCGTCACCCTGGGTGAATTCGATGCTTGAACTAAAATTCTCATAACTTATTGATTTAATGAAGAAATATATAAATTCGAGCAAAATTTATGCAACTGTTGGGTTTATGGCTCACGCTGGGGCAGTGTGTCGAGGAAGGTCTATACTAACAAGCGATGAACGAAGCGCGCACAGCACCGCATAAAGCGCCGACGATCTCGCTGGTTCTGGGCTCGGGCGGCGCCCGCGGGCTGGCGCATATCGGCGTGATCGAAACGCTGGAACGGCACGGGTTCCGGATCAATGCCATCGCCGGCTGCTCGATGGGGGCGCTGGTCGGCGGGGTCTATGCCGCCGGTAAGCTACCGGCCTACCGCGAATGGGTCACCGGGCTGACCGCCGGCGATGTGTTCGGTCTGCTGGACTGGACTTTCACCGGCGGCGGGCTGATCCGCGGGCGCAAAATCGTCGCGATGTTGAAAAACCTGATCGGCGAGACCGCCATCGAGGATTTGCCGATCGCCTACACCGCGATTGCCGTCGATCTCGATCACGGCCGCGAAGTATGGCTCAGCGACGGGCCGCTTTACGATGCGATCCGCGCCTCGATCGCGATCCCCGGCGTATTCACACCCCACCGTTACCGTGGCCGGACACTGGTTGACGGCGGCCTGTTGAACCCGGTGCCGGTGGCACCGACGCTGCGCACCTTGAGCGATTACACCGTCGTCGTCGATGTCAACGGCCCGGACGCCGAACCGCCGCCGCTCGCGCCGCTGCCACCGGCCGAGACGCCGCACGGCAACGCCTTCACCGCCAAGCTCAAGGAATATCTCGACAGTTTCTCCAAGGACCGCTCGCCGGTCGAGACCACGCCCGGCCTGCTCGCCGTGCTGAGCCGCTCGTTCGACACGATGCAGGGAATCATCGCCCGCCAGCAGCTCTTGATCTTCCGGCCCGACCTGGTCATCACACTGCCGAAAAACGCCTGCCTGGTGTACGAATTCCACCGGGCGGCGGCATTGACCGAACTCGGCCGGCGCGTGACCGAGGCAGCGCTGGCCGCGCACCCCGATTTGGCGGCCTCAGGGCCGGTGGCGGCACGGCGGCAGGCATGAGCCGCTGGATCGGCCGCCGGCCGTTTCGCGGCAGCGATTTCCGCCGCGCCCTGACCATCGACGAGCTGCGCCTGGCCGCCCGCCGCTGCGTGCCGAACTTTGCCTTCGAGTATCTCGAAGGCGGCGCCGAGGATGAAGTCACGCTGGCCCGCAACCGGGCGGTGTTCGGCGAATACCGCTTCGTTCCGAAAGCCCTGGTCAATACCGCCGAACGCCGCATCGACTGCGAGATTTTCGGCCGGCCGAGCGCCGCGCCGCTGGTCATCGCGCCGACCGGTCTCAACGGCCTGCAATCTCCCGCCGGCGATCTGGCGCTGGCCCGCGCCGCGGCGGGGGCCAGGATCCCGTTCACGTTGAGCACCGTCTCGAACGCCGATCTCGACGACATCGCCTTTGCGGCCGGCGGCCGGCTGTGGATGCAGCTTTACGTCTTCAAGGACCGCGCCATCGCCCGCGACCTGGTGGCCCGCGCCGCGGCGGCCGGCTATGAGGCGCTGGTCCTGACGGTCGATGCCCAGGTCTTCGGCAGCCGTGAATGGGACCTGCGCAATTTCCGCCGCCCCGGTTTGCTGAACCTGCGAAACCGCCTCGACGCCCTGTTGCACCCGCGCTGGCTGTACCGCGTGATGTGGCCGGACGGCTTTCCCAAATTCAGCAATATCTGGCGCTACCTGCCGGCCGAATACCGCACGACAAAAGGCGGCGTCGCTTACACGCCGCGCCTGTTCGCCCAGGACCTCGACTGGCGTGACGTCGAATGGCTGCGCGCGGCGTGGCCGGGCAAGCTGCTGATTAAGGGGCTGCTCGACCCCAACGATGTGTGCCGGGCGCGCGCTGCCGGCTGCGACGGTGCGGTGCTTTCGAACCACGGCGGCCGCCAGCTCGACCACTGCGTCGCGCCGCTGGAGATGCTCAGTGAAATCCGCGCCGCGGTCGGTGCCGATTTCACGCTGCTCGCCGACAGCGGCTTCCGGCGTGGCGGCGATGTGGTCAAGGCCCTGCTGCTCGGCGCCGATGCGGTACTGGTCGGCCGCGCGGTGTTATATGGGCTGGCCGCCGGCGGCGAAGCGGGCGCGGCGCACGCCCTCGGGATTCTGACCAGCGAAATCGACCGCGTCCTCGGCCAACTCGGCTGCCGGACACTGGCCGACCTTGCACCGTCGATGATCAGGCGCGTCACCCCCGCGGCTTGAAACCGCTGACCCTGGCCAATTCGCGATAGGCTTCCCGTACTGCGTCGCGGTCGGCCGGCGGCATGACGATCTCGATTTCGGCGAAAAGATCGCCCGGCGGATCGCCCGGCAGGCCGCGGCCCCGCAGGCGCAATTTCTGCCCGCTGTGTGCCCCGGCGGGAATCTTCAGCTTGACTTCGCCGTCAGGCAAACGCAACTCGGCATCGCCGCCGAGCGCCGCCTCCCACGGCGCGACCGGCAGCCGGGCGGTTACGTCGCGGCCGTCGAGGTGATAGCGCGCATCGCCGGCGAAGTCGATCTCGATCAACACATCGCCCGGTTCCATGCCCTGCGGTGCCGGCGCCTGGCCGGCGAGCCGGATCACCTGCCCGGGACGGATGCCGCGCGGGATTTTCACCTCGAGGCTGCGGCCGCCGGCTTCGGCCGGCAATGTGATGCGCCGCGTCGCGCCGCGGTAGGAATCGGCCAGCTCGATCGCCAGCCGGTAATGGCGGTCCGGACTTTTCATGCGCCGGCCGTGGCGGGCGCCGCCCATCAGATCTTCGAAGCCGCCCAGCCCGCCAAACAGGCTCGAAAAGAAATCGCTGAAACCGCTGCCGGTAAAACCGCCGCCGTCGCCGGTATAAAACCGGGTGTGCCAATCGGGCGGCGGGCGGAACGACTGCCCGGCGCGCCATTGGCTGCCGAGCGCGTCGTAAGCCTGGCGTTTGTCCCGGTCGTGCAGCACTTCGTACGCTTCGTTGACTTCCTTGAAGCGCTCCTCGGCGTCGGTTTCCTTGCTGACGTCGGGGTGATACTTGCGGGCCAGCTTGCGGTACGCTTTTTTGATCGTCTCGGCGTCGGCGGTGCGTTCGACGCCGAGGATCTTGTAATAATCCTTGTATTGCACGATGCCTCCCGCCGCGGCTTACGCCGCGTCCGACCGTAGTGCACTGCGGCTGAAGACCAAGGCGCCGTCCCGGGCATCGGCGCGGATCGTATCGCCGGGCTGAAAGTCTCCTTCCAGCAGGCGCGAGGCCAGCGGGTTTTCGAGGTGATGCTGGATCGCCCGCTTCAGCGGCCGGGCGCCATAGACCGGGTCGAAGCCGGCCGCGGCGATCAATTCGAGCGCCGCAGGAGACATTTCCAGAGTCATCTGGCGATCGGCCAGGCGCCGCCTGAGACTGTCGATCTGCAGCCCGGCGATCGCCTCAATCTCGGTCTTACCCAGCGGGTGGAAGACCACCAGATCATCTACCCGGTTCAGAAACTCGGGCCGGAAGTGGCGCTGGACGATTGCCAATACCGCATTTTTCATCGCCTCGTAACCTTCGCCGGCCAGTTCCTGGATACGGTCGGAGCCGAGGTTGGAGGTCATCACGATCACCGCGTTGCGGAAATCGACGGTGCGCCCCTGGCCATCGGTCAGCCGGCCGTCGTCGAGCACTTGCAGCAGGATATTGAACACGTCGGGATGGGCTTTTTCCACCTCGTCGAGCAGGATCACAGCATACGGCCGGCGGCGCACCGCCTCGGTCAGATAGCCGCCTTCCTCGTAACCCACGTAGCCGGGCGGTGCGCCGATCAAGCGGGCCACGGAGTGCTTCTCCATGAACTCCGACATATCGATCCGGACCATCGCCTCTTCGGTATCGAACAAAAATTCGGCCAGCGATTTGCACAGCTCGGTTTTGCCCACCCCGGTCGGGCCGAGAAACAAAAACGAACCATTCGGGCGCTTGGGATCGGCCAGCCCGGCGCGCGCCCGGCGGATCGCATCGGCCACGGCGCGGACCGCTTCGTCCTGGCCGATCACCCGGCGGTGCAGTGCCTGCTCCATGCGCAGCAGTTTCTCGCGCTCGCCCTCGAGCATCCTGCTCACCGGGATGCCGGTCCAGCGCGCAACGACCTCGGCGATCTCCTCTTCCGTCACCTTGTTGCGGAGCAGCTTGAATTGTCCCACTTCGGTGCTTTCGGCTTCCTTGATCTTCTTTTCGAGTTCCGGGATCCGGCCGTAGGCCAGCTCCGACATGCGCGTGAGGTTCTGCGCCCGGCGCGCGGTTTCCAGTTCGAGGCGGGCGCGTTCGAGTTCCTCCTTGAGATGCGTCGCGCCCTGGACCGCCGCTTTCTCGCGGTTCCAGATTGTCTCCAACTCGCGGTATTCGCCGCCCAGCCGCCCGATCTCGGCTTCCAGTTCGCCGAGCCTGTGGCGTGATGCCTCGTCCTTTTCCTTTTTCACCGCCTCGCGCTGCATCTTGAGCTGGATCAGCCGCCGATCGAGCCGGTCGAGCGCTTCGGGCTTGGAGTCGATTTCCATCCGGATGCGCGAAGCCGCCTCGTCCATCAGGTCGATCGCCTTGTCGGGCAACTGGCGGTCGGTGATATAGCGCTGCGAGAGCATGGCCGCGGCGACCAGCGCCGGGTCAGTGATCTCGACGCCGTGGTGGACCTCGTAGCGTTCCTGCAGGCCGCGCAGAATGGCGATCGTATCCTCGACGCTCGGTTCGCCGATGAACACTTTCTGGAAACGCCGTTCGAGCGCCGCGTCCTTTTCGATGTACTTGCGGTATTCGTCGAGCGTCGTGGCCCCGATGCAGTGCAATTCGCCGCGTGCCAGCGCCGGCTTGAGCATGTTGCCGGCGTCCATCGCCCCTTCGGCCTTGCCGGCACCGACCATCGTGTGCAACTCGTCGATGAACAGCACCACCCGGCCTTCCTGTTTCTTCAGTTCGTTCAAAACGGCTTTCAGCCGTTCCTCGAACTCACCGCGGAATTTGGCGCCGGCGATCAAAGCCCCCATGTCGAGGGCCAGCACCCGTTTGTCGCGCAGGCCCTCGGGCACCTCGCCGTTGACGATGCGCAACGCCAGGCCCTCGGCGATCGCCGTCTTGCCGACCCCCGGCTCGCCGATCAGCACCGGATTGTTTTTCGTCCGCCGCTGCAAGACCTGGACGACGCGGCGGATTTCCTCGTCGCGGCCGATCACCGGGTCGAGCTTGCCCTGCTCGGCGCGCTCGGTCAGATCGACGGTGTATTTGGCGAGCGCCTGGCGCTGATCCTCGGCCGCCGGGTCGCGGACCTGATCCCCGCCGCGCGCCTCGTCGATCGCGCGCTCCAGCACTTCCCGGGTCAGACCCAGCCGGGTGAACGTCTCGGCCCAGAAACCGGTGGCATCGTGCAGCGCCAGAAGCAGCAATTCACTGGCGATATAGTCATCGCCGCGCCGGCGCGCGATCTTATCGCAAAGATTAAGAACCCTTGATAAGTCATTGGAAATATTGATATTTCCAGGTGTTCCGCTGACCTTGGGAAGGGCTTCGAGACGCTCGTCGAGCATGCTCTGCAAGCGGCTCGGGGCAACTCCGGTCTTCTCCAGGATGTCGCGCACCGCGCCGGAGGGCTGATCGAGCATGGCCCGCAGCAGGTGTTCGACTTCGAGGACCGCGTGGTCGCGCCCCAGCGCCAGGCTCTGGGCCTCGGCCAGCGCCTGCTGAAAGCCGTGGGTCAGTTTGTCCATCCGCATCATCATCTCCTGAAATCGACCGCCCGACCGCGATCTTGTGGATAACTTGAGGGCGGCGGGGCGCGGAAGCAAGGGTGACCCGGTCGGCCGGCGTGCGGCCCGGGACGCCCGGCGGCGGCCGCTGGCAATCGCCAGGCGCCGGAGTATAATCAGACCGCCGTACTTCCGGCGCCGTGGATCCGAACCCGGGTACCAATAACCTTCCAACGCTGTAACGGGGAGAACACCATGAATCAATATGTCCGAGGCATTGTCGCCGGCCTGATCGCGACGATCGTGCTGTCGATTTTGATGTATCTCAAAAATATGATGGGCCTGATGCCCGATGTCGATGTCATCGCCATGCTCGCCGGCAAGATGGGCGGCGGCGCGATGATGGGCTGGGTGGGGCATTTCATGATCGGGGCGATCGTTTACGGTCTGGCCTTCGCGATCATCGGCGGCAAACTGCCGGGCGGCAGCAACGTCAACCGCGGTATCGTGCTCGGCGTCATCGGTTGGCTGATCATGATGGTCGGGCTGATGCCGATGATGGACGGCGGCATGTTCGGCATGAGCATGCCAAGCGGCATGATGGTGCCGGTTGCGACCTTGATGCTGCACATCATTTTCGGCGCGGTTCTGGGCTTCGCTTACAACAAGCTGGGCTGAACAAAGCCTGCATCATCCGCGCGGCGCCAGCGACACTTGCCAGCGCCGCATCATTAAAAAGCCGGCCGCGAGGCCGGCTTTTTTCGGCTGCTCCACGGAATTTATGGGTTGTAGCGGAGGCACCCGGACAGCAACGAGAAACCACCGATCAGTCAATCATCAACTTCAATAACCCGGAACTCGCCGATAATCACCCTGCCGGGTTTGTAACGATCCATCAGCGCGATCAGATTGCGGTCGGCGGTTTTCAAATCGGCCGGTTGCAAGCCGGCGAGTCCGGGCAAGCCAACCGAACCGAGCAACATGCACGAGCGCTCGGGGATACCGACTTGGTTGACGTTGCACGTGGTCCAGAAGGCCCAAACTTTGTTGCAAGTCGAGCCGACGCGCGACCTGGCGCATTTAGGCCGCTCGTCACGAATCATATCGCGCACATGATCGGCCGTGGCGTATGTACCGTATTTTTTCAGATATTCCGCGGCAAGCTCCTTGCCCTGCGTGATCTGGTCTGGGCTCAAACTTTAACGAAGTGCAAGGTGGTGCTTGATCAGGGGCGGATTCTGGGTTTCGGCCGCCAGATAGGACCAGGCGAATGCCTGGGGTAAATCGACCTCGGTATCCTTGCCGTTTTGATACATATACCCAACTGCTGCATGAATTCCCGGAATTCTCGGTCAAGCTGGCGAGAAACCGGGCGCGTCACCCCGGGTGAATTCGATGCTTTAACTAAAATTCTCATAAATTATTGATTTAATGAAGAAATATATAAATTCGAGCAAAATTTATGCAACTGTTGGGTATACGCCAGCCGGTACTGAGAGAATTTGTCGTTATAACGAGCCAGCTCCCGATACATTTCGAAAGCGCGTTGATCGTTGCCTTTTTTTATACTCGTTATCCGCTCGTTCAATCGCTTTTTCGAACGCCAATACCGCATTCTGGTTTTGCTGACCGAACCCGCCAGGACCGAACGAAGTCAAACTGCCTGTTCGGAGTTGTTGATCCGGTTGCTGGGCAAAAGCCGACGAAAAGATCATACCCAGCGCCAGCGGCACAAGACATTTTTGTAAATTCACGTTCATAAAAGACCTCTGTCAATCGTCGAGTAAGGGGTCATTATCGTATATGTCAAGCGCCCGGCCGCAGGGCGGTATCGAGCCGGGAATGGGTGGTCCCGAGCTACTCACCAATCCCGGTCCGCCAGCATTATGGGGCATGTTGGAAGCAGTGCCGGGCGAAGGTTTGCACGCCACTCAGCCCTCGAACCCGTCGCGCAGCAGAAGATCAGGATCGGCCGGGGCGACGAGGGTGGATCCGGCGCTCGGCCGCGGCGATCCGGGGCCGAAGTTCACGGCGACTTTGCGCTGCTCGGGCGGGGCGTTTTCGATCTCGAACGAAAAGGTGTAGCCGGTGCCCCACTTGATCTCGTTGCCGGGCGGGGCGCTGAACACGAGGCCCTGCCCGGTATTGGTCGTGAATGTCCAGTCGTTACCCGGGTCGTGGTCCACATCGTGGACGCTGACGTTGCCCAGAATACCGCCGGTTACCGGGACGATGAAAGCGGTGATACCGTGATCGACATCGAAGTTCATCAGCATGTAGTTATAACGCCACAGGCCATTGCCCAGAGCCTGGCTCCGCACCGCCAGTTTCAGGTGGCCGACGCCCGGATTCTGGAAGGTGACGTTCTGGCTGCCGGTGTTGGGATCGGTGGCCGGCGGCACCCATTGGTCGATGGCCGGGCCGGTGACAAAAGCTCCGAACGGATAATCCCAGAAATTGCTGCTGGTGTTGCTGGGCGTGACAGGGCGAATGCCCATACTGTTGAAAATATTCGAATCGTCGCGGATCACATACCACGACTCGAAAAAATACTGGGCGCCGGGTGTCGTCAGGTCGGTATTCAAAACCCGCAGGCGGTTCTCGCCCAGCGCGCTGGAGCTGTTATCCAGCACACCGTCGCCGTCCTGGTCGAAAAACGAGCCGGTGCTGACAAAAATACCGGTCCGGGGATTGACTTCAGCACGCGGGCCGATATCGACCGGGCTGTCGTTGTTGCCCACCCCATAGGTATCTTCGCAACCGGGCCACAGAATATGGTTTTCGGCGCCGGGAATGCCACCGTCACCGCAGTTGATCGTGCAGCCCTCATTGATAGTCCAAAAGGCATGTTTGACCCCGGAGGCGCCGATCTGCTCCAGACGGCCGGCAACGACCCGGTATAGATTCCAGATCAGGTAGGGATGCTGGTCGTTGTTGTACGGCGGGAAGATGCCGTCGAACTTGGTGAACCAGGCGACATCGGCGCCATCCAGACCCTGCAGGTTTTTTAGACTGCTGCTGGGGGCGATGAGTTCGAAGGTATCGGGCCCGACCGTGACGGTGCCGACATCCTGGATCGTGCCCATCGTGGTCAGGCCGACATCAGCGATAAAGCCCTGGGTCGGCCACTTGGGACGGTCGGCGCAGGTCGCTCCCCGCACCTCGGTCTCGGCACCGGCCGGGATATTGAGATTGGCGTTGAGCGCCAGTTCGCCGATCATGATGCCGGCGAAAACGGGCTCGCCGAGCAGCGCCGCCAGCTCCTCGCCGATCGTCACGTCCATGCGTTCCATCACCAGTCGTTGTTCGGTGGGCCGGGCAAACACATGGATGTTTTTGGCAATGAACAGGATGCGGCCCGAGTTATCGCGCAATTGCAGGCTGGGGAAACGCTCGCCGCGATGCGGCTCGACGAACAATCTCGAAAGCCGCACTTCGCGGCCGCCGCGGGCGATGACCAGCGGTGCCTCGAAAGCCAGGCTGCCGTTCAGAAAATCGTCGAACTGGCCTTGCGGCGCATGGAATTCGAGGCTGCCCAGGTTCAGCGCCGGCAATTCGAGCCGCGCTTCGTCACGCCTGAGCCGCTCGGGGGCCGATACCGTCAGGCCCATGTCATTGAGGATCATCGGCTTCAGCTTCAGTTCGGCCTCGCCGCCCCATGCCGACCACACCGCGGTGGGATTGGGGACCGGCCCGGGCGCCGCAGGCTGTTGTGCACCGGCCGCCGATATCAAGAAAAAAACCGCTGCGCCGCACAGCCCGAGCCGCGCGCGCCTGCCATCATTTATATTCATTACCTAACCCCTCTGTGCAATTCCTGTGCGATCGTTGACCCGCAAGATACGCGGGCCACTCTCATGTGGACGAACCCGCCGCATGTCTTAAATGCCAGCCCGGGCTCCCCATATTATTATAGACTCCCTGGCGGGACAGTCTAACCACCCGGGCAACACGCCCGGGCGGCGCCCTTCCTGCGTGCTCAACGTGTTCATGACCTCGCCAGCGCAGGCAATGCCCGGCGCCGGCTGCAATCGCCCGACAGCCACGGCGGTCAATGTTATACTTCGAGATCGGTTCCAATTCCCGGTCAACGGCGCGCAGCGCCTGGAGCGCATGATGGGCAAAGGTACCAAATACGTTGCCAAAATCCCCGATTCGGACGGGAAAATCGCCTATACCGACGAGGAAAACGCGATCTGGCACGAGTTGATCACGCGCCAGATGCAAATCGTCCAAAACCGCGCCTGCCGGGAGTTCATCGACGGGCTCGAAATCCTGGCACTGCCGCAAGACCGGATACCGCAGCCGGCCGAAGTCTCTGCCGTACTCCACGCCCGGACCGGCTGGCAGATCGAACCGGTACCAGCGCTGATCGATTTCGACCAATTCTTCGCCCTGCTCGCCGACCGCCGCTTCCCTGCCGCCTCGTTCATCCGCAGCCGCGAGGAAATGGAATACTTGCAGGAACCGGATATTTTCCACGAGATCTTCGGCCATTGCGCCATGCTGGTCCACCCGGCGTTCGCCGATTTCACCGCCGCTTACGGCCGCGCCGGGGTCGCCGCCGACAAGGCCAACCGCGTGATGCTCGCCCGCTTGTACTGGTTCACCGTCGAATTCGGCCTGCTCGATACGCCAGAAGGCCTGCGGATCTACGGCGGCGGCATCAACTCCTCGCCCGGCGAGACGGTTTATGCGCTGGAAAGCGACAAACCGTACCGCAAACCGTTCGATCCGATCGAAGCGCTGCGCACGCCGTACCGGATCGATATCTTTCAGACCGTATATTACGTGCTGCACCGGATCGACGACCTGTACGAGCTGGCGCGCGCCGACCTCAATCACCTGGTACGCATCGCCCGGGCCCTCGGCCCGCTGGCCCCGACCTACCCGCCAAAACAACAGGCGGCGTGAACACCGATCCGAAGACCCGAACCCTGGAGAAACGAGCGATGACTCTGGCCGACAAGCACTGCGTGCCCTGCGAGGGCGGGACCGAACCGTTGAGCGCGGCCCGCGCCGGCCAGTTGCTGGCCCAGGTTCCGGGCTGGCAACTGGCCGCCGACGGCCAGTCCATCCGCCGCGAATTTTCGTTCAAGGGTTTTTACAAGACGATGGCGTTCATCAATGCCATGGCATGGATCGCCAACCAGGAAGGGCATCATCCGGATTTTTCCGCCGGCTTCAACTACTGCCATGTGACGTTTACGACACACGCCATCGGCGGGCTGTCGGAAAACGACTTCATCTGCGCGGCACGGGTCAACGCCCTTTTGGAGTCCTAAGCGGTGGCGCTGGCCGGCAAGATCGTACCCGACGAAAGCGCTGCTCTGCGCGAGCGGCTGAACGAGGCGGCGGCGCAAATCGCAGCGGTGATCCTCGGCAAGGACACCGAAATCCGTCTGGCGCTGACGGCGTTGTTCGCCGGCGGCCACCTGTTGATCGAGGACGTGCCCGGCGTCGGCAAGACGACGCTCGCCAAGGCGCTGTCCAGGACACTCGGCCTCGGCTTCCGGCGCATCCAGTTCACCAGCGACCTCTTGCCGGCCGATGTCGTCGGGGTCTCGATCTACCGCCCCGACAGCGGTACTTTCGATTTCCATCCCGGCCCGATCTTCACCTCGGTGGTGCTCGCCGACGAGCTCAACCGCGCCACCCCCAAGACGCAGAGCGCCCTGCTCGAAGCGATGGCCGAGGCGCAGGTCAGCACCGACGGCCGGACCCTGCCGCTGCCCAAGCCCTTTTTCGTGATCGCGACACAAAATCCGCACGACCAGGCCGGCGCCTACCCGCTGCCGGAATCGCAGCTCGATCGTTTCTTGCTGACCATCAGCCTCGGCCTGCCCAACCGCGAAGCGGAGCGGCACCTGCTCAGGCGCGATGCCCACCAGGAAATACTCGACAATCTTCCGCCGCTGTTCGACAGCGCCGCCGTGCTCGCCATCCAGCAGCAGGTGGCCCACCTGCATGTCTCCGATGCACTGCTCGATTACGTCCAGGACCTGCTCGCTGCGAGCCGTTCGACCGGTGCTTTCCGGCATGGTTTGTCGCCGCGCGCCGGCCTCGCATTGCTCGCTGCCGGGCGCGCCCACGCCTACCTCGCCGGCCGCGATTTTGCCCTGCCGGAAGACATCAAGGCGGTGTTTGTCGCCCTCGCCCGCCACCGCTTGACGCCGCTCAACGAAATCCGTGACGGCATCGGGCCGCAGCTCGATCGCCTCCTGGAAGACGTCCCCGTTCCATGACCCGGCTCATGCATCATCCGCTCTGACCTGCGATGGCCGCCGTAGACCCGATCCCGTCGCCCACCGGCGGCCTTGACCCCAGGCGCCTTGAGGCGATATGGAGACGATATCGGGAACGATGGCTCACCCGCTTTCTCGCCCGCCGCGGCCCGCTCACGCCGCCGTTCACGCTGGTTTACCGCCGGATCTTCGTGCTGCCGACCCGTTTCGGTCTGGCCTATGGCCTGCTGCTCGCGGCGATGATCCTCGGCGGTCTGAACTTCAACAACAATCTCGGGCTGCTGCTCGGCTTTCTGCTGGTCGCCGTGGCACATGCCAGCCTTCATCTTTCCTATCTCAATCTGCGCGGTATCGCAGTCCGCGCGATCGATGCCCCGCCGGTCCACGCTGGCCAGCCGGTCATCGTGCGCCTCAGGCTGGCCGCCGCTGACGGCCGAGCGCACCAGGCGATCGAAGCGCATCTGGCACAAGCAGGCGCGGTTGGCGACCTGCCGCCGGCCGGCCCCGGCGCCCCGGCCGAGACCATCATTAGGCTGACGCTGCCCGCCCTGCCGCGCGGCATGCACGATCCCGGCCGCATACAACTCGCCAGCCGCTACCCGCTCGGCCTGTTCCGGGCCTGGAGCTGGATCGAAGGCGGCCGCTTCGTGATGATCTACCCGCGCCCGGCTGCCCACCCACCGCCGCTGCCGATCGGCCCGCAGGGCTACCGCCCGGCGTTGGTCTCCGGCGATGGTGACGACGATCTGCTGGGCCTCAGGGAATATCGGGCCGGCGACCCGCTGCCGGCCGTGGCGTGGAAAGCGAGCGCCCGGCACGGCGACCTGCTGTGCAAACGCTTCGCCGCGCCGCAAGGCGGCGTGGTCGATCTCGATTGGCACCGGGTTCCGGCGGCGGATGACGAACAGCGGCTTGAAATCCTCTGCGCGTGGGTGCTGGAAGCCCATCGCCGGCAATTGCGTTATCGCCTGCTCCTGCCGGACACGACGCTCGCCGCCGGCGGCGGAATCGCACAACGCGAGCGCTGCCTGGCGGCGCTGGCGCTATTTTGAGGGGTTCGCATGGCGATGAGTCCCTGGCGCCGGCAGAAAATCTCGACCCGCACGATGCGCTGGTCGCTGGGCGCGCTGCTGGTCATCGTGCTGCCCCATCTGATGCTGCAACCGGTGCCACTGGCCGCGCTGCTGCCGCTCCCTTACCTCTGGCGCTTGAAGTCCTCGGGTCCGGGGTACCGGCCGCCGCCGGTCATTTTGCGCATCGCCCTCACCCTGGCGATGATCGCGCTGGTGATCCAAGCCCACGGCGCATTGCTCGGGCGGCGGGCGGCCACCGCGATGCTCGCCGCGATGCTGTCGCTGAAAGTGATCGAACTGGTCACCGTGCGTGACGGGCGGTTGATCGTCGCCGCCGGATTTTTCCTGGCTGCGACCTATTTTCTATTCAATCAGGATTTTATTTATCTTTTATGGCTATTGATTGTGGCGCTCGCCGGCAGCGCGGCGCTCGCCGGGCTGGCCCGCGACGAAGCGCAGGCCCTTTGCACACCGCCCGCCACACCGGCGGCCCCGGGATCGCCGCGGCTGGTACCGGCGCTACGCCTGGTTTTACTTGCCCTGCCCGTCGGCCTGTTGCTGTTTTTGCTGTTCCCGCGCCTCGGCACACCCCTGTGGGGCATTCCCGAATACACCCTGGACGGCAGAACCGGCTTGTCGGAGGAGATGGCACCGGGCCGGATCCAACGGCTTTTCATGGACGACCGGCCGGCGTTCCGGGCGATTTTCCCCGGTGCGCCGCCGGCGGCGCGCGAGCTTTACTGGCGCGGCCCCGTGCTCTGGCATTTCGACGGCGAAACCTGGACCCGGGGCCACCTCGGCCTGGCCGCCAAGGACCGCCGGCCGCGGCCGGCCGACGCCGACCTGCATTACGAGATTCAGCTCGAACCACAGGAACGGCACTGGGTTTTCGCGCTCGATTACCCGGCGCGGTGGCCGGAAGAAGCACGGCTGACGCACGATTACCAGTTGCTCAGCCGCAAGGCGATCACCGCGCTGACCCGTTACGAAGTCGCCTCCGACCTCGATTACCGCGACTGGCCGGACGCCTTGACCACCGGCGCCCGCATGTGGGCACTTCAGCTCCCCGCCGATCTGAACCCGCGCACCCGGGCACTGATCACCGACTGGCGCCGGCGCTTCCCGGCCGACCGCGACCTGATCGATCACGCCCTCTGGTGGTTCGCCAGCGAACCGTTTTTCTACACGCTCGATGCCCCGCCGCTCGGCCGCCACGGGGTTGATGAGTTTCTGTTCGATTTGCGGCGCGGTTATTGCGAATACTACGCCTCGGCGTTCGCCGTGATGATGCGCGCCGCCGGCATCCCGGCGCGTGTGGTCACCGGCTATCAGGGCGGCTGGTACAGCCAGGCCGGAGGCTACCTGCTGGTGCGCAATTCCGATGCCCATGCCTGGGCCGAAGTCTGGCTGCCGGGCAAGGGCTGGAAGCGCTTCGATCCAACGGCAATGGTCGCCCCCGAGCGGGTCGAATCCGGCGCCACGGCAGCACTGCCCAACAGCCGGGGCTGGATCGACTGGCCGTGGGTGCGGGCCTGGCGCAATCGCCTCGACCGGGTGCGCGTTTTGTGGAACAACTGGGTTCTGGGCTTCGATACCAGCCGCCAACAGGGCCTGGTCCGGCCGCTCGGCATCGCTGCCGACCCGCGGACCACGCTGCTCATCCTGCTGGTCGCGGCGCTCATCGCCGGCGTGGCGCTGGTGCATCACCTGGCGGGCCGGGCCCGCCGCCGCGAAGAGCGGCTCGCCAGGCTCTATCGCCGATTGCAACGCCGCCTGGCGCGTCTCGGTCTGGGCCGCGCTCCCGGTGAAGGCCCACTCGAATACAGCGCGCGGGCACAAGCCGCACTGGCCCGCGGCGGCCCCGAATTGGCCGCGTTCATCCAGCTGTATATCGCCGCCCGCTACGGGGGCGCCGCTCCGGACTATCCCCGGCTCGAAGCTTCGCTGCGGCGCTTCCAGCCAAAACGCCGGATGCCGGCCGCCACCGCCTGAACCCACGCTGAACGATACACCGGAGGGTGCAGGCAAGCGAACGATTGTGTTCGCTGGCGATCTTATAATTCGAGACCGCGGCGTTGTCCCGACCGCCGCCGGATCGACCGTTGTATTCCTCTTGAGGTGAGCGACATGCCAACCCGGTTTTTCCCAGCGCCAAGATCCCGTCAGACACCCTACCGCCTCGCCGCCCCTGCCGTGCTGGCGGCGGTGCTCGCTGTCGCCGGCTGCGCCTCCATCCCCGAACCGCTGCGCGGCGACTATGCCGGCTTCCCACCGGCGACGACCTCAGACCAGGCCATCGGTAGCCACGTGCGCTGGGGCGGTGTGCTGATCGCCACCAAGCCGGAAAGCGACATCACTTGTTTCGAAATCCTCGGCAAATCGCTCGACCGGCAGCAAAGACCGGTCGATTATGACGAGACCGCGGGGCGTTTCATCGCCTGCCAAAGCGGTTTTCAGGATCCGGAAATCTACCAGCAAGGCCGCGAGGTCACGGTGATCGGACGCATCGAAAACATCGAACCTAGGCCGATCGGCAACTACGAATACCGCTATCCGATCGTCGATGCCGAGACGATCTATCTATGGCCGGAGCGTTCCGATTACGACTACTACCCGTATGGCTACCCCTATTACCGGCCGTATTACTGGCCTTACTACGGTTACGGACATTTCGGCTACGGCCACTTCGGGTACGGCGGTCACGGCCATCTCGGTATCGGAATTCACGGCGACCACCATCGTTAACGACTGCCGGGTCGCCCAGCAGCGGCTGATATCGTAAAATCGCACGTTCGGCGCCTCGCCTGGCCGCTCTGGGAATGTGCGTATTGTGAACATGTATCTTTCGATCCGGCCACCGGATGTCGTCCGGCGGGTCGTTCTTATCGGGGGTGCTATCGCCTGCCTGTTATCGGCACTGCCCAGCGGGGCTCAGGATGAGGATTGGGTGCGCTTCGATGATGTCAGCACCGGAAATATGATCGCCGCCGCGGAACTCGGGGTCGATGATGCCGAGGAGAAAGACCTCGCCGTCGGCGATCTCAACCGCGACGGCTGGCCGGATCTGGTGATTGTCCGCAAAAGGCCGTTTTCGCTGCCCGGCGGCCGCCCCAACGCCTTGTTCATCAACGACCAGGGAACGATGGTCGAATCGTCGGCAACACTGGCGCCGGCCTTCACCGAGGCCACTGACGACCGCGACGTCGCGCTCGCCGATCTCGACGGTGATGGCTGGCTCGATGTCGTCACTGCCCCGACATTCGGCGATGCGCCAAGGGTTTACATCAATCGCGGCGCAACACAGAGCGGCGTCTGGCTGGGGCTCGAGTTCGAACCGCAGGCCGGACGTATCCCCGGTTTCGTGCCGGCGCCGAAATTCTGCGCCGTTGCCGCCGGTGATGTCAACGGTGACGGCAGTCTGGATCTTTATTTCGCCGATTACGAAAATTCGCTCGAGGACCGTTTGTTGATCAACGACGGCAACGGTTTTTTCACCGATGAAACCGCGGGGCGTCTGACGCCTGAGATGGTCGAATCGGTCTTCGGGACCAGTGCGCTGATCCTCGATCTGAACAACGACGGGTGGAACGACATCGTCAAGGTCAATTCGTCTGGCAACAATGCCCCGCCCGGCAGCAGCCCGACAGCGGTCCGGGTATTCACCAATGCCGGCGGCGGGCAATTCGACCGGCTGGATCTGGTCTATACCGTGCAGCCGTACATGGCGGCCAGCGGCGATTTCAACAACGATCAACGCCCCGATCTATTCGCTGTCGATGACGGGCAGGACGCCGTTTTGCTCAACCAGACCGCCACCGGCGGTCCACCGGCATTCGCCGGCACGACTGTCAGCAACAGCCCGGACACCACCGGCTTTGGCGGCAACCTGGCGGTTGCCGATCTCGATGGCGACGGCTTTTTGGATATTGTGGTCAGCGATGTGGACACCGACATCCCCGGCTGTGACCGGCGCCTGGCGATCCTGCGCAATAATGGTACGGGCAATTTCACCGATCCGCTCGCCGGGCAGAGCCGGCCGTGGAAAACCAGCGGTACCTTCGATGCCGCCGCCGCCGATTTCAACCGGGATGGCGTGATGGATCTGTGGGCCGGAACCTGTACCGGTAACCGGTTGTTTTTCGGCCACCTGCAAGATGTGCTCCTGGCAGACAGCTTCGAATCAGCGCCCAATGCACCGGAAACGGCCGAGCATCACCGCCGGGTATCAGAACCGTCACCGTAAACGGCTTCCCGGTCAACGCCCAGCCGCCAGGCGGCAAGGTACACCGCCAAAAGCCACCAGAACAGCAGCGCCGGGTCGGAGGCGTAGGCGTCGAGGTGGCTGTTGAACGGGAACACCGCGAGCAGCAGCGCCAGCGCCGGCGGCGCCGCCAGGCAGCGGTGCTCCGCGGGAACCCGCCGCCAGCTCCGCCAAAAGACGGCTGCACCTAAAATGAACGCGGCAAGACCGATGGCTCCGGTTTCGGTCAGGATCGCCAATTGCAACTGGTGGGCGTGGCTGGCGCCCAGCCCCCCGTCGCGCAGGAAACGATCGCCGGGCGCGGCATAGGCCGGATACGCGGCGCGGAAGCCGCGCGGCCCGACGCCGTTGAGCGGATGCTCGGCAGCCAGCGCCAGTGCTGCACGCCAGATCGGCAGGCGGTACGACGAGGCGACGTCGAGATCGGCGGCCTGCCCCGAAAATGCCAGCCCGGTCTGCGCCACCCGGGAGCGGACCTCGGGCTGGTAAACCGCCATCACCGCCGCCAGTGCGATGAAAAGCGCCCCCCCGGCAGCCAGCGCCCAGCGCCAGCGCCGGCAATCGAATGCCCCGGCCCGTAACTGGCTGTATCCCCAAAGACCGAAGGCCAGCGATGCGAC
The DNA here is from genome assembly GCA_039794245.1 of Candidatus Jinrbaksania sp. Lineage (GTDB taxonomy): Bacteria > Pseudomonadota > Gammaproteobacteria > Xanthomonadales > Wenzhouxiangellaceae > DAITQM01. The sequence continues at coordinate 50,770 of JBDIVS010000018.1, forward strand.
AATCCAGCCGGATCGCGTGCCGGCGGCGAAAATCACGATGGCCGCAAGCCACAACCCCGCCGCCCGCAACCACGGCCGCCGGGCCAAAACCGCCGTCTGGGACTTGTGGAGTAAAAACGGCAGAAGCAGGGCGCTGTAAAGCCCTAATCTGAGGACATCGTCGCCGAACGGCCCGCGCGGCCGCGCGCCGAGTACTGCCGTGTCTGAAGCGCCGAAGCCGGCGATGATGTCCGCCAGGCCGGCGGCCAGCCAGAAGGCAACGAGGAGCGCGACCAGCGTGTAGAGCCGGGCCAGACGCTCGCGGTTCACCATCAGCACGATCATGCTGATGGCGGCGAGCGGGAAGCGCAAGGCCGCCGCGGTCTGCATCGCGCTTTTCGCCGGATCGACCGCGTCCGGCAGGGCGAGCAGCATGGGGCCCCAGTACAACGCAAAAAAGACGGCGAGCAGGCGCCATTCCGGAGCCTGTCGGAAAGTCCGGCGTTGGCACCAGGCGAGCCACGGCGCGGCCAGCACGAGCAGCGCCATCGCCGCTTCCGCAGCCCGGCTGTAAGTGGTCAGAACGGGAACCGCGGCGACGGCCAGGGCCGGCCACCAGACCGCCGCCGGCGCGGTCGGCGCGCGCGGTGTGAGGGCAGTCACCGCGGCCGCCCAGGCGGGTCAGTCGGCGGCGTCTTCCGCCGCCGCCGCCTTCATGCTCAACCGGATACGCCCCTGTTTGTCCACTTCGAGCACTTTGACTTTGACCTTGTCGCCTTCCTTAACGACATCGGTGACGTTTTCGACGCGCTCTGTGGACAATTGCGAGATGTGCACCAGCCCGTCCTTACCCGGCAGGATCGTGACGAAGGCGCCGAAGTTCATGATCTTGGTCACCGTCCCTTCGTAAACTGCGCCCGGTTCGACATCGGCGGTGATTTGTTCGATCCGGCGGCGCGCCTCGTCGGCGTTTTCCTTGTTGACCGAAGCGATGGTCACCGTCCCGTCGTCCTCGACATCGATCGTCGTGCCGGTGGCCTCGGTCAGGGCGCGGATCGTCACTCCGCCTTTGCCGATGATGTCGCGGATCTTGTCGGGGTGGACCTTGAACTTCATCAGCCGGGGGGCGAATTCGGACATTTCCGGACGCGGCTTGTCGATCACCTTGTTCATCTCGCCGAGGATGTGCAGGCGGCCTTCGCGCGCCTGGCCGAGTGCCGCGCGCATGATTTCCTCGGTAATGCCCTCGATCTTGATATCCATTTGCAGCGCGGTCACGCCGTCGGCGGTGCCGGCGACTTTGAAATCCATATCGCCGAGGTGGTCCTCGTCGCCGAGAATGTCGGACAACACCGCGAACTTGCCGTCTTCCTTGACCAGGCCCATCGCAATGCCGGCGACCGGGGCAGCGATCGGTACGCCGGCATCCATCAGGGCCAGCGATGCGCCGCACACCGTCGCCATCGAACTCGAACCGTTGGATTCGGTGACCTCCGAGACAACGCGCAACACATAGGGAAACTGCTCGATCGTCGGCAGCACGGCCGTGATGCCGCGGCGCGCCAACCGGCCGTGGCCGATCTCGCGCCGTTTCGGCGCCAGCATGTGGCTGGTTTCGCCGACACAAAACGGCGGGAAGTTGTAATGGAGCATGAAGCTGTCGCGGTATTCGCCTTCGATCGCGTCGATGATCTGCGCGTCACGGGTCGTACCGAGCGTCGTGACGACGATGGCCTGGGTTTCGCCGCGCGTGAACATCGCCGAACCGTGGGTCCGCGGCAGGACGCCGACTTCGATGCTGATCGGCCGGATGTCCTTCAGGCCGCGGCCATCGATGCGCGGCTCGCCGGCCAGCACCTTTTCCCGGACGATCCGCTTTTCGAGCGCCGCGAACGCCTCGGCCACGGCCTGTCCCTCCGTCTCGCCATCGGCGGTCAACGCCGCCTGGATCTCATCGCGCAGTGCAACGAGCGCGGCGCGCCGCGCGGTCTTGTCGGTCAGCGCATAGGCCGCGGCCAGGCGGCCGGCGGCTTCGGCTTCGACCCGTGCCGCAAGGCCGCCATCGATGGCCGGCGGCTGCCAATCCCAGGGCGTGACTCCCGCTTCCGCTGCCAATTCCTGCACTGCGGCAATCACCTGCTGCATGGCGCGGTGGCCGAAGGTGACCGCTTCGAGCATCGTGTCTTCGGGCAGCAGGCGGGCTTCCGACTCGACCATCAGCACCGCGTTCGCGGTGCCGGCGACGACCAGGTCGAGGGCCGAGGATTTGAGCTGCCCGGCGGTCGGGTTCAGCACAAAATCGCCGTCGATATAACCGACACGCGCCGCGCCAAGCGGGCCGTTGATCGGCAGGCCGGCCAGCGCCAGTGCCGCCGAGGTGCCGATCAGCGCCGGGATATCGCCGTCAATCTCCGGGTTGGACGACATCACCGTTGCGATGATCTGGGTTTCGTTGCGGAATTTCTTGGGGAACAGCGGGCGTATGGGGCGGTCGATCAGGCGGGACGTCAGGGTCTCTTTTTCGGTCGGCCGTCCTTCGCGCTTGAAAAAGCCGCCCGGGATGCGGCCCGAAGAATAGAATTTTTCCTGGTAGTTGACGGTCAGCGGCAGAAAATCGCGCGCCGGATCGGCGTTCTTGCGGGCAACGACGGTGACCAGCACCACGGTATCGGCCATATTGACCAGCACCGCGCCGTCGGCCTGGCGCGCGATATGGCCGGTTTCCAGCGTCACGGTATGGGCGCCGTATTGAAAGGATTTGACGATCTTGTTCACTTAAAAGGTTTCCTCAGATGATGATCGGGCGGGCGCCTGAGCGCCCGCCTTAATGGAATAATGAATGGGTATAGGGCGGACGCGCCGCCGGCGGCGTCACAGCGGCACCGGTAGCGCTCGCGCGGGCGCGCCGGCCGGCGCAAAAGCGGTCACCGCCGGTCTCATTTCGCCGCCCGGCGGTGGAACCGTCCTTTTGTCGCTGGCCGGGTTTAATGGCGCAGGCCCAGGCGTTCGATCAGGCTCTGGTAACGCCCGCTGTCCTTGCGCTTGAGGTATTGCAACAAACTGCGCCGCTGGTTGACCATCTGCAGCAGGCCGCGCCGGGAATGGTGGTCCTTGCTGTGGGTCTTGAAATGATCGGTCAGGTGCTGGATGCGGCCGGTCAACAACGCGACCTGCACTTCCGGCGAACCCGTATCGCTTTCGGACCGCCGGTATTCACCGACGATCGTGGATTTCTGCACTGTATTCAAAGACATCGTTTCACGCTCCAACAAACTACATGAGGACCGCGAGGTTTTTGAAAAAGCCCATCTGGGACTTTCCAAAAACCTCGCCGCTCGTCATCACTTACGCGCTCCGCACGGCCGCCGAGGCGGCCCGGAACGGGTGCCACGGAATCTCTGATGCATTCAGAAATTCCTGCGACACAGGGAAGTGTCGCTCTGAGAAATCCGGTATGGATCGATTCAGAGCTTGCCTATTTTACCGCTTGGGGCGGGGGACAAACAAGCGCTTCGGGCGCAGGACGCCATCCGCCGTCACCTCGCCGAGCCCCAGACAGGCACCGGTATCGGCGGCAACCACCACCACGGCAGCGCCGGCGGCCGGCGGCCTGAGCGACCGGGCATCCGCCGCTGCCAGGGCGGCGCTCTCCAGCCGGATGCTGGCCCCCTGGCGCAACAACAGGGCCCCATCGCCGCTGAGCCGGACCCGGGGCCAGTCTGGCAGTGCCGCATCCGGCGGCAGGAGGCGGGATTCCAGATCGGCCGCGTCGATCGCCGCCGGGTCGTCCGGCGGCCGCCAGGCGTCCTCGACCCGAAATGGGCCGAGTGCCGTCCGCTTCAGGGCCGTCAGGTGCCCGACCGTGCCCAGCCGTTCGGCGATGGTTTCACCGAGGGTGCGAACATAGAGCCCTTTGGCCGCCCGCACCCTGAAACGCACGACCGGGGACCGCCAGTCCAGCAACTCTAGCTCGTGGATCGTCACCGCCCGCGGCGGGCGTTCGACCTCGACCCCCTGGCGCGCCAGACGATACAGCCGCCGGCCCTGGTGCTTGAGCGCCGAATACATCGGCGGGATCTGTTCGCCGGCGCCGCGCAGGGAGGCCAGCACCGTTGCTATCGTATCGCGCTGCAGCGGCGGAACGGGTGCCGTGGCGATCGTCTCGCCGCTCGAATCGGCGCCAGCCGTGGCCCGGCCCAGCGTCAGCTCGGCGACATATTCCTTGGCGGCGTCGAGCAGATGGCCGCTGATCTTGGTCGCCTCGCCGAAACAGCATACCAAAAGCCCCTCGGCGAACGGATCGAGCGTCCCGGTATGGCCGGCCTTGCGCGCCGCAAGTGCCCGCCGGGCGAGCTGCAAGACCCGGTTCGAACTGGGGCCGGGCGGCTTGTCGAGCAACAAGATGCCGTCGATGTCCCGTTTGGGTGTACTCACCCGTCCCCGCCACCATCCGCACTTTCAGCGGTCCGGCGCTCATCGAGCAGGCGGTCGATCCGGGCGCCGCGCTCGACCGAGTCGTCGTGCTCGAAACGTAACTCGGGAATCTGCCTGAGGTGCAACAGCGTGCCGAGCCGGCCGCGGAGCCAGCCCGCCGAGCGGTTCAGCGCGTGCAGCGTGCGGCCGCTGTGCTCGGGATCGAACATCGTCACGAACACCCTGGCCAGGGAAAGGTCGCGCGTCACCTCGACATCGGATACGCCGATGAAGCCGACCTCGGGATCTTTCAGCTCGCGCTGGATCAGAACCGCCAGTTCGCGGCGCAACAGGCCGGCGACGCGATCGTTGCGGCCGTATCTGTCGTTCATCTTTCGTCTCCTCGGCCTGGATGATTCACGGCCCGGGCCATCGCCCCGGCCCGCTCATGAGTCATCCGGGCTTACAGCGTGCGCGCCACCTCGATGCGCTCGAAACATTCAATATGATCGCCGGGCCGGACGTCGTTATATTGTTTGACCGCGATACCGCATTCGGTTCCGGACTGCACTTCGTTGACGTCATCCTTGAAACGGCGCAGCGACTCGAGCTCGCCCTCGAAGATGACGACGTTGTCGCGCAGCACCCGAATCGGATTGTGGCGCTTGACGATACCCTCGACCACCAGGCAACCGGCGACCGCGCCGAAACGCGACGACCGGAAGACATCGCGGACTTCTGCCAGGCCGAGGATCTGTTCGTGGACCTCGGTGCCGAGTTTGCCGGTGATGGCTTTCTTGACCTCGTCGATGACGTTGTAGATGATGCTGTAGTAATGCACGTCGAGGTCGTTTTCCTGGATCAGGCGGCGGGCCACGGCATCGGCCCGGACATTGAAACCGATCAGGATGGCGTTCGAGGCCAGCGCCAGGCTGGCGTCGGATTCGTTGATCGCACCGACACCGCTGGCGATGACCGTGACTTTGACATCGTCGGTGGACAGCTTGAGCAGCGCGTCGCGCAGCGCCTCGACGCTGCCCTGAACGTCGGCCTTGATCACCAGGTTGACGGCCTTTTGCTCCTCGCCGCCCATCTGCTGGAACAACTGGTCGAGCTTGGCGCCCTGCTGCGTCGCCAGCCGGCCTTCGCGCTGCCGCGCTTCACGCAGGTCAGCGATTTCGCGCGCCGTTTTTTCGTCGTCGAGGACCAGCATGTCGTCGCCGGCGCCCGGCACGCCGGACAGGCCGAGGATCAGCGCCGGCATCGCCGGCCCGGCCTGTTTGATGCGGCGTCCCGACTCGTTGAACATCGCCCGCACGCGGCCGAAATAATGGCCGGCGAGCACCAGGTCGCCCTCTTTCAGCGTACCGTTCTGGACCAGCACCGTGGCCACCGGGCCGCGGCCCTTGTCGAGGCTCGATTCGATCACCAGGCCGCGGGCGGCGCAATCGACCGCAGCGCGCAGCTCCATGACTTCGGCCTGCACCGAAATCGCCGCGAGCAGGCGGTCGATGCCGGCGCCGGTCTTGGCCGAGACCTCGACAAACTGCTCGTTGCCGCCCCACTGTTCGGGGATCACGTCTTCCTTGGTGAGCTCGTTCTTGATCCGCTCCGGGTCAGCCTCTTCCTTGTCGATCTTGTTGATCGCGACGATCAGCGGCACCTCGGCGGCCCGGGCGTGGGCGATCGCCTCGCGGGTCTGGGGCATGACCCCATCGTCGGCGGCGACTACCAGGATGACGATGTCGGTCGCCTGTGCACCACGCGCCCGCATCGCGGTAAACGCCGCGTGGCCTGGGGTGTCGAGAAACGTGATGCCGCCGCGCGCGGTCTGCACGTGGTAGGCACCGATGTGCTGGGTGATGCCGCCGGACTCGCCGGCGGCGACCCGCGTCTGGCGGATATAGTCGAGCAGCGAAGTCTTGCCGTGATCGACGTGACCCATCACGGTGACGACCGGCGGCCGAGGTTTTGCCTCGACCCCTTCGGCCGGCGCGGCGATGGCTGCCAGCAGGCGCTGTTCGATGTCCTCGGCCTGCGCCGGCCGCGCCTCGTGGCCGAGTTCCTGGGCGGCGAGGATCGCGGTATCCTGGTCGATCGTCTGGTTGATCGTCGCCATCGTGCCCATGCCCATCAGGGCCTTGATCAACTCCGGTGCCTTGACCGCCAGCGCCTTGGCCAGGTCACCTACGGTGATGCTCTCGGGTACCTCGATCGAACGCTTGACCGGCGCCGCCGGTTTCTGAAAACCGTGTTCAGTAGCCGCGGTGGCGGGCGCCGCGCGCCGGGGCTTGGCGCCCTTGTGGCGCTTGGCGCTGCCCGCCGCGACGTGCAGTTCTTCGCGACCGTATCGGGTTTTGACCGCCGCGTCAGGCGCGGCTTTCTGGCGCCGTGCTTTCGCTTCCTGCTCGCCGCGGGCCCGGGCCGCGCGTTCCTGTTCGGCGGCTTTCGCCTGTTCGGCGGCCTTGGCCCGCGCTTCTTCTTCACGCACGCGGCGTTCGCGCGCCTCGGCTTCACGCGCCGCCAGTTCGGCGGCCTCGCGGCGGGCCCGATCCTCGGCTTCCAGCTTGGCCCGTTCCCGCAATTCCAGCGCTTCGCGTTCCAGTTGTTCACGCTCCTGGCGGGCGCGCTCTAGCTCGCGGGCGGCGGCTTCGCGTTCGCTCTCCTCCCCGCTGACCGCCTCATCGGAGCCGCGTTTCAGATAGGTGCGCTTTTTGCGTACCTCGATGTTGACCGTTTTCACCGGTCCGCGGCCGCCGCTCGGCAAGCGGATTTCGCTGTGCGATTTGCGTTTCACCGTCACCTTTTGCGGCACGATCGTTTTGCTGCCCACCTTGCCGTGGCTGGAACGCAAAAAACAGAGCAGGGTTTTTTTATCTTCGTTCGAGACCGGCGCATCCGGTGCCTTGAGATCCACCCCGGCCTCGGCGAACTGACTGATCAGTTTCTCGACCGGCATACCAAGCACTTCGGCCATCTGCTGGACAGTGACCCTGGAGATCATCCCGCACCTCCTTGACCGCTCTTTGCCGGCTCGCTTGCCGCTTCGTCAAACCAGTGCGCCCGGGCTTTCATGATCAAGCCACCGATCTCCTCGGCATCAAAATCGGGCAGTTCGGCCAGCTCGTCAACGGCGCATTCGGCCAACTCGTCGCGGTTCGTGATCCCCAGCGCCGCCAGCTCGTATGCCCGCTTGTCGGTCATCCCCTCCAAGGTGAGCAGATCGGCAGCCGGCTGGTGGCTTTCCAGTTCCTCTTCCTGGGCGATCAGTTGCGTCAACAGCGCATCGCGCGCCCGGCGCCGCAGTTCGGAGACAATCTCTTCATTGAACTCGGCGATACCCTGAAGCTCGTTTTCGGGCACGTAGGCCACTTCCTCGACGTTGGTGAAACCTTCCTGGACCAGGATGGATGCAACTTCCTCGTCAACGTCCAGACGCTCTTTGAACATCTCGAGCAGCCGTTGGGTCTCGTTCTCGCTCTTCTGCTCAGCGTCGGCGAGCGTCAAGACGTTCAGCGTCCAACCGGTCAATTCGCCCGCCAGCCTGACGTTCTGGCCGCCGCGGCCGATCGCCTGCGACAGGCGGTCCTCCTCGACCGCGATGTCCATCACCCGGCGTTCCTCATCGACGACGATCGAGCTGACCTCGGCCGGCGCCATCGAGTTGATCACGAACTGCGCCGGGTTCTCGTCCCACAGGATAATGTCGATGCGCTCGCCGGCGAGTTCATTGGACACCGCCTGCACGCGTGAGCCGCGCATCCCGACGCAGGCGCCGATCGGGTCGGTGCGCTGATCGAGTGCGTGGACGGCGATTTTGGCGCGCCGGCCCGGGTCGCGCGCTGCGCCTTTGATTTCGATCAGATCCTGGCCGATCTCGGGCACCTCGAGCTTGAACAGCGCAATCAAAAATTCCTTGCAGGTCCGGCTGGCGAACAACTGCGGGCCGCGTTGCTCGGAGCGGACTTCCTGGAGATAGGCGCGCAGGCGGTCGCCGCTGCGCACCGATTCGCCGGGGATCATCTGGCGCGCCGGAATGAACACCTCGGCATTCCCCCCGAGGTCAAGGTATACGTTACCGCGCTCGACCCGCTTGACGGTACCGCTCACCAGTTCGCCGACACGGTCGCGATAGGCTTCCACGACCTGCTCGCGTTCCGCTTCGCGGACGCGCTGAACGATGACTTGCTTGGCCGCCTGCGCTGCGATCCGGCCGAATTCCACCGATTCGATCGGCTCTTCTATCGTCCCACCGACAACGGCTTCGGGGTCGCGGGCCAGTGCCGCGCTGAGTGTGACCTGGCGGTCGGGAAACTCGATCTCGGCATCGTCGGCCAGCACTTCCCAGACCCGGAACGAATCGTAGTCGCCCGTCTTGCGATCGATCGCCACCCGCGCCGCGGTCTCCTCGCCGAGCTTTTTGCGCGCCGCCGAGGCCAGCGCCGCTTCGAGCGCACCGAAAATGACATCCCGCGGCACGCCCTTTTCGTTGGCCACCGCCTCGACCACGTTCAGAATTTCTCTACCCATTCAACACTCCAAAAAAAATCGCCGTCATGCAGCGCACTCCGGCCCCGCACTTAGTTGTCAAAGACCGGTACCAGACGCGCCTGGCGCACGTCGTCCAGCGCAAACGCACACGGCCCATCGGCGGTCTCGAGGACCACCGATCCGCCGCCGCCGGCCGAAGGATCGACACGCTCGATCCGGCCGCGCCAGCGCCGCCGCCCGTTGATGGGCCGGTGCAGGCTGACGTTGACCTCGGCGCCGCGAAAACGCTCGAACTGCGCGGCATCGAACAACGGCCGATCCAGTCCCGGAGAAGAAATCTCGAGCCGGTACCGCTCCGGCAATGGATCGGCCAGATCGAGGGCCGCCGCCAGTTCCCGGCTCACCGCCTCGCAATCGTCGAGGCCGATCGGCCGCTCAGGGTGGTCGATATAAACGCGCAGTAAACGCGGCGCACTCAACCACTCGAGACCAACAAACTCATAGCCGAGAGCCGCCACTTTAGGCAGCAGCAGCTCGCGCAAACGATGCATCAACATAATCGTCCATCCTGGCTGCGGCGAACACCCAGCTCGGCCGGCATGTCCCGGATACCCCGGCGAAATGTCGTTTCCGCCCGCCCATAAAGCAAAACCCCGCAGCCTGACGGTCCACGGGGTTTCACGCGCCCCAAATCGAAACGGGGCCGCCCGAACCGGATGCAACGCATGCAACCGAAGTGACGGGCGTTGTCTCAAACCTGTTCCGGAACGGCGACTGTAACCGCACCGGAATTTCGAATCAGGCACCAGAAGCCGGATTTGAACCTGCGACCTTCGGCCACCTAATCAACATTCCGAGCCCGACGGGCGCGCGCCGCGCGCCGGGCTCATAACCCGAAGTCGAAGCCTCAGTGGCCAATTACTCCGAGCCTTCAAACTGGT
>JBDIVS010000019.1:0-54226 GCA_039794245.1 Candidatus Jinrbaksania sp.
TGCCGGCCTCGAGCCTGTCGGCCGATGCCTTCCGGCGGCTGCGGATTCTCAGACTGGACAATTCATGACTGTCCCGATGAAAGCCTGCTGACTCCGAAAGTTGCCCTCTTCATGACTGTCCGGAAGTAACTGTCCTGTACCTGCCGGCCTCGAGCCTGTCGGCCGATGCCTTCCGGCGGCTGCGGATTCTCAGACTGGACAATTCATGACTGTCCCGATGAAAGCCTGCTGACTCCGAAAGTTGCCCTCTTCATGACTGTCCGGAAGTTGCCCTCTTCATGACTGTCCGGAAGTTGCCCTCTTCATGACTGTCCGGAAGTTGCCCTCTTCATGACTGTCCGGAAGTTGCCCTCATCGATGACTGTCCCGAAGCGGGGCGTCCTGTCCCGAAGCGGGGCGTCCCGATGCGGGCCTCGGGGCCTTGAAAATTAATTTGCAAACTACTTGACAAAGCGAAATTTGTAATTTATATTACAAATATGGACCGGAACCTGAACGACCTCGGAACGCTGAATGCGCTGGCCGGCGCTGCCGTCCGGATTTTCCGGCCGCTGGTCAAAATCCTGCTCAGTCACGGGGTGTCGTTCAAAACTTGCTCGGATTGGCTGCGCTGGTGCTACGCCGATGTGGCCATCCGGGAGTTTGCGATTCCCGGCCGCAAGCAGAGCAAATCACGGGTGGCGGTTCTCACCGGGCTGACCCGGCCTGATGTCGATCGGGTTTTGGCCATGCCCCCGCCGCACCAGTGTGCCCAGGACGAGCGATACAACCGGGCGGCGCGGGTGTTGTCGGCCTGGGCTTATGAGCCCGATTATCAGGATCGATCGGGACGGCCCTTGACCCTGCCGTTCGAAGCGGCGGACGGCGCCCCCAGTTTTTCCTCGCTGGTCAACCGTTTCAGCGGCGGCGCTCCACCGCGCGCCGTGCTCGACGACCTCGCCGGCAACCAGGCGGTGGCGATCGATGCGGCGCGCAATGTCACCTTGCAGCGCGCCAACTACGTGACCGCGGACGAAAAATTCGACGAACACGCAGCGGTGATGGGTGATTCCTGCGGCCGCCTGCTCGGCACCATCGACCACAACATCGCCGGCGGACAGCACGACAAACTTCTGCAATTGATGGTGTATCACCGGGCGGTTCCGGCGGCCGAACTGCCCGCGGTCCGCCGCCATCTGGAAGAACAGGGCAGGGGTCTGGTCGGCGCCACGGACCGCTGGCTGCACCGGCGCTTCGGCGCTCGCAGCGAAACGCCGGCCAGCGATGCCTGCACCAGCGGTCTCGGTATTTATTATTTCGAGGAAACGACAGCACAACGATAACGGGTACCCACGGGAGCTTATGTGTCAAGGTCAGTCAATATCCAGGAGAGATGGAAATGAGAGCAGCGTTCAATAATCTACGGCGCATCGGCGGCGGCCTGTTGCAGGCCGCCTGTCTCGCAGCGTTGACCAGCGTCTGTGCCCAAGCGGTCACCATCACCCGCAGCATGACCGGGGCGTGGGATCTGCCGGAGCAGGCGGCTCACGGCATGATCATCACCGTCGGCACCAATGCCCAGGGCGAGAGGAACATGGTCGTCTTTTTGGCAACCTATGGCAATGACGGCCAAACGGCCTGGTTCACCGCGGTCGGCGGCGTCCAGGGCGATACGTTCAACGGCAATCTATCCCGGGTCTCGGGTCCGTCGTTTCTCGCCCCCAGCGGCACGCCGTTTACGGTCGAGCAGGTCGGCACCATGTCGATCACCTTCAGCGATTGCAACAACGGCCAGGCCAGTTTCATCACCCCGAACGAGGTGGTCGGCACCGGCGGTTTCCGTATCGCCCGGATCAGCGGATTGTTCAACGACAATTGTTCCGGCGGCGTATCCGATAATGCTCCGACCAACGGGGCGATCACCGCGTTTACGGTCTTTCTGAACAATACCGGGGTCGATCCCGATGCCAGCGGCCGCGCCGTGTTCGAGGAACGGCCCGATGGCACCGAGTTTACGGTCAAGGTCGAGGATCTCGACGCCGGGGCTTACGACCTTGAAGTCGGCGGCATTGTCCGGGCCGTGATCGATGTCGCGCCGCGCCCGAGCGGTGGTACCGAAGGCGAAGTCGAATTCCGTTCGCCTCCCGAGCCGGGCAAGCTGCTGCTCGATTTCGATCCCCGCGGCCAGTCGATCGAGGTCAAACAGAACGGTATCGTGTTCCTCACTGCCGATGCTCCGGCCGGCGGCCCTCCGCCGCCACCACCCGGTGCGATGCCGCCGCCGTTCGGTCAATCCGAAATCGAAGTGTCACTCCTCAACGACGGCGTGTTTCCGGCTGCCTCCGGCAAGGCCGAACTCGAACAGCGCCCGATGCGTGTCGATTTCAAAGTCGTGATCGAAGACGTCCCGCCGGGCGATTACGTGCTGCTCGTCGCTGGCGTCGAGCGCGGCCTGATCAATGTCGCCGATACGCCAACCGGCGCTGAAGGCGAGATCGAATTCCGCTTCCCCGAGTCGCCCGGCAAGCTGTTGCTTGACTTCGATCCGCTCGGCCAGCCTATCGCGATCCAGGATCTTACCGCCCAGCAGATCATGCACGTCGATTTCCCGGCCACCGGTAATGGCGGCGATGACGACACGGGCGACGCTGATAACGGCGACGCTGATAACGGCGACGACGATAACGGTGACGCCGATAACGGTGATGACAACGGCGATGGTGAGGTGACGATTACCGTTGGCCTCGACAATGTCGGTCCCGATCCGGATGCCAGCGGCAGCGCCGAATTCACACAGCACCCAGGCCGCACCGAGTTCGACGTCGAAGTCGAGGATCTCGACAACGGCATGTACGAGTTACTGGTCGGCGGCGTGGCGCGGGCGATGATCATGGTTGACGACGGTGAAGGCGAAGTCGAATTTCGCGATCCGCCGATGATGGGCGATCTGCCACTCGATTTCGATCCGCGCGGCCAGGCGATCGAAATTGCACAGAGCGGCACCGTGTTCCTCAGCGCCGTTCTGCCTGGCAATTAACGAGCAAACGGATCAACGAACGACGATCTCAATTGTATCTCCAAAGGACCCTTTCGCCAGCCTCCGCTAGGCGCGAAACACCGGCCACGGACGGCTACCCCGCACCCATTCGCTCCATGGAAGGAGCGGGCGGGTTTTTTTTATAACGCGTGCGTTTCCACCCTACTAGGCGCTGCTACAATGCCGCCCTTCGTGATAAAGGGGTCGATCATGCCAGGCAGAGGCGCCGCTCTCGTATTGTTTTTCCTGGTGTCGCCGCCGCTGTGGGGCGAAGAGGCGGCTTACGATTGCGTCGCGATCGACGATCCGGCATTGCGCCTTGCGTGCTACGACCGGCTGTTCGACCGCCCGGCCGATGCACTTCCGGTAGGCGCCGCCCTACCGGTGGCCGAAAACGACGGTGACCACCGTCCCGCCACCCAGGCGGCCGGCGAGTGGCTGCCGGACACCGCCGATTTCCCGCGGCTGATCGCCGATCCGAAGGAGCAGCAGTTTTTCTTTTCCTTCGGCAACCTCGATTTTCCGGCGGTGCGCGGCGATATCGCCGCTTCGCTGGTCGGCCTCGGCGACCGTATCGGCCTGTACCGCTTCCCACCCAGCGACAATGGCGCCTACTGGCAGATCAACGCCGTCGGTGGCCTGTTCGCGCAGTTCGATATCGACGATTTCAACGACAGCGACAGCGGCGGCGACCTGCTCAATGCCGACTATACCATCGGCGTTACGGCCCATCGACTCTCCGGCCCGCATGCCTTACGCCTGAAACTGTTCCACGAAAGCACTCATCTCGGCGACGAGTTGCTGATCGAAGATCCGGAATTTCTAATCAACCGGCTCAATTATTCCTACGAGGCGTTCGATGCGCTGTACGCCTACACCACCGGACCGTGGCGGGCCTATGGCGGCGGCCGGGTCCACCTCCGGCGCGACCCCGAAGGCGTCCAGCGCTTTCAGCTCAACGCCGGCCTCGAATATCGCGGCACCTCGCCGCTCGTCCTCGCCGCCTACCCGGTCGCCGGCCTCGACCTGCGCGCCTGGAACCAGAACGACTGGGATCCGACGATCAGCGTCAAAGGCGGCCTCGAATGGCGCGGCAAGGACGTCGACCGCTACCTGCGCCTGCTCGTCGAATACCTCGACGGCCCATCGCCCTTCGGCCAGTTTTTCAGCGACAACCTCGACTACCTGGGCGCCGGCCTGTACTTCGGCTTCTGATCTCCCCCGTCCTGCGCTACAATGCCCGCCCAAGCGGAGAGGTGCCAGAGCGGTCGAATGGGCCGGACTCGAAATCCGGTGTACGGCTTGCCGTACCGTGGGTTCGAATCCCACCCTCTCCGCCACCCATAAAAAAGGCCCATCAGGGCCTTTTTTATGGGTGGCGGAGAGGGAGTAGGCACGCCTGATTGACCATCCGTTCTACTGCGGCGGCACCATGACTGCGGCTTCGGACCCGACATGCAGCCGAAGCCATCGGTTACAATCAGCGCCCGGCGGCCTTCGCCGGTCGCTCCGCGGTGCGGTGCTCGTGAACCCCGTCAGGCCCGGAAGGGAGCAGCGGCAGCGGGCCTCGCAGGCGCCGGAATCCGGCGGGCGGAGGTTGCCTTTTGTACTCTTTTGCACGCCACATCGAAGCTTGAAATCCGGACGATGAGCTACACCGTACTGGCCCGCCGCTGGCGCCCGCGCCGTTTCGCCGATCTCGTCGGCCAGGAACACGTGGTCCAGGCGTTGACCAACGGTCTGGCGCAAGGCCGCCTGCACCACGCCTTTTTGTTTACCGGCACCCGCGGTGTCGGCAAGACGACGATCGCCCGCATCCTGACCAAATCGTTGAATTGCGAGCAGGGGGTCAGCGCCGAGCCGTGCGGCGAGTGCGCGGCGTGCAAGGACATCGACAGCGGCCGTTTCGTCGATCTTCTGGAGATCGACGCCGCCTCCAGGACCAAGGTCGAGGATACCCGCGAGATCCTCGACAACGTGCCGTATATGCCGGTCCGCGGCCGCTACAAGGTGTATCTGATCGACGAAGTCCACATGCTCTCGACCAGCAGTTTCAACGCCCTGCTGAAAACCCTCGAAGAGCCGCCGGAGCATGTCAAGTTCCTGCTGGCGACGACCGATCCGGAAAAGATTCCGGTGACGATCCTGTCGCGCTGCCTGCGTTTCAATCTGCGCCGCATGCGGCCCGAGGAAATTTCAGGATATCTCGACAAGATGCTGGCCGAAGCCGAAATCGACCACGACACCGCGGCCCTGGCGCTGATCGCCCGCGCCGCGGACGGCAGCATGCGCGACGCACTCAGCCTGCTCGATCAGGCTCTGGCTTTCGGCAACGGCAGGCTGCGCGAGGCGGAAACCCGCGAAATGCTCGGCATGGTCGAGCAGCGTCACCTGGAGCGCCTGCTCGCGGCGCTGGCCGCCGGTGACGGCGAAACGATGCTGGCGGTGGCCGGCGAGTTGTGGCAGATGGGTCTGCCGCCCGAACGCCTGCTGGCCGAGTTGCTGCACGTGCTGCACCGGATCGCGGTGTTGCAACAGATCCCCGAACACTCAGACCCGGCGAATCCGGAAGACGACGCGGCGCGTGCCCTGCAGCAGTATTTCGACCCCGAGGCCGTGCAGTTGTATTACCAGATCGCACTGCACGGTATCCGCGACCTGGCGATCGCCCCGGATGCCCGGATCGCGCTGGAAATGACCCTGTTGCGCCTTTTGGCCTTTGCCCCCGAGGAGGCACCGGCTGCCGGTAGCCCGGGCCCGAAAAGCAGATCGTCCCGGCGCCCAGCGGCCGGGCCGGAAACCCGGCAGCCCGCCCCACCGCCTGAAGCGGCGAGAGCTGAAACCGCAGCCGGTCGGCTGTCCGATACGGCCAGTGCCGGGAGGATCGCCGAACCGCCACCGGCGGCCGGGGGCGCCGCGCCGCCGGCGGAATACCCCACCGCGGAGAGTTGGCCCGACTGGCTGGCCCGCCTCGAACTCGAACCCATTACCCGCGAATACGCCGCGCACCTGGCGCTGGCCGAACATGACGGCAAGGCGCTGTGGCGCTTCACGATCGGCCGCGAGTCGGCTTTTCTCGACACCGAAAGGCAGCGCGCGGCGCTGGGCGCGGCCCTGGCCAGGCACTTCGGAAGGCCCGTCGAGATCCGGGTCGGGACCACCGACGGGCCGCTGGAAACCCATGCCCGGCGGCGGCGCGCGGCCGCCGATGCCGTCCAGGAAAACGCCGAGCGGGCGATCGGCAGCGATCCTGTGGTGCGCGCCCTGCAGCAGGAACTGGGAGCCCGGATCGTCCCCGGTTCAACCCGCCCGGCCACGCCGTGAGCGCCGCTTTCCACTCGCCGCCCGCCTCGTTCACCATCTCAGGCACAACATGAAAAACAGTCTTGCCGGCTTGCTGCAGCAAGCCCAGAAAATGCAGGAACAACTGCAAACGGCGCAGGCCGAATTGAAAAATCTCGAAGTCACCGGCGAAGCCGGCGGCGGCCTGGTCAAGGTCACGATGAACGGCCACCATCAGGTGCGCCGCCTGGCGATCGCGCCGTCGCTGCTCGCCGACGGCGACGCCGAACTGCTCGCCGATCTCGTTGCCGCCGCGGTCAACGACGCGGTGCGCCGGGTGGGCGAACTGGGCGCCGAGAAAATGTCCGGCCTGACCGGCGGCCTGAACCTGCCGGCCGGGTTCCCGAAAATTTTCTAATAATTCCTAAGCGCGCAATGAGTGACGAGCTGTTGACAAGACTGATCGACAGCCTGCGCGTGCTGCCCGGCGTCGGGCCGCGCAGCGCCCAGCGCATGGCCCTGCACCTGCTCGAACGCGATCGGGCCGGCGGGCGCCGGCTCGCCGCCGATTTGACCCTGGCGCTCGAGCGCATCGGCCATTGCGAGGTCTGCCGCAATTTCACCGAGCAGGATGTGTGCGCCTTGTGCCGCAATCCCCAGCGTGACGACAGCGTGTTGTGCATTGTTGAAACCCCGGCCGACGTGCTGGCCATTGAGCAGGCCGGGGTATTCTCCGGCCGCTATTTCGTCCTTCTCGGCCGCCTGTCGCCGCTCGATGGCATCGGACCGGAGGATCTCGGTTTCGATCTTCTGGAAAAACGCCTGGCCACCGGCACCGTGCGTGAGGTGGTGATCGCCACCAATGCCACGGTCGAGGGCGAGGCAACCGCCTGGTACCTGCACGAAATGGCGCGCCGTCAGGGTCTTGTGGTCAGCCGGATCGCCCACGGCGTACCGCTGGGCGGTGAGTTGGAGCAGATCGACCGCTCGACGCTGGCTTTGGCCTTCACGCAGCGGCTGCCACTCGACAAACAGGGGTAGGTCACCAGGCTGCACGTTACACTGGACAACCCGAACCGACGACGAGTTAGACGATGCCGGAGGAACGAGATCCAGGTGAAGTGTACCGGCCGGTGGGCGACTGGACACTGGCTGGCATCCCGGCGGATGCACCGCCGGCCACCTGGCGCAGTGGCGGCGAGGGCGGTATTCACGAAGTGGCGCCGGCGCGCTACGCACGTCTCGATTTTTCCGGGCTCGGGCGCCTCGATACCGCCGGCGCCGTGCGCCTGCTGCAAGTGCTGCCCGCCAGTACGCTGGACGCAGTGGGCGAACATCTCGACCATATCGGTCCCCGGCAACTCGCCTTTGTCGAAGCCGTGGCGCGCGCCCTGCACGCCGGCTGCCCGCCGCGCCGCCACCCGCCAAGCCTGTATGCCCTGATGGAACGCACCGGCCGCTGGGTGGTCGCCGCCTGGCAGCCCGGCGTGCTGCTCCTCAGTTTCGTCGGCCAGGTGCTGATCACGTTCGTCCGCGTCGTGCTGCATCCGGCCCGCTTGCGTTTCACTTCGGTCGTTTACCACATGGAAGCGGTGGGGCTCGATGCGGTACCGATTGTCTCCACGCTGAGTTTTATGGTCGGCGCGGTGGTCGCCTTTCTCGGCGCGACGATACTGAAGGACTATGGCGCCGAGGTGTTCACCGTGCAACTGGTGTCGTATTCGTTTCTGCGCGAGTTTGCCGTCGTGCTGAGCGCCATTCTGCTCGCCGGCCGTTCGGGCAGCGCTTTTACGGCGCAGATCGGGGCGATGAAAAGCAACGAGGAAATCGATGCGCTGCGCACGATCGGCGTCGATCCGGTCGAGGTGCTGGTCGTACCGCGCCTGATCGCCTTGTTGGTCATGATGCCGGTTTTAACGCTGCTTTCGATGATCATGGGCATCGCCGGCGGCGGCCTGGCCCTGATCGGCACGATCGACTTGACGCCCGGCGCCTTCACCGCGCGCCTGCAGGAAACGACCGAGCTTCGGCATTTCTGGGTGGGGATCAGCAAGGCGCCGGTGTTCGCCTATATCATCGCCACTGTCGGCTGCCTGGAAGGATTGAAGGTCTCAGGCAGCGCCGAATCGGTCGGCCGGCACACGACGTCATCCGTTGTGCAGTCGATTTTTCTGGTGATCATTTTCGACGCCATTTTCGCAATCTACTTCATCGAGATCGGGCTGTGAGCAGCGCCGAGCCGGTGATTGAGGTCCACGGGCTCGTCAACCGTTTCGCCGATGTCGTGGTCCACGACGGCGTCGATCTGACGGTCAGGCGCGGCGAGATTCTCGGGGTCGTCGGCGGCTCCGGGGCCGGCAAATCGGTGTTGCTGCGCTCGATCGTCGGCTTGCAGCCTTACGCCGCCGGCAAAGTCACCGTGCTCGGTCACCCTGTCAGCCGCGAGATCGACACCGACCCCGAACTGCAACGCCGGGTCGGCGTGATGTTCCAAGACGGCGCCTTGTTCACCTCGCTCACCGTGCTCGAAAACGTCATGTTCACGATCCGCGAGCACTACCCGCTGGACGAGACGTTCATCGCCGAGTTGGCGCACGTCAAGATCGTGATGGCCGGTCTCGATTCCTGTGACGCCCATTTATACCCGAGAGAACTGTCCGGCGGCATGCGCAAGCGCGCCGGGCTGGCCCGTGCCCTGGCCCTCGACCCGGAACTGTTGTTTCTCGACGAGCCGACCTCCGGACTCGACCCGATCACCGCCGCAGCCTTCGACCGGTTGCTGGTCACCTTGCGCGACGCGCTCGACTTGACCGTGTTTCTCGTGACCCACGACCTCGATACGCTGTACCGCACCTGCGACCGGGTCGCAGTGCTGGCTGACAAGCGGGTGCTGACCGTCGCGCCATTGGCCGAAATCGCCGCTTTCGATCATCCCTGGGTGCAGGCGTACTTTCTAGGGCCGCGCGGCCGGGCCGCGGGCCGGAACCAGAAGTGAGCAGCCATCCTCCGGCCCGCCGCGCACACCGGCCGACTGGACGCCGGGCGCCCGGTCGGGGACAATGACGGGCGATGGAAACCCGCGCCCATTTCGTCCTGATCGGTGCCTTCACGCTGGCCGCGATGGCCGGCGGCCTGCTGTTCATTTTCTGGCTGGCCAAATTTTCGCAGCAGGAATACACCTATTACGACGTGATTTTCGACGAACCGGTCACCGGGCTGACCCGCGGCGGCGCAGTGCAGTACAACGGCATCCAGATCGGCGACGTCAGCAGCCTGCGCTTGGCACCCAACGATCCGGGGCGGGTCATCGCCCGCATCAGGGTCGCCAGCGACACCCCGGTCAAGGCCGATACCCGGGCCCAACTGGGTTTCATGGGGTTGACCGGCGTGTCGTTCATCCAGCTCCGCGGCGGCAGTGCCGCCAGCCCGCTGCTGGTGCCGCGCGAAGGGGAGGAAGTCGCGGTGTTGCACGCCGACATTTCCGGCCTGCAACAACTGATCGAAAGCGGCGGCGACGTATTCGCCAATATCAACGAGTTGGTGTTGCGCGTCAATCGGGTCTTCGCCGACGAGAACATCATGCTGCTCGGTGCCTCGATGAGCCATATCGAGCAGGTTACCGCGGCGCTGGCCGGCGAGAGGGATCACTTTCGTGACATCATGACCGGTCTGGCCACCGTCGGCGGCCGGCTCGACACGCTGCTGCAACATTTTGACGAGGCGGCGCGCGCCGTCGAAAGCGCCGCTTCCGGCGTCGGCAATGCGGTCGAACGCGATTTGCCCGATCTGCTCACCGAAGCGCGCGGCACGGCGACCGAACTGCACCGCTTCAGCCGCGAGTTGGCCGACTGGCTCGAACAAAGCCGGCCGCACCTCGAACGTTTCGCGGCGCGCGGCCTGGACGAAGTGACCGCGACGATGGTGGCGATCCAGCAACTGGCCGCGGCGCTCGAGGACCTGGCGCGCCGCCTCGAAGACAGCCCGGCCGGGGCGCTGTTCAGCCGCGCCCGGGGGCGCGAATACCGTTCGGGGGAGGGGAGTAAATGACAGCACGCCGCACCTTGTTTTCGCCGCTCATTCTAACATCGGCCGTGCTCATGGCCGCCGGCTGCGCCTCCTTTTTGCCGCCGCCGGCCGAGACCCGGGAGTTCGCCTTGACGCCGGTTGCGCCGCAATCCGGCGCTGCACCGCTGCCGGCGCTCAACCTGACGGTGGCAATCGATGCGCCGTACACCGGCAACCGGCTGCTGGTCCGCGACCTTGATGGGGAGTTCAGGCCTTTTGCCGGCGGCCGGTGGGCCGCGCCGTTGAAAGCGCTGCTCGAAGCGAGTTGGGGCTTTAGCCTCGAGCGCGCCGGCGTTGCGGAATTGGTCCAAAGCGGTGCGGTGCGCGGCGGCCATTACCCGCTGCTCGCCTTGCAGGTGCGCGAATTTTTCGCCGCCGCCGGACAGGGGCGGGCAGAAATCCATCTGAGTCTGGTCGCCGCCTACCAGGCCGGCCGGGACACCCCGCCCGCTGTTCGCACCTTCACCAGCCACCGGCCGGCCGAACTCGACGACATCGCGGCGCTCGCCGCCGCTTTCGATGCCGCGAACCAGGCACTGGTCAGCGAGGCGCTGGGCTGGCTGAAGGAGATGAATCCGGGCTGAGCACCAAGAGCGCCGGCAGCGGCTTCGCAGCATGGTAGAATGTTTTTTGTGCGCTTGATTTTTCAAGGTATTTTCGCCTTTCTGCTGCTCGCCGGCCAGGGCCAGTGCTGCCTGGCGTCCGGCATGCCCGGCGGCGAGCATGACGGCCCGTCCGGGCACGGCCCGGCCGCGCCCGGGCCGTCCCACGGCGTTGCCGCCCATCATGGCGATGGAGACACATCGCCTTGTTGCCCGGATTCCTCACCCCTGGCCGATCCTAGCTGCGCGGCCTGCGCTGCCGTCCAGGCGGCCGATCATGACACTGTTCACGCGGCACCGCTCCCGCCGCTCAAGCCGGCACCATTGCCGGCGGGAGTCGAAGCGCTCTTGCCGGCCACCGCATTCGCCGCGCCGGCCTACCCGAAACAGTTCACCCTGCCACCTTTTCGTCCCCGACACCGTCTTTTTTCGCGGCCGCGCGAATAGCCCAGTCCTCTGACGCCTGACCACCCGGTGGCCGATCCGGCCGCCGATGTCCGTCTGTCCGGGTTGAGAGGACCTGTTCTATGTTTCTGTTACACCGTGATGTCTGCCGGGCGCTGAGCGCCGCCGGCCTGGCGCTGCTCCCCCTGTTGGCTTCAGGGCCGGCCGCCGGGCGCGAACCGCTGCCTGAAAACGTACCGCTGACCCAGGAGTTGGCGCTCGCCGAAGCGTTGGCCAACAATCCGGCGCTCGGCGATCTTGCCGCCCGTGTCGCGGCGGCCGAAGAGATTCCGGAGCAGGCCGGCAGCCTGCCTGATCCCCGGCTCAACGTCAATGCGCTGAACCTGCCGGTCGATACCTTCAATCTCGATCAGGAGGCGATGACCCAGATGCAGTTGGGCTTCAGCCAGACCATCCCGTTTCCCGGCAAACGCCGCCTGCGCCGCGCCGCGGCGGAGCACAACGCCGAAGCAGCCGCCGAACGCCTGAGCGAAGCGCGTCTCGATCTGGTCCGCGCGGTCAGGCGCGCTTGGTGGGAGGCGGTCTATCTCGCCCGCTCGCTGGACATCGTCGAGCGCAACCTGGTGCTCCTCGGGCAGTTCAACGAGATCGCCGCGGCCAAATACCAGGTCGGAAACGGCCTGCAGCAGGACGTGCTGCTCGCCCAGGTCGAACGCACGCGGTTGCTGCAAAAGCGCATCGAACTCGAAGGGTTGATCGATGCCCAGTGGTCGCGGCTGATGACACTGATCGCCTGGCCGCGCGATTACCGCCCGAAGCTGCCGGACAAGATCGATCGCGCCTTGCCGGAAGTGCCCGGCGTCGAACATTGGGCGCGGCAGGCGCGTGATCGGCGCCCGGTGCTCGCTATGCTGCACAGCCGGATCGCCGCAGCGCGCGCCAACCGCGAACTGGCCGAGAAATCCTATTATCCCGACCTGACGTTCAGTGCCAATTACGGCCTGCGCCAGGGCAACCCCATCGTCGGCAAACGCGCCGATTTTCTGAGCCTGATGCTGAACTTCGAGATCCCGCTGTTCGCCGACAGCAAGCAGGACCGGCTGGTGGCGCAAAAACGCGCCGAGCTGACCGCCGAGGAACAGGCACTGCTCGACGCCGTCAACCGCGTCGATGCCGAAGTTGAAACCGCCTGGTATGCATACCGCAGCAACCGCGAGCAGAGCGATCTTTACGACCAGGGCATTCTGCCGCAGGCGCGCGAGACCGTCGCCTCGATGCTCACCGGCTACCAGGTGAACAAGGTCGATTTCCTCAACCTCGTACAGGCCGAGATTTCCCTTTACAACTTCGAACAGCAGTTGTGGCGGACCTTGACCGCGGCCCGCCAGGCACTGGCCGATCTCGAAACCGCCGCCGGACAGGAGAGCACCGGACAGGAGAGTGGCAATGCGCGCTAAAAATCTCGTCGCCTACGGGTTGGTCCTGGTTATCGGGCTCGCCGCGGGCTATTTCATTTCGCTGCGATTTTTCGAGCCGGCGGTTGAGGCGCCGGCCGGTACGGCACCCCGGCCGCTTTATTACCGCCACCCGATGAATCCGGAAGTCACATCCCCGGCACCCGCCAAGGACGACATGGGCATGGACTATATCCCGGTCTATGCCGGCGATACGGCCGGCGCCGATGAGGTGGCCGGAACCGTCCGTATCGACCCGGTGGTAGTGCAGAACATCGGGGTGCGCACCGCGGCGGCGGAAAACCGCACCCTGACCCGTGATGTTTTTACGGTCGGCCGAGTCGATTATGACGAGAAAAAACTGGCCCGCCTGCATCCCAAAGTCGAAGGCTGGGTGGAGGAGCTGTACATCGATCAGACCGGCCAGGCGATCGCGAAAGACACCATTTTGCTCAACATCTATGCCCCGGCACTGGTCGTCAGCCAGGAGGAGTACCTACTCGCCTTGCGCAACCTGGAAACCCTGGCGCTGAGTCCTTACGCGGAAATCCGCCAGGGTGCGGAACAACTCGCGGCCAGCGCGCGCCAGCGGCTCCTGTTGCTCGACATGCCGCTGCACCAGTTGCAGGAACTGGAAGAAACGCACGAAGTCAAGCGCAACCTCCACATACACTCTCCGTTTGACGGCATCATCGTCAATGTCGGCGCGCGTGACGGCCAGTTTGTCACACCGCAGACCGAGTTGTACATGCTGGCCGACCTGTCGACAGTGTGGGTTTATGTCGATATCTACGAATACGAGATGCCGTGGGTGGCGGCAGGCGATATGGCGCAGTTGCGCTTCGCCGGGCTGCCCGATCGGCTGTTTGAAGGGCGGGTGGAGTTCATCTACCCGTATCTGGACAAGACGACCCGGACCCAGAAGGTGCGCCTGGTCTACGCCAATCCGGACCGGCTGTTGAAACCGGAGATGTATGGCGACGTCACGATCCGTACCGGCCGCCAGGTCGACGCGGTGGTGATCCCGGCCGAGGCGGTGGTCCGCTCCGGGCGGCGCGAGCAGGTGTTCGTGCTCAGGGCGCCGGGGAAATACGAACCGCGCCCGGTCACACTCGGGGTGAGTGGTGACGGCGTGGTTCAGATCACCGACGGTATCGCCGCCGGCGAGCAGGTGGTTGTTTCCGGCCAGTTCCTGATCGATTCGGAATCCAAACTGCGTGAGGCGTCCGCGAAGTTCAAGGAGCCGGTCACCGGCCGGTCCGTACCCGCGGTGGAGCACGCGGGGCAACAATCGCATCAGGCGCAAACGGAGGGCGGAACAGATGGGCCGCACAATACGCCCGAACCGGGCAGCGGGGAGCCTCGGCCATGATCGTCGGCTTGATTGAGGGCGCCTTGCGCAACAAGTTGTTGGTTCTGATCTTCACGGGGCTGGCGCTTGGCGCCGGCTGGTGGGCGATAAAAACCACCCCGCTGGACGCCATTCCCGACCTGTCCGACGTTCAGGTCATCATCTTCACCGAATTTCCGGGCCAGGCACCACAGGTGGTGGAGGACCAGGTCACCTATCCGCTGACCACGGCGATGCTGGCGGTGCCCTTCGCCAAGGTGGTGCGCGGCTACTCGTTCTTCGGCCTGTCGTTCGTCTACATCCTGTTCGAGGATGGCACCGATATGTACTGGGCGCGCTCGCGGGTGCTGGAATACCTGAACTTTGTGAGCGGTCAACTGCCGCGCGGGATCACACCCAGCCTCGGGCCCGATGCCACCGGCGTCGGCTGGGTCTATGAATATGCGCTGGTGGATCGCAGCGGCGACCAAGATCTGGCGCAACTGCGTTCGATCCAGGACTGGTATCTGCGCTACCAGTTGCAGACGGTGCCCGGTGTCTCCGAGGTCGCTTCGGTCGGCGGTTACGTCAGGCAATACCAGGTCGAGGTCGATCCGAACGCGCTGGCGGCTTATGGAATTCCACTGGCCAAGGTGAAAATGGCCATCCAGCGTTCCAACAACGATGTCGGCGGCCGTCTGGTCGAGATGGCCGAGACCGAGTACATGGTGCGGGGCCGCGGGTACATCCGCGGCATCGAAGACCTGGAAGTGGTGCCGATCGGCGTCAGCGACGGCGGTACGCCGATCTATCTGCGCGACGTGGCGCATGTCCAGCTCGGGCCGGAACTGCGGCGTGGGGCGGCCGAACTGGACGGTGAGGGCGAAGTCGCCGGCGGCGTCGTGATCATGCGCTATGGCGGCGATGCGCTGGCCACCATCGAAGCGGTGCGTGCCAAACTCGATCAACTGCGTGCCGGTTTGCCGCCCGGCGTCGAAATCATCCCGGTTTACGATCGTGGCGCGCTGATCGAGCGAGCGGTGGACAACCTCAAGGACAAGCTGCTGGAGGAATTTATCGTCGTCAGCCTGATTTCGATCCTTTTTCTGCTGCACGCACGCTCGGCGCTGGTGGCCATCTTGACGCTGCCGATCGGGGTATTGCTGGCCTTTGTCGTGATGCGCTGGCAGGGAATGAGCGCCAACATCATGTCGCTGGGCGGCATCGCCATTGCGATCGGCGCGATGGTTGACGGTGCCATCGTGATGATCGAAAACGCCCACAAGCACCTGGAGCATGTCGAACGGGACAAGGGCGGCGCTCTCACAGAAGATGAGCGCTGGGCCGCGATCGGCGCGGCGGCCCGGGAGGTTGGGCCGGCATTGTTCTTCTCGCTGCTGATCATCACCATCTCCTTCCTGCCGGTGTTCACACTGCAGGCCCAGGAGGGCCGGATGTTCAGCCCGCTGGCGTTTACCAAGACGTACTCGATGGCAGCGGCAGCCATCCTGGCGGTGACGCTGACGCCGGTGCTGATGGGCTATTTCATTCGCGGGCGCATCCTGCCGGAGGCAAAAAATCCGATCAACCGCGGCCTGCATTTCCTGCATCGTCCGGTGCTGGCCATGGCCATGCGCCGGCGCAAGCTCACGCTGGGAATCGCGATCACATTGCTGGCGGTCAGTACCTGGCCGTTACAACATATCGGCAGCGAGTTCATGCCGCCGCTGGACGAGGGCGACATCTTGTATATGCCGACGACCTTGCCGGGCATTTCGATCACCAAGGCCAAGGAATTGCTGCAACAGACCGACAAGATCCTGGCCACTTTCCCGGAGGTCGAGCGGGTCTTCGGCAAGGTCGGGCGGGCGCGCACCGCCACCGACCCGGCACCGCTGGCGATGATCGAAACGGTGGTCAAACTCAAAGCCAAGGACCTGTGGCCCGAGCCGTCGAAAACCACCCGCGAGTTGATGGCCGAGATGGATGGAGCGCTCCGCTTTCCCGGGCTTGCCAATACCTGGACGATGCCGATCAGGACCCGCATCGACATGCTTTCCACCGGGATCAAAACACCGATCGGAATCAAGGTGTCGGGGCCGGACCTGGCTGAACTTGAACGGATCGGCAAGGACATCGAGGCTGAAATGAAGAGGCTTCCGGAGACGCTGTCGGCGTTCGCTGACCGGGCGGTCGGGGGTTATTATCTTGATTTTGACATCCGCCGCGAGGACGCCGCCCGTTACGGTCTGACCGTAGGTGACGTGCAGGACGTCATCCAGTCGGCAATCGGCGGCATGAACGTCACCGAAACCGTGGAGGGCCTGGAGCGCTACCCGGTGAATGTCCGCTATCCGCGCGAACTCAGGGACAATATCGAGTCGCTGAAACGGGTCCTGGTGGCGACGCCGACCGGCGCCCAGATTCCGTTGCACCTGGTCGCCGACCTCGAAATGCGACGCGGGCCGCCTTCGATCAAAAGCGAGGATGCCCGGCCGAATGCCTGGATCTACGTCGATCTGCGCACGTCCGATATCGGCGGATTCGTCACCAAGGCAAAGCAGGTGATTCGCGATCGGATCGAGCTGCCTGCCGGATACAGCATCACCTGGTCCGGGCAGTTCGAGTATATGGAGCGGGCGATCGAGCGGCTCAAGCTGGTGGTGCCGCTGACGCTGGCGATCATCTTTCTGCTGCTGTATTTCAATTTCCGCAACGTGACCGCACCCCTGGTCGTGATGTTGTCGATCCCGTTTGCGCTGATCGGCGGCATCTGGCTGCAATACGCATTCGGTTTCAACATGTCGGTGGCGGTGGCGGTGGGCTACATCGCGCTGGCCGGCGTCGCCGCTGAGATCGGCGTATTGGTGCTGACGTTCATCGATCAGGAACTGGCGCGGGTGCGGGAGGCTTCAGGCGGGCAGCTTCATTTCAAGGATATCCAGGCCGCCGCGCAACGTGGCGCCAGCGAACGGGTGCGCCCGATCGTGATGACCGCCGCTGCCATCACCATCGGCCTGCTACCACTGTTCTGGGGCCAGGGCAGCGGCTCGGAGACCATGCAGCGCATCGCCGTACCGATGGTCGGCGGCATGGTCTCCACCACGATTCTGAGCCTGGTGGTCCTGCCAGTGGTCTATGCCATATCGCTTTCGCTGGTGGGCAACAGAGGTACCCGCTGAATCCGTAAATGGATCGCCGGGTTTTTCTCAACTAAGAGAAGGAGGTGTACGATGAACATGTATCGGCCGATTCACATTATATTTCTGCTCGTGATTATGCTGATTGCCGCCCCGTTGCCGGCCATCGCTGCTGAGCAAAAAATAGCGCTACGCAACGGCTCGTCTCTGTATATCGATGACCGGGGCGGGATGCGCATGGAAGATGCTGCCGGCGTGCCTTTCCGGATGAAGGACGACGTAGTCATGGAAACCGCCGAGGGCGAGCTGCTGTTGATGAAGAACAAGCGGCTGTGGAAGCGCCACCGGCATAAAGCTCCAACGGCCGGTCATCGCCCCGACAACAGCGGGATCACCGACGAGGTGGTCCGTCTCAAGGGCGGCGGAATTCTGGTGATCGGCGAGAAAGGCGATATGCGCATGCAGGACAGCGACGGAAAGCCGATCGCGATGCCGGACGGTGTCGAGATGGAGACCGAAGACGGTAAGATCATCCTGATGCGCAACAAACGTCTGTGGCGGCCGTTCAGAGATTGAAACGGTCAGCGCTGACTGGATAATCCGGGGTAATATGACCTGCCGGTGTGGCCGCAGTGCTGCACCGGCGAGGTTCCCCCGGTGCCGAGAATGCTTCCAATATGAAACGATTGTTGTACGCCTTCCCGGGCAACGATGCTCTGCGTGGCCAGGCCGCGCACGGCGTTTTTTTCGGTGCGGCGCTGCAGGAAATGCATTCGGCGGGTATCGCACAAATCGCGACCTGCAACACGATACCCCACGAAACGAACGCCATCGATATCAGCGGACTACTGAGCGAGGGCATTCGGAAATTGACATGATCCGAACGAACGAAGAGGATGAATGACAATGGTTATGCAACGTTTTCTGCGCGCTTTAAGCGGTCAGTTACGTGCTGTGCGTGCTGTTCGACTATCTGTTCCCGGCCCATGCCATGCACACTGCGTGGCAAGATATGCTGCCGGGATTCGAGTGGAACAGCGCCAGTGGTTTCATAATCGGGCTGGTGGAAAGCTACCTGTACGGCTGGTATATCGTTCTCGTGTGGGGCATATCCAGATCGCTGATCGCACGCACCCGGTCACGGCCGGCAATTTCGAGCAACGGATATTCCGTGACGGTTAAATATCCGTTCGCCTGCAGGTATGCATTCACGAGGGCAACCGCGGTATCCATGTTAGCATGCAGATTTCGTTTGGTTTACACCTTGATACGGCGCAGCCGCAGCGCGTTGCCGATGACCGACACCGAACTCAAGCTCATCGCTGCGGCGGCGAGCATCGGCGAAAGCAGGATACCGAAGAAGGGATAGAGCACGCCGGCGGCGAGCGGCACGCCGAGGCTGTTGTAGGCGAAAGCGAAGAACAGATTCTGCTTGATGTTGGCGAGCGTCGCGCGGGAGAGCTTGCGCGCCCGGGCGATGCCGCGCAGGTCGCCCTTGATCAGCGTGACGCCGGCGCTCTCCATCGCCACGTCGGTCCCCGTGCCCATGGCGATGCCGACGTGCGCCTGCGCCAGGGCGGGCGCATCGTTGATGCCGTCGCCGGCCATCGCGACGATGTGTCCTGTGGCTTGCAGTTTTTTCACCAGCGCTGCTTTGTCCTGGGGCAACACTTGGGAAAAAACCTGGTCGATGCCGAGCTTGCCGGCAACGGCCCGCGCGGTGGCGGCGGCATCGCCGGTAATCATGACAATGGTTATGCCTTCGTCATGAAGAGCGGCGATGGCCGCCGGTGTGGTTTGCTTGAGCGGATCGGAAACACCGAGGACCGCCGCGGCGGTGCCGCCGATCGCCACGAATATCGCAGTTTGTCCTGCGCTGCGCAAAGATTCGGCGTGTCCCGCCAGCGCCCCCGGATCGATGCCGAGATCGGCCAGCAAAGCCTGGTTGCCCAAAGCCGCGGCGATACCGCCGACCCGGCCGGTGACACCTTTGCCGGTAACCGAGGCGAACGCTTCTGCAACCCCAGGCTCGCAGCCGCGCGCCGCGGCGCCCTGGATGATCGCCGCGGCCAGTGGATGCTCGCTGCCACGCTCCAGGCTCGCGGCGATGCGCAGGATTTCACTTTCCGTGAATCCCGCCGCAGCGATGACTTCGGTCAATCGCGGCCGGCCTTCGGTCAAAGTCCCGGTCTTGTCCACGACCAGGGTGTCCACTTTGCGCAGCACCTCGATCGCCTCGGCGTTTTTGAACAACACGCCGAGATGGGCGCCTTTGCCGGTGGCAACCATGATGGACATCGGCGTCGCCAGGCCGAGGGCGCACGGGCAGGCAATGATCAGCACCGCGACGGCATTGACCAGCGCGTATGCGGCGCGCGGCTCCGGACCCAGGAACGACCAGCCGATGAACGTCAAGACGGCGATGATCACCACTGCGGGGACGAAATACCCGGCGACGACGTCGGCCAGCTTCTGGATCGGGGCGCGCGAGCGTTGCGCCTCGGCAACCATCTGTACGATCCGGGCGAGCAGGGTATCGGCGCCGACTTTTTCCGTTTCGATCACCAGCGAGCCGGTGCCGTTGATGGTGGCGCCGATGACCGGATCGCCTGCTCCTTTGGCCACCGGCATCGGCTCGCCGGTGATCATGGATTCATCCACGGCGCTTTGCCCTTCCAGCACCCGGCCGTCCACGGGCACTTTTTCGCCGGGGCGGACACGCAGGCGGTCGCCGATCTGCACGCGGTCCAAGGCCACGTTTTCTTCGCTGCCGTCCGCGGCGATCCGCCGCGCGGTTTTCGGCGCCAGTCCCAACAATGCTTTGATCGCCGCGCCGGTTCGGCTGCGGGCCTTGAGTTCCAGCACCTGACCGAACAGAACCAGGGTGACGATCACTGCCGCCGCTTCGAAATACACGCCGACATGGCCGTCGGCGTCACGAAACGAGGCCGGAAAAATGCCGGGCGCCGCCGCCGCGACCACGCTGTAAGCGTAGGCGACCGCCACACCCAGGCCGATCAGGGTGAACATATTGAGGTTGCCGGTGGCGAGCGATTTTATGGCGCGGACGAAAAACGGCCAGCCGGCCCACAGCACCACCGGGCTGGCCAGGATCAGTTCCAGCCATTTTCCCGTGTTGGCCGGGATCGCCAGCGCGGCATCGAGCCCCGGCAGCACGTGGCCCATGGCTATAAAAAGCACCGGCAGCGTCAACACCGCGGCCAGCCAAAAGCGCCGCGTCATGTCCTTGAGTTCAGGATCCGCTGCGGCATCCGCCGCAGCCAGCACCGGCTCCAGTGCCATGCCGCACTTGGGACAATCGCCGGGCTCCGCGCGGATGATTTCCGGGTGCATGGGGCAGGTCCATCGCCCGGCAACCGCTGCCGCCGGTGGCCGGCGGGCGGCCGTACCGGCTTCATGGTGCGGGCAGCAGTGTTCGCTCATCGCCAAGAGGGTGGGTTATCGACCAGGCTATTATGGCACGGGCCAGGCCCGTGCCCGATGGGTCGGATCGCCCGCCGGTCAAGTGCCAACGATACCAGTCCGCCGGCCCAGCCAGTAATCGGCGCTGACGAACCGGCCGCCGCCGAGGTAGATGAGGGCGAGCAGCATGACCAGGTAGGTCGCGGCGAATTCGATGCCGTTGTTCAAGATGCTAACGCTGCCTTCACCGGTCAGCCAGGAATAATTTCCGTGCTCCTTGAGCAGCGAGCGGATCTTGTCCAACCGGTCGATCGCCGCCGAGGCGTCCTCGAACTGGAACGGCCCGAGATGGCTGGAAGCGAAGGCCGACATCGGGTCGGCGATGGCCTGCCAGCCGTTGGCCCAATGCACTTTGACGATCGCGACCAGCATCGTCAACAACAGCGGGATCGAAATCAAACGTGTACCGAAGCCGAAGAGCAGCATCAAGGCGCCGGCGACTTCGGTCGCGGTCGCCAGAAAAGCCATCAGCGCCGGCAAAGGCAGGCCCAGCCCCCAATCCGGGTTGCCGAACCAGGCGACCGTGCCCTGGAAACCGTAAACCTTGTTCATCCCCGAAACCCAGAATACCGGTGCCAGGTAGAGGCGGAGCGCCAGCGGGGCGAGGAAATCGACGCGGCGGATCGTGTTCAGAAATTTTTGATAAAGATTGGCAAGAGACATGCAAAGCTCCTGGTGGTGGCTGCCGTTGTGAAATTCGGTTGGGAACCCGGGTCGTCGCCAGGTTCGTCTTCTTGCACTGAACCGGGAGTAATGGCTCCAGGGTGGCCGTTACGGGGCACTGCCCTGCGGCGCGGTGCCGAGGATGATTTCGCGCTGCTGCCAGTCGGTCATCTGGGCCAGGCCGCGGGCGAGCCAGTCCGGCTCGGCGGCCGCAATGCCTAGTTCGCCGGCCAGCGCCCTGAGCACCTGGCGGCCGCTCTTATCGCGGTTGGCTTGCAGGCGATCGAAGAGTACGGCACTCAGCGGCTTGAGCTGCATGAAGCGGACGCGGTCGTCGCGGCGCCGGTAGATCAGAAGCTGGGTCGGATCGGCGGGCGGCTCGGCCGGCTGATATTCGGGGCGCAGGCGGTGCACCGGGAAGCGGTAGGCGTAACGGCGGGCGAGCGGCGAGACCTGGGGCCGGCCGGCGATCAGGTCGCCGTCCGGGATGCAAGGCACCTCGTCGAGATCGGCCGGGTCCATGCCGACCGCCAGTTCGGCCCATTCATAATGCGCCAGTTCAAGCATAAACGGCGGATCGCCGGCCGCCGGCCGGCCTGCATCTTGCAGGTACTGCAAAAATTCGCGCCCGAGTTCGGGAAACAACGGGGTGTGGGCGCGGTGGCGGCACATGAAATCGCGGATCAGCTTCGCCCACGCTTCATCGCCGACGATTTTTTTGAGAACCGGAAAATGGCTGGCTAGCAGGTTTTTGATGTTGTTGAAAAACAACGAACGGTAAACCGCCATGCGCCGATCCTCGATCCCTTCCGGTGCGGTACAGCCCCGGGGGTCACGGATATGGCCGGCGAAGCGGAACTGCAGTTCGGCCAGATCAGCCATGGATGCCGGCCAAGTCGCACGCGCCGTCCGCTGCCGTGAAAGCGCCATGCCGCTGCTGCAAACGCCGTATGGCCTCGACCTCGGCCAAAAGCTCGGGCACCGGCGGGATGTTGAAATCGCGTTCGAGCAGGGTCGGCAGCGGCCCGAAGCGCCGGTAGGCGTGGTCCAGCAGGTTCCACACCGGATCGATCACCGCCGCGCCGTGGGTGTCGATGATCAGGTCTTCGGCTTCGTTGTAATGGCCGGCGACGTGAACATAAAGGATACGCTCGCCGGGCAGGGCTTCGAGAAATGCCACCGGGTCGTAGCGATGGTTGACGCTGTTGACGTAGATGTTGTTGACGTCGAGCAAAAGATCGCAGTCCGCTTCCTCGAGGACGGCGTTGATGAAGTCGATTTCGCGCATCTCGCGGCCGGGCGCCGCATAGTACGAGACATTTTCGATCGCGATCCGCTGTTCGAGGATTTCCTGCACGCGGCGGATGCGCGATGCGACGTAGCCCACGGCCTCGGCGGTGAACGGAATCGGCATCAGGTCGTAGAGGTGGCCGTCGTCGGAGCAATAGCTCAAGTGTTCGCTGTAGGCGCGGATGTTGTGCGCCGTAAGGAAGCGCTTGACCTTGACGACAAAGGTTTCGTCGAGCGGGGCCGGACCGCCGAGTGACAGCGACAGGCCGTGGCAAATGAAGGGAAAACGGGCGGTATAGTCGCCAAGGGCGCGGCCCAGGCGGCCGCCGACGTTGATCCAGTTCTCAGGCGCGATCTCCATGAACGAGACCGCCGAGAGGTCGTGATGCCGCAGCGGGCCCAATAGGGCCCGCCGCAGACCGAGTCCGGCGCCGATGACTGGCGAGGAACGGTTTTTCATGGCACGAAGTGCGCGCCGCTCGGAAGCAACGAGCGGGCCGGCTCAGACGGCGCCGCCACAAGAGCCTTCGTCACCTTCGTGATCGCCGCCCTTGTCGCCGCCGCATTTGCCTTCGCCGCAAGAGCCTTCGTCACCTTCGTGATCGCCGCCCTTGCCTTCGCCGCAAGAGCCTTCGTCACCTTCGTGATCGCCGCCCTTGTCGCCGCCGCACTTGCCTTCGCCGCACTTGCCTTCGCCGCACTTGCCTTCGCCTTCCTGGTCGCCACCGGCGAGCATGAAGCCGGCATCGAGATCGACCGCGCCGAAAGCGAGGTCGGTGCTGGCGGCGCTGGCGGTGCCGCCGAGGGCCAGGGAAGTGAGCAGCGCGGTGCCGATGGCGGCTGCCACGGGCTTGATCGAGTTGCGCTTATCAGCAGTCATGTTGAACCTCCTGAGGTCATGGAATGGAACCGGTAAAAACGGATGTACATCAATCGCATTTGAGAGCAGGGCCAGAATAGCATGCCCGGATGACGCACGGTAAACGCCGGGTTCGGGATCCCCCTGATTCCGGTTGTCGTGCAATACCCCTTGCCCGAGTTGCGCGTTCCGGCGTTCACTCCGGCAATCGGAGTTTAAGACCGCGGAAATACGAAAATCTTTCATTCTCGTCCGGCCTGCTGCACCCAGTCGCACAGGTCGGCCACCGGGCAGGCCGCGCAATGCGGTTTACGGGCGGTGCAGCAGTAGCGGCCGTGCAGGATCAGCCAGTGGTGGGCATGCCGAAGGTAGCGCGGCGGGGTGACTTTGAGCAGGGCGCGCTCGACGGCCAGCGGCGTCTTGCCCGGTGCCAGCCCGGTGCGGTTGGCAACCCGGAAAATATGGGTATCGACGGCGATCGTCGGCCGGCCGAACGCAACATTCAAGATGACGTTGGCGGTCTTGCGACCGACGCCCGGCAGCCCCTCCAACGCCTCGCGGGAGTCCGGCACCTCGCCGCCGTAACGGTCGATCAGGATCCTGCAAGCGGCGATCAGGTGGCGGGCCTTGCCCCGGTACAGGCCGATATTGCGGATCAGCGGGATCAGACCCTCCTCGCCCAGAGCGAGCAGGGCTTTTGGGGTATTGGCCAGCGGAAACAGGCGGCGCGTCGCACGGTTGACGGAGCGGTCGGTGGCCTGGGCCGAGAGGACGACCGCGACGAGGAGTTCGAAGGGACTCGTATACTCGAGTTCGCTTTGCGGTTCCGGCCGGGCCGCCGCCAGACGGGCAAAAAAGGTTTCGCGCTGGCTGGCGTTCATCGGGCCACTTGCGCCGCCCCGGTTGCATCTATTCGGGGCGCGGCCCGGATTTCGAGCCGGCGCCGGGCGGCAATGACCAGGGCGAGCAGGATAAACGCGCCGGGCGGCAGCAGGGCAAGTAACAGGCCGCGGTGGCCGGTCACGCTGCCGATCGTCCAGCCGGCGGCCGCCGGGCCGAACAACAGTTCGGCGTCGCGCAGCACACTGCCGTGGCCGAGCCATTCGCGCAGCGTGCCGAGCAGCAGCAGGGCGAGCAGAAACCCGACCCCGTAGGCCGCCCCGTCGCGCAGCGCGGCGAGCGGCGGGTGGTGCCGGGCATAGGCTTCGGCGCGGGCCAAGATGGTGCAGTTGGTGACGACCAGCGGCACATAGATGCCGAGTCGCAAGTACAACTCGTGAAACCAGGCGGCCAGGATCATCTCCGCGGCGCTGACCGCCCCGGCGATGATCAGCACTGCGACCGCGATCCGGATCTCGGGGCTGAGCCAGCGGCGCAGCAATGAGACCAGTGTATTGCTGGCGAGCAGCGTGAACAGCGTGACCAGGCCGAGGGTCAGCGCCTGGGTCACAGTGGTGGTGATCGCCAGCAACGGGCACAGGCCGAGCAACTGGACCAGCGCCGGGTTGTCGCGCCAGATGCCGGCGGCAAGGGGCATCGCCGGTTTTGCCGGCAGGGCCTGGGCGGCCGGTAGCGTCGCGCTCATTGCCCCTTCTCCACGGCCGGGAGATCGCCCCGGTGGGCGGTGTCGTATTCGAGCACCCGGCGGACGGCATCGGTGACCGCCTTAGAGGTGATGGTCGCGCCGCTGATCGTCTCGAACGCCCCGCCCAGCCGGTTTGGCCGCCAAGCCGCGGCCGGCGGATCGCCGAGCCGGCGCCCTTCGAACTGGGTGATCCAGGTGCTTTTTCCGGCCTCGATTCGATCGCCGAGACCCGGTGTTTCACGGTGGTCGGTGACCCGGACCGCGGTGATCCGGCCGGCCGGATCGACGCCGACCAGAAGCTCGATCGCCCCGCCGTAGCCCTGGCCGGTGGTGACGGCGTACACCCAGGCGGCGGGCCGGCCTTTGTGGCTGGCCCGGTAGACGCCGTTCGGATCGCCGGCGTGCACCGGGTGCAGGGCGGTAAAGCTGGCAGCAAGCGAATTGTCGTAGTCGATGCCGGGCAGCATCTGGGCGAGCAGCGCTTCGGCGGCGGCCCGCCGCTCGGCCTCGATTCGCGGCCGGCTGAAATGATCGACGACGACCAGCACGCTGCTGACCAGAAGAGCGCTAGCGGCCAGCGCCGCGATACTTTGCCAGGCGGCCGGGCGGTCGGTGCCGTTCATCGCCGTTCTCCGTAGATTCGCGGCCGCGTGTAACGATCGATCAGCGGGGCGAGGGCGTTCATCGTCAATACCGCAAAAGCCAGCCCGTCAGGATAATTCCCCCAGCGCCGGATGGCCAGCGTGATCACCGCGACTCCAGCCCCGAACCACAAGCGCCCGGCCGGCGTCGAAGCCCCCGAAACCGGGTCGGTGGCGATGAAAAAGGCGCCGAGGACCAGCGCGCCGCTGAACACATGCTGCAGCGGCAAAGGGTGCGCCGCCGGATCGATCAGATAAAACGGCAGGGTCAAAAGCAAGGTGGTGCCGAGCGTCGCCACCGGGACGCGCCAATTGATCACCCGGCGGTAGAGCAGCCACAGGCCGCCGGCGAGGTACCAGTTGGCGATCCACTCCCAGCCGTGACCGCCGAAATCGCCGAAGACCGGATCGAGCCTGACCTCGCTGACCAGCAGATTCTGCGCCCGGCCGCTGCGCAAAAGATCGAGCGGCGTCGCTGAGCTGATCGCATCCCAGCGCGCCGCCTCGGGCAGTTGTCCGAGACCGACGGCTCTCAGGATCTCAAGCAGATCAGTCCCGCCGGCGCCGAGCGGCGCCGGTGCCAACCATTGGCTCATCGGCAGCGGAAACGAGATGAGCACGATGGCGAAACCGGCCATCGCCGGATTGAAGCGGTTGTAACCGAGCCCGCCGTAGGCGTGTTTGACCAGCCAGATGGCGCTCACCATGCCGATCAGCGCGATCCACCACGGGGCCAGCGGCGGCACCGAGAGCGCGAATAGCACGGCGGTGACCAGGGCGCTGTAATCGCCGATGAGGCGTCTGGCGCTCTGCCGCCGCCAGCGCGCGGCGAGCGCCTCGGCACCCAGCGCGAACAGGGCGGCGAGCCCGATCTGCAAAAAAATACCCGGGCCGAAAAACCAGGCGTGGGCGGCGATGCCCGGCACCAGCGCGATCAGCACATCGCGCATCAGCGTGGCGACGTCGCGTGAGGGCGGCAGGTGCGGCGCCGGCGCGGTCGGAAAATGCCGGATGGTCATCGGTGCCGGCTGCGGCTCGGGGCTGGGGTGGTCATCGGCGTTCGTTTTGCTTTTTTTTGCCGGGCCAGGTCCAGCGCCTTGGCAATGCGGGCCTTGGCCTCAGCCGCGTCGCCGGCCAAGCGCTGTTCCGCTTCGGCGGCCTCCCGCGCCGCCGCCGCCTTTGCCTGCCGGCGCTCCTGGCTTGCCAGGTAGCGGGCCTTGGCCCGTTCGGCGTGCGCCCGGCGCTGCCGTTCGGCATGGATTTCAGCCTTGCCCCGGCGGTAATCGGCGACCAGCGGAATATGGCTCGGGCACACCTGGGCGCAGCACCCGCATTCGATACAGGCTTCGAGGCCGAATTCGCCCGCCCGCCCGAGATCGCCGGCCCGGATCGCCCAGTGCAACTCGTGCGGCAGCAATTGCACCGGGCAGACCCGGCTGCATTCGCCGCAGTTAATGCACGGCAGTACCGGCGCCGAGTCGGCGATCTCGCCGGCGTCGAGGACCAGCAGGCAATTGGTGCCTTTGACCACCGGCAGGCCGTCATGCACCAGCGCCTCGCCCATCAGCGGCCCGCCGCAGACCAGGCGCGCCGCGCCCGGCCGGTAACCGCCACAATCGGCGATCAGGTGGTGAAGCGGTGTGCCGAGCAGCACCCGCCGGTTGCCCGGCGCGGCGATGCCCGTGCCGGTGACCGTGACGATCCGCTCGACGAGCGGCAAACCGTCGAGAATCGCGTCGGCCACCGCCGCCGCGGTCGCCACATTGAAGACAACCAGGCCGAGCGCCTGCGGGTAGCCGCCGAGCGGCACTTCGCGGCCGGTCAGCACCTGGGTCAACTGCCGCTCGCCGCCCTCGGGGTACATGCTCGGGACCTTGACGATGCGCGTCGGTACAGTGGTGACTTCGAGCCTGGCGTTGAGCTTGCGCTCGGCGCTGCGCATCCGCTTCTCGATGGCGATGACCAGGCGCCGGGCGCCGGCGGCGCGGGC
This sequence comes from Candidatus Jinrbaksania sp., assembly GCA_039794245.1. Taxonomy (GTDB): domain Bacteria; phylum Pseudomonadota; class Gammaproteobacteria; order Xanthomonadales; family Wenzhouxiangellaceae; genus DAITQM01. The sequence continues at coordinate 27,806 of JBDIVS010000019.1, forward strand.
CAGGATGCCGGCCCCGGCGAGCACGCGCTCCGGGTGCGTTTCGAGTAGCGCTTCGTCGCAACTGATGTAGGGCTCGCACTCGGCACCGTTGATGATCACGGTGTCGATCTCCTGACCGGCGGCCAGCAGTTTGGCGGCGCTCGGATAGACCGCACCGCCCAAACCGACGATGCCGGCGGCGGCGATCGCGCGCTGCAACTCGGCCGCCGACATGGCACGCCACGGCGGCGGCACGGCAGGCGCCACGGCGCGGTGCTCGCCGTCCAGTTCGATCTCGAGGCACGGTTCGCCCGGCTCGGGGCAGGCGATGGTCGGCAGGATCTCGAGGCGCCGCACCACGCCCGAACTCGGTGCGTGGATCGGCACCTGGTTGGCCGCCTCGGCCACCGTCAACGCTTCGCCGCGAAGCACGCGCTGACCGGGTGAGACCAGCAGCCGTCCGGCCCGCCCCTGGTGCTGGCAAAGTGGCAAAACGAGCCGCGCCGGCAACGGCGGCCGGCTGACCGGCGAGGACAGGGATTGCCGCTTGTAGTGCCTAAGCCGCAGACCGCCGTGAAACGGGTGCAGCACTTCGCCCGGTTCGTGTTCGAGCAGCATCGCCTAGGCCGTGCTCACGGGGTGTTCAGGGCGCGGCACCAGCGCGATGCAATCGACGGGGCAGAGCTCAAGGCACAGTTCGCAGGCGGTGCATTCGGCGGCGATCACGGTATGGAGGAAGCCGCTGGCGCCGACAATGGCATCCACCGGACAGGCCGGCAGGCACAGGGCGCAGCCGATGCACGCCGCTTCGTCGATGCGGGCGAGGTGGGTTCTAGCCGGCGATGGCAACGGCGCGCCGCCGGGTGCATCGCCGAGCAACTCGGCCAGCGCCAGCTGTGTCCGCTCGCCGCCCGGCGGGCAGCGGTCGATTGTCGTCGCGCCGCGCGCCAGCGCCTCGGCGTAGGCTCGACAGCCGGGGTGGCCGCACTGGGCGCATTGGATCTGCGGCAAAAGATTGTCGATCGCCGCGACCAGCTTCTCGGTGCCATCCGCCAGATACCGGCGCAGCCACAAGACCCCGGCACCGGCGCCGAGCGCCAGCAGGGTGACCACCACGATTCCGGCGAACATGACCTTGCACCCTGGGGTCAATCGCCGGCCATGCCGCCGAAACCGGTGAACGCGATCGCCATCAGGCCGGCAGTGAGCAGGGCCAGCGGCGCCCCCTGAAAGGCCGCCGGTACCGGCGCCCGATCGGTGCGTTCGCGCAACGCGGCAAAGGTGATGAGGACGAAGGCGAAACCCAGTCCGGCGCCGAAGCCGAACCACGCCGCCTCCAGCAGCGAGCGTTGCTGCCGGACGTTGAGCAGCGCCACGCCAAGCACCGCGCAGTTGGTCGTGATCAGCGGCAGGTAGAGGCCGAGAATGCGCTGCACCAGCGGGCTGATGGCCCGGACGATCAATTCGACCGCCTGGACCAGCGCGGCGATGATCAGGATAAAGGTCAGGGTCGCCAGGTATTCGAGGCCGAACGGGACGAGCAGAAAACGAAAAATCAGATGGCCGGCGATCGACGCCAGGGTCAGCACCAGCAAGGTCGCCAGTGCCATGCCGCGCGCCGCGTCCAGCCGCGCCGAGGCGCCGAGGAAGGGGCACAGCCCGAGAAAGCGGTGCAGCACAAAATTATTGGCCAGCACCGTGGAAACGATAATCAGGACGGCTGTTTCCATCAGTTGACGCGCATTCCGGGCAAGGCGCCGCTGTCCGGGGCCAGCAGAAACGGCCCGCCGCGCTCGTCGCTGGCGGCCAGCACCATGCCCTCCGAGACCCCGAAGCGCATCTTGCGCGGCGCCAGGTTGGCGACCATCACCGTCAGGCGGCCGCGCAGCGCCGCCGGATCGTAGTGCTGCTTGATGCCGGCGAACACCCGGCACTGCCGGTCGCCGAGGTCGAGCGTCAGGGCGAGCAGTTTGTCGGCGCCCTCGACCGCCTCGGCTTCGACGATGCGCCCGACCCGCAGATCCAGGCGCCTGAATTCATCGATCGTGATCATCTCGCCACCGGTTGCCGCTGGCCCTTCGCCCTCGGTCCCGTTCATCATTTCACCCCCTTTGTCTGGTGCTGTCTCCAGGCCACCGCCGGACGCCGCCGGCAGTACCGCCGCCACCTCGGCTGCCTCGAGACGCCTGCCGAGTGGACTGTAGTCGTTGATCCGCCGCCCGGTCAAGGGCCGTTCGAGGTCGGCCCAGGGTCCGAGAGCGGTGTCGAGAAAACGGCCGCTGGCCGCGGCGATGTCCGGCACGACCGGTGCCAGCCAGGTGATCAGGGCACGGTAATAATTCAACGCCTGGGTGCAGATCGCCTGCACGCTGCCGAGCGAGGCCGGATCGTGGGCCAGCACCCACGGTTTGGCCTCGTCGAAATAACGGTTGACCTCGTCGGCAAGCTGCATGATGCGGCGCACTGCCTGGGCGTACCGGCGCGTTGCGTAGTGCCCCGAAATCGCCTCGCCGTGCGCCACGAACCGCCGGTAGGCGTCCGGATCGGGCAGCGCCGCGGCCAGTTGGCCTGCGAAATGGCGGCCGATGAAGCCGGCGCTGCGGCTGGCGATGTTGATCAGCTTGCCGACCAGATCGGCGTTGACGCGCCGGCGGAAGTCGTCGAGATTGAGGTCGATATCGGCCAGCCCGTCGCCGAGTTTGGCGGCAAAGTAGTAACGCAGGTAATCGGCCGGCAAGCGTTCGAGATAACGTTCAGCCTCGATGAACGTGCCGCGCGATTTGGACATCTTCTCGCCGTTGATCGTCAAAAACCCGTGGGCGTAAACCGCACTCGGCAAGCGGTAGCCGCCGGCCGACAGCATTGCCGGCCAGAACAGCGCGTGAAAATAAATGATGTCCTTGCCGATAAAGTGATAGACCTCGCTGCCGGCCGCCCGCCCGGCGTCCCAGAAGGTTTCGAAATCGAGCCCGGTGGCGGCGCAATATTCGCGGAAGGCGGCAAGATAACCGAGCGGCGCGTCCATCCAGACGTAGAAATACTTGTCCTCCGTGCCCGGAATTCTAAAACCGAAATAAGGCGCGTCGCGCGAAATATCCCAGTCCCGGAGTCCAGCCTCGAACCATTCGGCCAGTTTGTTGCGGACTTCCGGCTGCAATGCCTCGGAGGCGATCCAGCTTGCCAGGCGCTCGGCGAAATCGGCGAGGCGAAAAAAATAATGTTCGCTTTGTCTGAGTTCCGGGGTACTGCCGCTGATTACCGAATACGGTGCTATAAGATCGGTCGGGGCATAGGTCGCGCCGCAGGCCTCGCAACTGTCGCCGTACTGGTCGGCGGCGCCGCACCGCGGGCAGGTGCCCTTGATGAAACGATCGGGTAAAAAGATGCCGCGCGCGGTATCGTAGAACTGTTCGATGCGCCGCTGCGTGATATGGCCCGCCGCTGTGAGCCTGGCGTACAGGGCCTCGATCAAATCGCGGTTCGCGGCGCTGTGCGTCGAGGAATAATGATCGATCGCGATGTTGAAGGCGGCGAGATCGCGGCGGTGCGCGGCGTTCATCTCGGCGATCAGATCCTCGGGCAAAATGCCGCGCCGTTCGGCGTGCAGCATGATCGGCGTGCCGTGCGCGTCGTCGGCGCAGACGTAGTACACCCGGTGACCAAGGGCGCGCAGGTGGCGGGCGAAAATGTCGGTCTGGATGGCTTCGAGGATATATCCTAGGTGCAGCGGGCCATTGGCGTAGGGCAGGGCACTGGTCACCAGGATGCGGCGCGGTTCGGACATCGGGGATCTATCGGCTCAAAAAATACATTTTCGCATGAACCGGCCGCGCCGCCGGGTTCACCCAACTGTTGCATCAATTCCCGGAATTCTCGGTCAAGCGGGTGAGTGCAGCTTGTCCGATTGCCCGACAAATGCGTCGGGAACGCAATTTGAACGGCCGCAGGCCGGCCCGTTGGGACAGGGCGAGGGCAGGACTGCCCGAGTAAGAGCCGTAGTCATTCTACGATTCGAGGGCAAGCGGGCGCGTCACCCCAGGTGAATTCGATGCTTTGACTAATATCATTATAACTTATTGATTTAATTAAGAAATCTATAAATTCGAGCAAAATTTATGCAACTGTTGGGTTCATCCGAACCGCTCGATCCTGAAGGGCGTGGGATCGAGGGGCGGCGCGCTGCCGTCGAGCAAATCGCCGACAAGGTGCGCCGTGACCGCCGCGAGGCTGACGCCGAGCATGCCGTGGCCGGTGGCGAGGTAGCAGTTCGGCTGGCCGGGTACGGCCGAGATCACCGGAAGGTCGTCGGGGGTCATCGGCCGCCAGCCGTACCATTCCTCGAGCAGTTCCGGTCCTTCAGGCCGGCGCAGGCTGGCCTTTGCGGCCTGGCGCAGCGCCGCCAGACGGCGCGGATTGAGGCGGCGGTCGTAACCGCTGAATTCCATCGTGCTGCCGAGTCTGAACCCGGCCTCGAACATCGAGACGCAAACCGCCGCCTCTTTCAACACCAATGGCCGGCGCGGCACCAGGTCCGGCCGCGTGTAGGTCAGCGAATAGCCCTTGCCGGGCTGAATCGACAAGCGCACGCCGATCTGGCGGGCAAGGCGGGGGGACCAGGCGCCCGCCGCCAGCACCAGATGGTGCGCCCGCCATTGCCGGCCATCGGCCGCCACCAGGTCGTAATGGCCATTGCGGTGGCGTTCGATCCCGGCGATTTCGGCGCCTTCCACCAGATCGACGCCGCGCCGGTGTGCCGAGCGCGCCAGTTCGACCAGCAGCCGGTCCGGGCGCAGGCTGGCGTCACCGGGATTAAACCAGGCGCCGGCCTGGCCGGGCAGCAGCGCCGGTTCCTCGGCCGCCAGTCTGCCGGCATCCCAGAATTCGACCGGCCAGCCGATTTCGCCGGCGAGTTTCGGATACCAGTCGAAATGATCGAGCGCCCGGCGTTCGCGGAAAACGTACAACGTGCCGGCGCGGCGGAACTCGCAGGCCATGTTCTCCCGTTCGATCCACCCGGCGAGCAGTTCCAGGGAAAGATTCAGCAGGCCCAGCCGCAACCGGGTTGCGGCGCGGAACTTCCGGCCGGTGGCCTGGCGGGCGAAGCGGTACAACCAGCGCCACAATCCCGGATCGAGACGCGGTGCGATATACAACGGCGCGTCTGGTTTGAACATCCAGCGCGCCGCCTGCCCGAAGCTGCCGGGCATCGCCAGCGGTGGTGCGTGGCTCGGGGTGATCGTGCCGCAGTTGCCGTGCGAACTGCCGCGGCCGAGACGGTCGGCTTCGAGCACGACGACGGCGCGGCCGCGGGCGGCCAGTTCGAGCGCAGTGAAAAGGCCAATCACGCCGCCGCCGATAATGGCCACTTCGCACGCCTGGCCTGCGGCTCGCTCAGTCATCGCCTAGTCTCTGCACCGGACCCTCGTCAAGGATCACCCGCCAGAGTTCGAGTTTTTGCGCGAACGAGCGCGCCGCATGGGCCGGGCTGGTCGAAGGCAGGCACACGCCGACCGGCAAGTCCAAACGTCCGGCCAGTTCCGGCACGACCCGCCGGCGCCAGACGGTCGCGGCCTGGGTGCCGTTGAAATAGATCCGGCAGATATGTGGATTTTCTTTGAAAAAACAGTAAAAATCGTTTATTTCGATACTATCTGCGTCAATCCTATGATCCAGACTACCCTGCCGCCGGCACCGGTGGATCACATCCCACAACGCGATCCGCCGCGCCCGAAGCATGGCCAGCCGCCGGGCGTAGGTCAGATCGGGCGGGGCACCGGTCAGCGCCGCGAGCAGGCGCCAGAAGGCGTTGCGCGGATGGGCGTAATACTCGCCGGCGGCCAGTGAGGCGGCCGAGGGCATGCTGCCGAGGATCAACCGGGTGGCGCGGCGCCCGGCGACCGGTGGAAAACCAGCGATCCACTCGCCGGCTGCCGGTAACGATTCAATCGCCGGCATCGAGCGTTTGCGGGCCGCGGCCGGCAGTTTTTTCGTACCGCCCGCGGCCGGCGCGGCGATATTGTGTGAAACCATGCGCCTCCAGTGTCCGGCGGTCGAGCCGGGCGCCGCCGGCAAGAGACGGGGCAGCGGGGACGCGGCGCACGGCGCAGTCGCACCTTGGGCACGCAGCCAACGGCGGACTCGATAACTTTTGCAGACACTCGAAGCCGCGCCGGCAGTGCTCGCAGGCTTCGGTTACCGCTTCGTAATAATAGATCGGCATCAGCGCACACCGTGCATCGCTCGGTTGAGCAGCGGTGCGGCCAGGGCCAGCAGGGCACCGCCGATCACCCCGATCAGCAGCATCAACCAGAACAAATCGCGATAGCCGGCGGCGGCCGCCACCGGGTCGAAACTGCCGTCACTCAGCATCTCGACCGCCGACAGCTTGCCGAGTTCGGCGGCGAGATTCTCCGAATAGGCCGTGGCCAGAAACCAGGAGCCCATCATCACGCTGACCACGCTCGGCACCGATAACTGGGTCACCGCCGACAGGCCGACCGGCGAGAGCGCCAGTTCGCCCATTTCCAGGATCAGATAGGCCAGCACCAGCCACCAGACGCTGGCCGGGTCGCCACCCGCCGCCGCCTGCGCGGCGGCGATCAGCGGCACGAACGCCAGCCCGGCAAGCACCAGGCCGCCGGCGCTTTTCAGCGGCTTGCCCGGATTCAGACCGCGCCGCTCCAGCCACGGCCAGAGCCAGGCAAACAGCGGGGTCAGTGCGACGATGAAAAAAGCGCCGAGAAAGGTCAGCGAGCCGGCGGTCTGCGGCATCAGCACGATGTCGTGAAACAAGGCCGCGGCAAACGCCGTGACGATCGCCCCGGTGGCGAACCGGGCGCCGGTGGCGCCGGCTGAATGCAGCGCCCAGAGCATCACCGGCGGCGAGAGGACCAGCGGCACGATCATCCACGGCACCTTGTGCCAGCCATCGGCGCTAAGATTAAAACCGAACAAATCCTTGGTCAGCATCCGGTCGGTGAACGCCACCCACGAGCCATAGGTTTGCTCGTAGAGTGTGAAAAACACCAGGGCGGCGAAGATCAGCACCATCAGCACCAGCATCTGCTGGCGCTGGATGCGGTTACAGCGGGCGATCAGGAACCAGACGAGCCAGATCATGAAGCCGGAGAAAACGGCGTGCATGATCATGATCACCGCACCTTGTTCGACAGCAAAGCCGAGCCCGAGCCAGGCGGGCGGGATCGTGAGGTACAGCGAATGCCACTGGATCACCTGCCAGACCGCGGCCACCATCAGCAACGCGGCGCCGTAAATCAGCTTTTCGCGGTTCAAAAATGCGATGACGTTCGCTGCCAGGCGGGTGCGGTCGGGGGGTTCGGCCAGGCCGCGCAGGTGTTTCTGGCCGAGGATAAAGACCACAAGACCGATCACCATGCCGACCCCGGCGGCGCCGAAGCCGTACTTCCAGCCATAGACCTCGCCGAGGAATGCGGCGATCAGGCTGGCGGCCAGCGCCCCGAGGTTGATCCCGGCATAAAACAACGTAAAGCCCGAATCGCGCCGCGGATCGTTTTCGGGGTACAGCCGGCCGACGATGGTCGAGATGTTCGGTTTGAGAAAGCCGACGCCGGTGATGATCAGCGCCAGCGACAGGTAAAAGACCTGCAACGCCCCCTCGTCGCGGACGATCTGCCCGCCCGCATAGCGTGCCTCGTGCCCCTCGAAGGCCATGCCGAAATGGCCGAGCACCAACAAAACACCGCCGAGGATCACCGCCTTGCGCAGGCCGAGGTAGCGGTCGGCGATCATCCCGCCGATCACCGGCATGGCGTAAACCAGGCCGCCGTAGGCGCCGAGCAGCTCGTAGCTCGGCCGGTCGCCGAACAGGTGGTACTTGGTCAGATACAAAAAAAGCAGCGCTTTCATGCCATAGAACGAAAAGCGTTCCCACAGCTCGGTGGCGAAACAGATGTAGACCCCTTTCGGGTGGCCGAACCAGTCGCTTTCGTTATGCCGCATTGTATTGTTCATTCCGTCGCCTCGGCCGGGGTGAAAAGTGTAAAGCCGATCCGGATTCACTCGCCGTCCGGCGAGTCGTCGTCCCAATCGATTTCATCAGCATCGTCGAGGAACGGCGCCGAGTCATCGTCAGTGTCGGCCGGCGGCCGAACGCGCAGCGGTGTCCGGGCGCTCTGCTGGGCGAGCGCCAGCAGGCGGTCGCCGCGCGGCGTGAAAAGTTCACGGCACTTGCGGAAAGCCTTGAGCAGCTCGTGGCTTTGTTTTTGTTCCTCGGCCGTCAGCTCGCGCAACTTCGGTTCGACGATCGCGGCGGCGTATTCCAGAAAGGCACCGCGCCGATGGTTGTACAGGTAGATGGTCTTGGGGTTACCGGTATCGAGCCTTGGGTCGCGGACGACCAGGGTGCTTTTATCGCCCGCTTCGAGGAAACCGGTCCAGATCGGGTTGTCGCTCATGCGCCTCCGGCGGCAGGTGGATCAATGGGTGGATTCTCGGCGCATGATATGCAACTTGGCGCCGTTGTCCAGACCCTGGGGCGAAATTTTGCGACAATGGGCGAAATGATCGATTCGCCGCCTGCACCCACACCGGCCGCCGAGCGCCTAGAACGCCTCCGGGCGCGGCTTGCACCGCTCGCTGCCGAGTGCCTGGAAATCACCGACGAAAGTCATCTGCACGCCGGCCACGCGGGGGCCGCCGGGGGCCGTGGCCATGTCCACCTGCTGATCGTCGCCGCGGCGTTCGACGGGCTGGACCGGCTGGCCCGCGAGCGGCTGGTCCACCGCCTGCTGGGCGATCTTTTGACAACCGAACTCCATGCCGTAAGGATGAACCTTTATGCCAGCGATGAATTGTAAAGACACGATGAAGGCCGCCGCCGGGGCCGTGCTGAGCACCGTACTGAGCCTGTCGTGGCTCACCGCCTGTGACGGTCGCCGGGCGGCGGAGGCACCCGCGGCCGGCACTGGCGAGGTGATGCTGACCGTTGACGGCCTGCCCCTGACCCGGCAAATGGTCGAGCACTATCTCGCCGCTCGCGGCGCATCTTCGGCCAACGCCGCCGAGCAGCAGTTGACACGCGTGCTCGCCGTCGCCGCCGATGTCGAACGGCACGACCTGGCCGATCCGGAACTCAATGCCGAACTGGCGCTGGCCCGGCTCCAGGTGCTGTACAACCACCGGGTGCGTGAGGTGCATCGCCTCAATGCCCCTGACGCGTCGCAGGTCGAGGAGATGTATCGGGCGATGAGCGAGCGCTCGGGCGGCATCCAGGTGCGGCTCGAAAGCATCGCTTATCCCGACGAGAAAACCGCGCTTTCCGAGCTGCTCGCCCTCGATGAGGGCACCGCCTTCGAGACGATCGAAACGGCCGCGCGCCAGGCCGGCCGGGACATCGAAATGCTGCCGTGGGCCGACCTCAGCCAGTTTCCACCGGATTACGCCACGGTGCTGAAGGCGACCGCCACCGGCCAGGTGGTGCCGTTGCCGTTCGCCGACGGCCGCGCCTGGCGGATACTCAAGATTCTGGAATCGAGGCCGTTCAGCCCGCCGCCGCTGGAACAGGTGCGTGCCGGCATCGAGCAGGATCTTTTGCGCCGGGCGGTCGAGCAGCATGTCGCCGCGCTAGTCGCCGCAGCCCGGATCGAGAAGCCGGAGGGCCGGGAGCCGGCAGCGGACTGAGCCGGTATCCGTGATTACCGGGCCGGTGCCGTATCTTGATCGTGTGCATGCCGCGGCCGGCCGCCGGGCACTTCGCCGTGCCAGCCGGGCGCCCGGTGCTCGGCATGGACTTCGGTGCTGATCCCGCCGCGGACGTTGAACACCGCGCTCAGCGCGATCCAGCGTGGTTCGAGGGCGGCGATCAGGTCGTCCAGTATCCGGTTGGTCACCGCCTCGTGAAACGCGCCCTGGTCGCGAAAATGCCAGATGTATTGTTTCAGGGATTTCAACTCGACGCACTTCGCGCCGGGAATGTAGGCCAGGTGCAGCACCGCAAAGTCCGGTTGCCCGGTGCGCGGGCAAAGACAGGTGAACTCGGGAATCGCCAGCCGGATGATATAATCCCGCTCCGGTTGGGGATTGCCAAATGTTTCCAGTTCCGCGCCGGGCTTACCTGGCATAGCCTGCTCCTCGTCGGTGATCGCTTAGTCGGTGTTCGCTTATTGTCCCATATCCCGGAAGGCGGCCGCAGCATTTGGCTGCCCGCCCGGGGTGGGCGGAAATTTTCTTATATTCGTTGTGTTCCTGTTTTGACGCATGCGCTTAACCACCATCAAACTCGCCGGTTTCAAATCCTTCGTCGATCCGACCACCATCCGCTTTCCGGTGGCGCTGACCGGCATCGTCGGCCCAAACGGCTGCGGTAAATCCAACATCATCGACGCCGTGCGCTGGGTCATGGGCGAAAGCTCGGCCCGGCAGTTGCGCGGCGAATCGATGAGCGACGTGATTTTCAACGGCTCCGGCAGCCGCAAACCGGTGGCCCAGGCGAGCGTCGAGCTGCTGTTCGACAATAGCGACGGCCGGGCCGGCGGCGAGTACGCCGCGTTCGGCGAAATCTCGGTCAAGCGCCAGGTCAGCCGCGACGGCCAGTCGCAGTACTACCTCAACGGGTCGCGCTGCCGGCGGCGCGACATCACCGACCTGTTTCTCGGCACCGGGCTCGGGCCGCGCAGTTACTCGATCATCGAACAGGGCATGATTTCCCAGGTCGTCGAAGCCCGCCCCGAGGATCTCCGGCAGTACCTGGAGGAGGCGGCCGGGATTTCGAAGTACCGCGAGCGACGGCGCGAGACCGAAAACCGGATCGCCCATACCCGCGATAACCTGGCCCGCCTCGGTGACCTGCGCGACGAGGTCGGCAAACATCTCGATAGCCTGCAGCGGCAGGCCCGGGCCGCGGAGCGTTACAAAAAGTTGCAGCACCAGCGCCGCCAGTTGCAGGGCCGCAAGCTAGCCGGCGATTGGCAGGCGGCAAACGCCCGTGCCCTGGAACTGGAAGCGACCGTCCGGCAACACGAGACCCAGGTGCAAGAAGCGGTCGCCCGCCTGCGCCATGCCGAGGCCGAAAACGACCAACTCGCCGAGGCCCGCGGCGTCGCCCAGGAAGCGTTCAACCAGGCGCAGGCAGCGGTGTACGAAATCGGCGGGAATATCGCCCGCTGCGAGCAGGAAATCGCCCACCACCGCGAAATGGTCAAGCGCCAGACCGCCGAACTGGAGCAGGTCACCGTCCAACTGACCGAACTCGAAGGCCACCTGCACGCCGACCAGGCGTCTTTGCAACAGGCGCTGGCTGCCGAAGCGGAACTGCAACCGGCGATGGCCGAAGCCCGCCGGCGACTGGAGGCGGCAACCGCGGCGGCGGCCGCTGCCGAACAGGCGCTCAAAGACGCCGAAGCTGAGCGCCTGGCACAGCAACAGCAGTTAGCCGCCGGCCAGCGCGAACGCGAACTGGCCACCGCCCGGATCGAACACCTCGAACGCCAACTGCACGATGATCGGCAGCGGCATACGGCGCTGGCCGCCGAACTGGAGGGGCTCGGGCGGACCGACCACGAACAGGCACATGCCGCGGAAAAGGCCAGACTCGACGAGTTGACGGCACTCAACGAATGGGCTGTGCAGGCCCATGACGAAGCGCAGGCCGCGTGGCGCGCCGCCCGGGCGCACGAGGCGGCGCTCGGCGAAAAGCTCAATACCGCGCGCCAGCAGGTCTCGGCCCTGAATGCGCGCCTCGAGTCGTTGACCGCGGTACAGAGCGCCGCGCTCGGTGCCGCCGACGAACGGCGCGCCGAATGGCTGGCGCCGCGCGGCCTGACCCAGGCACGCCGCCTGGCGGCAGCGGTCGAGGCCGAAGAAACATGGGTGGAAGCCGTCGAAACCGTGCTCGGCGATTGGCTGCAAGCGGTGCTGACCCCGGCCGACTGCACGTTGCTCGCCGCCGAGCTGGCGGGCACCACCGATTTGACGCTGACCGTGCTGGATGCCACCAGCGAGCAGACAAAAGACGCATCCCAGTTTGCAGCACCCTCGCTGGCGGCGCGTTGCCGCGGACCGCTCGCGATGCGCCGGCTTCTCGCCCCGATCGAATGCGCCGCCGACCTCGAAGCGGCGCTCCGCCGCCTGCCGGCCCTGCCGCCCGGCGGCTCGGTGATCACGCCTGACGGTACCTGGCTCGGGGCGGGGTGGGTCCGGGTCAAACGCGCCGCCAGCAGCGAAGGCGGGACATTGAAGCGCGAACAGGAATTGCGCAGCACGCGCACCGACCTTGCCGCCGCCGAACGCCAGGCCGCCGAACTGGAACAGCAACTGGCGGCGGCCCGCGGCGAGATGGGGCGCTGCGAGGAACGCCTGGAGACGACCCGCACCGCGCTCGACGAAGCCCGCCGCGAGCTCGCCGGACAACAAGTCACGGTCAGCAGCAGCAGCCACCGGCTCGAAGAAATCGTCAGCCGCGAAAACCGGCTGCAAGACGAAGTGCGCCGTCTCGCCGAAAAAATCACCTCAGCCGAGCAACAGGTGGCCGGTGACCGGGCGCGGGTCGAACAATGCGATCGTGAAATCGGGCGCTGGCGTTCGGCCGAAGGGCATCTCGAGACGGTACTGCGCGCCGCCGGCGAGGCGGTGCAGGCGGCCGCCCGCGCATTGGAGGTGAGCCGGGAAGAGTGCCACACCCAGGAAATCAAAAGCGAGGGCCTGCGCAGTTCGGCCGCCTCGCTGCGCCAGGCGCTGGAACGCGCCGAACGGCAGCGGGGGCAATTGCTCGACCGCCAGCAGAAGATCGAAGCCTTTCTGGCCGCCGGCGACGCGCCCGAGAGGGCGCTCAAAGCCGACCTCGACCGCCTGCTCAAGGCCCGCCTCGAAGCCGAACGCGAATTGGCCGCCTGCCGCAGCGCACTCGAAGCGCTGGCCGAACGCCAGCGCCAGTTGGAGCAGCAAAGACAGGGCGCGGCGCGCGACAGCGACGCCTGCCGCGAAAAGCTCGAGGCGGCGCGCCTCGCTGCCCAGGAGGAGCAATTGACGACGCGCAACCTTCAGCGCCAGATCGAACAACTGGAGCTCGACGCGCCCCTGGAGCAACTGGTCCAAGCGCTGCCCGACGCCGCCGAACAGGCCGGCTGGGACGACGAACTGGAGCGCCTCGAGCGCGCCATTACCCGCCTCGAACCAGTCAACCTCGCGGCAATCAGCGAATACGAACAAGAGAGCGAACGCAAGCGTTACCTCGACGCCCAGGATACCGACCTCAACGAAGCGTTGAACGCCCTGGAGCAGGCCATCGCCCGTATCGACCGGACGACACGGACACGCTTCAGCGAAACCTTCGAACGGGTCAACCGCTCGCTCGAAGCGCTGTTCCCGCGCCTGTTCGGCGGCGGCCACGCCTATCTCGAGATGACCGGTGACGATCTCCTGACCACCGGTGTGGTGCTGATGGCCCGCCCGCCGGGAAAAAGAAACACCAGCATCCATCTGCTCTCCGGCGGCGAAAAGGCGCTGACTGCGGTGGCCTTCGTGTTCGCGATCTTCAACCTCAACCCGGCGCCGTTCTGCATGCTGGACGAGGTGGACGCGCCGCTCGACGACGCCAACGTCAACCGCTTTTCGACGCTGGTGACCGAACTCGCAGAGCAGGTCCAGTTCATCATCGTCACCCACAACAAAACGACGATGGAAGGCGTGCAGCAACTGCTCGGCGTGACGATGCGCGAACCCGGCGTTTCGCGCCTGGTCAGTGTCGATCTGGAAGAGGCCGCGGCGATGGCGGCGAGGTGAATCGGGTTCCTGACCGGCCGGCGAAAAGTTTGCAATAATCCGGGATCGACGGTATCCCTGGATGTTCCCGCCCGGCCCACCCAATGGAGCGTGACCGTGAACGCATTGCGACTGATCCTGTTTTTCGCCGGATTACTGATTCTCGCCGGCATAGTCCTGCACTACCGGTACACGCACAAACCGCGGCGCCCGCTGCCGCGCGGCGAGCGCCGCGAACCGCGCTTGCTGCCGGCCGAAGACGAGCTGCACCCGGCCGAGCGCGAGCGGACTACAAGTGGGATCGACGGCGAGGTAGCCGGGGGCGGGGGCAGGGTGGACGAACCCGCCGGCCGGGGCGATGCTCCATTACCTGAACGCCGCGCGCCCGCCCTGCCGGCCGCTGGCCAAACGCCGGTGTTCGGCGGCGGCGAAGGGGCGGAAAAAATCGTCGTTTTGTACCTCAAAGCGCGGGATGAAAGGCGGATCAGTGGCGTCGAGTTGCTCGATGCGGCGATGAAGGCCGGGTTGGAATTCGGCGAGCGGCAGATTTTTCACCGCCTGGAGGAAGGGTCAGCCGAACCGGTTTACAGCATGGCTAACCTGACGCCGCCGGGCCATTTCGATCCCGCCGAGTGGAGCCGCTTCACGACGCCCGGGGTGGCGTTGTTCATGGTGCTGCCCGGCACGCAACCGGCACTCGACCGCTGGGAGGCGATGCACGCCGCCGCCGACCGTCTGGCGCAACTGCTCGATGCCGATCTGCTCGACGATGCACGCTGTCGAGTGACCCGGCAGCGGCTGGCCCAGTTGCGCGAGGAAATGCGCGACTATGACCGCCGCCACGGTGCGCTGCACCTGATGCTATGAGCACCGCCAAAAGGCGCATCGAGGCGCTGCGCGCCGAGATCGCCGAGCACGATTACCGCTATTACGTGCTCGACGAACCGCTGATCCCGGACGCCGATTACGACAAGCTGCTGCGTGAACTCGAAGCGCTCGAACGCCGCCACCCTGAACTCGACGATCCCGCCTCGCCGACCCACCGCGTCGGCGGCAAACCCGCCGCGGGCTTTCCCGAAGTCCGCCACCGCGTGCCGATGCGCTCGCTGGCCAATGTCTTCGAGGTCAGCGAGGCCCTGGCTTTCGATCTGCGCGTACAGCGCGGGCTCGGCGCCGAGACCGTTGCTTATGTCGCCGAACCGAAGCTCGACGGCCTGGCGATCAGCCTGATGTATCGCGCCGGTCGCCTGCGCCAAGGTGCGACCCGCGGCGACGGCGAACATGGCGAGGACGTCACCGCCAATGTCAGGACGATCGGCGCGATTCCGCTCCGCCTGCGCCACGGCGACTGGCCGGCCGATCTCGAGGTCCGTGGCGAGGTCTATATGCCGCTCAGCGGCTTTCGGGAATACAACCGCAAAATGCGCGCCACCGGCGGCAAACCCCTGCTCAATCCGCGCAACGGCGCGGCCGGCAGCCTGCGCCAGCTCGACCCGGCCCTCACCGCATCGCGGCCGCTCAAATTTTTCGCTTATCAGGCCTTTGCCGGCGGTGAAGCAATCCATGAGGCCTGGGGCGCCAGCCATTACGTTGCGCTGCAAAAACTCAAAGCCTGGGGGATACCGGTCAATCCCGAAATCCGGCGCTGTGCCGGGATCACGGCCTGCCTCGATTTTTATGCCGAAATGTTGCGCCGGCGCTCCGCGCTCGATTACGCAATCGACGGTTGTGTCTACAAAGTCGATGATTTACGGCAGCAGGCGGTGCTCGGCTTCATCAGCAAGGCGCCGCGTTTTGCGTTCGCCCACAAGTTCCCGGCCGAGGAGGCGATCACCCGCCTGCTGGCGATCGACGTCCAGGTTGGCCGCACCGGTGTGCTGACCCCGGTCGCCCGCCTCGAACCGGTGTTCGTCGGCGGCGTGACCGTCACCAACGCCACCTTGCACAACGAAAACGAGATCCGCCGCAAGGACATCCGCCAAGGCGACCTGGTGATCGTCCGGCGGGCCGGCGACGTGATCCCCGAAATCGTCCGGGCGCTGAGCGAAAAGCGGGGCGGCAAAGCGCTGCCAGAATTTCGGATGCCGGCACGCTGCCCGGTCTGCGGCAGCCACGTCAGCCGCGACGAAGACGCCGCCGCGGTGCGCTGCAGCGGCGGGCTGTATTGCCCGGCGCAACGCCGGCGGGCGCTGCTGCATTTCGCCTCACGCCAAGCGATGGATATCGAAGGCCTCGGCGAGCGGATGGTCGATGACCTGGTGGCCTTCGATGCAGTACACGATGTCGCCGATCTGTACCGCCTGACCATCGATGACCTGCTCAGCGTGAAACGGCGCGCCGACGAACGCGATGGCACGGTGCCGAAGATCGCCGCCGCCGGCAAGGAGGCCCGGCGCTGGGCTGAAAATCTCATTGCCGCCATCGACCGCAGCCGGCACACGACGCTGCCGCACCTGTTGTTCGCCCTCGGCATTCCCGAGGTCGGAGAACAAACGGCGCGTGACCTGACCGCCGCCTTCGGCCGGCTCGACCAAGTCCGGCGCGCCCGCCGGTTGTTGCTGCTCGCCCTGCCCGGGATCGGTCGCATCGTGGCGCAGAAGATCGACGATTTCTTTGCTGAAAGCCACAACCAGCAGGTGATCGACCGACTGCTCGCCGCCGGCGTCGAATGCAGCGACGCCCGGCCGCCCGATGCCGCGCTGTTCGCTCCGCTCGATCCGGTCACCGCACTGTTGGCGGCGGCCGGCGATTTCGAGCTGCTGCCGCGCGCCGCGGGCGGGAGGGCCCTGATCGGCAGAAAGGAACGCGAGCTGATCGCCGGCCGGTACCACACCATCGCCGATCTGCTGGCTGGCGGCGCCGCCGGGCTGACTGAAGCAGGCCTCGATCCGGAAACCGCCGCGACCCTCGCCGCAGCGCTCAACGCACCGCTTCTGGCGGCGGAATTGGCGGCGACGGCCGATCTGCTGGCCGACCTCAAAGCCTTGGCCCGGCCGGCGGCGTCCGCCGCCGCACCGCTGGCCGGCCGGACCTATGTGCTGACCGGCACCCTAGAGGCGATGACCCGCGATGAGGCGAAAGCGGCGCTGGAAGCACGCGGTGCCCGGGTCAGCGGCAGCGTCTCGAAAAAAACCACTGCCGTGATCGCCGGCACCGAGCCAGGCTCGAAACTGGCCAAAGCTCGGCAACAGGGCATCGAGATCCTGGACGAAGCCGCCTTCCGGCAGCTTCTCGCCGCCCATCCAACGTAACGTAGATGAATTCCCAAACGCAATCTCGAGTTTAGGCCGTGACAGAAGACAGAGGACGGATTCGTCATTCCGGACGCGCCGTTATCCCTCATTCGTCATTCCGGACGCGCCGTTATCCCTCATTCGTCATTCCGGACGCGCCCGCGTCACGGGCGCGATCCGGAATCCAGGTATTCTCACTGGACAAATGCACCTCGTCCAGACGCGCACCCCTGCGGGGTCACCTTCGGCGCGGCCAAATTCGCCGCTCGCCTCGCCCATACTGGGCCCAGCCAAAAAAATTTGGCCGGGGGGCTTGCATTTTGTCTGGAATCGGGTAAAGTATCGGCTATTCCGGCTCAGGCGAGAATGACGCCTGCCAGTATGACAGAATCCTCGCCAGGCCTTACGTCAGTTTGGCCTGTTTCGGCCCCGCTTCCTCAGTGGGGCCATTTTTTTTTACCCGTCCGTCATGCGCCGTTTCAGGGTCTCCGGTTTTCAGCCGCCGGCGGAACGGCAGTGGGCGCGCAATCGAAGGCGGTGAAGCGCTGCCGGCCGGCAGCCGGCGGGGCCAGCGGCTGGATCGCCTCGGCGCCCATCAGGCCGGCCTCGTTGCGTGCCAGTTTTTCGAGTTCGAGCGCGTTTTTTTTATCCTTGCGGTCGATGAAGCCGACCCGGTCGGCAACCGAGACCTCGATCTCGCCAAGTTTGACGCAATCCGCCGGCGGCGGGGTGCCGGCGGCGATGGCCTGGACCGCGATCCCCTCGGGGCGCAGTTTGACCCAGGTGCAACCGGCGGTAAACCACAGCGCGGCAAGCAGCGCAGCCGATAAGTTCAACCGGGCGTCAAGGCGGCGGATGGACCGTTCCGCAGTGCCGGCAGGTGCGGTGGGCCGGGTTTTCCGAAAAACGCGCGAACACCGGCGCAAACTGGGATTCGATATCGGTAAGGTGAAACGATTCACGGTAGAGCTCCCGATCGCAGCGCGGGCAGAACCAGACGACATGATCGACCTCGCCCGCCCGCCGACGGCGTTCGACGACCAGCCCGACGCTGCCCGCCGGGCGCTGCGGCGAATGTGCCACGCCGCCGGGCAGCAGCAGTATCTGGCCGGCGCCGATGGCGATCTCGCGCCGCCGGCCGTCTTCGATCACGACCAATGTCATCGTCCCTTCGAGCTGATAGAACAGCTCGGGCCCTTGTTCGACATGAAAATCGCCGCGCCGGTTCGGGCCGCCGACGACCATCACGATGAATTCGCCGTCCGGCCAGAGCACCCGGTTGCCGACCGGCGGCTGCAGTTCGCTGCGATGGGCTTCGATCCAGCGCGCCAGATCCAGCGGGCCGGGCAGGGCGGGGGAGGGGGCCATATCAAAAACCGGCGTTGCCCGGCGTCCGCGGGTAGGGGATCACGTCGCGGATATTGGCCAGGCCGGTGATGTAACTCAAAAGACGCTCGAAACCGAGGCCAAAACCGGCGTGCGGCACACTGCCGTAGCGCCTGAGGTCGAGATACCAGCGGTAGGTTTCGAGGTCGAGCCCCTGGTCGCGCATCCTCGATTCGAGCACGGCGAAGCGCTCCTCGCGCTGCGAACCGCCGATGATCTCGCCAATGCCGGGGGCCAGGATGTCGAGCGCCGCGACCGTCCGGCCGTCGTCGTTTTGCCGCATATAGAACGCCTTGATCGCCGCCGGATAATTCATCACGATCACCGGCGATCGGCAGTGCGTTTCGCTAAGGTAGCGTTCGTGTTCGGTCTGCAAGTCAACGCCCCAGGTGACCGGAAATTCGAATTTCTGGCCGGCGCGCTGCAGGATCGCGATCGCCTCGCCGTAATCGAGCCTCTGGAACGGTTGCTCGATCAGGCGCTCCAGCCGGCTCACCGCTTCAGGTTCGATCCGCTCGGCAAAAAAGCGCATGTCCTCGGGGCATTCGGCGAGGACCGTGCGGAATATCACTTTCAGAAAATCCTCTGCCAGATCGGCCAGGTCGTCGAGATCGGCAAAAGCGATTTCCGGTTCGACCATCCAGAATTCGGCGAGGTGGCGGGCGGTGTTGGAGTTTTCGGCGCGGAACGTCGGCCCAAAGGTATAAACCTTGGACAGCGCCAGGCAGTACGCCTCGACGTTGAGCTGGCCGGAAACGGTCAGAAAGGTCTCGCGGCCGAAAAAATCCCGGCTGTAATCGACGGCGCCTGCCGCAACGCGCGGCGGATCGGCCGGATCCAGCGTGCTGACCCGGAACATCTGGCCGGCGCCTTCGGCGTCGCTGGCGGTGATGATCGGGGTGTTGATCCAGTAGTAGCCGTGGTCGGTGAAATAGCGATGGATCGCCATCGCCGTGCGGTGACGGACGCGGCTCAGGGCGCCGAACGTGTTGGTCCGCGGCCGGAGGTGGGCGACTTCGCGCAGAAACTCGAAACTGTGCTGCTTCGGTTGAATCGGGTAGCTTTCCGGATCGGCGACCTCGCCGACCAATTCGAGGCGCTCGGCCAGCACCTCGAACGCCTGGCCGCGGCCGGGCGAGGCTTGCACGATACCGTCACAGACAATGGCGCAGCCGGTCCCGGCACGCAGCACGTCGTGCCGGTAATTGGCGAGGCGTGCTTCGACGATCACCTGCAGGTTGGCCAGCGAGGAGCCATCGTTGAGGTGGATGAACGACAACCCCGCTTTCGAATCGCGGCGGGTTCTGACCCAGCCCCGAACGGTGACTTTGGTGCCCGGCGCCGCGGCGCCGGCGAGCACGGCCTTGATCGGAAAATAACGCATGATCGCTGATGATGGCGGCTGGGAGTGAGTGCAAACGGTCCGTGACAAGCGCCCCGGGCGCATGCCGGACGCGTAATGATAGCCGATAGCAAGGCGGCGTAGCGCCCGGTAGTGATAGAATGGTGGCGATGAACACCACGACACCGCAGATCCACCTGACGCCGGCGGCCCGCGCCCGGATCCGCGACTATGCCCGTGCCCACGGCGCCTTCGGTATGCGCCTCGGGCTGCGCCGCGCCGGTTGCTCAGGTTACGCCTACCAGATCGAACTGGCCGACAAAGCCACTCGGGGTGACATACTGATCGAACAGGACGGCGCCTGCGTCGTGCTCGCCGGCGAGCATCTCGCCGCGCTCGACGGGATCACGATCGACTTTGTCCGCGAGGGGCTGAACCATCGTTTCCGGATCGACAACCCGAACGTCGTCGCCAGTTGCGGCTGCGGCGAAAGTATCGCAATCTGAACCCGGCGGGGGCCCGGGGCGGTCCTGCAGACGAAAGTCGTGATCATTCGATCCCGGATTACGCCCGGCGACGGACATGATGCGGCATCGGCCGTTTAAGACCGCGACTGGCAGGCGGACGCGCTTACCGGTACAATGCGCCGGCGCGCCTGCACAGACCCGCAAGACGGCTAGGTGGCAGAGTGGTGATGCAGCGGCCTGCAAAGCCGTGTACGCCGGTTCGATTCCGACCCTAGCCTCCAATCCCTTGCCTGCCCAGGTGGCGGAACAGGTAGACGCAAGGGACTTAAAATCCCTCGGAGTGAAAACTCCATGCCGGTTCGACCCCGGCCCTGGGCACCAGCCGGCGGGGGAAGGGCGGAACGAGCGCCGACAAACGCAACAAGTAGCGCCGCACGACACTGCCCCATGGCTGAAGCACAACCCATCGATATCGCCATCTATTCCGAAATCGGCGGCCTGAAAGCCGTGCTCGTCCATGAGCCCGGCGCCGAGATCGAGAACATGACCCCGGCCACCGCCGCCGAAGTTCTGTACGACGACATCATCTCCCTGCCGCTGGCGCTGGAGGAGCACCGGCAACTGACCGGCGTATTACGTCGGATCGCAAAAGTATTGGAATTTCAAGATCTTCTGGAAGATATCTTGAAAATAGATGAAGTAAAAAACGGGTTGCTCGATCAGCTCTGCGCGCTCTACGGTTGCCCCGAGGTCAAAGCCGAACTTGCGGCGTTGCCCGCCGCGCCGCTCGCCGCGCAACTGATCGAAGGGACGCCGATGCGCAAGAACACGCTGGTCAAATACCTAAACCCGCTGCGCCACGCCATCCCGCCGCTGCCCAACGCCTTTTTCACCCGCGACGCGACGATGTGCGTCCACGACAAACTGGTCATCGGTTCGATGGCGCACCGCGTCAGGATCGCCGAAAGCCTGCTGTTGCAGGCAATCTTCCGCCATCACCTGCAAATCAGGGCAGGGGGCTTTTACTACGCCGGCAGCGGTGGTGACCTCGACCGCGAGATCACGATCGAAGGCGGTGACCTTCTGGTCCTGCGCGAAGATCTCATCGTCATCGGCTACAGCGAACGGACCACCGCCTCGGGCATCGACCGGTTGATGCAGGCGATTGCCGCCGGGCGCGGCGCAGACGATGACGCCAGGCTCGATTTCATCGTCGTCGAAATACCCAAGCAGCGCGCCACGATCCACCTCGACATGATCTTCACGACGATCTCGAAGACACATGCCGTGATCTTTCCGCCGCTGATCACCGGCACCGGCAAATGCCGTGCCATCCATCTGGCCTACCGCCGGGGTGCGGTCGAGAGCATCACGGAATATCCCGGCCTGCTCGACGCTCTGGCGGCCCGCGGCCTGCCGCTCGATGCGGTGTTCTGCGGCGGCGACGACCCGTTTCACCAGGAACGCGAACAATGGGCCAGCGGCGCCAATTTCTTCACCCTGGCGCCCGGCCATATCATCGGCTACCGCCATAACCAGCACACCGTCGCAGCGCTTGACAGGGCCGGATTCGAAGTGCTCGAAGCCGACGATGTGATGACCGCGCGGCGCGATCTCGTACCCGGCAAACCGGCGGTCGTGGTGATGGACGGTGCCGAACTGAGTCGCGGCGGCGGCGGCTGCCGCTGCATGACCATGCCGCTGCACCGCTCGCCGGTCGATTGGGGCTAGGCGTTTGACTTCCCGTGCTCGATGAGTCGATTCGCCCTTGATCTTCTATTTAACATAATATACATTATACGAATTAATAGGTGAAAAAAAGGCGGCGCGGGCCATGCCTCGCGCCGCTGAAATTCCCGCATCCCCATCGGGAGAGTGCCCTACCAGCTTGGGCAGGACCATTGTCCCGTAGAGGCTGCCTGCGCGGTATCGGCCAAATACCCGTCGTGCTGTAGGCTAAAGCCGCGTCGATGTGTAGGCCACGGCCTACACAGGAATGATGCGTTCTTTCGCGGAATCTGCGGTGCTGTTGCCAACGCTTCGATCCTGCCGGCGGGTCAGCGCGCCTGTCGTGCCACGGTTTCCCAGACGCGCAGCAGGTTGCCGCCGAGGATTTTTTCAAGGTCGCTTTCCCGGTAGCCGCGTTCGAGCAGGATGGCGATCAGGTTCGGGTACATCGAGACGTCTTTTAGGCCGATCGGCAGCGAATCGCCGACACCGTCGAAATCCGAACCCAGGCCGACATGATCGACGCCGGCAACTTTGACAACGTGGTCGATATGGTCGGCGACGTCCTCTACCGTGGCATACGGAAACGGAAATTTTTCGTGGTAGGCGGCGATAAACGCCGCGATCCGCGGTTCATCGTCGTCGCTGACCCCGAGCTGTTCTTTCAAGGCGTCCCGCGCCGCGGCAAAGCGGGTGAAATAATCGTTGGCCGTGCGGCTAATAAACGTCGAGCCGAAATTGATCATAATCACACCGCCGCCGGCAGCGACGCCGGAGATCAGCTCGTCGCTGATATTTCGCTGCCAGCCGGGCGTGAAGTGGCGAGCCGACGAATGCGAGGCGATGACCGGGGCCTTCGAAACCTCGAGTACCTCGGCGATCGCCGCGTCGGATAAATGCGAGACATCGACCATGATGCCGAGGCGGTTCATCTCGGCGACGACCTGCCGCCCGAAGGGGCTGAGCCCCTGCCACAGTGCCGCCGGGTCGAACGACGAATCGGCCAGATGGTTGGCCCGCGAGTGGGCCAGCGTGATGTAACGGATGCCGCGGCGCTGGAAATGACGCAGGTTGTCGAGCGACCCGGCGAGCGGCGCGCCGTTTTCCATGCCCATCGCCAGCGCGATCCGCCCGGCAGCGACGACCGCCCTCGCCTGTTTCGGATCGCCGACGATGGTGAAACGCTCCGGGGCACGGCCGGCGATCGCTTCGACCTGGTCGATCAGGCGGTTGGCCAGCGCGAAAGCGGTGCCGTCGGCTTCGCTCTGCCAGGGAACGAAGATCGACATGAACGGGATATCGAGGCCGCCGGCGCGCCCTCTGGGATAATCGAAATCGCCCCCGTCGGTGGCTTGAGTGACGTCCGCCCAATGGTCGTATATGCGGTACGGCACGTCGATATGGGTATCGACGATGATCAGGCGATCAGCCAGTTCCCGGGCGGCGGCCAGGCGCCCGGCGGCGTCCGTTTTACGATCATCGACAGCGGCGCCGTCGGCGGAGACCAGCGAAAAACAAAACATAAGGCCGCCGATAGCGGCAATCGATTGCTTCATAACAAAGGTTTCCTAATTTCTTGGCTCGTCAGCAGAATCTGTGGGTGAATTCCGGCTCGGGTAGAGCGCCAAGCGCATGATACAACGCGATTTTGGCGCATCGAAGTGCGCGTCGATCGGGTAGACCAGCGCAGGTAGCGGTGCCCGCGCTGGCGGGAAATTTCGTCGATGCCGATCGCCTGGATGCCCGACAGATCCTGATGGGCGCGGCCCCATTCCACCGCCATCTCGACCGCGCGAAATACGCTGTCCCAGGAGGCATCAAACACCCCGGCCACTTCCTTCCAGCTCAGCCGCCGGGCCCAGCGCGCCAGAAACCACGCATAGACTTCGGTCAGGCGGTGCTTGCCCGAGGCCCACCGCATCCGCTCGACCCTCACCCCGCAGTCCTAACAGCCCACCCGGCGCGGCGCATAGACCAGAAACACCTTGATGCCCCACAGCGGCACAAAACTCAAAGCGCCGTGCCGGCAATCGGTCGTAGCCCGGCCGCGGCCGCCCACAGCCCGAGCACAGGGACCGGCCATTGGCCCGTTCGGCGACCTCGACCTCCAGTTCGGGGACATCGGCCCTGCCGCCCCAAGACACATTCATATACGACTTGAATTTCTGAACCCGATTCAGGATAGTCTTCACCTGCATCCTGGCTTTTCCCTTCTGTTGGATGGTTGGATTGCACTTCCATCTTCTCAGAGAAGGGGCCGGGATGCTCCTTTTGAGTCGATCAAAACCCCAAAACGGCCGCTTTTCGATAGAATTCGCGGCAGTCTTACCCACAAATTCTGCGGAGGAGCCACTTCTAGCAACCCGTACCGCAAATATAGTCGTCAGAAGTATGGGCATATGCTACAATCAACGAAGCGCCTAAAATTCAATACGATGCACTAAAACCTGGGAATCGAAATGGCCCGGTATTGATGTGGGCTGCAATGGCGGTCAGTGGTCCCTTGATCATCCGTAAACTGGCCGAACGCGAGGGCGGCGATTTCATCGGCGCCTTGTCTGCCGGCTGGTTGTCCAACTGCTACAAACATTCAGTTGACCATATCTGCGCGTTTAGATTTTAGTAAGTTGTGGTAATTCACTTTGTAAATCATAAATAATGCTGGCAAGTATACGACTAAAGCAGCAATGTAAAAATACATTACACTTAATGAAAATACCTTAGGCGAGGTAATAAGAACAAAAAATATATACAATCCATTCATAAAAATTAAATACCTGTAAACGAGATGTCTCCTGTCATGCTTTGACAAAATCACTATTAATATAATCAAGATATATGCAATCAGATGAAATCCGAAAATAATTCTCTGGGGCTCCATGACGCTAGCCTCTAAGCCCAAAACATTGCAGGGGAGTTGGTAACTGGGATCCAAATGCCTCTTCTAATGCTAATATACCTAGAACAACTGATAGTAGACCAACAGAAAGAGCCGCGCCAACTCCTGATGCTGCCGCAAATAAACTAATTGTGACAAGTCCAGTTAATAACCCGCTTGCAAAACAGAGAAAATTGAACATTTCGCCGGACAAATCAAATCCAAGAAGTGAAAGTAACCCACCGTTTATAACAGTTGCTGATTGCAAGTCTGCAAAGAATGCGGTTAACTCCGATATTGTAGATAAACTACCTACCAATGAGCTTACCAACAGCATGCCTACAAAAAATCCAAGCAGGAAGCTATACGCCCCATTCGCCCCACCAGCAATCTTATAAGCCCCACCGCCACCGGATGGATCAAAAATAACATACCCCGCCCCACTCCACCCAGGCACCGATACATTATCGGTATGGGCGATCACTTCCTTGCCGGCGAGCAGAGCTTGCTGTATTTCCTGCTCGGTTTCAAAATGCAAGTTCAGATTCGGCAGGGTCTCGGCCATGTTGGCGCGGGTCAGGTGGTAGATTCTCTGACCAAGCGCATTGGCCTTGCTGAGTGCCTTGACCGCCGAGATGGCATTCGCCGGTTCGGTTTCCGTCGAGAACATTTGCTCCGGCGTCGCATGTTCAAGCGCCGACGATAGTAGCCCCACCTGCATCACAAACTGACGTTGCTTTTCCGCTTGCAGACCATCCGTAATCTGCGCCCCGCCACTGGCAAGTCCAGCGCCACCCCGCCCGGCCTGATCGCAATCGGAAAACCCAGCAATCTAACCACATCCGGCTCGTACCCGAACGTCCCCATCCCAGCCATCAGCATCGTCTGTCCATCCTGTTGCAGACCCATCAGGTTGCTCAATGCCATGTACTGCGCATAATACCCGAGCATGCCGGCGTAGAACAAGTCGCCGAGGATGTCTTCGCGATCCAGAAGCGCGATCAGGGCAGGATCCTGGCTTTCGAGGGTGGTTTTGGTTTGTTCGACCTTCTGGCGCAGTTGTTCCAGATTGGCGCTTGAAATGCTGCCCGACTCGCTGCCGATCGCCATGTAGCTCCCGGCCAGCACGCTCAAAGGCCGGGTCACGGCCCCTCTGCCCGGAAAAAACACCTGATTGAACAGCATCAACTCCTCGCCCAGCTTGAGCCGGCTGTTGCCGGTGGCCAGCGTTTCGCCGCTCAGCTTGATCTCGGGCCGGACCTTGATCAGGCTCGAGATGCTGGACGGCAAATCCTCGATGCCGTCGGCATCTTCAGGTATCAGATTGGCCAGCGCCTGGGCATCGGCCTCGGAGGCCGGGGTGAACGACAAGGTCAGCTTGTGGTTGTTCACCCTGGCCCATGGAATCGTCACCGGCTGGATCGGAAAACCCGCCGGATCGGTCCCGAATCCCAACGTGATCTGCTGCTGCAGTGCCGGCGGCACCTTGGCGAAACGTGAGCGTGTTCAGGACAGTCATGAAAAAGCGAGATCGAGGACAGACGGTCATCAAAGAGCGACAGCGTATTCAGGACAGTCATGAATACGAACCCGTCAACACCAAAACCGGCGATTCCATCGCCCGGCCGTGGTTGCCGGCTTATCCTCACGATTGGGGGGCGAAAGGTGGCA
>JBDIVS010000020.1:0-51093 GCA_039794245.1 Candidatus Jinrbaksania sp.
TCGAAGTCCTTGCCGCTTGCGGCATCGAACCCGCACAGCCAGGCCTGGCGGACGCAGCGGCTGATGCAGTGGTAGTAACCGGCCTGCTCGGGGTTGACGGTATGGGCGCGGGGGTAAGTCATGGGACTATGGTGCCAAAGCCACGGCGGCTGGGGTATCGGCCAAGATCGCGCCTGGGTGTAGGCCGGGGCCGATATGGGGTGTCAGCAGGGGCTGATAAATCATGACTGTCCTTTAAGCCCGGTGTTTCTTTAAGCCCGCTTTAAGCCCGTTGCGGTGACTGTCCTTGAAGCTTGGTGCTTGATGCTTGATGACTGTCCTTGAAGCTTACAGGATGCGGGCCTCGATCCAGGCGCGGCGGTGGTCGAAGTCCTTGCCGTTTGCGGCATCGAACCCGCACAGCCAGGCCTGGCGGACGCAGCGGCTGATGCAGTGGTAGTAACCGGCCTGCTCGGGGTTGACGGTATGGGCGCGGGGGTAAGTCATGGGACTATGGTGCCAAAGCCACGGCGGCTGGGGTATCGGCCAAGATCGCGCCTGGGTGTAGGCCGGGGCCGATATGGGGTGTCAGCAGGGGCTGATAAATCATGACTGTCCTTTAAGCCCGGTGTTTCTTTAAGCCCGCTTTAAGCCCGTTGCGGTGACTGTCCTTGAAGCTTGGTGCTTGATGCTTGATGACTGTCCTTGAAACTTACTCCCGCAGGGAGATCACCCAGGAAGTTGCCGACCTCGTTGGCCACGGAGATGCCGGCGCCGCCGTGTTCGACCAGCATGGGCACGACCCAATCCAGTACCGCTCAGTAACGCGCAAGGACCTCCGGGTCGTCGAACGGCCTGCCTGCCAGATCCGCGGGGAGAGCAAACGTGTTGGACTCCTCCGCGAGCGAGTGGAACGTGAGGAAGATCGCCAAGCCGTCGTCGGAGAGCGGCTCCAGGACCTCGCGCAGCGCTGTCTCGTCGAACTCGTTGGGGCGAGGCTCGAAGTCGACCCAGTCGACTTGTACGTGGCCGACCCGCATGCCCGCAGCGACGGCCTGCTGCCAGCGCACGTCGACCTCCACGGCGGTGACGACGGGCATCTCGGCGTTGAAGCCGACGATCATGCCCACGTGATTCCCCGCGGGTAGCAGATCCAGGTGAAATCCGGTGGCCGTGTTGCCATTCGGGTCGGCGCTGTCAGCCCCGACGATCAGGTCGCCGATGCCATCGCCATTGATATCCCCGGCAGCGCTGACCGAAAGGCCGGAGCGGTCACCCGCCGCCCAGCCGCGGCTAACTCCGGGGATTCCGGCATATCATGCAGTCAATCAAAAAGCGTGATCGCCAGCGCCAAGGCTGGTAGGCTAACCGCCGAGGCAGCGCGTGGCAAGACGGTTTTATGTGGGCGCGACGGAATGGCTTTTGTGGGAGCGACGCTTGCGTCGCTCCCACAAGGCCGTTGCAGCTGACGGGCAGTCTCAGTCGGCGCGCAGCGCCTTGCGACGCCGCCAGCCGAACCAGCCGAGCAGCAGGCTCAGCAGGCCGAGGCCCCAGGCATTCAGGCCGGGCACCGCGACCGGGGGGATGGGGGGGATGGCCACGGCGCCGCTCAGGCTGATCGTGTCCGGGCTGCTTGGGGCGTTGCTCTGGATGTCGAAGCTGCCGTTGAACACGCCGCCGACGCCACCCGGCGCAAAATTGACGCTGATCGTGCAGCTCGCCATCGGTTGTACGGTCACCGGCACGCCGTTGTGCACCGTGCCCTTGGCACCGGGGCGGCCGAGCGCGCTCTCGTCTGGGGGCGTTTGCGAGGAGGGCTTGCTCGAGTTCGTGTTGTTCTTGACGGTGTGCTTTTCCATAAACACGGCCATCAGTAGCCTGAGACCATCACCTGGCAGGGCAGGCCCTTGAGCAATTCGAGCAGCACAATGTGGTCCTGCTCCGAATAGTCGAAGCGATAGCGGCGAGTCGAGCTGCGGGTGGACTTGCAGATAGGGCGGATCGCAGTAGATGAGCTCGCGGCCGCGGCACGGGTAGGCGGCAAGAAACGTGTGGGCGCCCCCGGCGCAACCACTCCCACTTTCGATTCATTCAGCATTTCACGACTCCTTTTTCAGACACAATTTAACCCCAAATTCGTGTCCAGAAAAATCGGAGCCGCGGCAGTAATTGTTTTATTGATACCTCACTCCGTGACGGAGCACCAGATCGACGTCCTGGAGCAGTGCGATATAGCGCAGCACGTCGCCGCGCACGGCGATGATATCGGCATACTTGCCCTCTTCCACCGTACCGTAATCCTGGGCGACGCCCATCATCGCCGCTGGCCAGTAGGTCGCGGCGCGGATCGCGTCCATCGGTGCAACACCGAGGTGATTGACCCAGACATCGAGTTCGTGCCAGGTGGACTGGCTGTGAAACTTCATCGGAATCCCCGAATCGGTGCCGACTAGCATCACTACGCCCGAGTCGCGCAATTGCTGGAATTTGCGTGCCAGGGTCGGCTTGCGCAGTGGCGTGATCTGGAAATACGGCAGGCGCTCGGGGTGGGCGAACGAGCCGCGGATGTCGCTGATAATGTCATCGCCAAGCCCCAGATGCCACGACGGATCGTCGAGGTGCTCGTGATGGTCGCGGACGTATTCGTAGTTGTACAGTCCTTCGATGGTCGGCGTCCAGTACAGCGGGCCGAGATTCATTTTCGCCGTCCGCTCGCGGATCAGCGCGATCACGTCCGGCGGATATTCCGGCGCCGTGGCCAGTCCGGTGTGTTCGAAATTATCGACGCCGGCCAAAAGGCCGCGGCGGATTTCCTCCGGGCGGTGCGAGTGGGCGACGACCGGCAGGCCCAGTTTGTGCGCTTCATCGACCACGGCGCGCACTTCGTCCATCGTCATTTCATCTTGGTCGATGAGCTTGATCACATCGACCCCGGCGGCGTGCAGCCGGCGCACCTTGGCGCGGCCGTCGGCTGCGCCGTCAACGCCCCAGCGGAAGATCTCGGTGCCGGGATACGGCGCATGCTGGATGAACGGCCCGGAAACGTACAGCGTCGGGCCGGGTATCTCGCCCGCGGCGATCGCTTTTTTGACCGCGATACTGGCCTCCAGCGGGCCGCCCAGATCGCGCGCCGAGGTCACGCCGGCGAGCAGCAACTGGTGTGCTGAGGCCGGCATGATCTCGCCGGCGAAACGGGACGGATAGGTTTTGTCCCAGTGGTCGTAGTCGGCGTGGCCGTTGATCATCAGATGGACGTGCATATCCCACAGGCCGGGCAGGACGCTCATGCCCTCGGTGCTGATCATGGTGTAGCCCTCGGGGATGGCGAGGGTACCGACCTGGCCGATCGCCTGGATCCGTTCACCGTCGATCAGGATCACGCTGTTTCTGAGCGGCGCGCCGCCGTTGCCGTCGATCAGGGTGCCGCCGCTCAGCGCCACACCGGCGTGGGCGCCGGCAGTGAGCGTACTGGCTGCGAACAACAAGGCGGCGCGTATGCCACAGCCAGACCGCGGCATCTGGTTTTGCTTCGGTTTCTGTCGCATCTTGCACTCCCGTTACAGTTGTTGTGGATGTTCCTGCCCGCCGCCGATTGTAATCCGGGTTGACCGGCGGGCGGCGCTCGCCGATACTGCCCGCCTGCCCTACCCTGTACTACTGGAGTCCGAGATGCGATCGACCAGGCGTGCGTTGATTTTCTTGCTGCTGTCGGCTTTGACCCCCGCTGCCAGGGCGGCTTTCTGCCCCGATCCGGCGGAATTTCTGGGCACCACCGCCTGGCGGGCAGCCGGCGAGGTCCGGTGGCGCCTGCACGGTGAAAATCATGCGCCGGGGCAGACCTATGCCACCATGAGCCGGCAGCGGTTGTTGTCGGTGGACCTCCTCGACGGCGCTTTTAAGCCCGTACCGGGCAGCGGTGAGCTCGCCTGGCGGGTCGAAACCGTTTACCCGTTCGCCGGCCGCTGGCAGTATCGCGAAACGCTGGCCGCCGACCCGGCCCAAAGCCGTCTCGACGGCACCGATGGTTTTCGGCCGTCGCCCGGCCATGCCTTACCGGCGATCCGCCATTACGCCCGGCTCGTGCGGCTGGTCGAACGCTTTCCGGCATTGCTGTTGTTAACCGGTCAATACCCGGCCGGCGACAATCTTTGCATCGTCACCATCACCCATCCGAGCGGCGAGTATCGCCTGTGGATCGACGATAAAGGTCAACCCAAACGTCTGGTGCGCCAGGGGCGCGATCCGATGCTCGGCCCGGTCGAGGAGGTGGTGCAGTACCACGGCTGGGACCGGGCCTCGGCCGTACCGTTGGCCCGGCGGCTCGAGTACCAGGTTGACGGCAAGCTCGTGCGCCGCGAAATCATCAGCGAATTGACGATCGAGACGCCGCCTGCAGGCACCGCACCGCAAGATGCCGTCACCTTGCCCCTGCCGGCTATCGACGCGATCGACGCCGGCCTGGCGCAGTGGTATCTCGGCCGTGTCGCCGGCGGCGCGCCGGCTGAGGGTTACGCCGCGCAACCGGTAATAATCGAAACGCTCGGCAACCGCCTGTTTCACATCGTCGGCGGCAGCCACCACCAGTTGCTGATCGAAGGCAGCGACACTCTGGCCGTGGTCGATGCGCCGTTCGACGAGCGCCGCAGCCGGGCGGTGCTCGCCGCGCTCGAGCAGCGCTGGCCCGGCAAACCGGTCAGCCACCTGATCCTGAGCCACCACCACGACGACCACGCCGGCGGTTTCCTGGCTTATGTACAACAAGGCGCCAAGCTTGTGGTGAGCCGCGACGGTCGCCGTCATTTCGCCCTGCTGCTCGCCAAAGCAGGCTATTCGAAACCGCAAATCGAGGTTCTGAGCGGCACTCATCTGCTGTCCTTGCCGGGCACCCGGGTCGAACTGATACCGCTGCCCAACAGCCACGCCGAAGATATGCTCATCGTGTATGACCGCCATAACGGAGTGGTTTACAACAGCGATCTTTACTCGCCCGGCCGGCAGGCCCAGCATCCGCTGTGGGCGCGCGAATTTGCCCGGCAGTTGGAATGGCTCGGTATCGAACAGGCGACCATCGCCGGCGGTCATGGCCGGGGGGTCATCTCATTGGCTGAACTGCGCGCCGAATTAGATAGTAATACTAATCAATGATAGATGCACACGGATGATCCAACTCCCTGACGTTTTCGGCCGCCGCCCGTGGTTGAGCGAGGATCCGAAACGCCGCGCCGCCGCCGCCGCCGAAGGGGTTCAACCAGAATTGCTGGACCAACTCCCTGAACTGGCGCGCCACGATCCGGCCGCCGAGGTGCGGCTGGCGGCGCTCGCCCGGCTGGACGATTTTGCGCTCTGGTGCGAGCGGCTGGCTACCGATCCCGACCAAAGGGTCTGCGGTGTGGCGCACGACAAGGTGATAAAACACCTTCTCCAGGCCGCTACCGCTCCGGCCGCGGCGTTCAATTGGTTGGCCGGGCAGGACGACCAGGACCTCTTCACGCTTGTGGCCCACAAAGCCGCCGACCCGCGCCTGCGCGCTGCGGCGATCGGGCGTTGCACCCGGCAGGGGGCGCTGGCGACCTGCGTGCTGCACGATGACAGCCCTGATAACCGGGAACTTGCGCTGCAGCGGATCGAGCAGCCGTCAACGCTCAAGCGCCTGCACAAAATGCTACACGGCAGCGACAAGGTGTGGTTCGCCAAAGTTGAGTGCCGCATCGACGCCCTCACCGGCGGGCAGCGTCACACCCGGCGCCGGCTCACCCAGTTGAACCGCGAGGCCGAAGCGCTGCTGCGCGGCACGGCGGGCGGCGATCTCGCAGCCGAATTCGGACGCCTGCGTGCAGCGTTTGCCGCCAGTGGAGCCGCGCCGTCGGAGCCGCTGGCCCAGCGCCTCGAAGTCAGCCTGCGGATCATCGAGGGGGCGGTGCGGCGCGGGGTGCAGCTCGCCCCTGTCCCGGCCCCGGAACCGGCAGCGGAAACCGCCACCGACACGCTGCCGCCGGCGGCCGTGCCGGACCACCCAAGCCCGGCCCTGGCGGGCCTGCAAAAACGGCTCGCCGCACTGCGCCGCGCTGCACAGGCCGGAAAGCACAACCCCACGGCGTTGGCAGTCTGGCAACGCGACTGGCACCAACAATGGGGCTCACTCGCCGCCCCTGGGCTGGCGGATCGGCATTGCGCCGAGGTCGTGCACTCGTGGCTCGGCGAAATCGACCGCTTCGCGCAACAGCCGCCGGCCGGTGCCGAAACCGTATCGGCCGCGTCGCTGGCCGAACTGCTCGATCGGCTCCGCCAGGCCCTCGACGAGGGGCTGCTGGCCGGCGCCTATCAAACAGCGCAGAACATCCTGGCCCTGCCGGCCCGTCGGCGCGCTTCCCGGCAGCCGGAAATCCAGGCCGCCCTCCACCGCTTGGATGAACTGCGCCGCTGGCAGCGCTGGGCCAACCATCGCCGGCGCCGCGATCTGATTCGCCAACTGCTGAGTTTCGACCGCGACGATGTCCACCCCGACGCACTCGCCGGCACCTTGCGCCAGACGTTCGCTGAATGGCAGACGCTGGAGCAACACGATCTGGCGGCCGGTTTGCCGGGCGGCGGCCGCCTGTGGCCGCGCCTGCAACAGGCGGCCGGGCGTTTGCGGCGTCGCATCGAACCGTTCACGGCGCGCCGCGAACGGTTGCACGAGACGTTCACCGAAGCGCTACAGCGTGCCATCGCCGCCGCCGATGAATGGCTGGCGTCCGAAGCATCCGATCCCGCGGCCGGCCGGCGGCTGCGCCGCGACCTGGCCGCCGGCCTGCGGCAATTGGATCTGGTCCAGGGCAAGGCGCGGCGCGAACTGGCGAACGGTGCCCATCGCCGGCTGAAGGCCATCGCCGGACGGTTGCAGCAGGCGGCCGCCGCTGCCGACGCCCGGAAGCAGGAGCTGATCGTCGCAGTGCGCGCCTTGACACCGGGCGGTGCGGCGGCGCACCTCAAACAGCAGGTCCGCGAGTTGCAGCGCCGCTGGAAAGACGCAGGCCACGCCGGAACACGGCGCGAGCCGGCTTTATGGCGCGAATTCCGGGAAGCCATCGACGCGCTGTTTGCCGGTGCCGATGCCGAGCGGCAGGCCCGCGATGCGGCCAGCCGGGAGCGCCAGCAACGTGCCGAAGACCTGTGCAGCGCATGGGAAGCGCTCGCCGCCTTAGGTCCGGAAGCCGGGTCCGGCGACAAGCGGGCCGCGACACTCGCCGCCGCTTGGGGCGCGCTCGGGGCCGTACCCGAGGCGTTGCAGCGGCGCTGGCGGCAGGCCGAAAACACCTTGCGCCAACAGCACGAAAAAGCGCAGCAAGCGCGGCAAAAAGAGGCCCTGCGTACAATATGCAGCGCGGCAGCCGCGCTAAGCGCCGAGCGCCAGCAATGGATGTCGGCGGTAAACGGCGCCGGCGATGCTGCGGCGCCGCCCGCCGGGCTGGACCCACAATGGGCCGAGCTCGATCCGGCAACGCTGCAAAAACGGCTGGCCGAACAGGCCGCAGCGGCCCGCCGGGTCTGCGTCGAATTCGAATACCTGTTGCACCTGCCGTCGCCGGCCGCCGACCGGACGTTACGGATGCAGCACCAGGTGGAAATGCTCAATCGGCAATTGGCCGGCCACGGGCTGCCGCCGCGGCAAACGCAGATCGAAGAGCTCAACCGCCGCTGGCGGGACGCCGCACCGATGAGCGAGGCGGACTACGACGCACTGGCGGCCCGGATCGCCGCCGTCCATCGACAAATCATCGACTCCTGACATCACAAGGGCGCTTCGACAATGAACAACGATCAGCCGAACGCGCGCCTGAGCGCGCCCTGCCCGAACCACGCCGCGGCAGCCGGGCACCGTGTTCCGATGACTTTAGCCGCCCGGCGCGCCGGCGTGCCGGTAACGGGGCTGTGGGTCGCTGCAGCCGGGCTCTGGCCGGCGGCGGCGCACGCCGCAGACGGCAATTACGGTGCCTGGTCGTTGCTGCCGCCGGTGCTGGCCATCGTGCTTGCCCTGGTCATCCGCCAGGTCATCCCTGCCCTGTTTCTCGGTCTGTGGGCCGGCGCCTGGATTCTTGCCGGTTCCGGACCGGCGGCGCCGCTGGCCGGGCTATTCGCCAGTTTTCAGGTTTATGTCCTAAAGGCGCTCGCCAACCCCGATCACGCCGCAGTGATCCTTTTTTCGATGATGATCGGCGGGATGGTCGGCATCCTGGGGCGCAACGGCGGCATGGCGGGCATCGTCCGGGCGATCAGCGGTTTGATCACAGACGCCCGCGGCGCGGCGACGGCGACGGCGGCGATGGGCCTGGCGATCTTTTTCGACGATTACGCCAATACCCTGGTCGTCGGCAACACCATGCGGCCGCTGACCGATCGCCTTCGCGTATCGCGCGCCAAGCTGGCCTATATCGTCGATTCGACCGCAGCGCCGGTCGCCTGCATCGCGCTGGTCACTACCTGGGTCGGCTACGAAGTTGGCCTGATACAGGACGCGATCGCACCGCTTGCCGGCCTCGACACGTCCCCCTATCTGATCTACATCAGCAGCATCGCCTACAGTTTTTACCCGCTGCTGGCGATCGTCATGGTCTTCATCATCGCCCTTAGCGGGCGCGATTTCGGCCCGATGTACACCGCCGAACGGCAGGCGGCGCAGGGCAACCCCGGTAGTGCCGGGGCGCAATGTGCCGGCGACGATCTTTACGACAGCGACAAGATGAGCAGCGCCTGGAACGCGGTGCTGCCGATTCTGCTCCTGCTGGCCACGGTGGTTGCCGGTTTGTGGTACAGCGGCAGCGCCGCGTTGGACGGCCGGGAAGCATCGTGGCGCAACATCATCGGCGCCGCCGACGCCTACCAGGCCCTGCTCTGGAGCTCGCTCGCCGGCGTCGTGGGTGCCGTCACGCTGAGCTTCGCCAACCGCCTGCTCGCTTTGAGTCAAATCGTCGATGCCTGGTTTGCCGGTGTCAGAACGATGCTGATGGCGATGATCATTCTGGTGCTCGCCTGGGCCTTGAGCGATACCACCCAGGAACTGGGCACCGCGGATTATCTGGTCGGCATCCTGCCCGCCGCGCTCGGCCCGCAATGGATGCCGGCCATCGTCTTCGTGCTCGCGGCGCTGACCTCGTTCGCTACCGGTTCAAGCTGGGGCACGATGGGGATTCTGCTGCCGCTCGTCGTGCCACTCGTCTGGTCGTTGCTCGGCCGCCACGAAATGGCGGCCGACAGCCACTTGTATCTGCTTCATGCCTCGGTCGCCGCGGCCCTGACCGGCGCCGTCTGGGGCGATCACTGTTCGCCGATCTCGGACACCACGATCCTCTCGTCCATGGCCTCGGGTTGCGATCATATCGAACATGTCCGGACCCAGTTGCCGTATGCCCTGACCGCCGGTGTGGCCAGCGTGCTGTTCGGCGCCCTGCCGGCCGGCTTCGGCATGCCGTGGTATCTGGCGCTGGCCCTCAGTCTCGGCGCGCTGCTGCTGGTGGTGCACTTCCTCGGCAGGAAACCCGGCCCAGCGGCCGGCGGATAATGGCCGCCGTGCAACCGGCAGCCGGCGAACGTCCCGGCGAGCAGCCCTATTCGCCGCTCAGACCGCCCGACCGCGATGGCGTCATTTGGCGCGGGCTGGACGGTGCCGCCCGTGCCCTGGCCATCGCGGCCTGTGCCCGCCGCCGGCGGGCGCCGTTAATCGTCGTCGCCGCCGGCTCGCCGGAAGCGGCCGATCTCGAAAACGATTTGCGTCTTCTGGCCGACGATCCGACGCTGAAAATCGCCACGCTGCCCGACTGGGAAACGCTGCCTTACGATCATTTTTCGCCGGATCCCAAGATCATCGCCGCCCGCCTGGCGACCCTGTCCGGCCTCCACCAACTCGATCGCGGTATCCTGATCGTCACCATCGCGGCCGTATTGCAGCGCCTGCCGCCGGTCGATTATGTGTTCGGCCGCATTCTTCGCCTCGCTGTCGGCGAACGTCTGGATGGCCGCGAATTCGCCGCGCGGCTCGTAGCCGCCGGTTACCAGGCCGCCGAGACCGTCACCCAGCCCGGTGAATTCGCCGTGCGCGGCGCAGTGCTCGATCTTTATCCGAGCGGCAGCCGCCTGCCCTGCCGGATCGAATTCGACGACGACGAAATCGCCAGCCTGCGCACTTTCGATCCGGAAACGCAGCGCGGCCTCGAGCGCACGGCGGGCATCGAGATGCTGCCGGCCCGCGAATACCCGTTCGACCGGGACGCCATCGACGAATTTCGCCGCGCCTTCCGCAACCGCTTCGACATCGACGTCAGGCACTGTGCCCTGTATCAGGATTTGCGGCGCGGCTACCACCCGCCCGGGCTCGAATACTACCTGCCGCTTTTTTTTGCTAAAACGGCATCACTGGCCGATTACCTGCCGGTGACCGCAACCTGGATGAGCTTGCCGGGCGTAGCGGCGGCCGGCGCACGCTTCAGACAACTGGTCAGAGATCGTTACGAACAGCGGCGGCACGACCTTTCTCGCCCGGTGCTCGACCCCGATGAACTGTATTTCGACGAGTCGGCGATCGCGGCGCAGACGGCGGCCATGCCGCAGATCGCTATTGCCGGCGAACCATCGGCCGATGAGCAAGCGTTGGACAATAGGCCGGTGGTGCATTTCGCCTGTGCCCCGCCGCCGCTGCTGCCAGTGCACCAAAGAGCGCGCGATCCGGCAGCCGCGCTGCACGATGACCTCGCCGCCGGCGGCAGGCGGCTGCTGATCGCCGCCGATTCGCCGGGCCGCCGTGAATTCCTTGCCGAAACGCTGGCGGCCTGCGGTCTGCGCCCGCAAATCCTCGACGACTGGCATGCCTGGATGAGCAGCGGCAGCCCTTTCGCCCTCGCCGTACTGCCGGTCTCGGGCGGTTTCGATCTACCCACCGAACAGATGGCGGTGATCACCGAAAGCGAATTGTTCAGCGAACGGCAACGCACGGCGCGCCGCCCGGCGCAGCGCGATCCGCTGTCGATGTTACGCGCCCTCGGCGAAGTGGCGCCGGGTGCGCCGGTGGTCCACGAAGACTACGGCGTCGGCCGCTACCGGGGCCTCGAGGTACTCACGATCGACGGCCTGCCGGCCGAATTCGCCTGCCTGGAATACCGCGGCGGCGACAAGCTCTATATCGCGATCAGCGATCTGCACCTGATCAGCCGCTACAGCGGCGGCGACCCGGAGCACGCCCCGTGGCACAACCTGGGCGGCGAGCATTGGGCCAAAGCCAAGCGCCGCGCCCGGCAGAAGATTTCCGATATCGCCGCCGAACTGCTCGCCGCCCATGCCCGCCGCGCCGCCGCCGCGGGCCGCACTTTCGCCCACGACCCGGCCGCCTACGCCGACTTCATCGCTGCCTTTCCATACGAAGAAACCGCCGACCAGCAAAGCGCCATCGACGCCGTCCTTGGTGATCTGGCGGCGCCGCGGCCGATGGACCGTGTCGTGTGCGGCGATGTCGGTTTCGGCAAAACCGAAGTGGCCCTGCGCGCCGCGTTTACCGTGGTCCATGCCGGTTCCCAGGTCGCACTGCTCGCTCCGACAACGCTGCTGGCCCACCAGCATTACAACGTCTTTCGCGACCGCTTCGCCGACTGGCCGGTCAGAATCGAACTTTTGACCCGGGCCAGCACAACTTCCGGAAGCGATATCCGCCGCGACCTACAAAACGGGAAAATCGACATCGTCATCGGCACCCACCGCCTTTTGCAAGACAACATCGTGTTCGCCGATCTCGGGTTGGTCATCGTCGATGAAGAACAGCGCTTCGGGGTCGAGCAGAAAGAAAAACTCAAGAGCCTCAGGGCCAATGTCGATCTGTTGACCCTGACCGCGACACCGATCCCGCGTACCCTGAATATGACGCTCGGCGGCTTGCGCGATATCTCGATCATTGCCACACCGCCGGCCCGGCGCAACCCGATCCGTACCGCGATCGCCGCCTACGAACCCGACCTGATCCGCGACGCGGTGAGCCGCGAGGTGCAGCGCGGCGGGCAGGTGTATTTCGTGCATAATGAAGTTCAGGGCCTGCCGCGCCTGCACCGCGAGCTGGAAAAATTACTACCCGAAGTCGATATCGCCGTGGCGCACGGCCAGATGGGCGCCCGCGAGTTGGAACGGACGATGCGCGAGTTTTACGCCCGCCGGCATCAGCTCCTGCTGTGTACGACGATCATCGAAAACGGCATCGACGTCGCCAACGCCAACACCATCATCATCAACCGCGCCGATCGCTTCGGACTGGCGCAACTCCACCAGTTGCGCGGCCGGGTCGGCCGCTCGTACCACCAGGCTTACGCCTACCTGCTGGTCCCCGACTGGCGGGCCATCACCACCGACGCGCGCAAAAGACTCGAAGCGATCGGCAGCCTGACCGAACTCGGCGCCGGCTTCATGCTGGCCAGCCACGATCTCGAAATCCGCGGCGCCGGCGAGCTGCTGGGCGCAGAACAGAGCGGCCACATCCAGGAAATCGGTTATAGCCTGTACATGGAAATGCTGGCGCGCGCCGTCTCCGCGCTCGAGTCCGGTGCCGATCCCGCCGATCTGGCGGCCGAAGCGGCACCGGTCAAGGTCGAACTGCACATTCCAGCGTTGATTCCCGACGATTATTTAGCGGACGTCAGCGAACGGTTGATTCTGTACCGCCGGCTGGCGGCCGCGGACCGGGAGCAACTCGCAGATCTGGAAAGCGAGATGACCGACCGTTTCGGGCGCCTGCCGGAGGCGGCGCAAAACCTCTTCCGGCTCGCCGCCTTGCGCCTGCGTTGCGCCACCCTCGGCATCGGCCAGCTCGAGCTGGGTTCGGAAGGTGGTATCGTGACGTTCGGCGAAACGCCGAGGATCAATGTCACCCGCCTGGTTGAATTGGTGCAGGCGGAACCTGGGCGCTATCGTTTACGCGGTGAGCGCCTGACAATCAGCCGGCCCTTGCCCGATGCCGCGGCCCGTTTTGCCGCGGCCCAAGAGCTGCTGGCATCCCTTGATATTCAAACCAAATAAATTTCAATCAGTTAATATCATATTTTGATGTTATACATTAATACAAAAACCGGCTTTTCGGGGTGCGCTCTTGGCCTGCTTGCCGGCCTCGGACTGGCTGTGCTGCCTGCCGCCGGCCAAACGCCGGCGGCGGCCGGAGCGCCGGAAGTGGTGTATCGAGTCGAAATCGTCGTTTTCAGACACGCCGGCGCCCCCCTGCTGCCGCCCGGCATCCCCAAGAACTACGCACAAAACAGGGTGCCGCTGCTGGATCTGGAAGTGATCGCCACGGATGAAGCGAGCGCCGGCAGCACCGGAAGTCCACCTATCGCAAGTGCGACGATGGAAACCATTGCCGAACGCCTGGCCCGCTCCGGAAATGACCAGGTATTGCAACAGCAGTCCTGGCTGCAGCGCCCCGGCGTGTGGCCGAATCCGCCGGTGAAATGGTTGCATGATGACCTGCCGATCGCCTCTGGTGACGGCACCGCGGCAGCGGCGGACAATGTGCTTTATCAACTG
This sequence comes from Candidatus Jinrbaksania sp., assembly GCA_039794245.1. Taxonomy (GTDB): domain Bacteria; phylum Pseudomonadota; class Gammaproteobacteria; order Xanthomonadales; family Wenzhouxiangellaceae; genus DAITQM01. Next base: position 13,507 of record JBDIVS010000020.1, read on the forward strand.
GAAGGAACGGTCGGGTTTGCCGAGCAGCGGTTTTTTCATCTGGTGCTCGATTTCGAGTTGCGCGCCGTGGACGAAACGGGCCGCCCGGTGGTCGTCGACCGGCTGGCGCAAAGCCGCCAGATCGATCCTGGGCGGGTCGAGTATTTCGACACCGCCGGGCTTGCCGTGCTGGCCCTGGTCAGCCCGCTGGAAAGCGGCACCGGGCCGGACGATGAAGCGCCGAAAGCAGCACCGGGCTCCCGACCCTGAGCCGGGTTGATTTCTCCGTGCCCCGGCCTCATAAGACTAATAATTCACGCCATCCATACACCCAGGAGACACAGATGACACATCACGAAGCCCAAGGCGGCGTTCTGGTCGGCCGGCCGGCACCCGATTTCACCGCCGCCGCCGTACTTGGCAACGGCGAAATCGTGGACGGTTTCAATTTTCACGACTACCGGGCCGGCAAGAAGGCGGTGCTGTTCTTTTATCCGCTCGATTTCACCTTCGTCTGCCCGTCCGAGCTGATCGCCTTCGACCACCGGCTCGCCGCGTTCGATGAGCGCGGCACCAAAGTCATCGGCGTGTCGATCGACAGCCAGTTTACGCACCACGCCTGGCGCAATACACCGGTCGATCAGGGCGGTATCGGGGCGGTGAAATATCCGCTGGTCGCCGATGTCAAGCATGAAATCGCCAGAGCCTACGGCGTCGAATCGCCCGTCGGCGTCGCCTACCGCGGCTCGTTTTTGATCGACGAGGACGGTATCGTCCGCCACCAGGTGGTCAACGACCTGCCGCTCGGCCGCAATATCGACGAGATGCTGCGCATGGTCGATGCCCTGAGCTTTCACCAGCAGCACGGCGAGGTCTGCCCGGCGGGCTGGCGGGCGGGCGAAGCCGGGATGCAGGGGTCACCGGCCGGCGTCGCGGCTTATCTTGCCGCGCACGCCGAAAAATTGTAATCCAACAGACCGTTCCCTCACGACCTGCCGTTCCGGGCCGGGAAGCCGGCCCGGGCTGAGCGGCGCGCGGCAAAAAAATCCTTGAGCAGCGCGCCGCACTCGGCGGCCATGACCCCGGCGGTCACCTCTGTCCGGTGGTTGTGCGCCGGATGGAGCAAAAGATCGAGGCGGCCGCCGCAGGCACCGGTCTTGGGATCGGCGGCGCCGTACACCAGGCGGCGGAGCCGGGCATGGATGATGGCCCCGGCGCACATCATGCACGGCTCCAGCGTTACATACAGCGTGCATTCGGGCAGGCGGTAGTTTTCGACCACCCGGGCCGCGGCGCGCAACGCCAGCATCTCGGCGTGGGCGCTCGGATCGCGGCGGGAGATCGGCTGGTTGTAGGCCCCGGCGATCACTTCCCCATCCAGCGCGACGACGGCACCGACCGGTACTTCGCCCCGCTCACCGCCCTGGCGGGCGAGATCGAGGGCGCGTTCCATCATCGTCAAGTCGGATTGATGCGCGTCAACAGTCACGGCGGCCAGGCGTGTTAGAGTTGTTGTCCGGGTTCATCATAGCAGGAGGTCCGCTCATGTCCGTCGCCCGCATCACCGAAATCATTTCATCGTCGCCCGACAGCTTCGAGGACGCCATCCGCCAAGGCATCGAACGGGCAGTCAAGACCCTCAACCACGTCAAAGGCGCCTGGGTCGAAGGCCAGAAAGTCATTTGCAACGAACGCGGCGAGATCGTCGAGTTCCGGGTCGATCTGAAAGTGACGTTCATCCTCAAAGACTGAACCGGCTAGGGTTCATGCGACGAGCAGCACCAGCACGCCGCCGAGTGTCAGGCCAAGCCCGATCAGCTTGCGCGCTCCCAGAGGTTCGCCGAGCCATAGCCAGGCGATAAGGGCGATGAACGATGCCGCCGTTTCGTTCAGAATCGCGGCGATCGAAGCTTGCGTGTAGCGGTAGCCGGCCAACCAGAGCAGCATCGAAACATAGGTGCTGAGCACCCCTGCCGTGACCAAAAGCGGCCACGGTTGCGGCGCGGCGAGTTGCTGACCCAGGCGCCGCCACCGGCTGTGGGCGGTGATGTAGATCACCATGCCGCCCAGGCCGCCGGCCAGCCGGTAGGTGGTGGTCCAGAAAAATTCGTGCCGTTCGAGCACGCCTTTTACCATGATGATTCCGATCGCCATCAACAGCACCGCCCCCACCCCCCAGGCGGCGCCCCGATAAATCTCGTGCAAGGTCAGGGAGTCGCCGCGTTGCCGCCAGGTGACGAGCGCGATGCCGCCGAGCACCAGCAAAAAGCCGCCGTACTGCCAGAACAACAAGCGCTCACCAAGGAACAGAACGGAGAGCACGACAACAAACGGGCTGTACAGGCCGGCGACCACCCCGGTGCGACTGGCCCCCAGGATTTGCAGGGCGCGCAGATACCAGGTGTCGGCAACGGCGATTCCCAGGCTGCCGCTGACCAGGACGATCAGCCACTCGGCGGGCGTATAAGCCGGCGGTCGCAATCCGGCAACGATGAGCGCGGTCGGGATCATCAGGCAAAAGCCGATGCCGTTCTTGATGAAATTGAGTTCGAACGCGCCAAGCCGGCTGCCGGCGGCGCGGAACATCACGATCGCCAGCGCCCAGGTCACCGCGCAGGACAGCGCGAAGATTTCACCGAGACCCATCGTTTAACCCGCCGCTGACAGGTGGCTTCATCGGGGCTTCGCCCGGCCGGCACTTTGGCCGATGAATTGACAGTTTATCAATACTATGCTTTGATAACGTATAAATCGGATAAGCATTCTCTTTCGCAGCGAGCCTTCAGGGTGCGAGGAACCGGTGGGCCCTCCGTAACGCGGGGTTCACGATGCCGATACAGATCGCCCCGCTGGCGCCGGATGTCCTGCGCTGGCGTGTTGATGAAAAAGGACTGTCGAAGCAGACGGCATCCGCGGCGGCCGATGCGCTGGCCGCCTATGGCCAGCCGATCGCCCAGGAAGCGCTGCGTTACGCCTTAAGCGCCGGTGCAGCGTCCCGCCAGCACCTCTTTATCCGCGGCCCAGCGGGCAGCGGTCGCCGGGCCTTGTTGCAGGCGCTGCACGAAAGGGTGCAGCCGCCGCACCGGGCGCTGGTGGACTACTGCTACGCCGCCGATTTCGCCGACCCCCTCCGTCCCCGCTTGCTCGCCCTGCCGCCCGGGACCGGGCCGGCACTGCATGAGGCGATGGGGGATATTGCGATGTTTGTCGCCGAGCACCTGCCGCGGATGCTCGACGGTGCCCCGCTCAAAGCGCGCCGCGAAGCGTTGCGCGAACGGACCGTCAAGGCGATCAACGAGCTGACCCGGCCGCTGGAGGAAGAATTGAAAACCAGCGGTCTGGCGCTGGTCCGGGTGCGCGACGGTTCGGCGGCGCAGATGGCCGTTTTCCCGACGGTGGTCGGCAAACCGGTACCGCCCGAGGAATTCCAGCAACTCGTCGACAGCGGCCAGGTTGAACGCCGGGAATGGGAGCGCTATCAAAGCGCGCTGGCCGCGGTTCATGAGCGCAGCGCCGCGATCGCCGATCAGGTCATGCAATTGTGGCGCGACGGGCAAAAGGCGCTCGCCGCGTTCGATCGCGACGAAATCCAGCGCCTCCTCGGCGAGATGACCAGTGCCCTAGATCCGGCGCTGCACATCCCCGCCTGCCGCGCTTTCATCCTGGATGTCATCGCCGACGTGACCACCCACTTCAAAGCCATCGAAGCCGGCAAGATCGATCCCCGCCGGCGTTATGCCATCAATGCCGTGGGGCACGCCGGCGGCGACATTGCGCCATTGGTGTTCGCCGCCTCGGCCGATCCGGTTTACCTGTTCGGTGGTCTGACGGTGTCACCCGCCGCATGCCACGACGACGACGGGCATCTCGCCCTGCACGGAGGGCGCCTGGTCTGTGCCAACGGTGGTTTTTTGGTGCTGGACGCCGCCGAACTGGTACAGCAGCCCGCTGCCTGGCAACTGCTTGCCCAGGTGCTGGCGATGGGACAACTGGAATTTCAGGTGTTTTGCGCAAAGTGCCGGAGCCGCGGTCTGGCCCCCGCGCCCCTGCCGCTGGATGTCAGAGTGATACTGATCGGCGATGCGGAAACGCATCGCGCCCTGATTCAGCGGGACGGCCGTTTCGCCGAACTTTTCGGCTTTATCGTCGATTTCGACACCTGCTGCGAGCGCGACATGCGGGGATTGATGCTCTACCGGGATCGCCTGCTGCGTTTGCAGCAAAGCGAATCCCTCCCCGAACTGACCGGGCCGGCGCTCGCTGCCTTGATCGACCAAGGCGCCCGGCTTGCCGGGCGCCGTAACAAGTTGACGCTCCGGCTCGATGCGATCTTCGACATCGCCCGCGAAGCGGGAACCACCGCCCGCCAAGCCGGCCGGCAAAACACCGATGCCGAAGATGTGCTCGGCGCCATCGCCCGCCGCGAATATCGGCACAGCCTGCCGCGGCGCGATTACTTCCGGCGCATCGGCGAGGAGACGATCCGAGTGCGCTTGCAGGGCAGAAGCGTTGGCCAGATCAACGGCCTGACCGTCAAACCGGCACTGCCCGAGGGTTTTGGCATCCCATTGCGCATTTCCTGCGGCTTCGAACCCGGCGGCTCCGCCGCAATCGAGATCGGCGGCCGCAGCCAGCCCCGCCGCCTGCCGCACGATGCCGCCGCCGCACCGGCGGCGCCCGGCGCGGCCGATTCGTCCCACTCTTATCGGCTGGACGGTCTGTTGCGCGCCCTGCTCGGCGCCCTGCTCCCCGTGCCGCAGCCGTTGCAATTTAGCGCCTTTTTATTATTCGAATCCGATCACCCCGGCAACGACCTCGAACACTGCACCGCCGCCTGCGCCGCCGCCCTGCTCAGCGCCACTGCCGGCGTGGCGCTGCGCCATAATCTGGCACTTGCCGGCGGCCTCGACTTCGCCGGTCAATTGCAAGCGGTGCCGGAGATCAACGAGCGGATCGAAGGATTTTACGACTGCGTATTGGCCCTGGAATCTAGCGGTGTGCATGGCGTGATCATTCCGAAAGCCAACCGCGCCGACTTAATGCTGCGTCCCGATATCGTCCGCGCCTGCACCAACGGCAGCTTTCAGATCTACGCGGTCGATACCCTCCACCGGGCCATGGAGCTGCTGACTGAAATGCCGACCGGCGTGCAGATCGACGGCCGCTTTCCCCCAGGCTCGTTGCTCGCCGCCGCAGCGCAGCGCCTGTTCGCTCACTGGCGGCAGAACACGGCGCCGGAGGCGGCCGTTCTCCAGGCGGCAGAGGCGCGCCGGATGGCGTAAAGTCGCGGTAGGGATGCCCCTCACGGGGCACCCCCCGCACAGATCCCCACGTGCGGAATTACCGCATGGGGCTCCTGCCTTGGGTGCTGGCGGCGAAAGCGAACCTTGGGCCAAGGGTGCACAATACGCGGGACCAGTAGCCAGTGGATACAACCCGCCTTGAACTACTCCCACGTCAGCCGCCGCCCTTTTTGACTGCGACGCCGGAGCGATCGCAGCCACGTCCGGGCCACGACGTATCGGAAGTGGTTGAGTGCGTCCAGGTTGTACGGTACGGCGTAATATTGGAAATACCCTTGCAGAACCTGGCGTAGCCACCGCCCGGTTTCCGGTACCGGGTTTTGGAAGCGGCGCCGAAGTTCCCTATTGATTGCTTGCAGTTTACGCTGTTGGCGCTTGCCGCTCGTCTTGCGACGCACCGTGAAACGCCCTTTCCGTGTCTTCGCGGCAATATGTGTGAAGCCCAGAAAGTTGAAGGTCTCTGGCTTGCCTGACCCGGCCGCCCGTCGGCTCGCCGCCGCGTGGCGGCCAAACTCGATCAGGCGGGTCTTTTCCGGGTGCAGCTTCAGCCCAAACTCCTTCAACCTCTTCTCCACGCCCCGCAGGACACATGTTCAGGGCCTCTGACTCCGCGGGGTCCGGCAGCGACTTGCCATTCGCGCCTGCTGCCGGTGCTGTCTTCCGAATATAGGGAGATCATCGACACCCCGATTGCGCAACTTTCGAAGCTCAATACCTGACCTGCATCCACCCCTGTCAACGCTTGCCCTTCAGGATCGCCCCATCAGGCCATGACTCAAGGCCAAGGCGGTTGGCCAACCTTCCCTCGTACGGCATTTCCAGCCGCACCTGCATACCAGATTACCTGGCGCATCTGAGGTATCATGACCCCGTCCTGACCGGCCACGAAAATTCAACCCATGAACATCAAACGGATCCTGGTCATCGCCGATCAGAGCCGGATACGCAATCTGGCGCTACCGCGGGCGGTCAAACTCGCCGCGGCGACCGGCGCGGCGCTCGATCTGGTCGGCTTTTGTTATGACCCGCAGCTCGCCGACGCGCCGGCGGGCGGCAGCGGCGCGCCCGCTCGCGCCCGCCGCGCCCTGCTGGCCGCAACCCATGCCCGCCTCGACGAGATGTTGGCCGACACCGACCTCCAGCAGGTTAAAGTCACCCACCGCACGGTGTGGTGCAAATGGTTGCACGAATGGGTCGTTGAACGGCATGCCGATTACGACCTGATCGTCAAAACCGCGCACCGTTCGGCGACGATGTTTTACACATCGACCGACTGGCATCTGCTGCGCACTTCGCCCGTGCCGCTCATGCTGGTCGGCAGCCGGACGTGGGAAAAGCGCGCCCCGATCCTGGCCACGCTCGATCTGCAAAGCCGCCACGCCCGGCAGCGGCAACTCAACGAACAGGTACTCGAACTTGCCGGTGCTGTCGCCCGTGCCCTGGATTGCCCGCTGGATGTGGTCTATGCGCTGCCGGTATCGCCGGTCCTCAGAGAACTCGAGGTCGTCGAGCCCGCCGGTGAAGTGCGCAAATTCCACCGCCAGCGGCGCGACTTGTTGCACGATCTGGCCACCCGCTTCGACCTTGCCCCCAAGCAGATTCATATCCGCGCCGGAGCGCCCGAAAACGTCATCCCCGCCGTCGCCCGGCGCCGCAATGCGCAGCTCGTCGTCATGGGTATGATCGGCCGCCGCGGCCTCAAAGGCATCCTGATCGGCAACACCGCCGAGAAGGTGCTGCAACGCCTGCCGGCGGATGTCCTGGCCGTCCGCCCGGCGTAGGAACTTCCACGCGCACCGGCGCCCGGCGGCAAACGCCGAGCCGCAGGCATTCCGGAACGGTCATCTTTTGCTCCTCCGCATCGCGCCTATGGACCAAACCATGACAGCGGATGGTGCCTGATCGCCACGCCGGCGATGTAGCCAAAAACGGCCATTGCGGCGAGCAGCCAGATCAGCCGCTGCGGCGCACCGGTTCCCGGGCGCAAGGCCAGCGAGCCGAGCACGATATAGATGACCAGGGCTAACACCTTGGCGGTCAGCCACGGCTGGACGAACGGCGCCTGCCGCAACAGCCAGGCGAGAGCCACGGCACTCAGCAACAGCACCGTATCGTTGAGATGCGGCACAACCCTGAGCCACCGCCGGCGGCGCCAATCGACCACTGCCAGCGCCAACAGACCGCGGCCGGCGAAAAGTACGATCGACACCGCGGCCGCCGTCACATGGACGCTCTTCAGCAGCAAGTAGGTGCTCATACCCCCGATTCCAGTCCTTGTTGCAACCACTCATGCACCGCGGCCATTTCCGGCAGGCCGGGCAAAGCGCCGCGCCGGCGGCGGAGCGAGCGCAGCAGGCGGCCGATCTGCGCCCGGCCGCTGAACGTTTTGCCCGGCACGCAGCGGGCGCGATCGAAATCGAGAACCCACAATTGTTGCCGCTCGTCGAGCAGCAGGTTGCCGAGATGAAAGTCGCGGTGCGCGACGCCGGCCCGGCACAAGCGGCCCAACACCCGGCCGGCGCGGCGCCACAGCTCGGACTCGGCCAATTGCCCGGCCGGCAGTTCAGGCAACGGTGTGCCTGGAATAAAACCGGTGATCAGGGCCTGTTCCGCTGTCCAGCCATGCCGTCCACAATAAGCGGCCCACGGTTCCGGTGTGCAATCGATCCCGCAGGAACGCAGATGCGCGAGGCAGCGCCATTCGCGGAAGCTGCGGCAGCGGGCGGCACCGTTGTACCAATAACGACCGACGCTCACCCTGGCCGCCCAGCCTCCCCGCCGGGCCTGGCGCAGCACCGCCTCGCCATACGGAGTCGAAAGGCGCCACGATGCGCCGCGCCCGCCCGGCAGGATCTGAGCAGCGGCCCAATGTTCGGCGGTGAACCACAACGCCGACGGCCGCGGCAGACGGTCGGCGTCGTATAGTATCGTCTGCCGCCGCTGGCGAAAAATCGCGCTTTGCATGGTTCCATGATAGAAGATTCGACCGCGACAGCGGCGCCGATCCACTGCTGCCTGCTCCGCCTTTCGGCGCTGGGCGACATCAGCCATGTGATCCCGGTGGTCCGCGCCGTGCGCCGGACACACCCCGATTGGCGCTTGACCTGGGTGATCGGCGATGCCTATTGGCCGCTGGTCCGGGATCTGGACGGCGTCGAGTGGCTGGTTTACGACAAACGCGGCGGGCTGCCCGCTTTCTGGCGCCTGGCGCGCCGCCTACGCGCCCGCCGTTTCGACCTGCTGCTCCACATGCAGACTTCGCTGCGCGCCAATGCGCTTTCTGCCTTTGTCCGTGCCGGGGCCCGGATCGGCTGGGATCGGGCGCGATCCCGTGAGGGGCATGGCTGGATGATCGACGAGCGGCTTCGTGAAGCGCCGCCGCAGCACCAGGTGCAGGGCTTTCTGGCGTTTGCTCGCCATCTCGGCTGCGCCGCCGCTGAGCCGGACTGGGATTTACCCATCAGCCCCGCGGCCCGCCGCTTTGCGGCCGATGCTCTGCCCGGAGGGCAACCGACGCTGCTGATCAGCCCGTGCGCCAGCCGCCCGGCGCGCGACTGGCCGGCGGCGCGTTACGCCGCGGTGGCGCGCTTCGCGATCGAGGAATTGGGGTTGAGGGTCCTCGTCTGCGGTGACCGCAGTGGCCGCGCCCACCGCGCCGGGGAAACGATCGCCGCGGCGCATCCGGCGATTATCGATCTCACCGGCCGGGATACGCTCGAAAAATTGATCGGCCTGCTGGACCGGGCCTCGATCGTGCTCGGACCCGATTCCGGTCCCCTCCATCTGGCCAATGCCCTCGGCAAACCGGTGGTCGGGCTCTACGCTGCGACCCAAAGCGCCCGCAGCGGACCGTACCACAGCCTGGAGTGGTGTGTCGATCGCTATGAGCAGGCGGCCCGGCGGTTTCTCGGTCAACCGGCCAGTGCCTTGCGCTGGGGGCGGCGCATCGAACGTCCCGGCGTGATGGAGCTGATCACCGTCGATGACGTGACCGAACGCCTGCACGCCGTCGCCGGCCGGATCGGACTGCGCCGTCCGGCATGACGGCAGGGGGGCGTGGCCGTCGCGCTCAGTTCCGAGCCAAAAGCCTGGACGGTACCAGTTTTTGCATCCGCCTTTCGGCTTCGGCGATGTGCTCCGGCTTGAGCATGGCTTCCAGTTCGGGGATCAGATCCCGGCTCTGGCCGTGCCCCTGGGCCGCGGCGATTTTGAGCCAGGCGAGCCCGGTGAGCAGATCGCGCGGCATCCCTAACGCCTGGATGTTCATCACCGCCAGATTGAACGCTGCGCCGGTATGGCCCTGGCGGGCGGCGCGCTGATACCACTCGGCGGCCTGCTGGTGATCGACGGGTAACTGGTAGGCGTTGTCGGGGTCGTTGTAATTATTGGCCAGTATGAACTGGGCATTCGGCTCACCCTGCTCCGCCTGATGGCGCAGATAAGACACTTTGGTGAAATACAGATTGGTGCTCATCGGCGAGCGGCCGAGTGCGGTTCCGGCCTCAGCGGCCGGCGCCAATGCCACAAGAATCAGCAGGCTGGGTAACAGTCTGGTCATGGTGCACCTCCATACGCTCATGGTCGCCGGAACGGCGGCGGCCAAAAACCGCCCCTGGATTTCCGGCAACAGGCATAATCAGCATAAACCCATTCGGCGCCGGCTGCAATTCCCCCCACCCCCGCAACCGCCCGGCCCGATCCGGCGGGACTAACCGCCGCTGCTTAGCGGCCGCTGGGCGCGGCGGGCCGACGTGATCCGAAATAAAGGGTTTTTTCACGTTCAGGCAATGGCCAATGCCCGGGAGGCGGCGTAAGTTATTCAATTACAAGGGCAAAACGGGCGGTCCCGCCGGGAATGGATGACCGATCATTCGGAATCCGGGCATGAAAGTATTTTTTGAGTGTCCCGGTCATCACTGTATCGCACAGATTCCGGCCCCGCCGAATGTCGGATCATCCGCTCTTTTCGCTGAGCAGGGGCCTAGATGCAGTGACGGGGAACCGACTTTGACCGCTTCTATCGTTTTTGATATTTTTAAGTTATGATCCGCCCTACCAGTCAATCCGGTGCTTTCCGCCAGTGGGACAGGGACACGGAACCGGCCGTGTTGGAGCGTTGGGAAACGCAAGGGCCTCACGGGCCGCTTCGGCCCCGCGGGTATATCGACAAGCGCGCCGGCAAGGCGCCCCAGTCTACCGGCTTGAGGTAGCAAGGAGTGAGCAACCATGTTGTGGATGGTGACTGTTGAGGACATGTTCTTTCCGATTCGTGCAGCTTCACACCAGGAACTGGTGGCCAAACTGGAAGAACATCTACAGGGAATGATGGACCGCGTAGTGATTCAGGCCGACCCATTGCCGGATATGGCCGAGCATCTGGCAGCATCGCAGATTATCTGCGCAATGGCCGGCGGTCGCGATTGACCCTAAGGTCACGCCCGGGGCCACGCCCGGGGTCACACCCGGGCGTGGTCTCGCCGCCTGGCATACCCGTTCTCCCGCCGGCGACCGCCGGTTTTCGCTCATCCCTCAGTCGGCTTCGGTTCTTCACGCAGGCGGACCGCGAGAATATCGCATCCTGCCCCGTGCAGCACGGCGTTCGCCGTCGACCCGAGCAACAGCCTAACCCCCTTGCGGCCGTGGGTGCCGAGCACCAGAAGGTCGGCGCCGAGGTCGCGCGCCAGGCGTTGCAGTTCGGTCGCCGGCGTGCCGACCAGAAAATGCCGGCGGGCTTCGGGGATGCCCTCTTCGGCCGCCAGCTCGTCGAGCCGGCGGCTCAGTTCCTTGCGCGCCGCTTCTTCGAAGCCATCGACGCCGGCGATCACCGGGGCATAAGGCACGACGCCGAAATAGACCGAGTCGAGCGGTTCGAAGACATGGACCAGATGACACTCGCCCTCAGGTGCGGTCACGGCGCGGGCCCGGGCCAGCACCTGCTTGACGCCTTCGTTGAAATCGATACCGACGATCACTTTGCGATACATAGATTGTGCTCCTCAAAAACGGACGGCGGCGCCGACCGTGACTGAAACCCGGCCCGGCCCGCCGCGATCGCGGCTTTCTTCCCACAACTCGATGCCTTCGGCGGCGAGCAACGGCGCGACGTGCCGTTCGCTGCCGACGGCGATCACCCGCTCGCCTCCGACCATGCCGACCAGGCTGACGAACCGGCCGGCGGCGAACAGCGCCGGATCGAGAAAAGCGGCATAGACCGCGACAAAACGGATGCCGGGCGGACGGTCGATCTCCGGCCGGAAACGGTGGTCGAGCGGGTAGCTCAGGATATTGAGTTCGGTGTCGCCGGCGTGGTTGACCACCTCGACGATCTGCCCGCCCCAGATCACCCGCCGGCCGGTGGCTTCGGGATGTTCCAGCGCCTCGATCGGCCGCAGATCACCGGCTTTGGCCGCCGCGCCTTCGCCGAACGGCCGGGAAGCGGCGCAGGCGGCAAGACAGAGCAGCGCCGCGAGCGCGGCGCTCACGGTGCGGCGCTCGCGGCGGTAGCGCCCGGCCCGTTCAATCCGCTTGCCGGATCGCATTGCCATCCTCAGCAGCCGTTCCAAAAGTGTCCGTCATCGCCCGCTCCCAATGCCTTCCATCAAACAATCTGACCGGAAATGCCCGCCATAACTCGCTGTCCAGGCAACGGGCGTTGATACTGTAACCGGTGGGATGGGAGCGCGGCACATAAAACGACTTGATGCCGCAATGGCGGCAAAACAAGTGCCGCGCCCGGCCGCTGCCGAAACGGTATTCGGCCAGGCTGTCCTGGCCCGCCAGCAATTCGAAATCGCTCCCGGCGACGATCAGGTGCAGATACCCGCTTTTGGTGCAGATCGAACAATTGCACTCGTCGAGCACCGGGCTTGCCGGCAATGCCGCGCGAAACCGCACGGCGCCGCAATGGCAGCCGCCCTCGACGCACGGCGGCGAGTTCGGGGCTGGGGAGTGATCGTCGCTCATGGGCATTTCCGGGTGCGTTTCAGGCCGGCGGCAGGCGGCGCGCCGCCCGCCATAACGCCAGCGCGTCGCCGGGCGTCACGGTGCCGTCCGCCGGCCGGGCGCGGCGGCAGAGTCGTTGGCGGCGGCGGTCGGCGAGAGACACCGTCCACAGGAAATGAGCATAGCTCCGGTTGACCTCGTTGGCCAGCGCGGCGGCGAGCCGGTGGCGGAATGCGGCGGGCGGCGCGAGCCATTCCCGCAGAACACGGCCGCGGAGTGCCGGCGAAAAATCGGCGGCCGACCACTCGTCGCTTCGAAAGCGGTGGCGGGCCTGCAATTCGAGCGGGGGAATCACGTGGCGCGGCGGCGCCGGCAACCACGCCAGTCGCGCCACCTCGGCTGCGGCGATGAACCGCTCGGCCCACGGCGCATGTTCGGCGATAAACGTTTCCGGATCGATCGTTTCGCTGCCAGCCGCGGCATCGAAACCGCAGGCCAGAAGGATCTCGCAGGTCGTCTGCGCTGAGCGCAGCGGTTCCGGGGTTTGCCACCACTCATCGACACTGTTCGCACGCGGCGGCGGAACATCGAGCGCCGCCAACAGCGCCGAGAATCCGGCGGCTAATGGCTGCCGAACGGCGCGATGCGAAGCCAGACAGGCCTTAGCCAGCGGGTGCTCGGGCGAGCCCGTTGCCAGGCGCTCGATCTCGTCGCGCCACCATCGGCACTTGAGGATGAACACTTCTTGGTGTTCCAGATCGGCAAGCGCGCACAACTCATCAAGCAGTGCGTAACCTGCGCCAAGACGTGCCGCGGCGGCGGCCGGCAGATATTTCAGCGTCAACGTCAGGGATGGGAAACGGGCCTGGCAACGGGCGCTGACGACGCCCCGATCTTCGCTCGCCGGCCCGTTCATGGCCAAGCGGGGATGGTGCCGGCCAGCAGCGCCAGCAGATCATCCGGGTGTGCCAGGCAGTGATCGGCCCGGCGCCGCGTTTCGTGATCGGCCAGATCGAGATAACCCCATTCGGCGACCAGTGCCCGGCAGCCTGCGGCATGGGCGGCGGCGACATCGCGCGGATCGTCGCCGACCAGCCACACGCCATCCGGCTCGACACCGAGCATCCGGCATGCGTGCAGGACCGGCAACGGGCTCGGTTTCGGCGCCCCGGCGGTGTCGCCCGAGACAACGCAGCCGGTGCGTTCGAGCCAGCCGCTGGCGGCGACGACCAGTGATGTCAGGCGGCTCATCTTGTTGGTCACGATACCCCAGGGCAAACCGCGTTCCTCGACTCCGGAGAGCATGGCCGGGATGCCTGGAAAGGGCCGGCTATCGGCGTAAGGCCGCGCCGCGTAATGGGCGATAAACGCTTCGATTTTCGCAACCCATTCCGCCTCGGGCAGTTCGTCGCCAAAGGCCGCCTGCAGCATCCCGCGGGCGCCCTGCGAGGCGAGGTGGCGGACCGTGGCGAGCGCCAGCGGTGGTCGCCCTTCGCCGTCCAGCACCCGGTTCAAGGCCGCGAGCAGGTCGGGGGCGCTGTCGAGCAGTGTGCCGTCCAGGTCGAACAGGATTGCAAGCGGCAGATTTACTAATACATTCATAAATATGACCACATTCAGCTTGTCTCTCGGCGTTCATGGCAGGGCATCTGTGTGCCAGGCGTCAGGTGACCTGCATCCCTTACCGACAATGCCGCCCACGGGCGCCGAGAGCCAAGCCCTGCGGGGACTGTGGATGAATCCGCCTGCGGCGTTTAAGCGGCTAGACATAGGTCTACCTGCCGGCGCCGCTTTGCCTTGCAGGCAAATCCTTCCAGAGCCCTGAACAAGGCAATATTTATGAATGTATTAGTAGCGCCTCAGTCATCGTCCCGGCTGGTGGGTTTGACGGCGTGCAGCAGGTAATTGACCTCGACACCGCCGCCGGTCCAGGCACGGCGGGTCAACGGGTTGTAATGCAGGCCGGCGGTTTCACGGACCACCAGCCCGGCGGCCCGGCACCAGGCGGCCAGTTCGGCCGGGCGGATCAGCCGCCGGTACTGGTGTGTGCCGCGCGGCAAAAGGCCGAGAACGTGCTCGGCACCGACGATGGCCAGTGCGAAAGCCTGCGGCGTCCGGTTGATCGTGCTGAAAAACAGCTCGCCGCCGGGTTCGACAAGTTCTGCACAGGCGGCCACCGCCGACCAGGGCTCGGGAACATGCTCGAGCATTTCCATGCAGGTCAGAACGGCAAAGGGTTTCGGCCGGGTCGCTGCAAAGGCTTCGACCGTACTTTCACGGTAATCGACCGCCAATCCCGATTCGGCCAGGTGCAATCGGGCGACTGCCAGCGCTTTGGGCGCCACATCGAGCGCGGTGACTTCGGCCCCGGCGGCGGCCAGCGCCTCGCTGAACAAGCCGCCGCCGCAACCGGCGTCGAGCACGCGGCGACCGGCGAGCGCCGTTCTGCCGGCGAGCCAGGCGAAACGCGCCGGGTTGAGATCGTGCAGCGGCCGAAATTCGCCTTCCGGATCCCACCAGCGGGCGGCGTAGGAATCGAAGCGGTCGCGCTCGGCCGGATCGAAGTTTTTGCCGATGTTCATCGCCACTCAACAAGGCGCTGCCGCCAATACTCGGCACGGCCGCTGATCCGGGCGAAATCGAGATCAGTAAACCACCCGTTTTCGAGCAGCGGCCGGCCGGCGACCCAGACATCGCTGACCTGATCACGGCCGGCGGCATAGACCAGCGTGGAGAGCACGTGGTGCACCGGCTGGGTTGCCGGGTGGTCGAGGTTGACGGCACACAGATCGGCCGCCTTGCCCGGTTCGAGCGAACCGATCTCACCGTCCCAGCCGAGCGCCCGGGCGGCGTCGATCGTCACCATCGCCAGCACCGCGGGGGCCGGTAACGCCACCGGATCTCCGCTGAATCCCTTGGCGAGCAAGGAGGCGGTGCGCATTTCGCCCCACAGGTCGAGATCGTTGTTGCTCGCCGCGCCGTCGCTGCCTAAAGTGACATTCACCCCCTGTTCCTTGAGCTCCCAGACCGGGCAGATACCGCTGGCGAGCTTGAGGTTGGATTCGGGGCAATGCACGACATGGACACCGGCGGCGGCCAGCTTGGCGATTTCATCGCCGGTCAGTTCGGTCATGTGGACGGCGAGCAGCCGGTCGCTGAGCAGGCCGAGGCGATCGATACGGGCCAGCGGCCGCTCGCCGTGGATGGCCAGCGAATGGCTGACTTCGCTCGCTGTCTCGTGCAGGTGAAGATGGACTTTGACGTCGAGTTCGCAGGCCAGCTCGGCCAGTCGCGCGAACGCCGTGTCGTTGACGGTATAGGGGGCATGCGGGGCGAGCGTCAGGCGCAACAGCGGCAAGCCCAACGTGGCGCGGTGGACCTGCATGGCACGCTCGATGTATTCGTCGAGCGAGGCGGCCCAGCCCGTCGGCACATCGATCACCGGGGCCCCGAGTGCGGCCCGCATCCCCGTGTCCTGGACCACCCAGGCGGCCTGGTCGGGGAAAAAATAATTGTCGTTGAAGCAGGTGATGCCGCCGCGGATCATCTCGGCGATCGCCAGCGCCGTGCCGTCGCGGACGTACTCGGCCCCGACCCACTGCTGTTCGGCCGGCCAGATGTGCTTTTCCAGCCATACTTTCAGCGGCAGATCGTCGGCCAGGCCGCGCATCAGACACATCGCGGCGTGGGTGTGCATATTGATCAGGCCCGGCAGCAAGGCGTGGTGCGGCAGGTCGCGCCAGGCGGCAGCCGGATAGCGCCGCCGCGCCTCAGCAGCCGGCAGGATCGCGGCGATACGCCCGCCGGCAACGACCAGGGCATGTGCTTCGAGCACCGTCGCCGGCGGGGCCATCGTCAGCAGCCAGCGCGGCGCGAGGATCAGCTCCGCTTCAGACACCACTGCCGCCCGCCGCCGGTGCGGTCATGCCTTGACCCGCGAGACGTATTCGCCGGTCCGCGTATCGACGCGGATCACTTCGCCTTCATCGACGAACAGCGGGACGCGGACGACGGCCCCGGTTTCGAGCCGGGCCGGCTTGCCGCCGCCGCCGGAGGTGTCGCCGCGCACGCCGGGATCGGTCTCGACGATTTTCAACTCGACGAAGTTCGGTGCTGCCAGCGACAGCGGCTCGCCGTTCCACAGCGTCAGGCGGCATTCGTCCTGTTCGCTGAGCCATTGCGCCGCGTCGCCGACCACCGTGCTCCCGGCGGTAAACTGTTCGAACGTCTCCGGGTGCATGAAATGCCAGAACTGGCCGTCGTTGTACAGATATTGCACGTCCTGTTCGTAGATATCGGCGGCCTCGACACTGTCGCCGGATTTGAAGGTCCGTTCGATGACCCGGCCGGTTTTCAGGTTGCGCACCCGGACGCGGTTGAACGCCTGCCCCTTGCCGGGCTTGACGAATTCGTTTTCGACGATGTTGTAGGGATCGCCGTCGATGATAATTTTCAAGCCGCTGCGAAATTCGCTGGTGCTGTAACTGGCCATGGGGGTTCCGTGTTGCAAGGCTGAATAAAAGCGACACCTGATCGTAACGGATGTTCGCGTAAAATTCGCTTATGATAACCCGAATGCCTTCAGCATCGATGCCAGCGGCCCGCAGGTCAGGCACTGTGCGGCAGCAGCCGGACTGGCGCAGCGAATTGCGCGAGGCGATCCGCTCGCCTGTGGAATTGTGCCGTCTGCTGGCGCTCGAATGGCCCGTCGATCCGGAAGCCGAAGCGGCACGGCACACCTTTCCCTTGCTCGTGCCGCGGCCGTTCGCCGCCCGCATGCAGCGCGGCGACCCGGGCGACCCGCTGCTCAGGCAGGTGCTGCCGATGGCCGCCGAAGTCGAACCGCGAGCGGGGTATCTCGACGACCCGGTCGGTGACATCGCCGCCCGCCGCGGGCCGGGCGTGATCGTCAAATACCACGGCCGCGCCCTGTTGATTGCCACCGCGTCATGTGCCATCCACTGCCGCTACTGTTTCCGCCGCGCCTTCCCCTATGGCGAGGAAAACGCCGGCCGCGACCGCTTCGCCGCGGCGGTCGATTATCTGCGGGCCCGCGACGAAATCAGCGAGGTGATCCTCTCCGGCGGCGATCCGCTGACCTTGTCCACGGCCCGCCTGACCGAATTGACCGGCCGCCTGGCGCCACTCCCCCACCTCAGGCGCTTGCGCCTGCACAGCCGCTTGCCGGTGGTGCTGCCGTCGCGCGTTACATCGCGGCTTGTCGCCTGGTTCCAAAGTCTGCCCTGGCCGGTGGCTCTGGTCATCCATTGCAACCATCCGAACGAACTCGACCGGAGCACCGCGGAAGCGCTCGCCGCCCTGCGCACCGCCGGCGTGACGCTGCTCAACCAGACCGTCCTGCTCGCCGGGATCAACGACAGCGCGAGAGTGCAGCAGGCCTTGGCCGAAACGCTCTACGGCCAGGGCGTGCTGCCTTACTACCTGCACCTGCCTGACCGCGTCACCGGGACTCACCATTTCGCCGTCGCGACTGAAAAAGCGCGCTCGATCCTGGAAGACCTGCGCCGCCGCCTCCCCGGTTACCTGGTGCCGCGCCTGGTCCGCGAAGAAGCGGGGATGCCCTACAAGGTGCCGTTGTTGTGAGAGCCGTGCCGCGCCGCGGGCGAGCCCGGGCGAATCTCGCCCCGGGCCTTTTACTGGCCGCCGGCCTCATCGCCTGCCGAGCCGGCGGCGGAGACGATACCGTCTGGACCGAATATCGCAGCGCCGATGCCCGCCTTGATGAAACCAGCGGGCTGGCGGCCTCCGGGCGCCGCCCGGACGTGGTCTTCGCGATCAACGACAGCGGCGCGCCGCCACACTTGCACGCCATGACGCCGGCGGGGCGCCTGTTGCAGCGCTTCCGGCTGCGCGGCGCCGAAAACCGTGACTGGGAAGCGCTCGCCGGTTTTACCGCGGCCGGCCGTGCCTGGCTTCTGGTCGGCGATATCGGCGACAATGACGCCCGCCATCTGGCCCTCGACCTGTATCTGCTGCCCGAACCCGAGGTGTCCGCCGGCGCCGCGCCGGCCACCCTCGAAACCCGGCGCTTCACCGTCCGGATTCCCGATGGGCCGCGCGATTTTGAAAGCCTGCTGGTCGTCCCCGGCGATCCGGAGGCGACCCATGCCGGCGCCGATGACACCGGCGACCGCGTCACTGTCCTGCTGCTCAGCAAACGCGATGTACTGCCGCGCCTTTACACGGTGCCGCTGCCGCTCGGCGGCGCAAAAACCGCACTGACCGCCCGCCAGAGGGGTGAAGTCCGATCCTTGATCAGGCCCACGGCGGCCGAGATGCGCCGTGCCGACCGGCGCGGCCGGTGGTCGGCGCAACCGACCGATCTGGCGATCGACCCCGGCGGCCGGCAAGTGGCATTGCTCACTTACAAACGCCTTTACCTGTATCACCTTGCCGCGCCGGACGATTGGGAACGCGTTTTCCGCCGCGCCGTCCGGGTGATCGACTTGCCGCCGATCGAGCAGGCCGAGGGCCTGACTTTCCTCGGCTCGGCGTGCCTGCTGATCGGCAGCGAGGGCATGCCCGCACCCCTGCTCCACCTCGAACTGGCCGCCGGCGGCTGCCGCTTGCATCCCGCAGCCCCGCCCCCAAATCAATGATCATCGCAGAACGAGTCCCAAGATGAACCGCAACCCCGAAATGCCCGACCTGAAAATGGATCCCGCGACGCTGTATCGCGAGGAAATGATCACCGATCAACGGATCGGCACGATCCGCAAGCTGGTTCCGGTGACGAAAGACGGCCGGGACGATCCGGCGCGCCCGGTTTTGTACCACGGCCAGACTCAGCTTCTGACCCCGGCCGGGCCGCTGCCACTCAATTTTGAAATTGCCGCCAAAACGTTGGAAGAAGCGGTTGCCGGCTTCGGCAAGGCCGCCGAGCAGGCAATCGAACAGACCATGGAAGAGCTGCGCGAGCTGAGGCGGCAGAGCGCCTCGTCCATCATCGTGCCGGGCAGCGGTGCGGTTTCGGGAGGATTAGGCGGCCTGGGCACCGGCGGCCTGCCCGGCGGCGGCAAGATCAAACTGCCCTGAACCTGTCAAGAGCCGCCTACCGTCATTGGGATCAGGGAGTTTCCTGAGTTGCCGACCGGTGGCGTGTCACCTCGAGGCCGACGGCTTCCGCCAGTACCTCTTGCCGGTGATCGCCGGTTATAAAATGGCTGGCGTTGAACAACATTGTGATGCAACGTGCAAAGTATCCAGCGTGCGCGTACCGAGCGATGGAGCGTGCCGGCGCGCCAGGGTCTCGGCGAGCGTGTACACCTCCGCCGGCTCCTGGTTCAACGTGTGCCAGACACCGGCATCGATATCGCTTTCCAGATCATCCAACGCCAGCCGAACACTAGCCAGGTTCAACTCCTTACGGAAGATATTGAGATGCCAAGCAGTGGTGAGCTCGAGGCGATGCAGATGCGTGAGTACTGCCGGGGGCGCGAAGCGCTCGCGCAGGCGCAACGCGACTGAACCCAACAGTTGCATAAATTTTGCTTTAATTTATAGATTTCTTCATTAAATCAATAAGTTATGAGAATTTTAGTTAAAGCATCGAATTCACCTGGGGTGACGCGCCCGGTTTCTCGCTTGACCGAGAATTCCGGGAATTTATGCAACAGTTGGGTGAACTATCCGCTTCCAGCAAGTACCACTTTGTGATAATGCCGGAATCGAAATAGGCGGTCAAAAACGCTCCCGGCGCATTTCATCGATGATTTGGCTCGCCGGCGTTCCCGTTGCGGCCCGTGATCCGAGACGTTTCTTTCGCGCTTCCCAGTCCGGCCAGCTAACCGGTTCCTTGGCTCTGTGAGCAGGAACGAGGCGAGCAATCGGTGCCCATCGTTTGGTGATCGTGATCTCCTGCCCCTGCGAACGGTCTCAAGGCCGGCCGCAAGGTGATGCTGAACGTGGCGCACGGTGACGGTTTTCATGTTTGACATGATGTCATACATTAACAGCCCGTCATCAAGTTCGCTCTTTCGCGCCTGTTCCAGTGCGCCAACGCGCTGCCCGCCTACTGCTGATCGCGATGCGCCGCGTCATTGCCGCCGTTGTCTCGATCCTGGTTTTCTGTCTCGCCCGGTTTTTTCTTCTTGACCGGAATCGTGACCCAGTCGCTGATTGCCTTCATCTCATATTCTTCTTCAGGATATGGACCGAAGTTCTTGATTTTCTCTGATATTTTTTCCGGTGTATCGACCGGAACCTGGAACAGCAACGTCATCCGGTCGCTCTCCCCAATCGCCATGAAACGGTCACGATCGGTCTCGCCACCGCGCAGCGTCGGCGGCAACGACCAGACGCCGTGCGGGTGGTCGCGGGTATCTGCGGGGTTGGCATTGATTTCGCTTTTCTGCAGCAATACGAAGCCGGCACCTCTGGCCAGCTCGATCACCTTGTCCTCGGTGACATAGCCGCTTTCGATCATCTGGTCGAGCGAAGTACCGGGCGCGGCGCGGTGTTCGACGACGCCCAGGTAACCGCCGCTTTTGATCGCCGCGGCCAGGGTCGCGAAAACCTGTTCGGCGATTCCGGCTTTGAGCCAGTTGTGCACGTTGCGGAAGGTCAGCGCCATGTCGATCAGGTCCGGTGGCAGATCGGCGATCGTGCCGTCGCTTTTCAGTTCCAGCATCACCGCTTCGCGGTATTGCGCCGCATGCGTCTCGGGACGCGCCGCGAAATCGCGCTGCAATTGCTTGAAGGGCTCGGGAACTGCGTCGCTGGAGGTATCGAAGCCGGCAGCAACGTACATGCCGCTGCCTTGCAGGTATGGCGCCAGGATATCGGCGTACCAGCCACGGCCCGGCCACAGTTCGAGCACTTGGTACTCGGGGCGCAGGCCGAAAAAGCGCAGCGTCTCGTATGGGTGGCGGTAACGGTCACGCTCGCGGTCGGCCTGGGCGCGCCACCCGCCGGCGATCACGGCACGCAGCGCAGTATCCTCCGGCGCGCTATTTTCCGGCGGGTGTTCCTGAGCCGCCGACCACACGGCAGGCAGCATCAGAAATGGAATCAGCAACATACGGCGCCGGCGTCGCGTTTTCGCCGCCGGTGTGCAATACGGATCGAGGTGTGTTTCAGTCGGCATCGGATTTCCCCTTGTCATAGCGTAAAAAAAAGAGCGGCAACGGCCGGTCGAGTCATCGCACACCGCCCAGGCGGCCCATCGCGGCGCGATAGTAGCGCAGTTCGGCGATCGAATCGCGGATATCGGCCAGCGCTTCGTGCCGGCTTTCCTTGTTCAGCCCGGCGGCGAGATCCGGCGCCCAGCGGGCGGCCAGTTCCTTCAGCGTGCTGACGTCCAGGTTTCGATAATGAAACCACGCTTCAAGTTCCGGCATCAGGCGGGCGAGGAAGCGGCGGTCCTGGCAGATGCTGTTGCCGCACATCGGTGAAGCGCCGGACGGCACCCAGGCAGCGAGGAATTGCAGTGTCTGCCGTTCGGCGTCGCGCGCCGTGACGGTGCTCTCCTGCACCCGCTGCCACAGGCCGCTCGCCTGGTGCGTGCGCCGGTTCCAGTTATCCATCGCCTCGAGCACCGCCAGCGGCTGGTGGATCGCCAGGACCGGGCCGACAGCCAACTCGTTCAAATCGCCGTCGGTTACAATCGTCGCGATTTCCAGTATCTGGTCGCGGGCGCTGTCCAGCCCGGTCATTTCGAGGTCGATCCAGATCCAGTGCGCTGTCATACCGTGTCCGGTCCCTTGCCAGGTGCGATCCGCCGTTTATGATAACCGCTCGCGTCATCGAGTCGTATGGCACGCACGGTGTCGTCGCATACGACGGCGCATCGTACGCTTGCCATTGGCGGCGGGGCACCGGCCGGCCGGTGTGCGGCGACCTGATCGAATTGCACGGCTCGCCCGGCAGTGAAGCAGCAGTCGTCGAACGCATTCTCGAGCGCCGCTCGGTGTTCAAACGCGCCAACCGCAACCGTGAACCGCAGATCATCGCCGCCAATGTCGAGCAGGCGGTGATCGTCATCGCCCCTGAGCCGCCGCCCAGCGCCTATGCCGTCGATCGCTACCTGCTGGCCGCCGGCGTCCTCGGCCTCGCCCCGCTACTGGTCTGCAACAAGGCCGACCTGGCAAACAGCGGCGTCATCGTCGATCCGGCCCGTTACCGCGCCTTCGCTCTCGCCTGCCACGAGACGATCGCCCGCCCTGCGTCGCCGGGTTACGGTACCGGGATTGAAGCGCTCGGCCGCGTGTTGCGCGGTAAAGTCAGCATTCTGGTCGGCCAGTCCGGGGTCGGCAAATCGTCTTTGCTCAATGCCCTGCTGCCCGGCCGTGCGGTGTTGACCACCGAACTGTCGGCCGCCACCGGGAAAGGGCGGCACACGACGACCTCCGCCCGCTGGTATGCCCTGCCCGGGCAGGGTGCGGTGATCGATTCACCCGGCGTCTGGGAATACGGCCTGTGGCGGATGCCGGCCGCCGATATCCAGCGCGGCTTTCCGGAGTTCGCCACCGTACCGCACTGCCGCTTCCGAGACTGCCGGCATCTCGACGAGCCGGGCTGTGCGGTCGCCGCCGCCGCCGCGGCCGGCGAGATCCACCCCGAACGCCATGCGGCGTACCGCCAGATCATGCGGACCTGTGAGTTAAAATAAGCGCCTGGAGATTTCGGCTTGATCCGGGTTCAGTTTGTCTATCAACCCAGGAGGGGACCATGAAGCGCATCATCGCCTTGTCCATGCTGCTGTCCTGCGGCCTGCCGGCCGTCGCCGCCCGCGCCGATGTACTGTTGATCGAGGCGCTGCGTGCCGCTGACGGCCGAAACCTGCCGTGCAATGGCCTGACGACCGCCAAGGTCCGCCAGCGCTGGGGTGAGCCGAGCAAAATTCATGCCCCGGTCGGCCAGCCGCCGATTTCGCGCTGGGTCTATCCCGAGTTCAGCGTCTATTTCGAATACGATCTGGCGTTGTGCAGTGTGCTCAATGAAGGTGCGGTGGTGGAGCTGGCGCCGGTTCTGGACATCCGGCAATAATGCCAGGCGCAGAGCGCTGGCGTCTGCCGGCCGAATGGGAAGCGCAAAGCGCCACGCTGCTCGCCTGGCCGTCGGCAGCCAGTGCCTGGAGCGACGAAGACCGGGCCGCGGCCGAGCCCGAATTCAGGGCCTTGCTCGACGCCATCCTCGCTCGCCAGGATGTCGTGCTCCTCGATCACCCGGCAGCGCCGGCCGAAGCGCTGCCGGCCCATCCCCGCCTGCACCGGTTGGCTATCCCCTATAACGATACCTGGTGCCGCGATTACGGCCCGCTGACCCTGGTCTCGGGCGGCGCCCGTCTTGCCCTCGACCTGACATTTGACGGCTGGGGCGGAAAATACCCGGCCTACCTCGACAATGCCGTCAACCAGGCGCTGGCCGAAACGCCCTGGTTCGCCCGCTTCAGATTCCTCCAGATCCACATCGAACTCGAAGGCGGAGCGCTCGATAGCGACGGCGCCGGCACGCTCCTGGTCAACTGGCGCTGCCTCGAAAAGCGCATGCCCGGCGCTGCCCGCCAGACCATCGAGGACAACCTGTTGTCCCTGCTGCATGCCGAGCGGGTGCTCGGCGTCGATATGTCGCCGCTGCCCGGCGACGACACCGACGGCCACATCGATACGATCGCCCGTTTTGCCGATGCCCACACCATCGTCTACCAGACCTGGGATCCGATCTGGACGGCGCACCTGGAGGAACAGCTCGATCACCTGCGGAGCGCCGCCGGCAAACCTTATCGCCTGGTCGCGCTCCCCGCACCGCCACCGATCGAGGCCCCGGACGGCCGGATTTTACCGGCTTCCTACACCAATTTCCTGTTCGTCAACGGTGCCGTACTGGTTCCGGCCTATGGCGCTGAAGAATCCGACCGCGCGGCGCGCGATCGTCTCGCCGAATTGCTGCCCGGGCACCAGGCCATCAGCCTGCCCGCCGCGGCGATCCTGCGCGGCAACGGCAGCCTGCACTGCTCGGCGATGAACCTGCCGGCGCCGCTCGGATGAACCAGGCGGTTTTGCCCAACCACGGCGGCGAAGCGCAACCGACCGCAAAGATCGAACGCGACGGTGTGCACTACACGCTGCTCGGCACGGCGCACGTCTCCAGGGCCAGCGTCGAGGCAGTCAGAGAACTGATCGGCAGCGGCCATTTCGATGCCGTTGCCGTCGAGCTGTGCCCCAGCCGCTACAAGGCGATGACCGAGGCTACGGCATGGCGCGAGATGAATCTGTTCCGGGTGATCCGCGACGGCAGGGCCGGCCTGCTGATCTCGAACCTGATCCTTGCCGGTTACCAGCAGCGTCTGGCGGCCCAACTCGGCATCGAGCCCGGCGCCGAAATGAAGGCCGCGATCGAGGCCGCGGCAGCCGGCGGCCTGCCGGTACAAACCATCGACCGCGATATCGGCACCACGTTGAAACGCATCTGGCGCAGCACCGGCATCGGCCGGCGTTTCATGCTGTTCAGCGCCCTGCTCGCCGGCTTTTTCAACCGCGAAAACATCAGCGCCGAGCAGATCGAGGAACTGAAACAGGGCGATCTTCTGGAAAGCGCATTCACCGAATTCGCGGCCCGCTCGCCGCACCTGTACGACAAGCTGATCACCGAACGCGACCGTTATATGGCCGCCTGCTTGCGCCGCGAAAACGCCGGCCACCCGGGGCGCCGCGTGCTGGCCGTGGTCGGTGCCGGACACCTGGCCGGCACGGCGCGGGCGCTGGGCGAGGAGAAAACGCCGCCCGAAGCGCTGATCGCCAAACTCGACACCGTGCCGCCGGCCGCCCGCTGGGTCCGCTTCCTGCCGTGGCTTTTGCTCGCCGTCGTCCTTGGCCTGTTCGTCAAGGGCTTCAGCGAGAGTCCCGAACTGGGTTGGAAACTGATGTTTTTCTGGGTTGCGATCAACGGCGGCCTGGCGATGCTCGGCGCGCTGGCCGCCCGCGCCCATCCGCTTTCGGCGTTGAGCGCCCTTTTCGCCGCGCCGCTCACCTCGCTGAATCCGGCGGTCGCCGCCGGCATGGTCAGCGGTGCGGTCGAAGTCTGGCGCCGGCCGCCGAAGGTTGAGGATTTCGAACGCCTGCGCGACGATGCAACCTCCCTGGCCGGCTGGTATCACAACCGCGTCGGCCGCGCCCTTTTGGTCTTTCTGCTGACCAATCTGGGTTCGTCGGCCGGCACATGGATCGCCGGCTGGTCGATGATCCAAGCCTTGATATGAAGCACGGGGTCCATTATCCCCACCTGTTCCAGCCGCTCGACCTGGGCTTTACGACGCTGCCCAACCGGGTGCTGATGGGTTCGATGCACACCGGTCTGGAAGACCGCCTGTGGCATGTGCCCAAGCTGGCGGCCTACTTCGCCGAGCGGGCAAAAGCCGGCGTCGGCCTGATGGTCACCGGCGGTTACGCCCCCAGCCGCCGCGGCCAGCTGGCGCCGTTCTCATCCACGATGACCTCGCGCCTGACCGCCCTCACCCACCGCCGCCTGACCTGCGAAGTGCACGAGGCCGGCGGCCGCATCTGCCTGCAACTGCTACACGCCGGGCGCTACGGCCACCACCCGTTCATCGTCTCGGCCTCGAAGCTGCGCTCGCCGATCAACCGCTTCACGCCGCGCGCCCTTGGCCGTCGCGGCATTGCCCGCGAAATCGGCGCCTTCATCCGCGCCGCCGAACTCGCCCGCTACGCCGGATACGACGGCGTCGAAGTCATGGGTTCGGAAGGCTATTTCATCAACCAGTTCCTGTGCCCGCGCACCAACCAGCGCAGTGACGAGTGGGGCGGTACGCTCACCAACCGGATGCGCCTGCCGCTGGCCATTGTCGAAGGCATACGGCGCGCAGCCGGTGACGATTTCATCATCATCTACCGCCTGTCGCTGCTCGACCTGGTCAGCGGCGGCCAGACCTGGGACGAAATCGTGACGCTGGCCAAGGCGGTCGAAAAGGCCGGCGCAACCCTGATCAACAGCGGCATCGGCTGGCACGAGGCGCGGATACCGACCATCGCCAGCGCCGTGCCGCGCGCCGCCTTCGCCGGCTTCACCGCCCGGCTGAAAAACGAAGTGGCAGTGCCGGTGATCGCCACCAACCGGATCAACGACCCTGAAGTCGCCGAGGCCCTGCTGGCCCGCGGCACGGCCGATATGGTGTCGATGGCCCGGCCGCTGCTCGCCGATCCCAACTGGCTCGCCAAAGCCGCCGCCGGCCGGCGCGCCGAGATCAATACCTGCATCGCCTGCAACCAGGCCTGCCTCGATCACGTGTTCGAGAACCGCCGGGCCTCGTGCCTGGTCAACCCGCGCGCCTGCCACGAAACCGAAATCCGGATCCTGCCCGCGGCGCGCCGCCGGTGCATCGCGATCGCCGGCGGCGGTCCGGCCGGCCTGGCCTGCGCCTTGACCCTGGCCGAACGCGGCCACCGGGTGGTGCTGTTCGAAACCGCGGCGCGGCTCGGCGGCCAGTTCAACCTCGCCCGGCGTATTCCCGGCAAGGAGGAATACGGCGAGACGGTGCGCTACTACGAAACGCGCCTGGCCGCGCTCGGCGTCGAAACCCGACTCGGCTGGCAGGGCGGCGCCGCCGAACTGGCTGCCGGCGGCTTCGACGAAATCGTCATCGCCACCGGCGTCGTGCCGCGCCGGCCGGCCATTCCCGGCATCGACCGGCCCGAAGTGTTGAGTTATCTCGACGTGCTGCGCAACCGGCGCCCGGTCGGCGAGCGGGTCGCCATCGTCGGCGCCGGCGGCATCGGCATCGATATGGCGATGTTTCTGGCCGCCGGCGATGAGGTGCCGCAGTCCATCGAAGCATGGCAGCGCGAATGGGGTATAGATCCGGACTACGCCGCAGCCGGCGGCCTGGCGCGCCCTGAACCGCCGCGCGCTGCACGACAGATCCACCTGCTCTATCGCTCCTTCGGCAAGCCCGGTACCGGCCTCGGCCGGACCACCGTCTGGGCCCACCGGATGAGCCTGAAACAGCGCGGCGTGCAAATCTACCCCGGCATCCGCTACCGGCATATCGACGATGCCGGCCTCCACGTCGAACAATACCGCGACGCCGCCGACCGCGCGCCGCGCGCCTTCACCCTGGGAGTGGACCACATCGTCGTCTGCGCCGGCCAAGAGCCGAACCGTGCATTGCACGAGGCGCTGCTCGCCAGCGGCCAGCGCCCCCATCTGATCGGCGGCGCCAAAAATGCGCGCGAACTCGACGCCAAAAACGCCATCAGAGAAGGCACACTGCTGGCCATGGAGTTATAAAGCATGCCAGATATCCTCAAATCAGCACTGCTGGCACTGTTCGCAATCCACCTCGCCGCCTTCGCGCTACTCTGGTGGCGCCGGCGCCAAGCCTATTACCTGGCCGCCAGCCTGACCTTCCTGCTCCTCACCGCAACCTTCGCCGTCGCCCGCTTCGCCCCGGACGCGGCGCTAGGCGGCCTCTCGTTGTTCTGGCTGCTGCGCATCGCCGCCTGGCTCAGCGCCGCAGTCAGCATCGCCTGGCTGATCCGCCGCCGGCTGGCAAGACGCCGGATATGAACAGCCCCAGGGCTCCGCCTGCCCTGCGCTCGCACGATCTAACCTTATTCGTTAGTTGGCATTTATTTATGAGCAATAGGTTTTTCTGTGAACAAGTAATCTTTTAGCTCATGATTGAAGGTGGGGTCTTTTCGACGAATCCATTCAAGCACCATAGCCGCATGCTCTTTTTCCTCATCACGATTGTGAGTAAGGATGGCCTTTAATTCATCGTCTTTACAGGCGTCGGCTCTTTGGTTGTACCAATCAACCGCTTCTAGCTCCTCCATGAGTGAGGTAATAGCTCGATGCATATCTCTCGTTTCATCAGTTAATTCACTGATTGGTTCGTGGTAGCCTTCGTTTGCCATTGTTTACTCCTTGGTTTATTGGATTGAATGAAACCCAACCGTTAGTATCAAGCCCCATTTGCCCTGATAACCTGATATTAGCAGATTTTATGGAGCCCGGATTCAATTCTCCTCGGATGCCGGTTTGCGCCTTTGGCGTTTGCGTTCGGCTTGTTGCCGTTTGACTTCGAGCCTGCGGCGGCGGGCGGCGAGTGGTGGACGGGTTGGCCGGCGGGGCGGCGCGGCGGTGAGGGCCTTGTCGAGCAGTGCGGTAAGACGCTGCACGGCGTCTTCGCGGTTGCGCTCTTGTGTGCGGTGGCTCTGAGCCTTGATCACGATGATTCCGTCGGCGCCGATGCGGCGGTCCTTGCAGGCCATAAGGCGCTCGCGCACCGCATCCGGCAGCACCAGGCGCCTGAGGTTGCAGCGCAGGTGGATCGCGCTTGCCACTTTGTTGACGTTCTGCCCGCCGGCGCCCTGGGCGCGGATGGCGCTGAAGTCAAGCGCCTCGTCCGGAATCTCGATACCACCTGGAGTCAGGTACATGAAACAGGACCGCTGTGGGGCATCATCCCGGATTATTGGACTTCGATCGTCACCGGCTCGGAGATCAGCGGCGGTTGGTGCGGGCGGTGCAGTTCGTCGCCGAGGATCAGTTGCAGGCGGTGTTTTCCGGGCGGCAGGTCGAGCGTGGTTTCGGTCTGGCCGCCGCCGAAATGCACGAGGTGCTCGTTTTTCGGCAGCGGCTGGTCGAGCGGCGGCAGGGTTTCAAGATCGACCAGCAGGTGATGGTGGCCGGTGTTCGGCAGTGCGATACCGGCCGGCGCGACGCCCATGCCCGATAACCCGAAACGGACCGTGACCGGGCTTTTGACGGCCGCCCCGTCGGCTGGGGAGATGATGTACAGTGTCGCCCCGGCCGGACGCGAGCTGGGCGCCGGCAATGGTTCAGCGGCGGCGGCGAGCGGTAGAATAAGCGACAAGATCAGATATCGGCGCATCGTATGGTCTCCTTTACGGGTCTTTACAGGGGATTGTACCCGCTCCGGCCCCGGCGACCGCCCGTCACCTGGAACTATCGATTCCCCGGCTGATCGAGCCGGTTTACCGGCCGGTACCTGCCCACACCGCGATTGACAGAAAGCTCGATGACCGAGCCGATATCCCGCCTGCTGCGCACCTGCCTCGCCTGCCTCGCCTGCTTCCCGGCCGCCGCTACTCTGGCCCAGGATGAACCGCCCGTGGTCTTTGCCGCCGCCGCCCTGGACGTGGAGATCAGCGACCGGATCGAGGCCCTCGGCACGCTGCGCGCCAACGAATCGGTGACCGTCACGGCAACGGTCAGCGATACGATCTCGAAAGTCCGTTTCGACGACGGCGACCGGGTTGAAGCCGGGCAGCTTCTGGTCGAGCTGACCAGCGAGGAGGAAAGTGCGCTGCTCGCCGCGGCGCTCGCCGCGCTCGACGAAGCGCGAAGCCAACATGAGCGCGTCGCCTCACTGGCCCGCATCGGCAACGAATCGAAATCCCTGCTCGACCAGCGGTTGCGCGAAGTCGATACGGCGCGGGCCCGCCTGCGGGCGATCGAGGCGCAGCTCGCCGACCGGCTGATCAAGGCGCCGTTTGCCGGCGTCGTCGGCCTGCGTTACGTCAGCCCCGGATCGCTGGTCCAGCCGGGCGATGAGATCACGACGCTCGACGACGATGAGGTCATGAAAATGGATCTGCCGGTGCCGGCGGTGTACCTTGATGTGCTGCGCCCCAGCGTCGCGGTCGAAGCGACTTCCGCCGCCTGGCGCCTGAGGGCCTGCCTTGTTTTTCTCGACGAATCCGGGCTTTTGATGGTGCCGTTGCTCCAGCGCAGTTGGAACCCCTGCGGCCAGACTCCGGACCTTTACCAACGTACCCGTTCGCATCAGAAGGTCTCCATCATTGCGGCGTTGTGCATCGCACCGGCACGAGATCATGTGCATATGTACTTCGCCTCCACCCCGATACGAATATCAACGCCGTGCTCATCGTCGCGTTCTTGCACCAACTTCGCCAACAACTCGATCCGCATCCCATCGTGCTCATCTGGGACCGCCCCTTAAGGCCCACCGGGCCAAGTTCGTCAACGCATACCTACACGGCACCCCCACCATTCACCCCGTCCTCTTGCCGCCCTCCGCACCGGAACTCAACCCAATCGAATACGCCTGGGGCTATCTCAAACAGAATCCGTTGGCAAACCACGCTTGTTTCGATATCGAATCGCTGGCCGATACCGCACGCCATCATGGTTGCTCGCTGCAACGCAAACAACATCTGTTGCGTTCCTTTATCCATCACAGCCCGCTTTCTTTACATCTACGATAGGACATTATTTATGCAGTTATAAATAACTGCTTGCAGCCAGCCCCACAGGAAGTGAAAAACCGCCTCGGGCTCCGCCTACGCGGTAAACCGTAAAATCTCCGGAAAGCGCGATCAGGCTTCCAGCGTGGTACGCAATACTTCTTCGAGCGAAGTGACCCCTTCGCGGGCCAGGCGCCAACCATACTCGAACAGACTCGGGCCTTGTTCGCGGGCGCGTTTTTCGAGCGCCGCCTCCGGCGCCCGCTGGTGGATCAACTCGCGTAGTTTGTCGTCGATCGTCACCAATTCGTAAATGCCGATGCGGCCGCGGTATGGGCTGACTTCGTCCGGCAGGTCCGGTTGCGGCCGGCGCAGGGTCACCGCCATCGCCATCTGCACGCCGTATTTTTCCAGCTCGTCGATGCTCGCCTGCCACGGCTCGCTGTAGTCGGCGTCGAGCTTGCGCACCAGGCGCTGGGCCAGTATGCCGATCAGGCTGGAGGACAAAAGGAAGGGTTCGACTCCCATGTCTACCAGGCGTGTTACGGCGCCGACGGCGCTGTTGGTGTGCAGCGTGGAGAGCACCAGGTGGCCGGTGAGCGACGCCTGCACGGCGATTTCGGCGGTTTCCAGGTCACGGATCTCGCCGACCATCACGATGTCGGGATCCTGGCGCAGGATGGCGCGCAGACCGCGGGCGAACGTCAGCTCGACTTTCGGGTTAACCTGGGTCTGGGCGATGCCCGGCAGATCGTATTCGATCGGATCCTCGACGGTCATGATGTTGCGGCTCTGCTCGTTCAGCCGGCTGAGCATCGCGTACAACGTGGTGGTCTTGCCCGAGCCGGTCGGCCCGGTGACGAGCAGGATGCCGTGCGGCCGGCGGATCAGGCGCTCGACCCGTTTTAGTATTTTTGGCTCCATGCCGAGTTCGGTCAGGTCGAGCCGCCCGCCTTGCTTGTCGAGCAGGCGCAGTACGACCCGCTCGCCGTGCCCGCTGGGCAGCGTCGAAACCCTGACGTCCACCGGCCGGCCGCCGATGCGCAGGGTGATACGGCCGTCCTGCGGCACGCGCTTTTCGGCGATATCGAGCCTGGCCATCACCTTGACGCGCGAAATGACGAGCGGCGCGAGGGCGCGCGGCGGGGTCATCACCTGGCGCAACACGCCGTCAACCCGGAAGCGCACCGCCAGATGCTGTTCGTAAGGCTCGATATGAATGTCCGAGGCGCCTTCCTTGACCGCCTGGAACAGCAGGGCATTGAGCAGGCGGATGATCGGTGCGTCGTCGGCCAGTTCGAGCAGGTCGTCCGGTTCGCCGAGATCCTCGGCCAGGCGTTTGAGGTCGTGTTCCTCGTCGAGATCGGCCACCGCCTGGTGGGCGCTTTCCTCGCCCTGGGCGTAATGCCTTTCGAGCAGGCGATTGAACTGATCGGGCTCGACCTGTTCGATTTCGAGCGGCGCGCCGAGATAGCGGCGCATCTCGTTGATCGCCGCCAGGTTCGGCGGCATGCGGACGATCACCTGCGCCCGACCGTCTTCCAGCCAGCCGGCGAGCAGCACGCCGTGACGGCGGGCGTGGGCGTAGCCGGGTCGTTCGGGCCGTTGTCCACGCCGCTCGTCACTCGCCATCGGCGCCGGGTGCGGGCAGTTGCAGGTAATCGTACAGCTCGGGCAGAAGCGGCATTTCCTCGTCGCGCACGATGCTCTGCTTATTTTCGCGCTTCTGCAATTGCTGGGCGCGGATGAAATCGTACTTGCCGGCACTCAGGCTCTGGGCCAGCGCCTGGTCCTTCAGGATCTGCGGCCGGATAAAGATCATCAGATTGCGTTTGATATGCGACGTGCTGCGGAACTTGAACGCTTCGCCGAGAATGGGGATGGCGCTCAGCCCCGGTACGCGGTCGATGCTTTCTTGCAGGTCTTCGGTGGTCAGTCCGCCGAGCACCAGGATCGCCTTGTCGGGGACCATCACGGTGGTCGTCAAGGTTCGCTTGTTGGTGATCAGATCGACCGCGCCGGTGACCGGCGACAGGCTGCTGACCTCCTGGCTGATGATCATGATCACCGCGTCGCCCTCGTTGATCTTCGGCGTAACGGTGAGCTTGATGCCGACTTCCTCACGGTTGATGGTCTGGAACGGATTGACCTGCCCTTCCCCGGTATCGACGCCGGTATTCGTGAACTGGCCGCTGATAAACGGGATTTCCTGGCCGACCTGGATCGTCGCTTCCTGGTTGTCGAGCGTGACCACCGACGGCGTGGACAGGATGTTGGTATCGACGTCGGAGCGCAGGGCGCGGAGCACGGCGCCGAGCTGCAAGACGTCGGTGCCGAGGATGTTCGTCGTGCCGTCGAGGTAGCCGATGTTCAGACCGCCGCCGGGGACCGCGCCGGTGGGATCGACGGCGAGGTTCAGGATATTGTTGCCGCCTGAACCGAAACTGGTGCCGCCGATGAAACCCGAATCGATGCCGATCGCGTTGCCCGCCTCGTCAAAGATCGGATCGATCGTGCTGGTCGTCTGCCACTGGATGCCGAGTTCGCGCGAGGTATCGACCGCGACCTCGGCGATGATCGCTTCGACGTGGACCTGGGCGCGCGGGATGTCGAGGCTGCGGATGACACTCTGCAGGCTGCGGAAATCGGCGGCCGAGGCGGTGATGACCAGCGAATTGGTCGCGGCGTGCGCCTGGATGCGTACCGCCTGGCGCGGTGCCTCGCCGGTCTTGGCATCTCCCACTTCGCTGACCGCGCTCAGGATGCCGACGAGGGTTTCGGCGTCGGCGTAGTTGAGATGCACCACTTGCGTCGCGCCGGCCTCGCCGAGCGGTGTATCGAGATGCGTGATCAGGGTTCTGAGCCGGATGCGGTTCGCCGGGTCGCCGCTCAGCAGGATCGAATTGGTGCGCTCGTCGGCGACCACCGGTTCGCCGCCCTGGGCCTTTTGCGGATTGAGCATCTGCAGCGTGCGGACGACTTCGGCGGCGCTGGCGTTCTGCAGCGCGATCACTTCGATGCCCTGATCCTGGGCACGGTCGATGCGCCGAATGATGCCCTCGATGCGCGCGATGTTACCGGCGCGGTCGGCGAGCAGCAGGCTGTTGCTTGTGCTGTGCGCCGCCAGGTGCGACTGCTGCGGCAATAGCGGGCGGACCAGCGTCACCATTTCCTGGGCATCGACAAAACGCAGCGGGATGACCTTGGTCACCAGTTCGCTGGGATCGATCTTCTCGGCGGTCTGCCCATCGCGGTCCTGGCGCGCCACGACGTCAGGCACGACGCGCACGGTATCGCCTTCGGCGATCGCAATATAGCCTTGGACCCTAAGAATACTCTGAAACAGGTCATAGATGCCAGCCTCGTCCATCGGCTGCGACGAGATGACCGTCACCTTGCCCTGGACGCGCGGATCGACGATGAACGTCCGGCCGGTGATCTCGGCGACGGTCGCGATCAACGTCTGGATTTCGGCGTCCTTCAGATTGAGGACATGTTGCTGCGCCACCGCCAGCGACAACCAACCGGCGGCGAGCAGCGCCGCCGGCAGCCTGAGCCGTTGCAATTGTCTTTTCATGCTTTCACTTCTAAAGTGGTTTATGAACCCCGTTGCCCCGTACCGCGCCGGGGCACCCCGCCGATTTTTACATAATCGACTAAAATCAGACCGGTATCGGAGCGCCGCTCAATTCGCCGGCTGCAAGGCGCGCAGGCGCTCCACCTCCGGCCTGAGCACCAGCTGCTGGTCGCCGCGGCGGACGGTCAGCGACAGCGCCTCGCCGCCCTGAATCTGCTGGATGAGCGCCAGCGCTTCGGCCGGGTTGGTCAGGGCGCGGCCGTTGACCTGCTCGACGATATCGTTTGCTTGCAGCCCCAGTTCGGTGAACAATCGCGTATCGCGCCCCGGAAAAACCCTAAAACCGCCGCCGGCCACCGGCATCACCTGGATCTGGTTGGCCAGTTGCCCGGCATCCATCCGGATGCCCGGCATCAGGTTGGGCAGCGCCGCCGTGATCGTCATCGGGGCGGTGGTTTTACCGGCCGCCGCCGGCGCCGCTCCGGAGGCCGCCGCCGGCGCCGTGAAGGCGGCGTTACCGGCGGGCCGGCTTGCGGACGTCTGCGCCGTGTTGCGCTCCAGGCGCAGCGTTTCGCGCCGCCCATCGCGTTCCAGCACCACCTGGTCGGGCCGAATCGCCGCGACCCGCGCCCCGCCGGGCACTTCATCGCCGATCCGATACACCGCCTCGCCGCCGCGCTCGTCGGCGATCAGCGCGTAACCGTCGGTGCCGTCCGGCGCCGCAACGATACCACGCAAACGCAGGGCGAGCGGCGTTTCAGGCAAATTCAATGTCTCGAACAACGGCGCCGCCGGCGCCGCCTTGCCGAACAGATGCCAGGCGGCGAGCGTCCCCTGCCCCGCTGCGCCATCTTCCGCGGCCGGTACCGGGATCGGGGGGCCGCTTGCGACATAGGGTTCATCGAGGGCGAGCAGCACCAGGCGCGCCGCCTGGACCACCAACAGCGCCGCAACAGTCCAGGTCAGAAACGGCAAGGCATGGCGGCCGGGATCGAAAACGGCCGGCCACGACCGGGCCGCCAAAATCATCGCGGCCCACCCCGGCGGCGGAGACGGCGCTCGCCATGCCGTGGCCGGTCGCGGTCCGGCGGCCGCGCCGGCGGCGCCTCGAGCACCGGCAGCGCCGCCGGATCGTATTGACCGACCGGCAACGGATGGCCGATGTAGTCCTCGATTTCCGGCAGATGGAAAGCGTATCGTTCACAGGCAAAGCTGACCGCCTGGCCGCTCGCCCCGAGCCGCGCCGTGCGGCCGATGCGGTGCACGTAATCGGACGCGTCCTGCGGCAGGTCGAAGTTGATCACGTGCGTCACGTCGGGGATGTGCAGGCCGCGCGCCGCGACATCGGTCGCGACCAATACGCCGATTTCCCCCGCGTGAAACCGGCTGAGCAGTTTCAGGCGCTTTTGCTGCGGCACGTCGCCGGAGAGCAACGCCACGGTAAAGCCGTTGGCGGACAGCATGTCGGCAACGCGCGAGGCGGCGTGACGGGTATTGACGAAAACGATGGCGTGGAATTCGCCGGCTTCGCGGAACAGCTTGACCAAAAGCCGGTATTTGTCGGTATCGGCTGGGTAATACACCGTCTCGGCGATATTGCGCGCGGTGATCTCCTCGTCCTCGAAACGCACCAGTTCGGGCTCGTTCATGTGCTCGTAAGCCAGCTCGAGCACGCGCCAACCGAGCGTCGCCGAAAACATCAGGCTCTGCCGGCGGTCGGGCGGCGGCAGGCGGCGCAGCAGGTAGCGGATGTCCTTGATGAAACCGAGATCGAACATCCGGTCGGCCTCGTCGAGGACCAGCACCTCGGCCCGCTTCAGGTTGAACACCCCCTGCTGGAAATAATCGATCAGGCGGCCCGGCGTGCCGATCAAGATATCGACTCCGGCCTCGATCGCCCGCCTCTGCTTGTCGTAATCGATGCCGCCGAAGGCCAGGCCGAGCCTGAGCCCGGTGCCGGCGCCGAGCGCCTCGGCGTCGCGGTGGATCTGCACCGCCAGCTCCCGCGTCGGCGCCAGAATCAGCGCCCGTGGCTGGCCGCCGGTGTCCTCGGGACGATTGAGCAGCCGATCCATGATCGCCAGCAGGAAAGCGGCCGTTTTGCCGGTGCCGGTCCGCGCCTGGCCGGCGACGTCGCGGCCGGTCAAGGCCAGCGGCAGGGCCTTGGCCTGGATCGGCGTGCAGCGTTCGAAGCCGACAGTGCGCAAATTGGCCTGCAATGCCGGGTTGAGCGGCAGCGCGCTGAATGGCAGATCGCTGAGCACCGCCTCCACGGTTTCGCTCCGCTCGTCAAGCACGGACTCGGATGGCGAATTCACCGCCCCTCCGTGCCGGAAAAGCGCCCACCGGACGGGATTGATAAAGTAAGTAAAAGCACAATCTGTAAAGTGTAACAGAGCCGCCCCCCAAAAGCAGAATCCGCGGCCCCGCAAGCACCCCGGCAGTGCTCATCCAACAGGCCGGGCGCCGGGCCGCAAACGGGACTTGACGCCACCACCGGCTGCCGCGACAATACACACCCCGCCGCCCACAGCGGCGGGCCGGCAGGCCCAGTTCCCGGGTAGCTCAGTTGGTTAGAGCGGGTGACTGTTAATCACTAGGTCGGGGGTTCAAGTCCCTCCCCGGGAGCCATAATTCAATCCGCTGATTTCAGCGGTTCTTGTTTAACGCAAGACCCCGTGGGGTGATCCCCTCGGGGTCTCGTCGTTTCTGGCGTGTCCACGCCGACTTACGCCCGCCCGCACATTTAACCTGATTCTCTATTTCGCCTTGGGCCCCCGTGTACGGGGAACTTCTGACCTTCGACGACCCCGAAAACTGCCTTCCGGCTATCGACCGGCTGGAGGGGTTCCACCCCGGCGGTCCCTGCCTCTACCGCCGCGTCATCGCTCCGTATGCAGTCATTCCAGGCCGTACTTCCCACCTCTCAATTTACCCGGTAACCTGTCGGTCTGGTTGATTGACATGAAGATTGGGCATGAGTGTAACCGGAAAGGGCCGGATTCGGCGTTCGGTGACGGATTGGCGGGGGATATTTGCGCGGCAGCGGGCGAGTGGTCTCAGCCAGGCGGTATTTTGCGCCCGGGAGGGGATTGCGCCGAGTTCGTTTGCCCTGTGGAAGAAGCGGCTCGGGGCGGCGCGGGGCGCTGACGGTGGGCTGATGGCGGCGGTTGCGCCGTGGATCGAACTAGCGCCGGCGAGGAGGCCGGATCAGTGCTGGACGATAGCTTCAAGGACAGTCATCGAAGCTTCAAGGACAGTCATCAAGCATCAAGCGAAGCTTCAAGGACAGTCATCAAGCATCAAGCACCAAGCTTCAAGCACAGTCACCGCACCAAGCTTCAAGGACAGTCACCGCATCGGGCTTAAAGCGGGCTTAAAGAAGCACCGGGCTTAAAGGAGAAGTTTCAAGGACAGTCATGCAAGAGTTTCAAGGACAGTCAAGACCTGTCAGCCCCCGCTGACACCCCATATCGGCCCCGGCCTACACCCAGGCGCGATCTTGGCCGATACCCCAGCCGCGGCGGCTTTGGCACCATGGTCCCATGACTTACCCCCGCGCCCATACCGTCAACCC
>JBDIVS010000021.1:0-50858 GCA_039794245.1 Candidatus Jinrbaksania sp.
TCAAGCGCAATTTTCCGCTGTTCATGCGCGAAATGGAGTTTCGGTTCAATCACCGTGATGATCCTGATGCCGTCAGTTACCTGTACAAAATACTAAAATCGGGTCCGAATTAATGGTCCGATCCCTTATATAATAACCGTTTCCGCAAGCCGCCCTGGGGGCGAGACGAGATGGATCAAGCCGTACAACAGCACCTCACCCGCCGCGATCAATACCAGCCACCGGCCTGGCGTTTGTTGCGCTGCGAGCTGGAATTCGACCTCGACGCCGAGCACACGCGGGTCGAAAGCCGCCTTTCGATCGAGCGCCCGGCGGCCGACGACGGCCGGCCGTTGCACCTCGATGCCGCCGGGCTTGAAATCGAACGGGTCGAGATCGACGGCCGGGTACTGGGTGAGGACGAGTACCGCCTGGAGCCCGAGCGGTTGACCTTGCACCGCTGCCCGGCGCTGGCCGTGGTGGGCGTGGTCAATATCCTGCGGCCGGTGCTCAATACCACCCTCGAAGGACTGTTCCATTCGCGCGGCATCCTGCTTACCCAGTGCGAAGCGGAAGGGTTCCGTAAGATCACCTGCTATCCTGATCGCCCCGATGTGCTGGCGCCGTTCAAGGTCACGCTGCGCGCCGACCGCGGGCGTTACCCGGTGCTGCTCAGCAACGGCAATCTCACGGCCGCCGGCGAATTGCCTGGCGGCCGCCATTTCACCGTGTGGGAAGATCCGTTTCCGAAGCCGAGTTACCTGTTCGCGCTGGTCGCCGGTGACCTGGCAGAACTCGCCGGCCGCTACACGACACGCTCGGGCCGCGAGGTGCAACTGCGCATCTTTGCCGAAAACCGCGACGTGAACCGCCTGGCCCATGCGCTGGAGGCGCTCAGCGCGGCGATGCGCTGGGACGAGGAGACCTACGGCCTGGAATACGACCTCGACGTTTATCACATCGTCGTCACCAACGATTTCAACATGGGGGCGATGGAAAATCGTTCACTGAACATCTTCAACGCCAAATACGTGATCGCCGATCCGGCGACCGCAACCGACGAGGATTATCGGGCGATTTGGACGGTGATCGGCCACGAGTATTTCCATAACTGGACCGGTAACCGCGTGACCTGCCGCGATTGGTTCCAGTTGACCCTGAAAGAGGGGCTGACGGTTTACCGCGACCAGGAATTCACCGCCGACAGCTATTCCCGGCCGGTCGAACGCATCCGCCAGGCGCGCAATCTGCGCCGCATGCAGTTTCCGGAAGACGCCGGGCCGCTCGCCCACCCGATCCGGCCCGAGCAATATCTCGAGATCGATAATTTCTACACCGCGACCGTTTACCGCAAAGGCGCCGAAGTCGTCCGCCTTTACGAGACGCTGCTCGGCAAGGACGGTTTTCGCCGCGGCCTCAAGCACTACCTGGAAAAAAACGACGGCCGGGCCGCGACCTGCGAGGATTTCCTCGCGGCGATGGGCGAAGCCAACGGCCGCGACCTTGGCGCCCTGCTGCGCTGGTACGAGACCGCCGGCACGCCCAGGCTGAAGGTCGAGACGCGTTATGACGCCGCCGCCCGGGCGCTGACGCTGCAATTGACCCAGACCCTGCCGGGCGACGGTGGTGCCCTGCCGATCCCGCTGCGCCTGGCGCTGCTCGACGAGCGCGGCGGGAAGTTGCCGCTGCAGTTGGCCGGCGAGGCCGGGGCGGCGGGCGGCGAGCGGGTGTTGCTGTTCGACCGCGAAACCGCCCGCTACACCTTCATCAACGTTCCGGTCGCGCCGCTCATCTCGCTGCTGCGCGGGTTTTCGGCACCGGTGATCGTCGAGCGCGAAGGCGAACGCGAGGAACTGGCCCGCTTGTTGTTGCTCGACGACGACGGCTGCGCCCGCTTCGATGCCGCCCAGGGGATCTACCTCGATACCCTGCACAGCCTGGTCGAAGGCAGCGGGCAGTGCGGCGTCAATTTGATACTCGATCCGCTGGTGGTCAAAACGTGGCGGGCGCTGCTGCGTGACGAGGCCGCCGATCCGGCACTGAGCGCCGAACTTCTGGCCTGGCCGACGCTCGCCGAGTTTGTCGAACAGATGAGCCCGGTCAAACTGGAAGCGGCTCACAAGTCGCTGACCTTCATCCACCGCAGTCTCGGGATGGCGCTAGAAACCGACTTGCTGGCCGTTTACCGGCGGTGCAATACCGGCGGCGGGCAGCACGACAGCCGGGCGGCGGGTTTACGCTGCCTGAAGAACCTCTGCCTGGAGACGCTCGTTGCCACCGGCGCTGAGCGGCACTGCGCGCTGGCCGAGGCGCAATACGACAACGCGGCCAATTTCACCGATCGCCTCGCGGCCTTGAGCGCGCTGGCCGTGCAGCGGGCCCCGGGGGCGGCGGCGCGCCTGGCCGATTTCGCCGAACGTTATCGCGAGCAGCCGCTGGTGATCGATAAATGGTTTGCGCTCCAGGCCCAGATTCCCGACCCCGAGCGGGTCGATCGCATCCTGGAGCTGATGGACCACCCGCTGTACCAGCCGCGCAATCCCAACCGGGTGCGCGCCTTGCTCGGCACCTTCGCGCAGGCCAACCCGGTCGCTTTCCACCACCCGGGCGGGGCGCCTTACGCGTTGCTTGCCGAACAGGTGCTGGCCATCGACCAGGAAAATCCGCAACTTGCCGCCCGCCTGGTGACGGCGTTCAACCGCTGGCGCCATTTCGACGCTCACCGCCAGGAGTTGATGCGCGGCCAGCTCGAACGCATCCGCTCGCAGCCCGGACTGTCGCCGGGCGTTCTGGAACTGGCCAGCAAGGCGCTGGCTGCCGGCTGACGCCGTCCAAAGGCGTAATTACCAGGTAAACCGTTTGAGATTGTGCTCGGCGATGAAGCGGCCCGCCCGTTGCGCGGCGCGGTCGCAGCCGGTCGTGTCGTGCGGCAAGGTCAACATCTCGATAAAACCCAGCCCCACGCGGTTCATCTGGTCGATTGCCGCCTGATTCAGATCGGCACAGGCCTCAAGCAGTATTTTTTCGCGCTTGATGGCCCGGGTATAGAGGCCAGGGTCGGCCGTTTCCAATACCGGCAGGGCGTACATCAGGATGTCGGCGGCTTCGTTCTGGGCGCGAAAGACGGTTTCGACATAGTTGCGGAATTCCCGGCGGTCCATGATCTCGATGCTGCCGTGCCCCGGGCGGTACATCGGCAGTGTGCAGCCGGTGGTGGTGAGAACCGCGGCGAGAACCCCTACCGGAAGCAGCCGGCCGCGGCGTAAAACCCTGTGCATGGTTTCGCCTTGTCACGGTATATCGCGCCGGCGGTCGCTCGGCGTCTGACTGGCCAGGCAAGTGCCGGCATCCCGGTTACAGACCGGAAGCGGGCGGGTTGACGTGCAATTCGGGCCGTGGTCAGTGGCCCCCCGGGCCGTTCGGGACCAGATGGCCCGCCGCCTCGAGCCCGCCTTCCAGGTTGTACAACCGGGTGTAACCCTGGCGGCGGAAAAATTCCGCGGTCGCCCGGCTGCGCTGGCCGTGGGTGCAGAAAAATACCAATGGTGTGTCTTTGGGCAACGCCAGCAGGGCCGCGAGGTCGTCTTTCTCGCGCAGGGGACGGGAGTTGGGCACGGCCAGCGCGCCGGCTTCCGAGGCCGGCCGGGTATCGACCAGCACCAGGGCAGGCTCGGTGTGGCCGAGTTCGCCCAAGGCCGATGCCGTGATGTCCTTGACCGCCGGCGGCGCCAACGGCAGATCGATGACCAGGCCGCTTTCGTCCGCCGCCTGGCGCCAGTCGATCACCGCGCCTTCGGCCCTGGCCGCGCTGGCCGGGTCGAGCGCGACAGGCAGCGTCCCGGCCGGTGTGACAGCCTGGGCGAGAATGTCGCCGGCGCTGTTGTTGACCAGTGAAAAGCGCGGCTGCCAGTTGGCGTCGATCTGTATTTTCAGCAGTGTGTCCGGGTATTCCGCCAGTGCTTCGGCGATGTGCGCCCGGGCGGCCTCGGTCACGGTGATCTTGGGCGGCGTCCGGCCGGGCGGCGGCAGGCCGAGTGCCTGGTGCAACTCGCCGCTGTGAAACATCGCGGTGACAATGTCGCAGCCGCCGATCAGTTGGCCGTCGATATAGAGCTGCGGGATCGTCGGCCAGTCGCCGTATTCCTTGATGCCCTGGCGGATTTCCTCGTCGGCGAGCACATCGACGGTGTGGTAGTCGGGCAACAGGGTGTCGAGAATCTCGACGACGGCGGCGGAAAAACCGCAGCGCGGCAGGCGGCGGTCGCCTTTCATGAACAAAACGACGCGCTCGGCGGTAAGGATGGAGTCGATACGTTCGCGGGCGGACAAGGTCGTGGTCATGGGTTACCTGGTTGTAAAAATGTCAAAGATGCGGGGCGTGGGGCCGTTGTAGTAGATAGGGTCATGACTAATCCGGGTTCAACGCAGTGGGTGGCTGGCGCGGCTTGCCAGCCAGGCGATCAGCGGCTCCCATTCGTCCCAGTCCTGCCAGGCCTGCCAGGCGGGCAGATCGGCGATGCCAAGCCCGCGCTCGGCGGCCCTGATGTAGTTTTGCGTTTCGCGCAACTGGGCGACGATCGGAAAACGGAAACCATCGAGAAACCCCGACAATTCGCGATACACCAGCGTGCGCGTCTGGATGCGGTTGGCGACCAGGCCGACGCGCGTCTGTTTGCCGGTGATCGCCTTGAGCTGCAAGAGGTGTTCTAGGAAGCGCCAGGCGGCGCGCATGTCGATCGGTGACGGCACGACCGGCACGAGCAGCACGTCGGCACGGCGCAAGATGGCGCGCAGGGCATCGCCGTGCAGGGCCGCCGGGGTGTCGAGCAGTAGTACGTCGAGTTCGCCGGCCGCCGATCTTGTCGCTGCGTCGGGGGCAACTTCGCGGATCGGCGGATAGTCGCCGCCGCGGCTGTGCAGCCAGTCGCGCGCCGAGCGTTGCGGGTCGAGATCCTGCATGCCGACCCGCTGGCCGTCGTAAGCGAGGTGGGCGGCGAGACAGGTGGCGATCGTGGTTTTGCCGCACCCGCCTTTGGGGTTGGCGATAGCGATGGTGCGCATCGTTGTACCTCCTATTCGGAGTCGAGATCGGGCAGTCCGGAGTGCAGCAGCCAGCGGTCGGTGGCCTTGTCCAGCAGCCAGTTCTGGCGGTAGAGGACGGTTCGCTCGTGGGCCGTGTTGAGATTGTAAAGCCGAAGTTCGACGACCTGGTTCACCATTTTGCCGTCATCGCTGACCACTGTGCTCCGTGTCCGGTAACTGCTGACCTGGTACTGCTGGAGGCGGCGCAGCTCGAGCGAACTGATCGGGTGGTCGGCGAGATATTCAGGGTGGATGAAATCGAGCATCGCGTCATACTTGCCCCAGCGCACGA
Organism: Candidatus Jinrbaksania sp.; assembly: GCA_039794245.1. GTDB lineage: Bacteria > Pseudomonadota > Gammaproteobacteria > Xanthomonadales > Wenzhouxiangellaceae > DAITQM01. The sequence continues at coordinate 5,354 of JBDIVS010000021.1, forward strand.
GATTTTCGAATTGGCGCATCGCCTCGTCGCGTTTCGTCACCTGCGACGAGCCCAGACAGCCGGTGAGCAGCAGGGCGGCGGCCAGGGCCGGCAGCAATACCGGCCAGACGGCCAACAGCCAGGGAGCCGCCCCGAGATGGCACGCAGGCAAAGCCCCGGCGGGGCTAGCTTGAGGGGTGCAGTGAACGTGACGCATCGGTTTTTCCTCTGTCCGCCGCGGCGAGCAACGCATAGCTTGCGGTCATCGTTGCCGCCGGCGGGGCCGGAAACAGCGCCGGCTCGAGGGTGACCGTGGCCCGGCCGCGGCGGTTGAAAGCGGCGACGCAGCGGGCCCATGCGTCGGGGGCGAGCCACGGGCAATGGGCGCTGAAATCCCGGTCAACCGCGCGATGATAACGGATTTGGCAGTCGCGGATGACGATATCGGCCTGAAGGCCGCTCTGCCGGGCGTGCAACCAGCAGACGGCCCAGCCGGCGAGGATCAGTGTGCTCGCCAGGGCACCGCCGAAGGCGGTTCGTTTGTCGTTGTGATTACCGGTGAGCGGGGCGGTTAGAATAAGGCCGCCCATATCGTGCGACTCCGCGACCAGGCGCATCGCGCCAGCCAATGGAATGTGCGCCGCCAGGTAGGCGTTGAGCGCCGCGATTTCCTCGCCGGCCGGTGCCGTGAAGGCCCTCTCATTGATTGCATTCATCGCGTTGCATCATAGCAATAACACCGGCCCGATTGGGCAGCGGGCCGCCTGATGCCGGCGCCCCGCCCGCCGCTGCCGTTGATCGCCCGCGCCCTGGTGCCCCGCGAATTGGCCAGTTGGGGGCTGATTTCGGTCGCCCTGGCCGCGGTCGAAGGCGGGGTGATGGGCGTTCTGGTCAAAAACGTCTTCGCCGCCAGCGCGCCGCCGCTGGCCGTCAATATCGCCGTCGCGGCGGTCAGCGGCGCGCCAGCGTTCGCCAATCTCGCCAGTTTCGTTTTTGCTGCGCTGAGCGAGGGGCGCGACAAGATCGTCTGGTTGAGCCGTCTTCTCGCCCTAACCGCACTCGGCCTGGTTCCGGTCGCCCTGGCCAGCCGCTCGCCGGGCGGGTTGCTGTTGCTCACTGCCGGGGTCGTCGTGGCGCGGGTCAGTTGGTCGGGAGCGATCACGATCCGCGCCGCGGTCTGGCGGGCCAATTTCCCACGCCCGGTCCGGGCCCGGATCACAGCGCGGATGACCACGCTGTCGTCACTGGTGATCGCATCGGTCAGCGGGCTGATCGGCCTGGCGCTCGAACACTCGGACCGGATGTTCCGCCCGGTCTGGCTGCTCGCCGCGCTCGCCGGTTTGGCCGGGGCCGGCGTTTACCGGCGGGCCCGGGTCCGGCGCCATCGCGTGTTGTTGCGCGACGAGCGGCGGCTGCATGGCGGCGCGGCCCTCGGCGGGCGGCTTCGGCGGTTTGCCGGGGTGTTGCGCCAGGATCGCGAATTCCGCGACTACATGATCGGCATGTTCATTTTTGGCGGCGGCAATCTAATGGTGACCGCGCCTTTGATCGTGTTGCTGAACGATGCGCTGGGCTTGGCGCGCGTCTCCCAGGTGCTGATCACCTCGACCGCCCCACTGCTGGCGCTGGCCATCAGCGTGCCGTTCTGGGCCCGGCTGCTCGACCGCCAGCACATCATCGACTACCGCGCCCGGCAGAGCTGGTTCTATGTCGCCTCGATCGTCGCTTTCGCCGCCGGGGTGATCGCCGGGCAGGCCGCTTTATTGTGGCTCGGCGGCGTGTTGCAGGGCGTGGCCTACGCCGGCGGTAATCTCGGCTGGAACCTCGGCCACAACGATTTCAGCCAGGATCATGACGCCACGACCTATATGGGGGTGCACGTCACGTTGACCGGCATCCGCGGGCTGGTGATGCCGCCGCTCGGCATTTTATTCTACGAATGGTTGGAGTGGTGGGCGCCGGGCGCCGGGCGCTTTGCGCTGCTGTTGCCGCTGGCGTTGTCGGCGGCCGGCGCGGCGTGGTTCGTCAAATTGCATTGCCGGCGGCTGGCTGCCGGCCGGGCCGGCTGAACGGTTGCGCCTGAAAATGGCGGGCGAGAGAGGGTTCAATGGGCGGTGATCGGCAGGGCGCCATAGGCCGCATGGGCGATCAGTTGCGCCGTGCGGTCGAGGTCGGGAACGATGACCTCGCGTTCCTGAAGGATGGCGCGGGCCAGCATGCCGATGTTCACTTCAGCATCGGGTATGGCGACCAGGTTCGCGGCATTGACCGAGGTCAGTTGCGGAAATCCCTGAGTGAGGATGCCGAAATACGGCATCCGGTCGCCGCCGGTGAGGGCCTTCAATACCGCGACGCGGGCCTGCCCGGTCGGTTCGGCACCGGTCAGGCGGGTGAGCACCGCCCAGGCGACGACCGGAACCTCCCAGCCGTGCCAGATCGTCGTGCCGAGCAGCCAATCGGGGGCATCGGTGATGGGGGTAAGGTCGCCGAGGGCGATGACTTCGGCGACCGCGGCATTCGGCAGCAATAAGCTGGCATTGCTCACCGGGACCAGTATGCTGCGGATCTCACTGTCGTTCATCGCTTATCCCCCTGTTTTCGGTCCATCGATGGCCAGCAGCTCGAATACGTTGTCGATCAGCTCGGCTTCGCGGTAGGGTTTGCCGAGATAACGGTCGACGCCGACCTCGGCGCCTTTTTGCCGGTGTTTCTCGCCGGTGCGAGAAGAGATGATCATCATCGGCACGTGTCTCAGCCGTGGATCGTTGCGCACGTGGGCGGCCAGCTCGTAACCGTCCATGCGCGGCATTTCGATATCGAGCAGGATCAGGTCGGGGATGCGCTCGTACATCAGCTCGACCGCGTCGAGGCCATCGCGCGCCGTCAAGACTTCCAGTTTGCGGTTTTCCAGGACGCGTGCCGTGACCTTGCGCATCGTGATCGAATCATCGACGACCAGTACCAGCGGCTGGTGGGCGACGGCCGGCTCGGCGTGTTCGGAGGCGAGTGTGGCGCCGACGCCCGGCAGGCGCATCTCGCTCAGCCCGCGGCGGATCAAGGGCCCCATATCGAGGATCAACATGACCTGGCCGTCGGGCGTGATCGTGCCGCTTAGGATGCCGGTGATACTGCTGACCTGCGGCCCGATCGGCTTGACGACGATCTCACGGTGGCTTTCGAGATGGGCGACGCGGAGCGCGGCGCGGCTGCCACCGGCCTCGATCATCAACAACGGCACCGGCTGATCGGGCGGCGGGAGCAGCGGCAGGCCGAGTTGGCTCTCCAGTTCGAGTATCGGATATTGCGTCCCGACGTATTCGCAGACCGGCTGGCTGCTGTCGATCGCCTGCAGATAATCGCGCGGGCTCATTTTCATCACGCCGCGCACGCCGCTCAGCGGGATCGCGTAAGCGCGCTCGGCGGCCTGCACGATGATGGCCTGCATCACGGCCAAGGTCAGAGGAATGCGGATCTTGAAGGTCGTGCCGCGGCCGGCGGCGGTGTCGATTTCGATGCTGCCGCCGAGTTGCCGTACCTCGTTGCCGACAACGTCCATACCGACGCCGCGCCCGGCCAGTGTGGTCAATTCGCCGGCCGTCGAAAAGCCGGGGGTGAAAATCAGTTGCAGCACTTCATGCTCGGCGAGATGCTGGCCGTGCGGGATCAGGCCCATCGCCCGGCCGCGTTCGGCGATCCTCTCGCGATCGAGGCCGGCCCCATCGTCGCTGACCTGAATGAGAAGCTCGGTGGCTTCGCGCTCGACGGCGATGCGGATCACCCCCTCAAGCGGTTTGCCGCGCGCCGCGCGTTCGGCCGGGGTCTCGATGCCGTGGACGATGGCGTTGCGCATCATGTGTTCGAGCGGCGCAGTGATCCGGTTCAGCACATTGCGATCGACATCGCTTTCACCGCCGGCGAGGTGAAGGTCGAGCCGGGCACTTTTGCCGCTTTCGTTACACGCCCGGCGCACGACACGGCGCAGGCGCGGGGCGAGCGAAGCAAAGGGCACCAGGCGGGTCTGCATCAGACCTTCTTGCAGTTCCCTATTGACCCGCGATTGCTGCAACAGCAGGGTTTCGGTGTGGCCGGTGGCGGCGTCGAGCGCCTCTTGCAGGCTGATCAGGTCGTTGACGCTCTCGGCTAGGGCGCGCGACAACTGCTGGATCGTCGAGTAGCGGTCGAGTTCGAGCGGATCGAAGTGGGTTTCGCCCTGTTCCGCTTCCCGCTGGTAACGCGACAGGATCTGCGCCTCGGTTTCGAGTTCGAGCTTGCGCAACTGGTCACGCAGGCGCTGCACGGTTTCCTGGACATCGACGATGTTCTGCCGGATGTTGCCGGTTTCCTGTTCGAGCCGGGAACGGAAAATGCTGATTTCGCCGGCGTAGTTGACCAGCGTATCGAGCAGCCTGGCATCGACCCGGACCGCTTCGACCGCAGCGGCCGGTTGTGGCTGCGCCGCGGCCGCGGCGGGGGCCGGGCGCGGCGCCGGTTCCGGGGCGGTGGCGGGCCGGGAGGCGAGCAGAGCCGAGGCCGGGAGCGGCTGGCGCCGCTGCGCCGCCTGGATCATCGCGTGCAGATGGTCGCAACCGGTCTGCAAGGTATCCAGGCCACCGGCCGACAGCGCCTCGCCCGGGGTTTGTTCGATCAAGGTCTCGAGCCAGTGCCCCAACTCGCCGATCGCTTCGAGGCCGGCGACGCGGGCGCCGCCTTTGAGCGTGTGCAGATGGCGGCGGATGGGGTCGAGGTGTTCGCCGGCGGCATCGTGGCGCAGGGCGAGCAGCGAGGCATCGAGCGCTTCGAGCAGATCGTCGGCTTCGCTCAGGAAGATATCGAGCAGATCTTCGTCGAGCAACGAGTAATCCAACGGGATCACATCCGCGAAGGCCGGCGCGGCGGTGTCACGATCGGTGGCGGGCGGCTCGTCGGCCGGAGCGCTATGGCCCGGGATTTCGGCCTCCCCGACAGGTTCGATATACCACTCGATCTGTTCGGCCTGGGTGCCGGTAGCGGTTTCGGTCTGCGCTTCGCTTTCAGGTTTGGTTTCAGGCTCAGATTCAACCTCAACCTCAACCCCGGCTTCGGTTGCCGGCTCGGCAACCGTTTCGCTCGTGGTCTCCGGTTCTTCCGGCGGTGTGGCTGCCTGGGTGCCGGGCAACTGGTGGTAGAACCTGTCGAGGAGGGCCTGGGCCGTGTTGCCGACCGCCTGGGGGGCGATCTCGCTCACCGGTGGTTCGCCGTGCAAGAGTGCCAGACGCGCGGCGGCCAGCGCCGCGACGCCGGCCAGCAGTTGCAACCCGGCCTCGTCCGGCACCCGCTGCGTCGCCTCTAGCTCGCGCAGATAGCGCTCGACGATGTGCAGGGCCTCGGTGTCTTCGCTCCATTCGGCCAGGCCCAGATTGCCGGCGAGCGTGTGGATGGCACGGATCAGATCGTCGCCGGGGATCTCGGTCCACCCCTGGGCGGTGCAGCGGGCGACGTAACCGGCGACGGTTTTATGGTGTTCGCCGAGCTCGCCAATGATCAATTTAGCCAGCATCGGGTCGATCGCCGGCAGCGGCTCGGTATCCGGTGGGGCGGCGGCGGGCAGGGCCTCGGCTGGCGGTTCGGCAGCAGGCTCCGGTTCTTCGGCGGGGGGTGTGATCGCCGCCGCAGTGGCCGCGCCGGCAGCCAATTCAGCAGCGCGCTGTTTGAGTTCGGTCAGCCGTTCGGCGCTGTGCGTTTCGGCTTCACTGCCGCGCAGGCGGGCGCGCAACGCCGGCAACAGGTCGATCGCATCTTCGACCGTCGGCAGCACCGCGGCCACCGGCAAGCGGCCTTCGATGACCTGGTTCATCATGTTTTCGATCGCCCAGGCGAATTCCCCGATTTCCTCGGCGCCGACCATCCGGCCGCTGCCTTTGATGGTGTGGAAGCTGCGCCTGATTTCCCTGAACGGGGTCAGCGGATCGTCGAAATGGTCGAAGCGGGAAAGCTGATCGCGCAAGGCGGCGATTTCGGCGTCCATTTCCTCGATGAAGATCTCGAGAAATTCGGCGTCGATCGTCACCGGGGCGGCCGCAGGTTCGGTGCCGGCTGTGACCTCGGCTGCCTCCCCGGGAACTTCTTGCGTGGCGATCTTAGGTTCGGTGGTGACGATCTGGGGTTGGCCAACCTGCGGCGCTTCATGTTCCGGCGGGGGTGCCGCTGCCGCTTCCATTACCGCCGCGATATCCTCCGGCTCTGCGGCTTCGGACTGAGCGCCGGCGTCCGAATCATCAGCGGGGCCGGCCGCGGCCGTTTCCACGGCCGGCAATGCACCGGCCGCCGGGGCGGCCACTGCGCTGCCGGCGTCCGGCGCGAGATCGTCTTCCGCGCTCCAGGTGTAGCCGAGCGCGGCGAGATCGGCGATCGCCTTTTCCAGAAGTTCGGGACGTTCGCCTTGACGATCGTGCAGACTCGTCAGATGGATTTCGAGCGCCGCCAGCGCGTCGGCGAACCTGGCCAGTCGTTCGGCATCCGGCTGCGCGCTGCCGCTCACCTCGGCGGTGAAGAAGCGGCCGGCCGGGGCTAGTACGCGGTGGGCCAACTGCATGTTCAGCATGGTCAGCGCGCCGTCGGCGTCGTTAAGGAGGCGGGCGATCGCCGCGCCGTCACCGTGACCGCTGGCGACCAGATTTTCCACTTGTTGTTGTGCCAAGTGGATGTTCTCGAGGGTATGGCCGAGCAGCGAGGCGACCACCTGGTCGAGTTCGTGGCGGTGCCGATCGGCGCCGAGTGCCCCCATTCCCCCGGGGCGTACACCGCCCATCGTCGCCGCGGCGAGCTTGATCTTTTCCTCGACGTCGAGCAAACTGGTGGCGATGTCGAGCAGCAGGGATTCGTCGATATCCCCTTGTTGTTGTTGAATGTCGTCGAGACGCTCCACCTCGGCTTGCACTTCCCGCGCCGCTTCGCTCAAGCCGATCATCTCCAGGGTGCCGGCGGCCTGGGTCAACACGCTGGCGAGCGGTGCCAATGCCGAACGTTCGAGGGTGCCGGTCCTTTGCTGCAAGTCGAGCGCGTCCTTGACCGCCGCCAGTTCGTCGAGCACGGCCTTGGCGACGCTGTCGAACAACGCCCGGTTGCGGCCGCGGACGCTGCCCATCGCGCCGGACAGCGCCAGCGAATCGGGCAACAGGCCGGCGAGCCCGAACTGCTCGGCGGTCCGGTCGAGCACCGGATCGCCGCGCCGGGCGATGGCGATGTGAAAGAGCAGCGAGCGGGCCAGACGGTCCTCTTCGGTGAGGTCTTCGGGCGCCGTGCCGGACGGTTTGTCGATGCCGCGTTTGAGCAGGATATCGAGCCGGACGAGCACCCGCTGTACGGCGACACCGCGATCGATCATGCCGGCGATCAGACCGTACACCACCAACGCGGCGATCCGCCACAGGCGGCGGGCGCTTTCGTTGTCGGCGGCCGCGGCCAGCGCGATGCAGGCACCGAGCAAGGGCGGCAATTCGGCGGTCCCGCTGCCGGCCCTGAGGGCGTCGCGCAAAGCGCCCTGAAAACAGGAGCGCAGGCGGTTCATATCCCCGTCCGGCAGGGTATCTTGGTCGTGCGGCGGCAGCTCCGGCATTTCGCCGGCGAGCCGGGGGTTGAACAGATCCCCTTCGGTGATCAGCGGCTTGCCGCGCGCCGCGCGCAGTTCGTTCAGCACCGGCAGCAGCACCAGCGGCACATCGCCCTGGGATGCTTGCAGCCGGTCGAGATAATCGTGGACGACGATACCGGCGCCGAGCAGGACGGACAGCCGCTGGTGGTCTTCGTCGGAGAGCGCACCGCTCGCCAGGTCGAGCGTCAGAGCATGCATCTCCTCGACCACCTGTGCGGCGCTGTCGATCTCGAGCATGCGCAACGTGCCGGCGAGCTGGAGAAACGCTTCTGCGGCGCGGGCCAGATGGCCGGAGCGGTCACCGTCCCGGTGGTCTGATTCGCCCGCCGCCGGGGCGCCGGCGTGGTCTTCAAGCGCCTGGCGGCCACTGTCGAACAGCGTATCTAGGGCATCGCGGATCCAGGCCAGTTGCGTCGGGGCCTGTTGTCGGGCTTCGGCTGTCATCTCGGTTCCGTGTACCTGGCCAACCCGTGGCCGCCGGCACCGGCCTTTGGCACGCGCTCAGGGTTGATCGTCCTCGCCATGATCATGCGTCTTTATCGTACCGTGCTCAACCCTCGGCAGGCAGCTTGAAGTCGGCCACCGAATCGCGCAACTGGCGGACCATTTCCGCCAGGTTGTTGACGGTCTGGGCGGTCTGCGTCGTGCCAGCCAGGGTCTGCATCGAGATTTCGCGGATGGTGTTCATCACTTTCGAAATCTGCGTCGCGGTACCCGAATGCGTCTGGGCCTGACCCGAGATCTGTTGAATCAGGTGGGCTAGATCCTTCGACACCTGCTCGATCGACGCCAGGGCGGTTCCGGCGTCTTCCGCGGTGCGGGCGCCGCGCACTACCTCGGCGGTGGTCAGTTCCATCGACGATACCGCTTCGTTGGTGTCGGCCTGAATCGTCTGCACCAGGGTTTCGATCCGGCGGGTGGCGCCGGTGGCGCGTTCGGCGAGGCGCTGCACCTCGTCGGCGACCACCGCGAAGCCGCGCCCGGCGCCGCCGGCAGAGGCCGCCTGGATCGCGGCATTGAGCGCCAGGATGTTGGTCTGCTCGGAAATGCCGTTGATCAGTTCGACGATGTCGCCGATTTCCTGTGACGATTCGCCGAGCCGCTTGATGCGCTTGGCGGTTTCCTGGATCTGCTCGCGGATGGCGTCCATGCCAGAGATGGTTTCGCGTACCCTATCGGCGCCGTCCGAGGCGATCTTGACCGACTTTTGCGCGACTTCCGCCGATTCGCTCGACTGCCTAGCCATCGTGTCGAAGTCGCGGGTCATCTGCCCCATCGTTTCGCTGGCGCTGCGGATTTCGCGCGCCTGGTGTTCGCTGGCTTCGGCCAGTTGGGTCGCGGTGGCGCGCGCTTCCTGGGCCTGGGCCGCGACCTGCTGCGCCGTGCGGTTGATGCCGGTGACCAGGTCGCGCAGCGCTTCGACTGCAAAGTTCACCGAGTCGGCGATGGCGCCGGTGATGTCTTCGGTCACCGTTGCGTTGACCGTCAGGTCGCCGTCGGCGAGCGAGCTCATCTCGTCGAGCAGGCGCAAGATGGCGTCCTGGTTGCGCTGGTTGATCGCCTGCGTGGCGCGCGCCTGACGGCGCTGGCTGAGATAGAGGAGGAAGAACAACGACAGTAGCAGGAACACGGCGGCGGCGAGCAGCGCCGCGCCGGCCTGCACCGACGGCCACGGCCGTCCCTGATCGAGCGCCGCGTAGCCGGCCGCCAGGTCAGCGACCTGGGTGCCGAAATCGGCGCTGTCGAGAAAAATTTCGTCGGCCGCCTGGCGCACCTCGAACAGTTCGGTCGACGCCGACAGGATGTTGTCGATCTTGATCTTGGCCTGTTCGAAGCTCTGGCTGACCTCGCCGAGCAGGGCCAGGGCGCGCGGGTTGCGGACCTGGGCGATATTGAGTTCGGGGTCGCCGTTGATCAGGCCGTTCAGGACGCGCTCGAACAGGTTGGCGTCGCGACCTAAGTTGTCGGCGGCGGTGATCGCCGCGGCGCCGCCCTGGAGGATTTCGCCGACACGGCGCAACATGCGGTCGGCGAGCACCAGTTGCCGCCCGGCGGTGAAAATCTGCACGCCGGGGGCGCCGCCCTCGGTCAAAAGGCGGACCGTTTCGTCGGTGCGCGACAACAGCACCGGGACGATGCTGGTGAAGGTGCTGGCGCTTCCGGCCAGGTCGAGGATCAATTCGCTGCGCTCGACGATGCGGCTGGCGTTGGCGTGCAGGTTGCTCCACGTTTCCTCGGCGGTGGCCAGCTGGTTGCCGACCGCGGCGGGCGAGCGCGGCAGGCCGGTCGTGCCGTCACCCTGGCGCAGGGTGACGAGGTCGGCGGCGATCTGGTCGCGGGTGGCGGCCAATTCGTCGAACGCCTCGAAGTTGCCGATCGCCGCCTCGCCGGCGGCCTTGGCCATCTGCTGGTTGACGACCTGCATGCGCGTCGTCAGTTGCAGGTATTGCTGCTGGTGGCGGGCGGCCTCGTTCAACTTGAAGAAATTGAAGACCGCGGCACCGACCAGGGCGACGAGTACGGCGATGAAGCCCCATTGCAAGGGGGTGCCGCGGCGGGGTGTTTCGATGGGTTTGACCGCACTCATGGTTTCGGCTCCTGTTATTCGATCTCGGTTGATGCCGCGCGCTGTGCCATCCTCAGTCCGCCGCGCCGTTCATAAATTCGGGTTGATTGACCAGGGCGCCGATCCTGAGCTGCCCCCATGTGATATTACCTTGCTGAAACTCGCGCTCGATGTACGGTGCTAGCGGCGTCGCGGCGAAAGTCGCGGGCGCTTCTGCCTCGCTCTCGGCGAAGTGCCGCTGGCCGACGACCTCGTCGATGAGGACTGCGATCGGCCGGTTCTGCAGCGGCATCACCAGTACCCGGGTATGGCTGGTCAGCGGCGTGCGCTTGTTGAACAAGAACCACGCCAGGTCGATCAGCGGCGCGAGGTTGCCGCGCAGGTTGACGACGCCGAGCAGCCAGGGTTTGGCGCCCGGCACCGGTGTCGCCTGCGGCACGCCGAGGATCTCGGTGACCTCGTCGATGCCGAGCGTCAAATGATAATCGGCCAGGCGGAAGACGACGCCGTCGAACGTCGTGCTGCGCTTGCCCACCGCGGCCTTGGCCTCGTGGGCAAGGCTGCGGCGTTCGTAGTCGGCAAAACGGTCGAACAGCGCGTTACCGGCGGCAGTCAGCATGGTCCGCCCCCAGTTGGGTCGTCGTTCCTCGCCTGGTTGTTCATTCTTCGCTCATGGTCCGCCAAACCTAACACCTAACGTCGCCGCCGGGCCGCGAATTGCCGGAGGCTGGTGGTCAGTTCCTCGCGCGTGAAGGGCTTGGTCAGGTACTGGTCGGACCCGACGATGCGCCCCCGCGCCCGATCGAACAGCCCGTCCTTGCTGGTCAACATGATGACCGGTGTCGCCTCGAACTGCTTGTTGTTCTTGATGATCGCGCAGGTCTGGTAACCGTCGAGACGCGGCATCATGATATCTACAAAGATCACGTCCGGGCAAAATTGCGCGATCTTGCCGAGCGCCACGAAGCCGTCCTCCGCCGTGACCACCTGGCAACCTTCCTTTTGCAGCATGCTCTCCGCCGAGCGCCGGATCGTGTTGCTATCGTCGATCACCAGCACCTTGAGCCCGGCCAGATCCGTCTCGTTTCCTTTTGTCATCGGCTCGGCCAACTTCGTTTCAACCCTGGGTCAATCCCGTTTCGCCCCGCGCTTTTACGGCCGTGCCGAGCAGCGCGCCGCCCGCCCGCACCGGGCCTCGGCCGGCCAATCCTAACACCAAAAAAGCCATATATGCCAGTAGGTTGTGAGAAATACTTAATGTCAGGGTTGGCTTTGCCGTTACAATATCATCATCTCCGACGGAGGCAAAGATGGCCGCTCTGGCGATTTTGGTGGTGATGGACGAGCCGGCGCGGATCAAGGCGCACAAGGATTCGACCGTGGCCATGATGCTCGAAGCGCAGGCCCGCGGCCATGCGCTGTGGGTCGCGCAGGGCGGTGAGCTGCTGCTCGACCGCGGGCAGGCGGCGGCCGCGGCCCGCCCGGTGCGGGTCGCCGACCGCCCCGATTGGCTGGCGGCCGGAGATCGCCAAATCAAGCCACTGCGTTCTTTCGGCCTGATTCTGATGCGCCAGGATCCGCCGGTCGATGCGGATTATCTGGCCGCGACCTGGGTGCTCGACCACGCCGTCCGCGACGGGGTGCTGGTGGTCAACGCCCCCAGCGCACTGCGCGACGCCAACGAGAAGCTGGCCGCGACCTGGTTCCCCGAATGCATGGCGCCGTCGCTGGTCACCGCCAACGCCGCGCTGCTGCGCGAGTTCGTCGCCCGGGAAGGACATGCGGTGCTCAAGCCCCTGCATGGCATGGGGGGCAGTGGTATATTTCAGGCCGCCGCCGGCGACCCCAATCTCAATGTCATCATCGAAACGATGACCGCCGAGGGCCGGCACGCGGTGATGGCCCAACGTTACATTCCAGAGGCCCGGACAGGTGACAAGCGGATCCTGCTGATCGCCGGCGAGGCCGTGCCGCACGCCCTTTTGCGCGTGCCGCCGGACGATGATTTTCGCGGCAACCTGGCGCGCGGCGGCCGCGGCAGAGGGGTCGATCTGACAGACCGCGACCGCTGGATCGTCTCCCGCGTCGGGCCGGAGTTAAACCGCCGCGGCGTGCTGTTCGCCGGGCTGGATGTGATCGGCGAGGCTCTGACCGAGATCAACATCACGAGCCCGACCTGTATCCGCGAGCTCGATCGGCTGTACGATATCAACATTGCGGCTCAATTGTTCGATGTGCTGGAGGCACGTTGCTCGGCATGAAACTCGCTCCCCAATCGTTCTTGCTGCCGCTGGATCGGCCCGCGAGGTGGGGTACCGACACCTTCTATCTGGCGTTCGCTTTCGCTCTTGCCGTGCACGCCCTGGTGATCGTGCAGTTGCGCTTCGTGCCACCGGAATTCGACGGCCCGCCGCTGGCCCCGCGGCTCGACGTGGTGCTGGTCGCCGACCGCCCGGGCCCGCCCCCCGAGCATGCCGATTACCTGGCGCAGACCAATGCCACCGGCGGCGGCAACGCGCAGGTCATGGAATTGGCCGGCAGCCGGCAGCCGCCGCTGGAAAGCGGGCCCGACGACCACCAGGATCCGGTGCAGCGCGACCCCGGCGCGCCGCACCGGGCGCGCCCGGCGGAGCGGGTGACGGCGCTGGCCGCGGTGGACACCCAGGTCGCCTTCGGGGCACCGGAGGCGCCGGTCGTCGAACCCCTGCCGGCGGCCCGCGAACTGATCCGCGAATCCCTGCGCGCCGCGCGCCAGCAGCCGCTGGCCAGTCACCAGGGCCTCACCCGGATCAGCGGCGAGCGCCGCAAGTTCATCAACGCCAATACCCGCGACTGGCGTTACGCCGCCTACATGCAGGCCTGGGTCAGCAAGGTCGAGCGCATCGGCAATATGAATTACCCGGAAGAGGCAAGGCGCCGCAAGCTGAACGGTTCTTTGGTGCTGTCGGTCACGGTGCGCCGCGACGGCAGCGTCGAATCGGTCGCGGTGATGCGCTCTTCCGGCTGGCTGCTGCTCGATCAGGCGGCGGTCGGCATCGTCCGCCTGGCGGCGCCGTTCGCGCCGTTTACCGAGGATATTGCGGCCGAAACCGATGTCTTGAATATTACCCGGACCTGGGAATTTTCGGTCACGGGGCTGCAATCCGGCTGATGGCCTGCCGGAGGTCCAGATCGCCCCCATCCCGGGGCGAGCGGGCTGCGCAAAGTGCGGCACAGGCCATAACTGAGCTTCGCCCTGTCAAGGGTTGGCGCGAGCCGCACGCCAACTCCGAGGATTCGACAGGCGAACATGCTGTTATTGTGTACCCAGGTGGCAAGCCCATGAATCAACCCAAATCACCGCTCCCCACCGGCACGACGGCCGGGGAATACGTTGACCGCCAGTTGCTGATCGCGATGCCCGGTCTTGTCGATCCGAATTTTTCGCGCGGCGTGACGTTGATCTGCCAGCACAACGCCGACGGCGCGCTGGGGATCGTCGTCAACCGGCCGTCGAATTTCACGCTGCTCGATATCCTCGCCCAGCTCGGCATCGAGTGCCACGACGAGGCCTTGTCGGCCATACCGGTTCTCGAAGGCGGGCCGGTGCACCGCGAACGGGGCTTCGTGCTGCACGAGGCCGAGGGCGAATGGGAGAGCAGTGTCACCCTCGGCGAGCACCTGCAACTGACCACCTCGCGGGATATTCTCGAGGCGATCGCCGCCGGCCGCGGGCCGCGGCGTTTCCTGCTCGCCCTCGGCTATGCCGGCTGGGCCCCGGGACAGCTCGAGGACGAGATGCTCGACAATGCCTGGCTGCACACCACGCCGAGTCTCGACGTGCTGTTCGACCTGCCGCTCGACCAGCGCTGGCAGCGTGCCGTCAGCCATCTCGGCATCCACCCGGACAACCTGAGCTCACAGGCCGGCCATGCCTGATACCGCCGGTGCGGTGGTGCTCGGCCTCGATTTCGGCACCCGGAAAATCGGCGTCGCGCTCGTCCACGAGCGGCTTGGTGCGGCGCGGCCGCTGGCCGTCGTTCAGGCGGCTGACCGCGATGCGCTGTGGCGCGAACTCGATGCCCTGATCGCCACCTGGCGCCCGACGCGCCTGGTGGTCGGCCTGCCGCTTTCCGCCGCCGGCGGCGAGACGCCGATGGCGCGTGCAACGCGGCGTTTTGCCGCGGCGCTCCAGGCGCGTTATCCGCTGGCGGTCGAGCTGCACGACGAACGGTTGTCAACGCGCGAGGCCGCCGGTGTATTGGCCGCGGCGCGCCGTGCCGGTTTGCGGACCCGGGCAGCGGCCCGCCGGCGCGATGCGGCGGCGGCGGCGGCGATCCTCGACTCGTGGCAGCATGAGGCCGCGCGCCGCGCCGTGGTCCGGGAAAATCCATGACTTCATCGTTTCCGCCCCACCTGCTCGATATCGCCTCGCTGTCACAGCCTGAGGTCGAGCGTTTGTTCGCCGCCGCCGCGGCGCCGCCACCGGCCGGGCCGCTGCGCGGCGCGACGCTCGCCAACCTGTTTTACGAGTCCAGCACAAGGACCCGGGTGTCGTTCGAACTCGCCGCCCGCCGGCTCGGTGCCGAAGTGGTCAATATCAATGCTTCGGCGTCCTCGGCGACCAAGGGCGAAGCCCTGCCCGACACGATGCTGACGCTGGCGGCGATGGGTCTCGATTTTTTGGTCGTCCGCCACCCGCTGGTCGGTTCCGTCGCGCAGCTCGCCGCCAAGGCGCCGCCCGGACTGCACTTGATCAACGCCGGTGACGGGGCGCATGCCCATCCCAGCCAGGCGCTGATCGATGCCTGGACCTTGTACCGCCGGCGGGGTTCGCTCGACGGCCTGGTCCTGACCATCGCCGGCGATATCCGCCACTCGCGCGTCGCCCGCTCGAACGTTGTCTTGTTCACGATGCTCGGGGCGCGCGAAATCCGCCTCGCGGCCCCGCTCGAGTTGCTGCCCGAGCCGTTGCCCACCGGCCCGGTTCGGGTGTTCAACGATTTCGACGCCGCCCTCGCAGGCGCCGACGCGGTGATGATGCTCCGCCTGCAAAAAGAACGGATGAGCGGCGTCAAACTGCCGGCGGCGGAGGAGTATCATGCCGCCTGGGGCCTGACCGCCGAGCGCCTGGCGCGGGCCGGGGCGCAGTGTTTCGTGCTGCATCCCGGGCCGATCAACCGCGGCATCGAAATCGCGCCGGAGGTCGCCGACGGCGAGCAGTCACTGATCCTCGAACAGGTCGCCAACGGCATCAGGATGCGCATGGCCATTTTGGTGACCTTGTACGAGCGGCAGGCTACCTGATGGCCAGGTCCGTCACGATCACGCTCAACGGCCGCCGCCAGGAACTGCCGGATGGCCTCACCGTGCGCGCCCTGCTCGAGCGCCTGGCCCTCACCGGCCGGCGCACGGCGGTCGAAATCAACGGCGAGATCGTGCCGCGCAGCATGCACGAGACGCGCCCGCTGGCGGCGGGCGACCGGATCGAAATCGTCCACGCCATCGGCGGCGGGTAACTCGACAAACGAACATTTTCTGGTATAGATCGCCCATGACTTTTCCGATGCGTGAATCACCGTCGGCGGCCGATGAAGCTGCCGCGCCGGCCGGCGACGATCCGCTGCTGATCGCCGGGCGCCGTTACCGTTCCCGGTTGTTGACCGGCACCGGCAAGTACCGCGATCTTGCCGAGACCCGCGCCGCGACGCTGGCCGCCGGTGCCGAGATCGTCACCGTCGCAATCCGGCGCAGCAACATCGGCCAAAATCCCGGCGAACCGAACCTGCTCGACGTCCTGCCGCCGGACCAATTTACGATCCTGCCCAACACTGCCGGCTGCTACACGGCGGCCGACGCGGTGCGCACCTGCCGCCTGGCGCGCGAACTGCTCGGCGGTCAGAATCTCGTCAAGCTCGAGGTGCTCGGCGATGCCAAAACCCTGTTCCCGGACCTGCCGGCGACGCTGCAAGCCGCCGAGACGCTGGTCGCCGAGGATTTCGAGGTAATGGTCTATACCAGCGACGACCCGGTGATGGCCCGCCGTTTCGCCGAACTCGGCTGTGTCGCGGTGATGCCGCTGGCGGCGCCGATCGGCTCCGGTCTCGGCATCCAGAACCGCTACAACATCATGACCATCGTCGAGGAAGCGAGGGTGCCGATCCTGGTCGATGCCGGGGTCGGTACCGCGTCGGATGCGGCGATCGCGATGGAACTCGGCTGCGACGGCGTGTTGATGAACACGGCGATCGCCGAAGCGCGCGATCCGCTGCTGATGGCGCACGCCATGCGCCTTGCGGTCGAGGCCGGACGCGCCGCCTGGCGCGCCGGCCGGATGCCGCGCCGGCGTTTCGCCAGCGCCTCGTCGCCGGCCGACGGGTTGGTGGTGTGAGTTCCCCACAAGCACGGCCGATCCGCTCTTATGTCCGGCGCGAGGGCCGGATGACCCCGGCCCAGGCGCGGGCCCTCGAGACGCTGGCCGGCAAGTACCGCGTGCCGGACGAACCTTGCGTGTTGAACGCCGAAACCTTGTTCGGCCAGGCGCGGCCGGTGATCCTCGAAATCGGTTTCGGTAACGGCGAAACGCTGGCCCAAATGGCGTCCGCGGCGCCCGGCACTGGTTTCATCGGCGCCGAGGTCCACCGCCCCGGGATCGGCCATTTATACCGCCTGCTGGAGCGCGAGGGGATCGCCAATGTGAGGGTCCATGAAGGCGATGCGGTCGAGTTGTTGCAGCGCAGAATCGCCCCCGGATCGCTCGCCGGGGTGCGAATTTATTTTCCCGATCCGTGGCCGAAAAAACGGCACCACAAACGGCGCCTGATGCAGCCTGAATTCGTCTCCCTGGTTGCCGACCGCCTGCAGGCCGGCGGCCTGCTGCATTTCGCGACCGATTGGGAAGATTACGCCACCAGCGCCGCCTTGGCCGTGGCGGCGGTCCCGCAGCTTGAGCCGGCCGCGGGCGATATGCCGCGCGTGCCACGCCCGAAGTGGCGGCCGGCGAGCCGTTTCGAGCGCCGCGGCCGCGATCTCGGCCATCCGGTCATCGATCTGATCTGGCGGCGGGTCATGACAGATCCGAGTTGAATGGAAGGCAGTCTGCAACTGAGCAGCGACATGCTGCTGGTGCTGGCCATCGTCGTGCTGGCCGCGGTGCTGTTCATCACCGAATGGATCCGCGTCGATGTGACGGCGCTCGCCGTGCTCGTCCTGCTCGGCCTGACCGGGCTGTTGCCGGGCGAGCAGCTTTTTTCGGGTTTCGCCTCGAACGCGGTGATCGCGGTGATCGCCGTGATGATCCTTGGCACCGGGCTGGACCGCACCGGGGTCATGACCCAGGTCGCGGCCTGGACCATCCGTCTTGGGCAAAAGTCGGAATGGCGTTTGCAGTCGATGGTCACCGCCGCCGCGGGCCTGGCCTCGGCGTTCATGCAGAACGTCGGCGCCGCGGCGCTGTTCGTACCGGTCGTGACAAGGATCGCGGCGCGCACCGGCATCATGGCCTCGCGCCTTTTGATACCGATGGGTTTTTGCACCATCCTTGGCGGCACGATGACGCTGATCGGTTCATCGCCACTGATCCTGCTCAACGACCAGATCGCCCAGTCGAACCGCTCCCTGCCGCCGGGTGCGGCGGTACTCAAGCCGTTCGAACTGTTCGACGTGACACCGATCGGCGTTGCGCTGTTGACCACCGGGATTTTGTATTTTTTGCTCTTGGGGCGCTGGTTGCTGCCCCGCGAGACGGCGCCGAGCGGTGCGGCGCGTACCCGCACCCAGCACTATTTCGCCGAGATTTACGGTATCACCGGCGAGTTGTTCGAACTGATCGTGACCGTGGACAGCCCACTGGTCGGCATGCGCATCGAAGAAGCCGAACGGCGGGGCGGGGCGCCGTACATCCTGGCCATCCGCAATACCGGCGAACCACGGCTGGCGCCGCCGGCCGACGAGATGATCTGGGTCGGCACCATCCTCGGCGTCATGGGCTCCAGGGAAAAAGTGACGCGCTTTGCGATCGACAATCGCCTGCGCCTGCAGCCTAGGCTCAGAACCTTCGGCCACCTGTTCAACCCGGCGCTCGCCGGGGTTTCGGAAGTGGTGATCCCGCCCGGCTCGCGGCTGATCGGCCAGACCGTCGCCGAGGCCCGGCTGCGCTCGCGCTACGGCATCAGTGTGCTGGCCGTCAACCGCCGCGGCGAGATCAAGGGCGGGCCGATCCGCGAACAGACCCTGCAGGCCGGCGATTGCCTGGTCAGCCATTCGAGCTGGAAGGATCTGGCGGTTCTCGACCGCGAGCACGATTTCGTCGTCGCCACCGATCTGCCCAAGGAAGAGGCCCGGCCGCAGAAAGTCTGGCACGCGCTGGCGATCTTCCTGCTGACCCTCAGCCTGAGCCTGGGGAGCGACCTGCGCCTGGCGGTGGTGCTGTTGGCCGGGGCGCTGGCGATGATCCTTGGCGGCGTGCTCAGCATCGACGAAGCCTACCAGGCGGTGAGCTGGAAAACGGTGTTCCTGATGGCCGGATTGATCCCGCTCGGCGGGGCGATGGAGACCACCGGCGCCGCCGCCTGGGTGGCGCAGGGCCTGGTCGGCCTGTTCGCCGGGGCGCCGGACCTGACGATGCAGGTCGTCGTCGCCGTGCTCGCCACCGTTTTTACGCTGCTCGTCTCCAATGTCGGAGCGGCGGTGCTGCTGGTGCCGCTGGCGATCAACATCGCGCTGGCCAGCGGGGCCAACCCGGCGGCCTACGCCTTGCTCGCCAGCATCGGTGTCTCGAACGGCTTCGTGCTGTCCAGCCATCCAGTCAACGCCCTGATCACCGGCCCGGGAAACTACCGGGTCGCCGACTTCATGCGCAGCGGCGCCGGGCTCAGTGTGCTGTATATGGCGGTCCTGTTACTGATGGTCAATTGGCTGTACCCGGCGCCGGCGGTTGGTTGACCTGGTTTCGGAACCCCTGCCACATGTACAATGTAGACCGCCGTCGGCATTTCACCGGATCGTCTTTCCAGTGCGGGCGGATACCAAGGGAGATGAGGCAGCACCTTGACGCAGCCCGCCAAAATCATCGACTTGCAAAAACTCAGGCGCAGTTGCACGCATTGCACGCTGCACGAGCTGTGCCTGCCGGCGGGCATCGACCAGCACGACCTCGCCACCCTCGACCAGTTGATCGCCGAGCACCGCCGCTATGACCGCGGCCAGTTTCTGTTTCTTCCCGGCCAGCCGTACAGCGCCTTGTACGTCGTCCGCTTCGGTTCTTTCAAATCGGTCATGTCCTTGCCCGAAGGCGGCGAACAGATCATCGGCTTTCACCTGACCGGCGAACTGCTCGGCCTCGATGCGCTGGGCCCCGGCCGCCACCAGTGCGCGGCGCAGGCGCTGGAGGCGAGCAGCATCTGCGAGATCCCCTACAGCGAGCTGGAACGGGTCGCGGCGCAGGTGCCGGGGCTGCACCGCCAACTGCTCAACATGGTCAGCCGCGAGATCAACCAGGAACAGCAACACCTGACGCTGATCACCCGCAAGGCGGCCCGTGCCCGGCTGGCGAGTTTTCTGGTCAGCTATGCCAAACGCCTGGAAGACCGCAACTTGCGCGCCGACGAGTTCACACTGAGCCTGTCGCGCTACGACCTGGCCAATTACCTCGGCCTGGCGGTCGAGACCGTCAGCCGGTTGTTCACCGTGTTTCGCGACGAGGGCCTGCTCAGCGTCGAGCGCCGCAGGATCGGCATCCTGCGTTCCGACCTGTTGCACCTCGAAGCCGCGCGCGAAGACTGACCCGGACGACCGCTCCACCTCTACCGGCCTATTTCTACAGGCTCCATATGAAGCGCTGGCTGATCGTCGTCGAAAAACCCGAGGATTGGGAAGACGTCTGGCCCGGGGCGCGGGTCGTCACCGCCGCCGACTACCTGACCCGGCCGGACGCCTATCACGAGGCGCGGGTCATCAATCTTTGCCGCTCGTACCGCTACCAGAGCGTCGGCTATTACGTCTCGCTGCAAGCCGAAGCCCGCAACCACCGGCCGCTGCCCGGTGTGATGACCATGCAGGATCTGAAATCCCGCAGCTCGCTGCGCCTTTTGGCCAGCGGTGAGGAGGAACTGATCCGCAAATCGCTGCGCGATCTGCAGTCCGACGATTTCACGCTGAGCATCTATTTCGGGCAGAACATGGCACAGCGCTACCGGCGGTTGTCACGCGCCCTGTTCAATTTGTTTCCCGCGCCGCTGCTGCGCGCCCGGTTCCGCTGCCGCGAGGAGTGGGATATGGTCAGTCTGCGCCCGATGCCGCTGGCCGATGTCGCGCCGGCGCACCGGCCGTTTCTGTTCGAGGCCGCGGCGCGCCATTTCGCCGGCCGGCGGCAAACAAGGGCCCATTCGGGGCGCTACGACCTCGCCTTGCTGGTCAACCCCGAGGAAAAAGCGCCACCGTCCGACGAGGGGGCGCTCAGGCGCTTCGTCCGTGCCGCCGAACGCGTCGGTTTCGCGGTCGAGAGGATCGGTCCTGAGGATTTCGGCCGGCTCGGCGAATTCGATGCGCTGTTCATCCGTGAGACGACGCTGGTCAACCACCACACCTACCGTTTCGCCCGTCGCGCCGCGCTGGAAGGCGCGGTGGTGATCGACGATCCAGATTCGATTCTGCGCTGCACCAACAAAGTTTTTCTCGCCGAACTGCTCAAGCGCCGCCGCATCCCGACGCCACAGACCTGCATACTGGTCAAGGGGCAAAAAACCGATATCGAGCGCGAGTTGGGCTTTCCCTGCGTTCTCAAGCAACCCGACGGGGCATTTTCGCAGGCGGTGATCAGGGTTACCGACCCGGCGGAATTGAAAGCCGGGCTGGCGCGCTTTTTCAGCCATTCCGACCTGGTACTCGCCCAGGCTTACACCCCGACGGAATACGATTGGCGCATTGGTGTGCTTAACGGTCAGGCACTCTACGCCTGCCGTTATTACATGGCCCGCGGCCACTGGCAGATCATCAACCGCGACGCCGCCGGCAATGTCCAGACCGGCGGCTTCGATACGCTGCCGCTCACGGCGGTGCCGGTCAATGTCCTCAACACCGCGGTGCGCGCCGCGCGCGCCGTCGGCGACGGGCTCTACGGCGTCGATCTGAAACAGTTCGGCGGGCGCTGCCAGGTGATCGAGGTCAACGACAACCCGAATATCGACAAAGGCGTCGAGGATCGGGTGCTCGGCGAAGAACTTTACCTGGCGATCATGGGTGAATTGATGCGCCGGGTCGAAGCCCGCAAGCAGGCCCGGGGTTGACCGCTGCCGTTCCAGCTCCGGCCGGGCCGTGGCCGCTGTTCGCGGTCTACGGCGTCGAGATCGAATACATGATCGCCGACCGCCGGACGCTCGATATCCGGCCGTGGGCCGACCGCCTGCTCCGCGATGCATCCGGTATTGTCGATGAAGTGCCGCGCGGTGCGGTGACCTGGTGCAACGAACTGGCGGCGCACCTGATCGAGATCAAGTGCGAACCGCCGGTCGCCGATCTGGCAATGTTGCTGCCGAAGTTCGTCGCCGAGATCGGCGAGATCAACCGCCGCCTGGCGGCGGACGGCGCGCAGCTGATACCCTCCTCGATGCACCCGTGGATGGACCCTAAGCGCGAGATCAAGCTCTGGCCGGGCGGCTTTGGCGAAGTCTATGCCGCCTACGACCGGATTTTTTCGTGCCGCGGCCACGGCTGGGTCAACCTGCAAAGCGTGCAGTTGAATCTGCCGTTCGACGGCGATCGGGAATTCGGCCGTCTGCACGCCGCGCTCCGCCTGATGCTGCCGCTGCTCAACGCGCTGGCGGCAAGCTCGCCGTATGCCGGCGGGCGGGCCACCGGTTATCGCAGTTACCGGATGGAGGTGTACCGCCACAATGCCGACCGCGTACCGGAAGTTGCCGGCGACGTCGTGCCCGAACCGGTCTTTTCGATCGCCGCGTATCAGCGGCGCATCCTCGAGCCGATGTACCGGGCGATCGCGCCGCTCGATCCGGCCGGGGTGCTGGCCGAGGAATGGCTGAACAGCCGCGGCGCGTTGCCGCGTTTTTCGCGGCAATCGATCGAAGTGCGGACGCTCGACAGCCAGGAGTGCGTGACCGCCGATTTCGCCGTTCTCGCCGCGGTGACAGCCCTGGCCCGGGCGCTGGTCGAGGAACGCTGGTGCGGCCTCGCGGCGCAGGAGGTGGTCGATCAGGCGCTGCTGGTCGAATTGTTCAAACGACTGCTGATCGGCGCCGAAACGACACCGCTCGCCGCCGAGCCGTGGCGGCGTCTTCTGGGCCTGCCGCAAGCCCCGGTGACCGCCGGTCACCTGTGGGCGATGGTGCTCGACCGCCTGGACGCCGAGGGCTTGCTGCCGACCTTCGCCCAAGCGCCGCTCGACCGCATCCTCAGTACCGGGACGCTGGCCACCCGCCTGCTCGCCGCGGCCGGCGACAACCCCGGCCGTGAAAAGCTGCGCCGGGTTTACGCCGCGCTGGCCGACTGCCTGGCCGCCGACCGGATGTTCGAGCCTTGCGCTGTATCGTGATCAGTTGCGAGCACGCCAGCCCGGCGCTGCCCAAGCGCTGGGCGAGGCTGTTCGCCGGGGCCAAGGCTGATCTGGCTTCGCACCTGGGTTTCGATTCCGGGGCGCGGGCCGTGGCCCGGCGGCTGGCCGCGGCGTTGGAGGCGCCGTTGTTCGCCGGCCGGTACAGTCGCCTGTTGATCGACCTCAACCGCTCGCCGGCCAACCCGCGCCGCTTTTCGCGTTACACGCGGCACCTGCCCGCGGCGGCACGGGCGGCGATCGAGCGGGGTTATTACCGGCCCTACCGGCAGACCGTCGAGCAGGCGGTCGCCGCCGGCCTGGCACGCGGCGCCGGGGTATTGCATCTTTCGGTGCACAGCTTTACGCCGATCTTCGCCGGCCGGGTCCGGCGCGTCGATCTCGGCCTGCTCTACGATCCTGGGCGGCGGGGGGAAAAAGCGTTGTGCCGGCGCCTGCAACACGATCTTCAAGTGGCGATGCCCGGGCTGCGGGTGCGCTGCAACCAACCGTACCGCGGCACCGCCGACGGCATAACCCGTTACTTGCGGCGGCTTTATCCGGAAGGCGGCTATCTCGGTATCGAATTGGAATTCAATCAGGCGGTGCTCGCCGCACCGGGCGGCGCGGCGCGCCGCGTCAGTGACTGGTTGGGCGAGTGGCTGGGCAATTGGCTGGGTGAGCCGGCGGGGCGGTGACGTCCGGCCGTTCAATCGCCATCTGCACCGCTGCCTTGATAACCGAGCTGCCGCGGCGTCTGGTTCTTGATCCGGCTGGCGCCGCTGAACTGGCCGCCGGCTTCGATCACCAGCTCGCTGATCTCGATCTCGCCCTCGACGTGGCCGCTGGCGACGATCTCCAGACGCTCGCAATCGATATTGCCTTTGAAGCGGCCGCAGACCACGACCCGGCGGGCGCGGATATCGCCGTCGAAGGCGCCGTTCTTGCCGATCGACACATCACCTTCGGAGTTGACCTGTCCTTCCATCTGGCCGTCGAGATGGAAACCATCGTTCAGGGTGAGGCTGCCGACCAGCTTGGTCCCTGCTGCGATAACAGTCGTTCCTGGACGGTCGTCGTCCGTCTTAAGGCCTCTGCCAATGATTCCCATTGAACCCGTTCCTCCTTAGCAAATAAAGTGTCGTAGCGATCCAGCGACCAGCCCAGAAACGGCGCCGGGTCGAGACGGCGCTGCAAGTAGCGGACTTCGTAGTGCAGGTGCGGCCCGCTGGTCACCCCGGTGCTGCCGCTCAAGCCCAGAAGATCGCCCTTGCGGACGTATTGTCCGGTTTTGACGTCGATCCGGTCGAGGTGGCCGTAAATCGAACTGAAGCCGTAATTATGCGCCAGCTTGACCATTTTGCCGAGGCCGCTGCTTTGCTGCACGCCGGCCCATTCGACGACGCCGTCGGCGGTGGCGTACACCGGCGTGCCGCGCTGGGCCTTGAGATCGACGCCGCCGTGGAAGGCTTCCTCGTCGCGGACCGGGTGTAGGCGCATGCCGTAGCGGCTGGTGATCCTCGAATCGCGCAAAGGAAAACCACTGGGGATCGATTCCAGCATCATTCTTTTTTCCAGCGCCGTCTGGCTCGCCGTATCGATGCGTTGCGCCAGGCCGAGCGCCGGTTCGGGTTTGAGGCCGATCAGCACCTCGACCTGGTCGAGTTCGTCGCTGAGCCGGACCAGTTCCTCGGTTTTCACCTGCACCGCGGATTTGAGCCGCTGCTGTTCGGCCAGCAACTGGCGGTTGGCGGCGGTGATCTGTTGCTGGTCGGTCTGCAGGCCGGCGACACGGGCGCGCAGATGGCCGACCTTGCCGTTCAGCAGGTAGATCACGCTGAAACTACTGAGCAGGCTGAGCGCCAGGATGGCGCCGAGGCCGAGCAGGATGCGGCGCATCAGTTGGCTCAGCGGGAAATGGCGCGCACCTTTGCAACTGGTAATCGTGAGGATGTAACGATCCCGCATGAGCGGACCTCCCTTATGGCGAATCGGTCACCGGCGTCCCGCCGCCGTCACAGCGGCACATATTGCTTGGCGCGGGCGGCTGGCGGGCCGGCACCCGGAACGATCGGATGAGATTCGGCGTTGTTAGTAAAACCCGCCCGCCCGGCAAGGCCGGGAAGGAACGGCGATTATGCGATGGATCGGCCGCGCTTGCAATGCCGGCCGGAAATGCGGTGTTGCCGTTCCGGCGGGTCGGCGAGGCGTTGACCTGGATCAAGACCCGTTGATCGTTTATCTGGACAATATGCCGCTGGCAAACCGACCCGAAGGTGATTTCGATGTCCCACACACCAAGCAACCCTGAAGGCCGCCTGCCGGCCGCCGGAATCAGCCGCCGCCAATGGCTACGCACCGCCTGCCTGGGGCTGGGCGCCGCCCTGGTGTTCAAGCCGTTCAGAACAGTGGCGCAGGCCGATCTGCCACCACTGGCGGTGGATGACCCGGCCGCCGTGGCGCTCGGCTATCACGAAGACACCGGCACAGTCGATGCCGCGGCCTTTCCGCGCCATGCCGCCGACCAGTTCTGCCACAACTGCGCCTTATACCAGGGCACCGGCGAGAGCGTCCGTGGGCCGTGCGCGATTTTCCCCGGCAAGACCGTCGCCGCCGGCGGCTGGTGCAATGCCTGGGCGCCGAAACCAGCGCAGTGAACCCAACTATGCTCGGCGGCCCAACAGGGCACACCAGCCCGCCTCGCTCGTCTCTTGCCAGGCCGTGACAGCCGGTTCGTAAGCGGCTTTGACCGCGGCGGCTTGTTCCGGTAAAAGACCGCTGAGCAGCAAGGTGCCGCCCGGTTTCAACCGGGCGATGAGTTCCGGCGCCAGAGCGATCAGCGTGCCGGCCAGGATATTGGCAATGACCCAGTCGGCGGTCATTTCCGGCAGCGCCTCCGGGCCAGTCGCCTGCAGGCGGCCGGCGACGGCATTGGCCTTGGCGTTGGCCGCCGTCGCAGCCAGCGCCTGCGGGTCGTGATCGACGCCGAAGACATATGCCGCGCCGAGCAGGGCGGCGGCGATACCGAGGATGCCCGACCCGCAGCCGTAGTCGATCACGGTCCGGCCGGGCCACTCGGCCGCGGCGATGGCTTGCAGGCAAAGCGCGGTCGTCGGATGCCCGCCGGTGCCGAAGGCGAGACCGGGGTCGAGCCTGAGCACGACCTGCCCCGCCGTCGCCGGCGGTGTGGTGTGATGCGGCGCGACCCACAGGCGGCCGGCAAAGCACAGCGGCACGAAGCGCTCCAACCAGGCCCGCTCCCAGAGACGATCGGGGACCACCGTCCATTCGAGTTGGCCGGCTGCCACACCCGCCGCGGCAAGGCGGGCTGTGATCAGGGCGGGGGCGAGTTCCGCCGGCAGCAGCGCATGCAGTCTGAGCCGGTCCCACAGCGGCACTTCGCCGGGCGCCGGTTCAAGCAGTGGCTGGTCGGCGGCGTCCTCGAGGGTCAGCGCCGCGGCGCCCAGTTCGCTGAGCAGAGTTTCGATCCGTTCGAGTTCGCCGGCGGCGAGGTCGAGCGCAAGTTGCCGGTATTTTGGGTCAGCGGGCGCGGGCAAGCCATTTTTCCAGGTAATGGATGTTCTGGCCGCCGGCGAGAAAGCCGGGCTCGGCGAGCAGCCGGCGGTGCAGCGAGATGTTGGTCTTGATGCCCTTGATGACGACCTCGTCGAGCGCGACGCGCATGCGGGCCAGCGCCGTGTCGCGGTCCTCGCCGTAAGCGATGATCTTGGCGATCAGCGAGTCGTAGTTCGGCGGTACCCGGTAGCCGCTGTACAGGTGCGATTCGACCCGGATGCCTGGCCCGCCGGGCGGGTGAAACTCCTCCACCAGACCCGGCGACGGCAGGAAGGTCTCCGGATCCTCGGCATTGATCCGGCACTCGACCGCATGGCCGCGCAGCACGATATCCGTCTGTTCGTAGCGCAGCGGCTCGCCGCCGGCGAGGCGCAACTGTTCGCGGACCAGATCGACCAGCGTGATGCGTTCGGTGACCGGGTGCTCGACCTGGATACGGGTGTTCATCTCGATGAAATAAAACGCGCCGTTCTCGTACAGGAACTCGAACGTTCCGGCGCCGCGGTAACCGATCCGCTTGCAGGCCTCGACGCAGACCGCGCCGATCGCCGCGCGCTCGGCGGGGGTGATCCCCGGGGCCGGCGCCTCCTCGATGATTTTCTGGTGCCGGCGCTGCATGGAGCAGTCACGCTCGCCCAGGTGGATGGCATTGCCCCGGCCGTCGGCCAGCACCTGGATCTCGATGTGCCTGGGGTTTTCGAGAAATTTTTCCATGTACACCGTCGGATCGCCGAACGCGGCGCGGGCTTCCTCGCGCGTCAGGGCGGCGGCGCGCTCGATATCGGCTTCGGCGTGCACGACGCGCATGCCGCGGCCACCGCCGCCCGCTGCCGCCTTGATCAGCACCGGGTAGCCGATGTCGCGGGCGATCGCCCGGATTTTCGTGGCGTCGGCCGGCAAAGGTCCGCCGGAGCCGGGCACGCACGGCACCCCGGCCTGGCTCATGGCCCGGATCGCCGAGACCTTGTCGCCCATCAGGCGGATCGTCTCGGGGCGCGGGCCGATGAACACAAAGCCGCTTTCTTCCACCCGTTCGGCAAAATCGGGGTTTTCGGCCAGAAAACCGTACCCGGGGTGCACCGCGGTGGCGCAGGTCACTTCCATCGCGGCGATGATCGCCGGGATGTTGAGGTAGCTCTCGGCCGACGTTGCCGGTCCGATGCACACTGCTTCCTCGGCCATCCCCACGTGCTTCAGGTTGCGGTCCACCGTCGAATGGGCCGCGACGACCGGGATGTTCAGGGAATGGCAGGCGCGCAGGATGCGTAGCGCGATTTCGCCGCGGTTGGCGATCAATACCTTGTCGAGCACGGGCATGGTCAGCGGATCACGAACAAAGGCTGGTCGTATTCGACCGGCTGGCCGTTATCGACCAGGATCTCGGCGACGATCCCGGCCTGGTCGGCCTCGATCTGGTTGAACATCTTCATCGCCTCGATGATGCACAACACATCGCCCGGCTGGACGCGCTGGCCGACGCTGACAAACGGCTCGGCATTGGGGCTCGGGGCGTTGTAGAACGTACCGACCATCGGCGAGCGGATCGCATGCCCCTCCGGGACCGCCGGTTTGGCCGCCGCCGCGGGCCCGGGCGATGCTGGCGGGACGGCTGCCGGGGCGGCAACCGGCGGCGGTGGGAAGTGGGCGGCAACCGGCGGCGCGGCGCGCGACAGGCGGACCGCTTCTTCCCCTTCACGGATTTCGAGTTCGGTGAGTTGGGATTCTTCCAGAAGCTCGATCAGTTTTTTGATTTTACGCAGATCCATGACGTTGCTGCTCCGCATGGTAAAAGAGGGCGTCGAGGGCCAAAAGGTAGCCGTGGGCGCCGAAACCGCTGATGACGCCGAGCGCGATATCGGAAAAATATGAAACCCGCCGGTATGCCTCGCGCCCGGCGATATTCGACAGGTGCACCTCGACGAACGGCGGCGCGCCGGCCAACAGCGCATCGCGCAGTGCGATGCTGGTGTGGGTGAACGCCGCCGGGTTGAAAATGAGATAGTCGAGCCCATCGTCGGCGGCGCGGTGGATCGCGGCGATCAGTTCGTGTTCGGCGTCGCTTTGCAGCGCCGTCAGCTCGGCGCCGTGCTGCGCCGCCCGTGCTTGCAGCGCCGCATCGATCTTGGCCAATGCCATCGTGCCGTACAGTTCGGGCTGCCGCCGGCCGAGCCGGTTCAGGTTCGGGCCGTGCAGCACCAGGATTCGAAGAGGGCCGGACGCCATGTTTTTCCGCCGCTTGCCGCTGGATGTTCGAGGGAGCCTCAGTTTGCCCGAAATGAGGTGAATTGTCCATAAAGGCACCGCGATTTGCCGCGATCATGCGAATTACGCACCACTCGCAACTGAGCCGCTTCCGCCCTTTTCCGTTCGGGCGGTGGACATCGTAATGGCAAGTGTTATATGCTTGATCGTGCGGCCGAGATTCGGCCTCAAAGTCAAACTGCCAGAGAGAGACAGGATTGATGGACGTTTTGTCCTGAAATCTGGGGGTATTGACAAGCCCGCCTGGGCGGGGTAGATTGGCGGCCGTGGTTCAGGGGTACGAACCATTTTACGATCAGATAGCCGTATTGGAGCTGCGGCTGTTACAAGGGGCTGATTGTGATTCCGACGAATACGCCACAGGTTACTGGAACTCCCGTCGCCGGCCGCCGACCGAGGCCGCCGGCCCGGGAGTTCCGTACCTGTCGGCGTCGATGGGCTGATATCACCCACCTCTTTCGACGTTCGTAAAAAGGTTGCCCGCTCCAGCGGGACCGTGGATTTAGGACTCACCGCCGCGCCGCCGCGGCATCTTTCCAGGCGGCCAGGCGGTGATTCCCGGTTCTCCCGTACTTCCGGCCGTCCTTCAGGCATGCCGCAGGCATTGGCCGCCATGTGGCATGCGGTTTTTTGGCAGATCGCTCTGCCGATCCATTGACAGGGGAGATTAAACCATGGTCAAACGTCGAGACGTACTGAAAATGGGACTGGCGGCCGGCGGCAGCGCCGGCTTGCTGGCCTCACGGGGCGGCTACGCCCAGTTGTGCGATCCGGACGGCCGGCCGCCGGTGCTCGAAGTGGCACCGAGCCCGCCGGTCGAACCGTTCACCGCGCCGTTGTTCATCATGCCGGTACTGCAGCCGGTGCCGCAGAGCGTAATCGATAACAGCCCAGAGGGGCCGGTCGATCCGAACGCCCATCAGCGGTACAACGAGTTTTTACCGCAGAAATACTATGTCCAGCACATCAACGAGTTCCGCTGGGTTTACCACCCGTCGGGGCCCTACGCCGCCGGCGCGTGGCACTGGGGATTCGACGGGCTGGTACCGGGAGCGACGATCGTCGGCCGTTACGGCGAGCCGATCCTGGTCCGCCGTTTCAACGACGTGCCGCCGGTCGGTGCCACCAAGGTGACCTTCGCGCTGCCGTCGTTCACGGTCCACCACCATAACGGTCACCAGGCTTCGGAATCGGACGGCATCCCGCAGAACTACTTCAACCCCGGCGAGTTCTGGGATTACCACTACCCGCACTTCCCGGCCGGCAGCCCGGACGATCCGCAGGGATTGAACGGCGACCAGGAAGTGATGAACACGTTGTGGTACCACGATCACCGGCTTGATTTCACCGCGACCAACGTCTATGCCGGCGTCCAGGGCTTCTACCTGTTGTTCGACCGCAAGGATTCGGGCGACGAGAACGACACCAACCCCGAGGCCTTCCGGCTGCCGAGCGGCAAGTACGACGTGCCCTTGATGCTGAACGATGTGCTCTTCGCACTCGACGCCAATGGCGAGGCGCAGGTGGTCTTCGACCGCTCGCTGCTCAACGGCTGGCTGGGCGACAAAATCGTCGTCAACCGGACAATCGAGCCGTTCCTCAACGTCGAGCGGCGCAAATACCGCTTCCGGATCCTGAACAGCGGGCCGTCGCGCCTCTACCAGTTGTTCATGAGCGACGACAGCCCGTTTCTGATCCTCTCCACCGACGGCAATCTGCTGCCCGAGCCGGTGGTCGCCGAAAGCCTGACGCTCGGTGTCGCCGAACGGCACGACATCATCATCGACTTCACGCGCTACCAGGTCGGCCAGAAAGTCGAAATCTGGAACCGCATGGAACAGATCGACGGCGCCGGGCCGACCGGGCGGCTGGTCGAGCCGGGCATGCCGGTGATCCAGTTCCGCGTCGTGCAGAGCACTGCGCCCGACAACAGCCGGATTCCCGATGTGCTGCGCCCGCTGCCGGCGATCAACCTGGACGAAGTCGTCCGCGAACGTGATTTTCTGTTCGATTACGACGGCGGTGTCTGGACCATCAACGGCAAGACGATGGAAGAAGACCGGATCGACGTCGGCATCCGGATGAACAGTGCCGAAATCTGGACGATCCGCAACGCCGGCACCAGCTGGTCGCACCCAGTGCACACCCATTTCGAGGAATTCCAGATCCTCAAATGGAACGGCGTGCCGATCCCGAACGGCAGCGTGCTGCGCTCGCGCAAGGACGTTACCACGATCGGCCCCGGCGATACCGTGACTTTCTTCGGTCGCTGGCGCGATTTCGAGGGCATGCACGTGTTGCACTGCCATAACGTCGTCCACGAAGATCACGCCATGATGCTGAATTGGAAGATGGTCCCGGCCGGGGAAGACTTCTAGGCCGTACCGCGCAACTACTTGAGGAGATTTGCAATGAACGACAGACGCAAGGCGTTGGAAAAAATCGCCTTGGGCATGGCGGCGGTACCGGCAGCGGCAGCGCTGCTGGCGACGGCCGACAAAGCCAAGGCCGTGGGTTTCGAAGCCCAAAAGATGTGCCGGCCGCCGGGCGATCCCGGCGAGGCACTGGTGCCCGTGGCACTCAGCATTCCCGATGTGCCGGTCATCGCTCATGACGGCAGCCGCGGGCTGCTTTACAGCCAGTTCATGAAAGACCGCATCGTGCTGGTCAACGTGATCGACACGCAAAGCGCTCTCAGCGACAAGGTGATGGCCAATCTGGCCAACATCCAGCAGGCGCTCGGCAACCGCCTCGGCAAAGATGTTTTGATGTTCAGCCTGGCCGCCGATCCGCGGCGCGATACCGAATCGCGCCTGGCGGAATACGCCGCCAGGCATGGCGTCGGACCCTACTGGAAACTGCTGACCGGTCATCCTGACGATATCCAGACGGCGCAGTACCGGTTCTTCGGCCCGCACGGCATCCACGGCCACGCCCGCGGCATGGTGCGCTACGGCAACGTCAAGGTCGGGTTGTGGGGCGGTTTTTCGGCCGATCTCAAACCGCACCTGGCGCTCCGCCGGGTCGATTGGGTCACGGCGGCGGCGCCGCCGGCGAAAGGGGTTTACCAGCGGCGCGGCCCGGCGGCCCAGGCGTGGAAACGCCCGGTGTACGACGCGCGCCTGGACCTGAAAGGGGAGGCATGAAATGAAGACCAGATCATTGTTTAGCCATATCGCTGCAACCGGCCTTCTGGCCGTGGGCGGCTTGTTCGCCGGTCCGGCCGCGGCGCAGGACGGCTTCGTCTGCACCCCCGGCACGCCCGGCCACCCCGGTGTCCAACCGCGGCCGATGCTGATGCCGCCGGTGCAGACCGACACCAAAACGACAGTGCAATATGCCGAAGGCATGTTCCCGCCGTCCAATCCGTTCCTCGATCCGCCGGGCAGCAACCTGCTGCCCAACGCCAACAGCAACGTGTTCGACGGCGCCTGCAACGAGGTGCCGAACACGCTGCCTTCGACGCCGGACAACCCGTACAACCTGCATCCCGACCCGGTCGTCACCCCGATCAACCCGACGTCGCCGACGCAGGATCTCGACGCGGTGTTCCAGGCGATCGAGGAGAGCAACGAGGCCGGCCCGGTCGATCTCGATGCGGTCCGGCTCGGCATCGACATTCTGGAGGGCAATCCGATCCCCGATCGGGTGTACAGCGGCTTCCCGCTTTTGCACTACACCGGCCCACTGAAGGTCAAGAACGCCGACGATTTCACGCTGATCCGCGATGCCCAGGGCAACGTCACCGGCGGCAACGTCTCCGTACGCCACATCTGGTACGACAACCATATCGAAGGCGATACGATGTTCATGGAAATTCCCGACGAATTGATGGAAATTCCGTGGACGATGACCTTTGTCGAAGACACGCTGTTCCGCGGCCACGACGATTTCTCGCCGTTTGCGATGTTCTTCGACACCGCGGCCGAAGTCGTCGGACCCAACGGTCAGATACAGAACCCGCCGATGGTCGCCTTCGACCAGACCTTCTTCCCGATGGAAGAAGGGACGCGCAGTGTCTTCGATATCGCGATGCCGCCCGGCAAGTACTACAACCTGACCTACACCTGGGGCTGGCGCTGGCATCCGCCGCGGGTCCAGGCGATCGAGAACGCCCGCAAGGTGCGCAACTTCGTGCCGCTTCGGCAGTTCGAGGTCGATGTCTTCGGCGAGAACCCGCGGGCCAGTGAGTTGAAAAAGCTGCAGGCAATCAGCAAGATCGGGCATCTTGCGCCGGCCAAGCGGATGTGGAGCGCTCTGCAGTCGATCCGGTTCATCGGTGCGCTGCCGGGCCCGGCCACGCACGGCCGCCGGCTCCTGATCCGCCGCGCACTGGAAGAGGCCAGGGCGGCGTTCCAGGACTGGAAGTTCCGCACCAAGCTGCCGCGCGGCTTCGAACTCGATCCGAACAGCCACGTGACCCTGGTATACCTCAACAACACGATCTACGGCCAGATCAACGCCAAGGTCGCGAATATGGGCGTCGGGCCGGTACGTGAGTTGGACGAATGGGAGACCCGGCCGTTCCAGTACAAGGCCCGAGTTTACAACGGCGATCACTATATTCGCGGTTACGTCGCGGTCGATTTCGGCGGCTGGCGCGGCTGGGAGAACCAGTTCCAGTCGACGATTCCGCTCGCCGGCTCAGGCGCCTGGTTCACGTTCGGCCGCGTGCACTTCATGCCGCTCGCCGGCATGCCGCCGTTCGACCCGTTCATTATCCGGATCGACCGGGCAAAAGGCCTGGGCCAGCCCTCGTTCCGCGATATCGAGATCAACCTGAACCACGATCCGTCGCGGCGCCTGAGGATGTACCAGTTCGATCCCGAGCACCACGACGTCGCCGTCTGGTCGTTCCACTGAGCGGCCGGAACAGGGCTTCGTGCCTGTGCTGACACGGCTGTCAGTACCTGTTGCGGCCCCGGCCATGCCGGGGCCGCATTTTTCTCGGAGCGCATACCTTGTGCCTCTTTTTTTCTCATTCCGGAGGCGCCTGCGACAGCGGGTGCGATCCGGACAAATTCGTTGGGAACGAATTTGGCCGCGCCGCAGGCGACCGGGCGGGGGTGCGCGCCAGGACGGCGCGCATATATCCAGATAAAAGATTCCTCTCGCCAAGACCGCCAGGATTTACAAAACCTCAAGCGGATCAACCAGCACTTGAATCGATTGGTATGCCAATACCGGTCACGCAATGGCTTCCACCATGAAGGTCGCAAGCCACCTGAAGTGGACCCCATTGTCAAGACAGAATCCGCATGAGTTTTAAGCTATAGCTTGTGCCTCAATCGCAGCTGAACAGCGCTGCCCTGTTATTGCAGGTTTGCCAAGCGGTATTGCCGCCGGGCCGGGGTACGGATGATAGCGATCGCGCTGCGGGCCAGGGGAGCCGCACCGCAGCACGGCGACAGGATAACGGCGCGCGATCGGCCGCCGGCGCGGCAAATTGTCGCAGCCGGTCAAGTGGCATGAAGGGCGGCTACAATGCCGCCAGCGGCGGCGTGGGAGAAGGGTGATGCAGCTTCAGTTTCACGGGGCGGCCGGCGAAGTGACCGGCTCGTGCCTGGCGCTCGAATGCCGAGGGCAGACCGTGCTTGTCGATTGCGGCATCATCCAGGGCGGCCGCGATGCCGCCGGGCGCAACCGCGCACCGTTTCCGTTCGCCGCCGGCGATGTGGCGGCCGTGCTTTTGACCCATGCCCATCTCGACCACAGCGGGCGTTTGCCGCTGCTTTGCCAGCGGGGCTTCAGCGGCCCGATTCACACCCACCCGGCCACCGTCGAACTGTGCGCCATCCTATGGCGCGATGCGGCCGGTCTGCTGGCCAACGAAGCCGAGACCGAAGCAAAAAAGAGCGGCCGCCGGGTCGAGCCGTTGTACAGCGAGGACG
This sequence comes from Candidatus Jinrbaksania sp., assembly GCA_039794245.1. Taxonomy (GTDB): domain Bacteria; phylum Pseudomonadota; class Gammaproteobacteria; order Xanthomonadales; family Wenzhouxiangellaceae; genus DAITQM01. The sequence goes on from JBDIVS010000021.1 coordinate 39,781, forward strand.
ATGTCGCCGCAGCGCTGGGCCGTTTCACACCCGTCGCTTATGGTGAGTGGCACGGAATCGTGCCCGGCCTGCGTTGCCGCTGGCACGATGCCGGGCATATCCTCGGCGCGGCGTCGCTCGAACTCGAACTCGATGAACAGGGCACGCAACGGCGGATCGTGATCAGCGGCGATCTCGGTCCCTACGGGGCGCCCTTGATGCGCAACCCCGAGCCGCCGGCGGCCGCCGATCTCGTGGTGATGGAATGCACCTACGGCGACCGCTGCCACCGCAGCCGCGAAGCGACATTGGCGGAACTCGCCGGCATTCTGGACGAAGCCGCCCGGCACGGCGGCAATGTGCTGATCCCGGCGTTCGCCGTCGGGCGCAGCCAGGAGTTGATCTATCACCTGGCGCGCCACCGCCGGGAATGGGGACTTGACCGTTTCAGAATCTTTCTCGACAGCCCGCTGGCCATCCAGGCGACCGAAATCTATCGCCGCTATCCGCTGCTCCTCGATCGCGAGGCGGTGGCGTTCAACAATGCCGCACGGCATTCCAACCCGCTGCCCGAACTCGAGCTCACCGCATCGGCGGCAGAATCCAAGGCGATCAACGAGATCGCCGAGCGGGTGATCGTGATCGCCGGTTCAGGCATGATGACCGGCGGGCGGATCGCGCACCATCTGCGCCACCGCCTCGGCAACCCGCGCAATCACCTGGTGATCACCGGCTACCAGGCCGAAGGCACGTTGGGCCGCCGGTTGATCGACGGCGCGAAAACGGCACGGCTTTACGGCGAAGAAGTCGCGGTCAGGGCCGGCATCCATACGCTCGGCGGTTTCTCGGCACATGCCGACCAGGCCGACCTGGTACGCTGGTACGGCACCTTCAATCCACCGCCGCCGCTGTACTTGGTCCACGGCGAACCGAACGCCGCCAGGGCCTTCGGCGACCATCTGAAATCACTGCACCTGCCGGCGCCGGTCACCGCCGCGCTTGGTATGACAATTGGTTTGGATTGATATTGTTCAACGATGGAGTAACCGCAATGGAAAAACTTTATTACCTTCCCGGGGCCTGTTCGCTGGCCGTGCATATCGCTCTTGAATGGGCGGGCGCCGAATATCAGGCGATTGCCGTCGAGCGTGGCGGTGAGTTGATCAAAAGTCTCAACCCGCAAGGCGCAGTGCCGGTGCTGGTTGATCCCGCGGGTGAAGTGCTTACCCAGGCGGCGGCGATCCTGCTCGATCTGGCGGAGCGCTATCCGGCGGCGCACCTGGCCGGCGAGGCGCGTTCGCGGCGCGCCGTGCTGCGTTATCTGGCGTTCTGCAACGCCGACCTGCACCCGGCGCACGCCCCGTATTTCGTCCCGCAGCGCTTTCTGCCGCAGGGCGGCGAGGCGGAATTTCAGGCCTTGAAGGAAGCGGCGATGGCGCGTATCGCCGGCCTGTACGACTGGCTGGCCAGCGAACTTGCCGGCCGCGAGTATTTCGTCGGCAACCGGCCGACGATCGCCGACGCCTACGGCTATACCGTGATGCGCTGGAGCCGTGACATGACGCATCCGGCAATCAGCTTCGCGCCGCTGCGCGCCTTCATCGCCCGGATGGAGCAGAATGCCGGTGTGGTCAACGCCTTGATCGCCGAGGGACTAGAAACGTTGATCGCCGGGAGTTAGCAAAGCAGCTTGAATCCACCACCCCGGATAATGTTACTAAACCCAACAGTTGCATAAATTTTGCTCTATTTCATCTAATCTACAATGAAATCATATAGTTATGACGGTATTAGTTCAAATATCGAATTCACCCGGGGTGACGCGCCCGGTTTCTCGCCCAAGCGGGCGGCTCATCTCGTCTGCTTCCCCTCGAACCGTAGAATTACTACGGTTTTTACTCGGACTGTCCTGTCCTCGCCCTGTCGCAACGGGCCGGCCCTGCGGCCGTTCAAATTGCGTTCCCGACGTATTTGTCGGGGAATCGAACAAGCTGCGCTCGCCAGCTTGACCGAGAATCCCTGGAATTTATGCAACAGTTGGGTAAACCGTGTGAGTGGCAGTGTCTAACGGTTCCTTCCCCTGCTGGCGGGAGAAGGTTAGGATGGGGGCATGTGCAACCGACGAACTCAAGCCAGCAGCACTGCATTACGCAGACAGATGACCGATGCCGAGTGTCGCCTGCGGCATGGTTTGCGGAAACGGCAGTTGCAAGGATACAAATTTCGACGGCAATATCCGATAGGCCCGTTCATCGCCGATTTTGCGCGCATAGAAATGAGCTTGATTGTTGAAGTTGATGGTGGGCAGCACGGCGAGCAACAGGCACAAGATGAATCACGCTCTCAATTCCTGAAGAATCATGGATTCAGAGTGCTTCGATTCTGGAATAACGAGGTTTTGAAAGAAACAAATAGGGTGCTGGAGGCGATATTTCAGGCGCTATGCCCCCACCCCGGCCCTCCCCCGCTTGCGGGGGAGGGAGATTAAGCCGGGCCTTACCCGCAAGCGGGGGGATGAGATGGCGAGTTAGCGCCTTATTGCTGCTCGTCGATTGCCTTGTCCAGTTGCTCCTTGGCTTTTTGCATTTCGTCCTCGACGGCTTTGGCTTTTTCCAGCGCCGCGGCCTGCTCGGCGATGAAGGTTTCCTCCAGCGGCGGCGGGGGCGGGGCTTCGCCGCCGCCGCAGGCGGCGAGCAGCGGCAGGAAGGCGAAAAGAAGCGGGCGGTACAACACAGTGATACAGGAATACGGATTCATTCGGCTGTCTCCTGGAAAAGATCGGGTTGGGGCAGCGCCGTATCGGGGCGCTCGAGCAGGCGGACTTTCTTGCCGCCGTAAAAAACCTGCTTGAATTCCTTGCGGCTGACTGAGACGTAGCGCTCGTTGCCGCCGATTTCGATCTGCGCTCCGGCGGTCAGGGCATAGCCGTCGGTGTCCACCCGAACGACCATCGTCGCCTTCTGCCCGGTATGGCAGATGGTCTTGATCTCCTTCAATTCGTCGGCCCAGGCCAAAAGCGCGGCGCTGCCGGGAAACAGTTCGCCGCGGAAATCGGTACGCAGGCCGTAACACAAAACCGGGATCGACAGGTCATCGACGACATCGGTGAGCTGCCGGACCTGCTCGCGGGACAAAAACTGTGCCTCATCGACCAGCACGCAGTGCATCTGCTCCGCCGCCAGAGCGGTGCGGACGAGAGCCAACAGGTCGTCCTTAGGGTCGAAGGCCGTGGCCGGGGCACAAAGCCCGATCCGCGACCGGATGCGGCCGGGCCCAGCGCGGTCATCGAGGCGGGGCGCCAGCAACAGCGGCTGCATGCCCCGCTCGCGGTAGTTCCACGCCGACTGCAGCAGCACCGTCGATTTGCCGGCGTTCATCGTCGAGTAATAGAAATACAGCTTGGCCATCGTGTGCAGTATCGGCGATCTGGGCGCCCGATGCCAGATGTCACCGGCAGCCTGCTAGAATGCGCCCCCCATGCGCCCACCCCGCCCGCCGCCGCTCAATCCCGCCCAGCTTGCCGCGGTGGAATACTGCGACGGGCCGCTTCTGGTCATCGCCGGCGCCGGCAGCGGCAAGACGCGGGTGATCACCGAAAAGCTGGCGTATCTTGCCGGGCGGCGGCAGCGCCCGGCGGACAAGATCGCGGCGATCACGTTCACCAACAAGGCGGCGCGCGAAATGAGAACCCGGCTCGCCGCCCGCCTCGGGCCGGCGGCCGGCAGTTTTACGATTTCCACCTTTCATGCCCTCGGCTGGCGTCTGTTGCGCCGCGATCCCGAGTCCTGCGGGCGCCGGGCCGGTATGTCGCTGCTCGACGAGGCCGATACGCTGGCGCTGGTCGGCGAGATCGCCCCGGGCCGCACGTCGCGTGACGAACTGGCGGCCATCCGCGCCCGCCTGTCGCGCTGGAAAAACGACGGCCTCGATCCCGAGACGGCGGCCGGACGGGCGGCGGACGACGGCGAAGTGCGGGCGGCCCGGGTTTATCGCGCCTACGCGGCGCAGCTCAAACGGCTGAACGCCGTCGATTTTGACGACCTGATTCTGGCCCCGCTCGCGGCGCTGGAATCAGGGCGGGCGCCCGAGATCTGGCGCCATCTGTGGCACGACCTGCTGGTCGATGAATTCCAGGATACCAACCTGGCGCAATACCGCCTGCTGAGCCACCTGGCCGGCGCCCGGGCGCGTCTGACCGCCGTCGGTGACGACGACCAGTCGATCTACGGCTGGCGCGGCGCGGCGCCCGACAACCTCGAAAGGCTGGGCCGCGACTTCCCGGAGCTGAAAGTCATCAAGCTCGAACAGAATTACCGCTCGACCGGCCGCATTCTCGGCCTTGCCAACGGCCTGATCGCGCACAATCCGCACCTCTACGACAAGCGCCTGTGGAGCGCGCTCGGCGAGGGCGAAAAACCGCGCGTGATCCCGTGCGACGATGTCGAGGCCGAGGCCGAGCGCGTCTGCGGCGAGGTGCACCGCCGGATCATGAGCGGCAGCGCCAAAGCCGCCGAATGTGCCGTGCTCTACCGCAGCCACCACATGTCGCGGCCGTTCGAAAAAGCCCTGCGCCAGCTCGGCGTGCGGTATCACCTGAGCGGCGGCAAGTCATGGTTTGAAAGGCGCGAGATCCGCGACCTTCTGGCCTACCTCAGACTGATCGTCAACCCGGAAGACAACACGGCGTTCCTGCGGGTGATCAACGTGCCGCGCCGCGGTCTCGGCGAGCGTTTTCTGGTGGCGCTGGCTGCCGCGGCCGAGGCGCGCGGGTCGAGCCTTTACGCCGTCGCCGCCGACCGGGCATTCCACCAACAACTCGCCCCCGGCCAGGCAAAGGCCGTAGATGAGTTTCTCAAAGCGCTCGACGAGACCGCAGCACGCGCCGCTGGCGGCGATGCGGCCGAAGCGCTCGAGGCCCTGCTGGCCGGGATCGGCTATCGTTCATGGCTTGAAGACCAGGCCGACGAGCCGGCGCAGGCCGAGCGCCAGTCGCAGGCCCTCGACGAGTTGCTCGCCTGGCTCGCCCGCCTACAAAAGGAAGAAGCGGGAGCCGGTATCGCCGATTTGCTGGCCCGGATTCTGCTGCTGGGCAATCTCGAAGACGAGGGTGACGCCGGCGACGCGGTGCGGTTGATGACGCTGCATGCCGCCAAGGGGTTGGAATTCGATGAGGTGTATCTGGTCGGCCTCGAAGACGGCCTTTTGCCGCATCGCAACAGCCTCGATGAAGGGAGCGAAGCCGAGGAGCGGCGGCTGTTTTATGTCGGCATCACCCGTGCCCGGCAGCGTCTGACGATGACGTACTGCCAGGCCCGAAAGCGGCACGGGCAGCGCCTCGACGCCGAGCCCAGCCGCTTTCTCGGCGAACTGCCGGCCGATCACCTCGAATGGTATGGCCGCGACCCAGAAGCCGACCGCGAACGCCGCTCGCGCGCCGCGCGCGAGGGGCTGGCCGCATTGCGCGCCCTGCTCGCCGCGGCGCCGGCGGGCGATCAGGCGCCGCCGAGTTCGTGAATCCGCTCGATGATGTGCCGAAGTTCGGTCCGTGAGACGCGCTCGATTTCCTGGAGCACGTCGAGGTTCTCAAGATCGGGCACTTGCTCTTCCGGATCGCGGTCCAGACCGCGAGCCAGATCGCGGTCTATCGCTTCGAGCCGCGCTTTCAGTTCATCGCGTTTACGGTAAAGTTCGGCCAGTTCGGCTTCGTGTTCCGACATGTGTCATACCTCCGGCAGCGGTTTCAGCAACACCCCGATCAGATGCTCGACGTAATTGTCGAGCGCCGCACCGGCGAGCGGCGCAGCGATCCCCTGTTTTTGCAATTGTAAGAGCCCGGCGTAGGCCGTGTAGGTCAAGCGCGCCTGGTGGGCGGCGGCGGCCGGCGCAAAGCCGAGGGCGCGGTAGGCGGCGCCGAGAAAATCGAAGCGTTTTTGCGTCACCCGTTTGAGCACCGCAAGGCAAGCGGCGTCACCCTGCTCGGCGAGCAGCGCCGCATAGACCTGGTGGGTGAGGGACTGTTTTGCTGTCGCCCGGAAGAAACGTTCGAGCCTCACGGCGGCTGGCTCGCTGCCGTCAGTATAGGCCGCAAGCTGGGCTTCGTCGTGCGCCTCCCACATCGAAAGTGCGCTGTGCAGCAGATCCCGGCGGTCGCGGAAATGCCAGTAGAAACTGCCTTTCGTGACGCCGAGGTGGCGCGCCAGAGGTTCGATCGCCAGCGCCGCGATGCCGTGCGCCGCAATCCACTCGAGCGCCGCGCGCCGCCAGCTTTCGGCCGACTGCGCGGGGCGGCTCGCGGCCGGGGCGCGTAGCGCTGTGCGGGGCACCGGGCTCAGGCCGCGTCGCGGTGCGGCGCCGCCGTTTCGGCTTCGGCCGCCAGGCCGCCGCGGATCTCGTCGAGCGCAAAATCATCGACGCTGATGACCTCGAACACCGCTTCGTGGAGCGCACGCAATTCGCTGGCTTCTTCCGTATTTAGAACTCCGCGCTTGACCGCAGCCGCCAGCTTTTCGTCGTAGGTGTAACCGCCAAGTTCGTCCTGGCGTTCGGCCTTCAGCAGTTTGCGTTCGAGCGGTTCGGCGGCGATCACCCGTGGCAGCAGCGCTTCCATCCGGCCGATCGGGTGGCCGGCGCGGTCGCGTTTATCGACCCCACAGGTCAGGCGCGTGCGGCTTTCGCACGGCGCGATCAGGATCTGCGCAACGCGGTGCGTCAGGCGGTCGTTGGGCAGCCGGGCGCGGCGGCCGAGCGGGAACACGACAAGGCCGAGCAGCGGCCGCATCGCCTTGATCGGGTAATTGTCGATCACCCCGCCCAGCGCTTCTTGCAGCCGGTAGATGCTGTGGTTGAACGCCCACGACAACAGCGCCTGGTCGGCCACCGGCCGGCCCTGGTCCGTGAAGCGCTTGAGCATCGCACTGGCGATGTAAAGCTGGCTCAGTGCATCGCCGAGGCGCGCCGAGATCGATTCGCGCTGTTTCAACTTGCCGCCGAAGGTCAGCATCGCGATATCGGCAAGCAGGGCGAACGCCGCGCTGTAGCGCGTCAGTTTGCGGTAATACTTGCCGAGCCGCCGGTCGCCCGGCACCGGCGCGAAACGCGCCGGTATGAAGCCGAGGACCAGGCTGCGCACCGTGTTGCCGGCGCTCATGCCGAAGTGGCGAAAAATCAGATCGTCGAAGCGCTTAAGGCCCGCGCGCTGGTCTGCCAGGCGCGCCGCCTCCATTTCCTTCAGCACATAGGGATGGCAGCGGATCGCCCCCTGGCCAAAGATCATCATGCTGCGCGTCAGGATGTTGGCGCCCTCGACCGTGATCCAGATCGGCGCCCCCTGCCAGGCGCGGCCGAGATAATTGCGCGGCCCGAGGATGATGCCCTTGCCGCCGTGAATATCCATCGCATCGGCGATCACCTGGCGGACCATCTCGGTGGTGTGGTATTTGGCGATCGCCGAAGGCACCGCTGGCTTTTCGCCGCGATCGACCGCCGCCGCGGTCATCCGGCTCAACGCTTCGGCGGCGTATGTCAGGCCGGCGATCCGGGCCAGCGCTTCCTCGACGCCCTCGAAGCGGCCGATCGGCATGTTGAACTGCTTGCGGATCCGGGCGTAAGCGCCGGTCGCCAGCGCCATCAGTTTAGCCGTACCGGTGCTGGTTGAGGGCAAAGTAATGGCGCGCCCGACCGACAGGCTCTCGATCAGCATGCGCCAGCCGTGCCCGGCCATCGCCGCGCCGCCGATCAGTTGCGCCAGCGGCACGAAAACATCATGGCCGCGGACCGGGCCGTTGTAGAACGGCACGTTGAGCGGCAGGTGGTAACGCCCGATCTCGAGGCCCGCCGTCTGGCGCGGCACCAGGGCCAGCGTGATGCCGATCTCGTCGCGCTCGCCGATCAGATGCTCGGGGTCGTATAACTTGAAGGCTACGCCAATCAAGGTCGCGACCGGTGCCAGCGTGATGTAACGCTTGTCGAAATTGAGCCTGACACCGAGCGTTTCCTCGCCCTTCCAGGTGCCTTTGCAGACGAGGCCGTAGTCGGGGATCGAGGTGGCGTCCGACCCGGCGCTCGGGCCGGTCAGCGCAAAGCACGGGATCTCCTCGCCGGCGGCAAGCCTGGGCAGATAGTATTGCTTTTGCTCGTCGGTCCCGTAATGCAGCAACAATTCCGCCGGACCTAGCGAATTGGGCACCGAGACCGCCGAGCTGACCTCGGCGCTGAGCCCGGCCAGCATCTGCAGCACAGCGCGGTGGCCGTAGGCCGAAAAACCGTGGCCGCCGTATTCGCGCGGGATCACCAGGCCGAAGAAGCGATGTTTTTTCAAGTGCGCCCAGATCTCCGGCGGCAGGTCGATCTTGCGGTGCGACAGATCGAACGCGTCGATCAGCGCGCACAGCTCGGCGACCGGTCCCTCGAGAAAGGCTTTTTCATCGTCGCGCAGTTCCGGCGCCGGTTGGGCAATCAGTTGCCGCCAGTTCGGGCGCCCGGTAAACAACTCGCCCTCGAAGCCGACCGTGCCCGCATCGAGCGCGATCTGCTCGGTTGGCGACAGCCCGGGCAGCATGGTGCGGTAAACATCGAGCAGCGGCCGGGACAACCAGCGCCGGCGCCACGGTTTGACATTCAACAGCAAGGCCACCGGCGCGAAGACCAGCGCCGCGGCAGTCACCATCCACGGACCGATCCACCCGGCCCAGGCGGCAAGACCCAGCAAGCTGGCCGAAACGGCGGTCCAGACCAGCAGCCCGGCGCCGGCGAACAGCACCGCCAGAGTCGCGGCGATCCACAGCAGCAATAACGCAGTCATCACTTGATCTCCCTGCCGGAAACGATTTCCGGCGACATCAGAAAGGACAAAATCGCTTCGTTGAACGCCTCGTTGTCGTCGCCGGCGACCATGTGCGCGGCGCGCGGCACCTTGTGCCAGACGGCGTGCGGGATCAGCGCGCGGAGGTCGTCGATTTCGTTGGCCCCAAGAATATCGCTCAGCCCGCCGCTGACCAGCAACACCGGGGCTTCGACCCGGCGCGCCGCAGCGACGAGGCGCGGTTGCTCGGCCTCGGCCGCATCGGCCAGGCAAAACAGGCGCGGATCCCAATGCCAGCGCCAGCGGTCACCGCTGCGGCGCAGGTTGAATTTCAGCCGGTCTTCGAGCGTGGCGGACACATCACGCCCGGTGCGGTGCGCAAGATAGCGCCCGATGGCAGCGCGCGCCGCATCCAGTGACGCAAAACCGTCCACGTGATCGCGCATAAAACGAATCATCCGTGCCACCCCCGCCGCCTGCCAGCGCGGGGCGATATCGACCAGTACCAGGGCCGCCAGACCGAGGCCCGGCGCCTCGCCGTGCGCCAGAAGAGCCGTCAAGCCACCCATCGAGGCCCCGACGATCACCGGCGGTGCGGCACACAGGCCAGCGACGGCCCGCAGATCGGTGACGAAATCGTCGATCGCATAAACACCGCCGGCCGGCCGGCCGCTGTCGCCGTGGCCGCGGGCGTCGTACAGTATGACCTGCCGGCCCGCTGCGGCCAATGCGCCAGCGGTCCGCCGCCAGGCGTGCCGCGTTTGGCCGAAACCGTGGGCCAGAACCACCGCCGGCGCCTCGTCCGGCCCAAGCCGCTCGACCGCCAGCGGCAAACCGCCGTGGCCGCCGACCTGCGTCACAGAACCCATCTTTGGCATCGCTGCCGTATCCATACGCCAGAGTATGGACCGCAGCCATGGCGAAGTCAACGCCCGGTGGGATACGCAATGAAAAAAATCAAAGAGAAGAGAAATCGCGGATCAATGAAACACCCCGCCGACTGCCGGGCTCGAGCCGGCCCGGACCGTAATCGAACCAGGCCGCAATCCGCCGCACGGTACGTAAATCAGCGTCGATGGTCTTGTCACTCATGCCCTGCAACTTCAAGACTCTCAGGTGTTTCCGGTACAGCTCGTCGAATCGTTTTTGCTCGGATGGGTCCATGATAAACTCCTTGGCAATCGTCCCCCGATCGAGCACCAGTCAAGGGTTACACGAAATGGAGCGGGTTCTCATGCCCGCTTGCCCTCAAACCGTAGAATGACTACGGTTTTTACTCGGGCAGTCCTGCCCTCGCCCTGTCCCAATGGGCCGGCCTGCGGCCGTTCAAATTGCGTTCCCGACGCATTTGTCGGAGAATCGAACAAGCTGCCCTCGCCAGCTTGACCGAGCATTCCGGGAATTGATGCAACAGTTGGGTAAAGAACCCCACCGCCATTACGGCAGGCAGGGCTTGTTCAACTACCGGTTAAGATCGCGGTTCGCTTCGTTCACGCGATCTAACCTTATTCCTTAGACGCCATTAGGCCAGAGTCTCCTCGAGTACGGGCATCTGATTTCCGTAAATGTCTTCGTACTCGATTCGCACCACAATGCCAGTCTTTTGCTGTTGCCACTTATGGAGCAGCGATAGCGCCGCGTCCTTGGTATAACCTTGTTCCTGTAAGTGGGAAAGTGATTGCTTAATGAGAACAATCTTACCCCCGACTGGAATAGCGCGATTCGGAACCACGTTTACGAATGACTCCCATACGATGTCTAGTGCGAACAGCTTGACAATATTGTTGGTTGGCGGCTCTTCAGGGCCGCGCCGAAATTCCGCCTTCTTAATGATGGCCGGACCAACGCCATAGTTAAAAAGCCGTATCGATTTTAGATGCGTGTACGTTTGAGACCTTACCGAGAGTAGAGGCTTGACGCTTGCTCGCGCGTGTACTTCCACTCTGCGTTGTTGGCAGGTGAACGAGATGATTGAAAAGAGTAGCGCCGCACAAGCGACGATGAGTGAAGCGTTGCTATTAACAACCTCGACGATCATGTGCCACTCCATTGCTTAAGTCGCCTAATCGGGATAGGGAGGCACCTTACGGTGCCTCTCCTCCCACACCACCGGGCATACGGATCACGTACCACGGCGGTTCGATGAACATCGCTACCGCCCCACCAGGCTCAGTAGCCCCAATTCCGCAAAGTACTTCGCAGGCAAAGCCCGCGACAGCGCTGGGGTGTGAGACAGCCGCCACGGCCCGTGGGCCGATTTGGCCATCTGCCAGGCATCGCGCACGCTCACGCCCAGGCA
>JBDIVS010000022.1:0-50259 GCA_039794245.1 Candidatus Jinrbaksania sp.
TCTAGGCAATGACGGCGCGCCGCCGCCCGCTGCCGATCGCGGTGGCGGCGGGCGATTTCGAGCAACTGGCCGCCGACCGTCCTGACCGGATTGAGCGCCGCGGCCGGATCCTGAAAGATCATCACCACCTCGCCGCCGCGCAGCCGCCGCCATTGTCTGGCAGACAGGATTGGCAGCTCGCGCCCGGCGAATTGCAACGACCCCGACAACAGCGCGCCGGCCGGGTGCAGACCGAGCAGGCACGAGGCGAGCAGCGTCTTGCCGCTGCCCGATTCGCCGGTCCACCCAACCCGTTCGCCGGCGGCGATCGTAAAATCGACAGCGGTGAGCAACCGCCCGGCGCCGGGCAGCGCCAGGCTGAACCCCCGCGCTTCAACGAGCGGCGGCATCGCGCCGCACACTGTACGCCGGGCAGCCGGTCGCAACCAGGCGGGGGTCGCCGGCCGCCTGCACGGATTCGGCGAGATGGTTGGCGGCCAGAATCAGCACCGCCATCAACACCGTGGCCCCGATGAAATTGCCGAAATGGCCACCGGCCACCTCGCCGGCGCTTTCGGCGAGTAGCACGCCCCAACTGATGCCACCGGCCTCGCCCAGCCCGATAAAACTGAGCACCACCTCGGTCTTGATGGCCAGCACGAAGATGATCAGGCCCTGGGCGACGATCACCGGCAGGGCGTTGGGCAGCACATGGCGGATCAGGGCGCCAAGGCGCGAGACGCCCAGAAGGCGCGCCGCGATCACGAACTCCCGCCGCTCGAGCCGTCTGACCTCGCCGCGCACGAGCCGGGCCGGCATCGTCCAGAACGAGATGATCAACGTCACGTACAGCGCCGCGGCGTGCCCGCCAAAAGCGAACAGCACCGCAGCGGCGAGCAGATAGAACGGCACCGCATCGATGACACTCATCAGCCATTGCAGCACACCGTCGAGCCGGCGGCCGGCAAAACTGCCGGCGAGCGCCCCGAGCCCGGCACCCAGAGACAACGCCCCGGCCGTGACGATCACTCCGACGGCGAACGAACCGGCGGCGCCGGCCAGCGCCCTGAGCGCAATATCCTGCCCGACGGCATTCGTTCCCAGCCAATGCGCCGGCGACGGCCCCGCCCACGGCGGACCGGCGCGCAACGGCCAGCCGGCCGCCAAGCCGCCGGCCTCGACGGCCACCGCCAGCACCGCATACAGGCCCAGCACCGCGAGCGCGGCGAGCACGCCGGGTTGGGCGAAAAGGCGGCGGCGGAAACCGCCGTCCACCGCCCGAGCCCCCGCCGGAGACCGGTTCATCGGTTTCACACCGCTGCCAGCAATTCCAGCCGCGGGTCCAGCCGCCGGTGTAGCGCATCGATCGACAGATTGGCCAGCGCGAAGAGCACCGCCGACAATGCGACGATGGCCATCAACACCGGTTGGTCACCATTCATCACGGCGCGATAACTCTCCAGACCGATGCCCGGCACCCCGAAATATGTTTCGAGCAAAAGGCTGCCGCCGACGGCCAAAGGCGGCAGCGAATAGACAATCCGGGTCGCAACCGGCGGCAGGATATTGCCGAGCACGTGGCGGCCGATCACGGTCCAGCCGCCGGCGCCATAGGCCCGCGCCAGGCGTACATAACCGCACTCCAGCTCGGCGCCGAGCAGCGCCCGATAGAAGCGGATGTTGTAACCGACGGTCACCAGCGACAGCGCGACGGTCGGCACCGCGACATGCCACCAGTAACCGCCGCTCCCCGGGCCCGGCCAGCCGCGCAACGGGAACAGGTCGAGGCCCCGATCGCTGGCCAACAGAACCTGCGTGAGGATGATGACCACCGGGAAACTGAGGCTCATCAGGCCGACCGCGCCGCGCATGATCCAGCGATCGGCGGCCCCTCCCGGCCGGAGCGCGCCGTGGGCGGCGAGCAGCAAGCCGGCAAGATGGCCGGCGATGAACCCCGGGGCAAGCAGGGCCAGCGACACCGGTACGGCGCGGCCGAGCAATGCGGCAACCGGCGCGCCACCGGCATAGGAACGGCCCAGATCGCCGTGCAGGTAGTTCCACATCAGGCGCAGATAACCTTCAAGCGGCGGCGCACCGTAACCGAGTTCGGCGCGCAGCCGGGCAAGGTCGGCGGTGCCCGGATTTTTGCCGACCAGAAGGTGACTCATGTCCGGCGCGAAATACATGATCAGAAGATAGCTGCCGAAGGTGACGCCGACGAGCAGCGCCACCGCCGCCAGCACCTTGCCGGTCAAGGTGCTGAGCATGCGGCGTAAGACAACCCGGTTCATCGTCCGCCGGTATCAGCCGTCACGGTCCGGCCGCCCGCCGGGCGACATACCGCAGGAAATGACCGCCGACAAAAGAAACGTCGGGCCACATGACGAAATCGCGCCGCCACATCAAAACGAAGGTCCGGGAGATACCCGATATGGTGGCGCAATCGTCGATCAGCATCCGGTTCATGCGCCGGTAATGCACCGTCCGCTCGGCCCCCGGCGGCAGCACGGCGGCCGCCTCGTAGAGCCGATCGTATTCGGGGTTGCGGTAATTGGCGTAATTGGCACCCGGCGCACTGTTCGGGCCGTAATAAAGCTGCATGATGTTTTCGCTGTCGGGAAAATCCATACCCCAGCCGCTGAAGATCAGCATTACCCGGCGTTCGCGCACGGCGCGCAGAAAATCGGCGAACCCCGGGTAGACCTGCGCTTTGATTTTTTCCCGTGGATAACCGGCTTCTTCCATAAAGGCCCGGAACTGTTCAAAAAACTGGCGGTTGACGACGCTGCTCGGATAGCCGTATTCGAGATCCGGCAGCTCGCCGTGTGCCGCGATCGCCTGGCGGGCGGCGGCCAGGTCGCGGCGGATCGAGGCATCGTCGAGCGCTGGATCGTACTCGGGCAAAAACGGCGGGATCACACCCGGATACACCCGGCCGATATTGAAATAAAGCGCCTCGTTGCGCGCCGGCCAATCGAACGCCTGGCGGAGGGCACAGCGCAGTTCGCGGTTGCGGCGGGCGGTTTTTGGGTCATCGTGGTCGCCGATCCTGGGGTCGGCCATATTGAAATCGAGCCGCGCAAAACCGGCTTCGGTCTGCGGCCGCATGAGGTAAGCGTCGCGCCAGCGCGGCTGGAGGACGAGCGGCTCGCCCGAGGCGCCCGGCGGCTCCAGCACTTCGGCGAAATGCACCGCCGGCAGCCGTGCATAGTCCAGCTCGCCGCTGCGCAGCGCCTGCCAGCGAGCGCTGTCATCGAGGATGAATTCGAGATCAATCCTATCGGTAAACGGCGGCGAACGGCCGGCCAGCGCCGCGATCGCCGGGTCGTGCATCGCCGGATCGTAACCTTCGGCCACTGGATCGAACGGTTCTTGCCTGAACTCGGGATTGCGTTCCAGCACGGCGCGCGTCGCGTCGAAATGGGCCAGCCGGTACGGCCCCGAACCGACTGGGTGCAGCGCGAAATCGGCGCCGTAATATTCCACCGCACGGCGCGGCACGACGGCGCTGAAGCCGGTCGCCAGCGTATTGACCAACTGCGGGTACGGTCTGAGCAGGCGGATCTCGACGGTGTAGCGGTCGATCGCCTTCAGTCCTTCGATTTCGGCGCCATCATCGCCGCCGGCTGCGCCCCAGGCGTCGAGCCCGGCGATCCGCTGCTGCCACAACCAGGCGCCGCGCGAGCGGGTCTCGGGCTTGAAGTGCCGGCGCAGGCTGTAAACGACGTCGCCGGCGGTCAGTTCGCGTTCGCCGCCGGCGAACGCCGGATCGTCCTGGAACAACACGCCCTGTTTGAGCGAAATCCGATAAACCAGTCCGTCGGCGGAAACCTCCGGCAGCGCCGCCGCCAGATTCGGTTCGAGGACGTAAGGGCGGGCCAGATAACGATAGGCATAAAGCGTGTCGTAAAGATTGACGGCAAGGAAATTGGCGTACTGGCTCGCGGCGTGCGCCGGATCGAGCGAATCGGGCGCGCCGTCCATGGCGTGACGGTAAGCGCCGCCTTCGCGCCCGCCATCTGCCGGCGGCCGGCTGCAGGCGGCCGGCGCCGCCAACAACACCGCGGCGAACAAATTGAACCAGGGATTACGCATCAAGTGATCAGGCATCTTGCCATTATGCCCTGCCGCATCTTACCAGCGGCGCCGCGCCGCTTCAGCGCGCCACCCGATCCGCTACTATCGCGCCATGAACCGCAACCCGAAGCGGCGCGGCGCTGCCCGCTGGCGCATCGTCCAACTCACCGACTGCCACCTCGGCGCCACACCGGGCACCCCGTACCGCGGCGCCGATCCCGATCGCAGCCTGGAACGCATCATCCGGCGCCTGGTCCGCCGGCCGCCGGACCTTTTGGTCGCCAGCGGCGATCTGGCCGAACAGCCGGCGACGGCGGTTTACCGCCGCCTGCGCCGGATGCTGCTCGACAGCGGCGCGCCGCTTCTGGTCTTGCCCGGCAACCATGACGACCGCCGCCTGTTGCGCGCCGTGTTCGCGCCGGCCGCGGCGCTGCCCGGCGATCCGCTACACCTCGGCCCGTGGGTGATCCTCGGTCTCGACAGCACGCTGCCCGGGCGGCCGGACGGTGAGCTGGCACCGAAGCAACTGGACCATGTCGCCCACCTGCCCGCCGGCCGCCCCGTATTGATCTTCGTGCACCACCATCCGCTGCCGGTCGAGGCGCCATGGATCGACCGTTACCCCCTGCGTAACGGCGCCACGCTGCTCGCCGCCGCCGACCGCCAGCCGGCGGTACGTGCCATCGCCTTCGGCCACATCCATTTCGCCTGGACCCGCCGCCGCCGGCATTATCGCCTGTACGGCACGCCGGCCACCTCGGTCAACAGCCTGCAGGCCGTGCCGCGTTTCACCGCCGACGGCCGCGGCCCGGGGTGGCGCGAATTCCACCTGACGGAAGACGGACGGATCAGCAGCCGCTGTCGGCGGCTCGACCCGGGTCAGCGGCGCAAGGCCTGAGAAATTCTTTCGGCCAGTGCCCGGCTGAGACCGGGGACGGCGGCGATCTGTTCGATGCCGGCCTGGCGGACGCCTTCGAGGCCGCCGAAATGTGTTAACAGCTCGCGCCGGCGACGCGGGCCGATGCCGGGGATATCTTCGAGCTGCGAGCGGCTGCGGCTTTTGCTGCGGCTGAGGCGCTGGCCGGTGATCGCAAAACGGTGCGCTTCGTCACGCAGGTGGCGGAGCAGACGGATACCGGGATCCATGGCGCCGCCGGCGGCATCGGGCCGCCAGGCCGGGCGGCCGGTGAACCACCAGGTTTCGTCCGCCGCCCGGCGGCTCGGCCCTTTGGCCAGGCCGAGCAACGGAATTTCGCCAAGGCCCAGGTCCGCCAGCACCGCGGCGGCGGCGGCAAGCTGCCCCTTGCCGCCGTCGATGACGATCAGCTCGGGCCGGTTTTCACCGCCTTGCCGATAACGCCGGCCGAGCACTTCGGCAAGTGCCCCGTAATCGTCACCCGGCTTCGTCTGGCGAAGGTGAAAGCGCCGGTATTCCCGCCGCGCCAGCTCGCCGTCGAGCGCCACGGTACACGCCGCAACGGTTTCGGTGCCGCCGAGGTGACTGGTGTCGAAACATTCGATCCGCCGCGGTGCCGCCGGCAGCGCCAGTAACTGCTGCACCGCATCGAGTGCCTGCCCGCCACCGGCCAGCTTTGCAAAATGCTCGACCAGCGTCTGTTCGGCAGCGCGCGCGGCAAGCGCGACGAGCCGGGCCCGTTCGGCCCGCGGCCGCCAGACAATCTGTACCGGGTGCCCGGCGCGGCGCGCCAGGGCCTCGCGCCACAAAGCCAGGTCCGCCGGCCGCCGGTCGAGCAGGATTTCACGTGGCGGCTGCCGCTCCACGTAATACTGGCCGACGATCGCCGCCAGCACTTCAGCAGCAGGGTAATCGGCGGCGTGCTGGAGCAGCCACGAGGCAATCCCGTGATTGCGGCCATCGCGTACCGACTGCACGGCGGCAGCGTACGTCCCCCGCTCGCCGGCCAGCGCGATCACGTCCATATCGCCGCGCTGGCCGGCGATCGCGGTTTTTTCCTGCATTGCGGCAAGCGTCCGGATCCGGTCGCGCCACAGCGCGGCTTGTTCGTAATCGCGGCGCGCCGCGGCGGCGGCCATCAGGCCGTGCAGTTCTTCGTGCACCGCGCCGCTTCGTCCGGCGAGCCAGCTCGTGGCCTGTTCGAGGTCGCGGCGGTAAGCCGCCTGGTCGATCAACCCAACGCACGGCGCCGAGCAACGGCCGATCTGATATTGCAGGCAGGGCCGGGTGCGGTGGGCAAAGACCGAATCGGGGCATTGTCTCAGGCGAAAAACCCTGAACAAGGTGTCGAGTGTCTGGCGCACCGCCTGGGCGTTGACATACGGCCCGAAATAAAGATCGGGCGGGCGGCGCGCCCCGCGGTGGAACGACAGGCGCGGGAACGCATCGCCGCCGTCAACGCGGATGTAGGGATAGCTTTTGTCGTCGCGCAGCCGGATGTTGTAGCGCGGCCGGTGGGTTTTGATCCATTCGTTTTCGAGGAGCAGCGCCTCGGCGGCGCTGGCGGTGAGCTGGTAACCGATCGCGCGCGTCAGCTCGCTGAGGCGGGCGAGCCGCGGCTGTTTTTCGTGCCCGTCGAAATAACTCGCCACCCGGCGGCGGAGGTTGGCCGCCTTGCCGACGTACAGCAGGCGGCCCTGGGCATCGCGAAACAAATAAACGCCGGGCGTTTCGGGCAGCGCCGCGGCGGCCGCGGCACCGTCGAACGGGACGCCGGACGACGTTTGCTTGGGCGATACAGTTTGCGACATGGGCGCATTGTATGTCCTCGACTTGCTACTCAAAACACTCCGGCGGCAGGGCGCGTAAGCGCGCAAGATCGCGTGCTGTGTCGATGCCGGGCGGCACCGGAGCCGCGGCGGCGGCGAGGCAGAGCGGCCGGCCGTGGGCCAACAGACGCAACTGTTCCAGCGCTTCGCAGCGCTCGATGGCAACCTCGGGCAAGGCAGCGAAATCGAGCAATTGCCGGACACGGTAGGCGTACAGCCCGATATGACGGCGCCACAGCCCACCGCCCGGCGCCACGGGGCCTGCCGCCGGATGGGGAATCGCGGCGCGCGAAAAGTACAGCGCCCGGCCGTCCTCGCCGATCACCACCTTGACCACCGCCGGATCGTGCACCTCGTCATCTTCGGTGATCGGGGTGTACAGGCTCCAGACCGCTTCGGGGCGATCGGCCGCAAGGCGGACGATTTGGCTGAGACAGGCCGCCGGCAGCAACGGCTCGTCCCCTTGCAGATTGACGATAAGATCACCGGCCGGCCAGCGTTCACGGCGGGCCAACGCGGCGAGGCGTTCGGTACCGCTCGCCATGTCACCGGCGACCAGCACCGCCCGGGCGCCGAACGCCAAGGCCGCGGTCAGGATTTCATCGTCGGCGGCGGCGATCAGCACCTCGCCGGCACCGCTCGCCACAGCCCGCCGCCAGGTCCATTCGAGCACCGGCCGGCCGTGCACATCGGCCAGCAGCTTGCCCGGCAAGCGGCTCGAGGCCGTGCGGGCGGGAATCACCAGCCGCACGGTCATGCCGCCCACCGCGCTCGCTGGCGCACCGCCGCCGTTCTTTGATGGCTGTCCTGGTTCATCTTCTCTGACTGTCCCGGTTTCAGGGCCCATTCGATGACTGTCCTGGTTTCTGGTTTCATTTTCGATGACTGTCCTGGTTTCAATGCGATGACTGTCCTGGTTTCGATGATTGTTCTGGTTTCATTCGCTGGTTTCGCTCGATGACTGTCCCGGTTTCAGGGTCCTCGATGACTGTCCCGGTTTCAGGGTCCTGGTTCAGGACCGGGCCGGATCATGGGCTTGCTGACTGTCCCGATTCGACTGTGGGCTTGCTGACTGTCCCGATTCGACTGCTGGTTCATCTTCTCTGACTGTCCTGGTTTCAGGGCCCATTCGATGACTGTCCTGGTTTCTGGTTTCATTTTCGATGACTGTCCTGGTTTCAATGCGATGACTGTCCTGGTTTCGATGACTGTCCTGGTTTCATTCGCTGGTTTCGCTCGATGACTGTCCCGGTTTCAGGGTCCTGGTTCAGGACCGGGCCGGATCATGGGCTTGCTGACTGTCCCGATTCGACTGTCCCGATTCGAGCAGGCGGTGGACGGTGTTCATCAGCCAGTCTTCGAAAGACGGCGGCAGGACGGTTTCCAGCGGCACCTGCCAGGCGTCGTGGGCTGCGCCGGGCGGCCACTTCACCGCGTCCTTGGCGGTCATCAATACCGGCATTTCGGGATCGAGCCGGGCGAGGTCGGCGGCGGTGAAAAAATGGTGGTCGGGATGAGCGTGGCGGTGGACGATCAGGCCGAGGGCCAGCAGGCGGTTGAAGAAAGAATCGGGATCGGCGATCGCGGCCAGCGCCTGGACCGGCATCCCCTGCCAATCGGTGAGCGGCCGCCGCACACCATCGGCGAGGCGGATCGCGGTGGCGATCTCGAGTTTCATCACCGCGCCGAGCGGCAACCCCGGCGCCTGGCAGCCCTTGTACACGACCCGGTCGCACTCGGCGAGGCGCTCCGGCGGCTCGCGCAGCGGCCCGGCAGGCAGCAGGCGGCCGTTGCCGAGCCCGCGCTCGCCGTCGATCAGGCAAATTTCGATATCGCGCCGCAGAGCCCGGTGCTGCAAACCATCGTCGGCGAGCACCACCTGGACCGGCGAGCTGGCGCGTAATCCGCGCAATGCCGCGGCCCGCGCCCGGCCGGCCCAAACCGGCCCGGGACACTGCCGCGCCAGCAGCACGCTTTCATCTCCTTCCCGCCGCGGGTCGGCGCCCGGATCGACGCGCCGGGCGCGATGCCTGCTCCCGCCATAGCCACTGGCGATCACTCCGACCGGGACGTTCTGGGCGGCGAAAAAGCGCGCCAGGTGCAGAACCAGCGGCGTTTTGCCGCTGCCGCCGGCCGTCAGATTGCCGATCACGATCACCGCGGCACCCGGCGCCGAGCGCGGAGCACGGCGCCCGCGGCCGGCGGGCAAGCGATGCCACAGGTGGTGGAACCACTCCAGCACCGCCAACCAGAACGGAACCGGTTCGCCGTGATACCAGATCCCGTGCAGCCAAAGCGTCAGGCGCCGCCGCATCCGATGGCCTCCGCCGCCCCGCCGCCCGGTCCACCGGCGGCGATGCCGTCATACAATGCCCGGTAGAGCCCGCGGCGGGCCAGCAGGCTGCGATGCGTGCCGCTTTCGGCGATCCGGCCGCGGTCGAGGACAACGATCCGGTCGGCGTGTTCGACCGTCGCCAGGCGGTGGGCGATGACCAGCGTCGTGCGGCCGGTGAGCAGGCGCTCGAGCGCCTCCTGGATCCAGATTTCGGATTCGCGGTCGAGCGCCGAGGTCGCCTCATCGAGAATCAGGAGCGGCGCATCCTTGAGCAGGGCGCGGGCCAGCGCCAATCGCTGGCGCTCGCCGCCGGACAACAGATGGCCGCGGTCGCCGACCAGGGTATTTAGACCGTCCGGCAGGCGCGCGGCAAATTCCAGCACGTGGGCGGCGCGCGCCGCAGCTTCGATCGCCGCCGGCGAGGCGAAAGCCAATGCGCCATAAGCGATATTGCGGGCGATCGTATCGTTGAACAGCACCACCTCCTGGCCGACATAGGCGATCTGTGAACGCAGGGCGGAAAGATCCCAGTCGCGCAGGTCGTGCCCGTCGAGCAGGATGCGGCCGGCGGTCGGGCCGTAGAACCGCGGCAGCAGCGCGGCGAGCGTCGTTTTGCCGCTTCCGGAACGGCCAACCAGGGCGGTGACGCGGCCGGCCTCCAAAGTCAGATCGATGTCTTCCAGAACCGCGCCGCGCGATCCCGGATAGGCAAACGTGACGTGTTCGAACACCACTTCGCCGCGGCACCCGGCCGGGCGGTATTCGCCGCCGGACGATTCGGGTTCGACGGCCAGAACCTGATAAACGCTTTCCGCCGCGGCGATGCCTTTTTGGATCGTCGCGTGAATCGTCGCCAGACGCTTCAGCGGCGGGATCACCGCCAGCATCGCCGCCAGCACCGAGACGAACGCTCCGGGGCTGACCTGGCCGGACCACGGCGACAACGTGGCGAGCCACAGGATCAGCACCAGCGCGGCGCCGGCGCACCATTGGATCACGGTCGAACTGATCAGTTGATTGACGATCAGGCGCAGATGCAGCCGCCGCGCCCCGTCGTTGGCCCGCGCGAAACGCGCCCGCTCGTCGCGCTTGCCGGCGTGGATCTTGACCACCTGCCAGCCGTTGACGGCTTCCTCGGTGACCTGTGTGACGTCACCCATCGCCTGCTGTATCCGGTGGCTGAGACGGCGGAAACGGTGACTGACGGCAAGCACGACAACGGCGACGACCGGTGCGACGAGCAGCACGGCGGTGGCCAGCAGTGGGCTGTGCAACAGCATCACCGTGATTAGCCCGGCGGCGGTCAGGCTGTCGCGGACCAGCGTGATCAGACCCTGTGTCGCGGCCTGCGCCACCTGGTCGGTGTTGTAGGTGATCCGGGAAATCAATTCGCCGGCGCTGTGGCGGTCATAAAAAGCCGCCGGCAATGCCAGGTAGTGGCCGAAAAGACGAGCCCGCAGGTCGCTGACCACCCGCCGCCCGACCCACTCGACGCCGTAAACACCGGCGAAATAACCGGCGCTGCGCAACACGATCAGGGCCAGAATGACGGCCGGCAGCCAGGGAACGGCCGGCGACGGGGCGGCGGCGAAACCCTGGTCGATCAACGGCTTGAGCAGCCAGATAAACCCCGATTGCGCCCCGGCGTCGACCAGCATGCCGGCGATTGCTAAAATCAGCATGGCGAAATGGCGGCGGACATCGGCCAGCAGGCGGCGGTACGCGGCGGCGCTGCCGGCGGTCATTCCTCGTCCTCTTCCACCTGGTCGGTGGCGAAACTGATGCGGGCCAGACCGATCTCACCGGCGACGTCCATCGCCCGGATCACGTTCTGGTGCGCGGTGCGCGCCGCGGCGCGGATGACCAGCGGCAGATCGCGCCGCTCGCCGACCTCCTGCAAGAGCGCGGCGCGCAACGTCACGCGCCGCGAGTTGGCCAGCGGGATGCCGTTGAGGTACATTGCGCCCCGCTCGTCGATCACCAGCTCGAGTTCGCGGTTCTGCTCCTCGTCGAGGCGCGCCGCGCTCGTCGATTTGGGCAACTGGACTTCGACCACCGCCTGGCGCTCGAAAGTCGTCGTGACCATAAAAAAAATCAACAGCAGAAAAACGACATCGATCAGCGGCGTCAGATTGACATCGGCGTCTTCGTCTTCGGGCTGACGAAATTGCATGGGTTCAACCCCAGCGCAGATTATCGTTGACGCCGCTGCGCGATTCCAGGGTTTGTATCAGGGCCAGCGCCTGGGCTTCCATCTGCACGATGTACGATGCCACCTTGCCGCGAAAATAGCGATAGAAAAAATACGCCGGGATGGCGACGGTCAAACCGGCGGCGGTGGTGATCATCGCCTCCGAGATGCCGCCGGCCAGTTCGTTGGCCTTGCCGACGCCGTGTATGGTGATCGCCGAGAACACCTTGATCATGCCGATCACGGTGCCGAGCAGGCCGAGCAGCGGCGACACCCCGGCGAGCGTACCGAGCGTGATCAGGTGGCGGTCAAGCTCGTGCGCCACGTGCCGGCCGGTGTCCTCGACCGCTTCTTTGACCACTTCGCGGGCGCGGTGGCGATTTTCGAGCGCCGCGACCAGCACGCAGCCGAGCGGCGAGGCGCGGCGCAGGCGGGTGACGTGCTGATCGTCGAGCTCGTGCTGGTGCGCCCAGCGCTGGACGGTCTCGAACACGCCGCGTGGCAGCACCCGGTTGCGGCGCAGGGAAATGGCGCGTTCGATGACGATCGCCATGGTCAGAGCCGAACAAAGAATGATCGGCACCATCAACCAACCGCCGGCGACGACGATATTCAGCATGCTTTGCCACACGATCGGCACCCCGGAACAATGAAGACTGTAAAGGGCGAATCATAACGGGGCGCGCCGCCAAGAGCAAAAGCGACAGGAAAAGGGAAACACCGGCGGCCCCCGGACGGGCGGTGGGTCAACCAGGGCGGCAGGCATTCCCCGCCGGTCTCAAGCCCCGGCGGGGATGGGGTCGGGGCGGCGGGGGGAGAAAATCAGGCGCTGTTGGCGAAGGCCTGCGCCTGTTCACGTTCGCGCTGGATGCGCTTGTAGATCTCCTCGCGGTGAACCTCGACATTTTTAGGAGCTTCGATACCGATCCGTACCTGGGCGCCTTTGACCGCCAGAACGGATACCACGATCTCCTCGTTGATGATCAGCTTCTCGCCTACCCTTCTCGTCAGTATTAACATTTGTCTTACTCCTGTGCGTCCTCGCGTTTGTTGTTGCATGAGGCGGTTGGCTCACATAACCTTCCTGAATTCCTTGCCGCCCGCATCGAAAACCGGAAAGCGATGTCTTCGGGGCCAATTATAGGGGATATCCCGGCCGACAAAATGTAAACAATTGTCTCGCTGGGCTGTAGGCCATTGCCGCTTTGTGGTGTCAGCCGCGGCCTACAAGCCGGCTTTCGACCCACGGCAGGACGGCGGCCAGCGCTTCGTCGAGGCGGTCGCCAGCGGGGCCTCCGGCCTGCGCCAGGTCGTCGCGCCCACCACCACGCCCTTCGACCAAGACTGCCAGTTCCGCCGCGAGTTCCCCGGCCTTCAGGCGCCCGGCCAGCGGCCGGGTGACACCGACCACCAGCCGGGCCTTGCCCTGGTCGCTGGCGCCGAGCACGATCACCCCCGCGCCGAGCGCCTGCTTGCAGCGATCGACCGCCTGGCGCATGGCGGCCGGATCGGCGCTGATGAAACGGCTGCTGATCACCGCCACGTCACCGATGCGGCGCGCTCCGGCGGCCAGCGATTCGACGGCCCAGCCGGCCTGCTCGCGGCGCAGGGCTGCAACTTCCTGCTGCAAAAGAGCATTTTGTTCCGCCAATTGGCCGACCCGTTCGGGCAGCCCGGCCGGCGAGGTTTTCAGCATGCTGGCCAACTCGGCCAGGCGCGCTTCGAGCCCGGCGATCCAGGCTTCGGCGTGGCGGCCGGCGACCGCTTCGAGGCGCCGGATGCCGGCCGCGACCCCACTTTCGGCGACGATCTTGAACTGCCCGATATCGCCGACCCGCCTGACGTGGGTGCCGCCGCACAGCTCGGCGGAAAAATCCCCGAAACGCATCACCCTGACCGTGTCGCCGTATTTTTCGCCGAACAGCGCCACCGCCCCCGAGGCAACGGCTTCGTCGAAGCTCGAATAGCGGATCTCGGCCTTGGCATTGGCGCGGATTTCGGCATTGACCAGACGCTCGATGTCGCGCAGTTCGCCGGCGGTCAGCGGCTTGGGGTGGGAAAAATCGAAGCGCAGCCGGTCGGCGGCGACCAGCGAGCCTTTCTGCTCGACGTGCGGCCCGAGGACGCGGCGTAGCGCGGCGTGCAGCAGGTGGGTCGCCGAATGGTGGCGGGCGATATCGGCCCGCCGTTCGCGATCGACGGCGGCGGCGAGCGTCATCCCCGGCGCCAGCCGGCCGGCGCAAAGCGTGCCGAGGTGGCCGTAAAACTGGCCGCCGATCTTGACAGTGTCGCTCACCTCGAACACCGTATCGCCAGCGCCGAGCGTACCGCTGTCCCCGACCTGGCCGCCGGATTCGGCATAAAAGGGCGTGCGGTCGAGCACCAGCGCCGCCGCCTGCCCCGCTTCCAGCGCCGCGACCGTCTCGCCGTCGACCAGAATCGCCAACAGGCGCGCCTCGTCGGTTTTCAACTGTTCGTAACCGAGAAATTCGGTCGGCGGCAGATCCTTGGCGGCCTCGGCACTGATCGTCGCCCCCGGCCCGAACCGGCTCGCCGCGCGACCGCGGGCGCGCTGCTGCTCCATCTCGGCGGTAAAACCGTCGAGATCGGCACTAAGGCCCCGTTCGCGCGCCAGGTCGGCGGTCAAATCGGGCGGAAACCCGTACGTATCGTAGAGCCTGAAAATCAATTCGCCGGGCACCACCTTGGCGGCAAGCCCGGCCACCGCCTGCTCGAACAACACCATGCCCTGCGCCAGGGTTTCGCCGAAGCGCTCCTCCTCGGCGCGCAGCGTCGTCTCGATTCGCTCCGCGGCGGCGTTCAGCTCCGGATAGGCTTCGCCCATCTCCGCGGCCAGCGGTTCGGCCATGCGCCAGAAAAACGGCTCGCGCACCCCCAGTTGGTAGCCGTGGCGCGCGGCACGGCGGATGATGCGGCGCAACACATAACCGCGGCCATCGTTGGCCGGCAACACGCCGTCGGCGAGCAAAAAGGCGGCCGAACGGATGTGGTCGGCGATGACCTTCAGCGACGGCGAGGCGGCATCGCCGGTCCCGGTCAATCGCCCGGCCGCGGCGATCAGCGCCCGGAACAGATCGATGTCGTAATTGCTGTGTACCCCCTGGGCCACCGCGGCGAGGCGTTCCAACCCCATGCCGGTATCGACGCACGGTTTGGGCAGCGGCCGCATCTCGCCGGATGGCGCGCGGTCGAACTGCATGAACACCAGATTCCAGATTTCGACGTAACGGTCACCGTCCGCGCCGGCCGTACCCGGCGAGCCGCCGGCGATTTCCGGGCCGTGGTCGTAAAAGATCTCGGTGCACGGCCCGCACGGACCGGCCTCGCCCATCGCCCAGAAATTGTCGCTTTGATATTTTTCGCCGCCGGCGACATCGCCGATGCGGGTCACGCGCGAGGCGGCAACGCCGATGTCCCCGACCCACAGTTCGTAGGCCTCGTCGTCGTCGTGGTAGACCGTGATCCACAAGCGCTCCGCCGGCAAGCGCATGGACACGGTCAGAAAATCCCAAGCGTAACGGATGGCCTCGGCCTTGAAATAATCGCCGAAGCTGAAATTGCCGAGCATCTCGAAAAACGTGTGGTGGCGCGCCGTGTAACCCACCTGGTCGAGGTCGTTGTGCTTGCCGCCGGCGCGCACGCAGCGCTGGGCGCTGACCGCGCGCGTGTAAGGCCGGCGCTCGGCGCCGAGAAACACGTCCTTGAACTGCACCATGCCGGCGTTGGTGAACAACAGCGTCGGGTCATTGGCCGGCACCAGGGAACTCGACGGCACCACCTGATGGTCGCGCGAGGCAAAATAATCGATAAACCGCCGGCGGATTTCGGCGCTCGATAGCCAGTTTTTTTTCACGATATTTTCATCAAATTTTTTCAACTGATCTGCATTCGTCGGCGGTGAAGCCGCGGCGTTCGAGCCAGCCGCGGCGGGCGGCCGGATCGGCCAGGCGGCAACGGGCCAGCGCCGCCCGGGCGGCCGTGCCCCAATCCGGCGCCAACTCGTCGAGCACCGCGGCGATGTCCGCCGCCGCCACGCCGCGCCGGCGCAATTCGTCCTTGATCTTCACCGGGCCGTAGCCGCGGCTCAGCCGTTCGGCGATGTAGGCCGCAGCGTACCGGCGATCCGATTGCCAGCCGCGCGCCGCGAATTCGTCAAGCGCCGCCTGGCACTCCGGCGCGGCGAAACCACGGGCGGCGAGCTTGGCCAGAAGTTCGCTGCGGCTGTGTTCGCGGCGGGCCAAAAGCCGGGCGATGACTTTCTCTGGTGTCCGCTGGGCACCGTCCATGGCGCATCAATCGGTGCCGCCGGCCGGCTCGTCGTCAGCGGCGCTGCTGCGCGGCGGGCTGGCGATCAGTTTCTCGCGCAGCTGGGCTTCGACTTCGGCGGCGATTTCCGGGTGGTCATTCAGAAACTGTCGGGCGTTCTCCTTGCCCTGGCCGATGCGGTCGTCGCCGTAGCTGTACCAGGCGCCCGATTTGCCGATCAGGCCGTGCTCGACACCGAGGTCGATGATCTCGCCGAGGCGCGAGATGCCCTCGCCGTACAGGATCTCGAACGTCGCCTGGCGGAACGGCGGCGCCATTTTGTTCTTGACCACCTTGACGCGGGTTTCGTTGCCGATCACCTCGTCGCCTTTCTTGATCGAACCGATGCGCCGGATGTCAAGCCGGACCGAAGCGTAGAACTTGAGCGCATTGCCACCGGTCGTGGTTTCCGGGTTGCCGAACATCACACCGATTTTCATCCGGATCTGGTTGATGAACAGCACCAGGCAATTCGACCGTTTGATGTTGGCAGTCAGCTTGCGCAGTGCCTGCGACATCAAGCGCGCCTGCAACCCGACGTGCGAATCGCCCATCTCGCCCTCGATTTCGGCTTTCGGGGTCAGGGCGGCGACGGAATCGACGACAACGATATCGACCGCCCCCGAGCGCACCAGCATGTCGGTGATCTCCAGCGCCTGCTCGCCGGTGTCGGGCTGTGAGACGAGCAGGTCATCGACCTGGACACCGAGCTTTTCGGCGTAACCGGGGTCGAGCGCGTGTTCGGCATCGACGAACGCCGCGGTGCCGCCGGCGCGCTGTGCCTCGGCCACCGCCTGCAGTGCGATCGTCGTCTTGCCACTCGATTCCGGACCGTAGATTTCCACCACCCGGCCGCGCGGCAGGCCGCCGATGCCGAGCGCCACGTCGAGGCCGAGCGAGCCGGTCGGAATGACCTCGATATTGCGCACCGAGGTGCCGTCGCCCATGCGCATGACCGCACCTTTGCCGAATTGCTTCTCGATCTGTCCGAGGGCGGCGCTCAGCGCCCGCTTGCGATTGTCATCCACGATATCGACTCCGAATGGAAAGCGGTATTGCGGCTATTATCCCACAGGCGATCCGCCGTGCCGCTCGGGGAAAGCCGTGCCCGCCTGTCAGGAAATACCGCGCCGTAGCGTAAGCCAAACGGCACGGCACGCCCGATGCAGGTAACTTACGGCTGTCCGCAGCCCACAAAGGCCAGCGCCCGCAGGGCGATGAGGGAGACCGGGATACCTCGCCTCCCCGCGATGCATCGAGGGCGGCAGGGGATGGCCGGGAGGGGGCGATACAGCGGTCGCTCCCGCCACCCCCTACCGGTGATGCAACATGGGAGTGCGTGTTTTATCCCGAACGATTCGGGTGACTGGCTTCAGGTGGCGGCACGCCCTGCCACATACGTCAATAACGCAGGCGCCACAGGAACTCGACTTCCAGGGATTTGTCGAGCTCGCTGCTGATCACGCCGAGCACATTGCCGCCGAAGGCGTATTCGGTCGGGGCGTAAGCCGTGTTCAACATCCATTCGCCGAAACGGCCAGCGTCGCCGGTCACGGCCAGCGTAAAACTGTTGCGGGCGAGGCTGTCCTGCAGTGCGCCGGCGAGCAACTCCGACGACGGCAGCGGCTGGGCCCGCGTCGCGTAAGTGAAATCGAGGGTCAATGACGAAACCGGCTGCCAGATCCAGCCGAACCGGTAGATGCTGCGGTCGCTCCACTCAAAAGCCGGGCTGTTAGAATCGCCGAGCAGCGAGAGGAACGAAGGCGGCAGCAGGCGGCTCGGGAAGGCGCTGATCTCGCTGTACATGACGCGCTGGACGTCGGCTTTCAGTTGAAAGCGCTCGGCCAGCGGGAAATTCATACCGACCGTCATCCGCGCCGGAATATCGAGATCCGAGGGCGCGGCGAAAACGCCGTTGAAACTGGCGAAGCCCTCCATGTCGATCCGCGACTGGAATTCGGCGCTCAGCCCGACCTTGCCGTACAAACGGGTCGCAAAGCCGAAGCGCAGGCCGGTGCCGTGCGACACCTCGTTGTACGGCGTGTGGAGCTGGCCGCTGTAGATCCGGTTGCGGCTCAGCATATCGGTCGTCTCAAAACCGAGGGTGGCGCTGCCGAATTGCTGGCGGGCGAGGACGACGGCGACGCTCATCGAAGTGGTTTCATCGAGACGGTGAGAGACGCCCGAGGAGAACAACTGGCGCTGCAGCGAGCGCTCGTGCAGGAACTGCCCGCCGTCTGTCCCCGATCGGCCGTCGAGCAGCGTGTCGCCGCCCTGCTGATAACGGAATTCGAGGGTGGTGGCCTGCCCGGCGCCGGCCAGGCGCAGCAGTTCGGCGGCGAAATCGGGGAGAATGGCGCTTTCGGCGGCCTGCCAGAGCGTGCGCGGCACCGTCTGGACGCGGGCCCATTCGTACTGCCCCGGGGTCAGTTCCTGGGCGAGAAAATCGCGCCACAGCCCCCATTCCGCAGCCGGGGCGGCGGAGCTCAGGCACAGCCAAACGCCGCCGGCTGCAACCAGCGCAACGCGGCGTACCAGGCCGGAACAGGAACGAATTTTCATAAACCCCCTGCGTACCCCATCCATTCAATATCCGTTAAGTCAGATACTATGAGCAAGAAACCCAGCCAAGTCAAGACCCCGGCCGCAGCCGGTCCCCCGCCCCAGCGCCCGCCGGGCGCAGCGTTGACCGTTGCCGGCATGGACAGTTCGGGCGGCGCCGGGATCGCCGCCGATCTCAGGACTTTCCAGGCCCACGGCCTGCACGGTGCAGCGGCGGTCACGGCGCTGACCGCGCAGAACGCCGCCGGCGTCCAGGCCTGCCAGATGGTTCCGGCCGCCCTGGTCCGGGCCCAGATCCGTTCCGTCCTCGACGGCGTCGCACCGGCGGCGGTCAAGACCGGCATGCTCGGCAACCGCGCGATCGTCGATGCGGTTGCCGTCGAACTCGGCACCGCGGGCTTGCCGCTGGTGGTCGATCCGGTCATCGTCGCGACCAGCGGCGCCCGCCTGCTCGCCCCGTCGGCGGTCGCGACATTGTGCCGGCGACTGCTGCCGCTCGCCGCCGTCGTCACCCCGAACCTGCCAGAGCTCGCGGCGTTGAGCGGGCGGGCGGTATCCACCCCGGCGGCGCAACGCAGCGCCGCCCGTATCCTGCTCGATTACGGTTGCGGCGCGGTGCTGGTCAAAGGCGGGCACGGCCGCGGCCGGGTGATCTGCGATCGGCTGATCACTGCCGGTGGTGAAGAGTACGAGTTTTCGCATCCGCGGCTGGTCGGCCAGTTTCATGGAACCGGATGCACGCTCTCGGCTTACCTGTGTGCCGCGCTGGCGCGCGGCGCCGAGCTCGAAGCGGCAACCGCGGCGGCAATCGAAGCGCTGAGCGGTCTGCTGGCCGACGCCTGGCCGGTGCCGGCCGGGAAGCTGTATTACCTGCCACCCTGGCCGGCGCCGGGAGGGTGAAGTCGTTGTTCGTTGTTCGTTGCCGCGTATGCGTCCCCTTTTTGTCATTCCCGGGCACGCGGAAATCCCTGGCCGGTGTGCAGCCGGAAAGAATATTCACCACGAAGGTCAGACCGGCACTGGAGCATTCCGATTGTGTTCTTGGCTTTGGACAAGCCTGCACGAAGATAGAGAACCCGGTGCGCGACTTCACCTTGTGGGCCAGAGGACGCCACAACGCTCCTCATCAACAGGCTGGATATAAGGTCGCAAGCCACCTTCGTCCCTTAAGTTCATGCTTGCAAATCGGGAGGAGTCCATATAAGGAACGAAGGGTCACGAAGGATGGACTGACGAAGCGAGACCTTCGTGCGCTTCGCGTCCTTCGTGGTGGAAGCCATTGCGTGACCCGGGGTTACAACCTGGAGAGCAAGGCGGCGGTGAATTCGGCGGTGCCGGCCGTACCGCCCAGGTCACGGGTCAGGCGATCACCGGCGGCCAGCGTAGTGCGGATCGCCTCGCGGATGCGCCGCGCGCCGTCCTCCAGACCGAGGTGGTCGAGCATCATCGCCGCGGCAAGCAGCAGGGCCGACGGGTTGGCGACTCCCCGGCCGGCGATATCGGGCGCCGAGCCATGCACCGCCTCGAAAATCGCCACCGACTCGCCGATGTTGGCGCCCGGCGCCAGCCCCAGGCCACCGACCAGTCCGGCGCACAAGTCGGAAATGATGTCGCCGAACAGGTTGGTGGTGACGATCACATCGAACTGCCAGGGGTTCATCACCAACTGCATGCAGCAGTTATCGACGATCATCTCGCCGAACTCGATTTCGGGGTATTCGGCGGCCACCTCGCGGGCCATGTCGAGGAACAGGCCGGAGACCGCCTTCAGAATGTTCGCCTTGTGCACGGCGGTCACTTTGCGCCGCCCGGTGCGGCGCGCCAGCTCGAAGGCATAGCGGCAGACCCGCCGGCTGCCGGTCCGGGTGTTGACCATCAACGCCTCAGCGCGCTCGCCGCCGGCGGTGATTCTCGAACCTTCGGCAAGATAGGCGCCTTCGGTGTTTTCGCGCACGGTGATCAGGTCGATGTTCTCGTAATGCGCTTTCGTCCCCGGAAAGCTCAGCGCCGGCCGGACATTGGCGTAAAGATCGAAATGCTTGCGCAAGGCCACGTTGAGCGAACTGAAGCCGCCGCCGACCGGTGTGGTCAGCGGGCTTTTCAACGCCACCTTGCAGCGGGCGATGGCCTCGAGCGTCGCGGCGGGCAGCAGTTCACCGTGCGCTTTTTGCGCTTCGAGGCCGGCGCTGACGAATTCGTAGCGCAGGCCGAGATCGAGGGCATCGAGCACACGCAGCGCCGCGTCCATGATCTCCGGCCCGATCCCGTCGCCGCGGATCACCGCAATCGTCGTCATCACCGCCCCCTCAACCGGCGAGCAGGCGGTCAAGCGCGCCGCTGCGTTCGGCGGCCACCAGGTCGTCATGACCGCCGACGTGCTGCCCGTTGATGAAGATCTGCGGCACCGTGCGGCGGCCCGAGCGTTCGATCATCTCGTTTTGCAGGGCGGCGTCGTGATCGACGGCGATTTCGTCGAAGGCGAGACCGCGGCGCACCAACAGGGCCTTGGCGGCCTGGCAGTAGGGGCAATAGACTTTCGTGTAAATGATGATCTCCGGGGCCATCTGCGGCTTGCCGGGGGGGCTGGTCTGGGTGTTGGATGACGTCATCGGTGGTGTGCGGTTCTGCGTGGCAAGTGGGTGATTGAAGGCGCGGCTGTCAAATGCAGCCGCGCGGTTTCGGCAACCCGGCATATCGGCAAATCCGGCGCGCCGGGGTCTCGCCGAACCAGCGGTAAAGCCGCCGGCTGTCGAGCCTGTGGCCGCCGTCAGGCGAAGCCCGGCCGGCGTGGCGCGCCAGCAGCGTGACGAGCAGGCGCATGCCGGGCGCGGCATGATACTCGTTGTAATAGTCGCGCGCAAGTTCGACGACCGCCCACTGGTCCGGGCCGAGTTCGGCGCCGTCGCGCCGGGCCAGCGCCCGGCCGACCGCCGGGCTCCAGTCTTCCGGCCGCACCAGGTGGCCGTCGGCGCCGAGCGCGATCGGCCGGCCGCCGACGATCAGCGGTTCGGCAGCCGTTTCCGGAGTGGGGGGAACGGTCATGATGCTTCCAAGGTCATGGAGTCAACAGCAGACGGCAGCCGCTGAGGACATCGTCGATACCGCCGGCCGCGAGCCATCCGACCGCCGCCGGGCGTGGCCCGAACGCATACCGTTCGGCATCGTCCGCCGCACCGTACAACCGGGCGGCGGTCAGTTCGCGCAGCGTCCGCCAGCGGCCGGCGGTCTCGGCATCGATCTCACTTAAATGGAACAGGCCGCGGCCGCGAAAGACCACGTCGAGCGGCAGATCGAGCAAGGCGATAGCGAGGGCCAGATCGACGATTTCGCCGTAGGGATCGTAAACCGGATCGGTACCGACCAAAAGCCCGATCGTTCCGTCTTCCCGGCCGGCGGGCGGCGGCGTGCCCGGCGCCGGTTGCGGCCCGCCGCCGATACACTCGATCGCCGCCGCCTTCTCGGCGGCCAGGGCGAGATCGGTCAGACTGGCCAACTCGTAAGGCGCCGCCGGCGGGCCGCTGCGGCGCCTTTCCCAGGCCGAACGGCAAAGCTTCAGGGCTGCACCGCGGGCCGCCCAGTCAGCCCACCGGGAAGACGCCGCCGGGCAGCAGGCGGGATCGGCGGCGAGCACGCCGTCCATATAGCAGAACACTAGCGCTTCATCACCTGCAGTCTCAACACACCCGGCAGCGCTTGGGCCGCCCGCAACAGTGCGGGGATCGGCGGTCACCAGCCGGATCTTCAGCCTGCCTGGCATACGATTCACCCGATATTTTCGCAAGTTGCGTTAGTATAGGGTTCGCCGTACACACTGCCGCGGCCGATGATGTGAAACCAGTTGCCTCCGCGGCGGGTCCAACAGCGCGAATGGGACGATCGGCGCTTTGACGATGCACATTTCAATATTCCTTCGCTTGCCGCAGCTGGCGATCCGGGCTCTGGCCGCGGTACTGGCGCTGTTGCTGCCGCTGACGCTCGCCGCCCAGGAAGAACGCATCCGTCTGCCCGATCTCGGAGCGAGCGCTGGCAACGTGATCCCGCTCGCCGTCGAAAAAGCCTTTGCCCGGGCCCTGATCCAGCAGATGCGGGAATACGGCGTGCTGCTCGAGGATCCGCAGATCGCCAGCTATTTCAGCGATATGGGCTATCGCCTCGTGGCACGCAGCGACGAGCCCGGCCGCGATTTCACCTTCGTCGTGATCAAGGACAATTCGATCAACGCCTTTGCCGCGCCAGGCGGCGTCATCGCCTTGCACACCGGCATGATCCTGCTCGCCGAGCGGGAGAGCGAGGTGGCCGGTGTCCTCGGTCACGAAATCGCCCATATCACCCAGAAGCATACGGCACGCGCCATCGAACAGGCGCAGGCGATGTCCATCCCGATGATGCTGGCGATGCTCGGTTTGATCTTCGCCGGCGGCGGCAGCGGCGAGGCGGTGCAGGCGGCGGTGATCGGCACGCAGGCGGCGGCAGTGCAGGCGCAGATCAATTACACCCGGTCCAACGAATTCGAGGCCGACCGGATCGGCATCCGGACGCTCGCCGCCGCCGGTTACGAGCCGCTCGGTATGGCTTCGATGTTCGAGAAAATGAACAGCGCCTCGCGCGGCCTCGGGCGGATGGTCCCGGAATACCTCAGAACCCACCCGGTGACCACGACGCGAATCGCCGAAGCCAAGAACCGGGCGGCGTTGATGGGAACTTCGAGTTTCAAACAGAGCGCCGACTTTTACCTGATCCGCGCCCGCCTGCGGGCCCTGACCGAACCTCGGCCCGAGGACGCGATGCGCTATTTCGAGCACGCCTTGGACCGCGGCCTCGAACCTTATCCCGACGCCCTGCGTTACGGCGAGAGTGTCGCCCTGCTCAGGCAGCGGAAATTCGACGAGGCGCTGGCGATCGCCGAAGCGCTGGTCGCCGCGGCGCCGCGCAATCTGTCCTACCGCATCCAGATGGCCGAAGCGCAACTGGCTTCCGGCCGCCAGGACGCGGCACTCGCCGAACTGGCCCGCCTGCACTACCAGTTTCCTGGCAATGTCGCGGTGACGTTTCACTACAGCGACGCGCTGCTCTCCACCGGCGATGTCGGGCACGCCGCCGAGGCCGGCGGACTGTTGCGCCAGTACCTGGTGACTCAGGGCGGGCACGCCCAGCTTTACGAGCTCTACGCCCGGGCCGCGAACCGGGCCGGCGACAGCGTGCGGGCCAGCGAGGCGATGGCCGAATCGTTCTACCTGCGCGGCCAACTCGGCGATGCGATCTATCAGCTCGAACAGCTCGCCCGCCGCGACGACCTCGATTATTACCAGCGGGCGCGCATTTCCTCGCGGCTGTCGCAAATGAAGGTCGAATTCGCCCAATATATGGCGCAGCACGGCTGAAATGCCCAAAGCACCGGGCCGCAGACCTCCATTGTCATCGAACTGTCATTTTGTTTCCCTATTTTTAAGGCAACTCCGATTTAAGTCATGAGGATTGAAATCGGAGCCTCGTTGGACAGCGCGATCCACCATCAGGCGCGGCCCCCCGCCCGGGACTCATCCAGATGCACAACGTGCTCGATAAATCCTTACCGAAACACGCGCCGGCGATCCTCGTGGTCGATGACGAACCGGCGATCCGCGAGCTGTTGGTGTTCGCGCTGCACCGCGCCCGGATGGAAGCGATCACCGCCGGCGGCGCCGAGGAAGCGCTCAATGCCCTGGCCGAACGCCGCCCCGACCTGATCCTGCTCGACTGGATGATGCCGGGGACCAGCGGCCTGGAACTGGCCCGCCGGCTGCGGCGCGAGGAGTACACGCGCGACATCCCGATCATCATGCTGACTGCCCGCACCACCGAGGACGACCGGGTCTTCGGGCTCGAATCGGGGGCCGACGATTACATCGTCAAACCGTTTTCGCCGCGCGAACTCGTCGCCCGGGTCCGCGCCGTGCTGCGCCGCGCCAACCCGCACGACGAAGAAGGTAAAATCAGCATCGACGGCCTGACCATCGACCACGCCAGCCACCGCGTGCTGGCCGGCGACCGGGCCGTCAGAATCGGCCCGACCGAGTACCGCCTGCTGCACTTTTTCATCACCCACTACGGCAAGGCGTACAGCCGCGGCCAGTTGCTCGATCACGTCTGGGGGGCCAACGTCTATGTCGAGGAACGCACCGTCGATGTCCATATCCGCCGCCTGCGCAAGGCCCTCGAACCGCACGGGATGGCGCACCTGGTACAGACCATCCGCGGTCATGGCTACCGCTTCGGCGCCGGGGCTTGAAGCCGGCTGCCGGCGGACCCCGCATGGCAGCGGTGGCAGAAGGGGCGAGGCACCATGCCGCCGCCTGCGGCGCAGGGGCGGAAGGTGAAGCGCCACTGGCTGGCGCCGCTGCTGGTGGTCGCCACCGCAGCCCTGGCCGCCCATCTGGCCGGCAGCCTGTTGCCCATCACCGCGGTGCTCGCCGCCGGGCTCTTCTGGGAGCTTTTGCAATCGACCCGCCTGGCCCGCTGGCTGGAGAATCCAGCCGCTAACCCGCCGCGCGCCGCCGGCCGCTGGCGGCATCTGTTCAACCGCGTGTTCCACCGGCTACACCACCTCGAAAAGGAACTGCGGGCCCGTGAAATGCTGCTGGAGGCGTTTCAGACCGCGACGGCCGCGTTCCCCGAACCGGTGCTGCTGCTCGACGACAAGGAAGTGATTCAGTGGTACAACCAGGCGGCCGCGCTGCACCTCGGCCTGCGCCTGAAGGGTGACCGCGGCCAGTTCATCCGCCACCTGATCCGCCAGCCGGCATTCATCGCCTGGCTCGACGGCGGGCTGGAGGATCTGGCCGAGATCGAATCGCCGCTCGACCCGGCGATCACCTTCCGGGTCAGTTGCGCCGTACTCGACCGCCATCGCCGCCTGCTGCTCTTTCGCGATATCAGCGAAATGCAGCAGGCCGAAGCGATGCGTCGCGATTTCGTCGCCAATGTCTCGCACGAATTGCGCACGCCGTTGACCGTGCTCGCCGGTTATCTCGAAACCCTGGGCGAGGATGGCGCGCTGGAGTTGGCGCCGATCGTCCAGCGCATGCGCGACCAGAGCAGTCTGATGCAGCACCTGATCGACGATCTGATCGAACTGTCGCGCTTGCAGACCCAGGGGATCACCGGCCGCGAACGGCAGGTGGCGATGGCGCCCCTTATCGCGCAACTGGTCGAACGGGCCGAAGAGCTGAGCGGCGGGCGGCACACGATCACCTGTGACGCCGACACCCAGTACGATCTGTACGCCGCCCCCGGCGACCTCGAAAGCGCCTTCGGCAACCTGATTTCGAACGCCGTGCGCTACACGCCGGCCGGCGGCAATATCGCCATCGCCTGGCGCGCCGGCAGCGGCGGCGGGGCGTTCAGCGTCCACGACACCGGCATCGGCATTCCGGAAAAAGACATCCCGCGGCTGACCGAGCGCTTCTACCGCGTGGCCAAGGACCGCTCGCGGGCGAGCGGCGGCTCCGGTCTCGGCCTGTCGATCGTTAAACATGCGCTGAACGCCCACCAGGCGACCTTGGAGATCATCAGCCGGCCTGGCAAGGGCAGCACCTTCACGGCCCGTTTCCCCGCCCACCGCCTGCGTTTCGCCAACCGGCGGCAGAGCGCCTGACCCGCCGATGGCGCCGTCCGGCGAAAGGCACACGGGCCGGCTCGGGCCGGCCGACCCTGCCTGGTTCCTGAACCGCGAGCTCAGTCTCATCGCGTTCAACTGGCGGGTCGTCGAACAGGCCTGCGACCGCAGCCTGCCGCTGCTCGAGCGGCTCCGTTTTTTGTGCATCTCGTGCAGCAACCTCGATGAGTTCTTCGAGGTCCGTGTGGCGGCCAACCGCCAGCGATTACTGCACGGCGCCACCGCACCCGGCGCCGACGGCCGCACCATCGAGCAGACACTCAAGGATATCCGCCGCGACACCGTCTCGCTGGTCGAGCGGCAATACGCCGTTTTCAACCGCGAGCTGGTACCGGCGCTGGCCACCGCCGGGGTCATCGTGTCGAGCGGCCACGACCACTGGCGGCCGGCCCAGCGCCGCTGGCTGCAACGCTATTTTCACCGCCAGGTGACGCCGGTGCTGAGCCCGCTCGGCCTCGACCCGGTACACCCGTTCCCGCGGATTTTGAACAAGAGCCTCAATTTCGCCGTCGATGTGACCGGCCGGGACGCTTTCGGCCGGTCACTGGAGATGGCGCTGGTCCGCGCCCCGCGCTCGCTGCCGCGGCTGATCCGCCTGCCGGCCCGCCATGCGCGTGCCGAATACGAGTTCGTGCTGCTCGCCGACCTTTTGCACGCCTTCGTCGAGGAGTTGTTTCCCGGTCTCGAAGTCAAAGGCTGCTACCAGTTCCGGGTCACCCGCAACAGCGAGCTGTTCGTCGACGAGGAAGAAGCAGGCGACCTGGCACGCGCCCTTGAGGGCGAGCTGAAACACCGCGGTTTCGCCGCCCCGGTCAGGCTCGAGATCGGCAGCGACTGCCCGGCCGAAGTCGAACGGTTTCTGAGCAGCCAGTTCGGGCTCGGCGGCGATGAGGTGTATCGCTGTGCTGGCCCGGTCAACCTCAACCGGCTGGCGGCGATCCACGAACAGGTGGACCGGCCCGACCTGAAATACCCCCCTTTCCGGCCGCGCCTCGCTGCGCCGCTCCGCCCGGGGCGCGATCTGTTCGCCGCCCTGCGCCGCGCCGACCACGTCCTGCACCACCCCTACGACAGCTTTCTGCCGGTCATCGAACTGCTGCGCCAGGCGGCGGCCGATCCCAGGGTGCTGGCGATCAAACAAACGCTGTACCGCACCGGGATCGATTCGGAAATCGTGGATCTTTTGATCGACGCGGCACGCAGCGGCAAGGACGTGACCGCCGTCGTCGAACTGCGCGCCCGCTTCGACGAAGAGGCCAACATCCAGCTCGCCAACCGCCTGCAGGAAGCTGGGGTGCAGGTGGTTTACGGCATCGTCGGCCACAAGACCCACGCCAAGATGATCCTGATCGTGCGCCGCGAAGGCCGCGGCCTGCGCCGCTACGTCCACCTCGGCACCGGCAATTATCACCAGGGCAACGCCCGCACCTATACCGATTGGGGTCTGCTCACCGCCCACCGCGGGATCGCCGAGGACGTGCAGCGCGAATTCCAGATGCTCTCCGGGCTCGGCAAAGCGCTCGAACTGCGCTATCTGCTGCACTCGCCTTTCACGCTGCACGCCGGCCTCATGGCCCGCATCGAGCGCGAAATCGCGCACGCCGCAGCCGGGCGCGACGCGCTGATCGAGGCCAAAATGAACGGCCTGACCGAAAGCGGATTGATCGTCGCGCTGTACCGCGCCTCGCAGGCCGGCGTCCGGGTCCGCCTCGTCGTGCGCGGCGTCTGCTGTTTGCGGCCCGGTGTGCCGGGTTTGTCCGAGCGCCTCGAAGTCGTTTCCATCGTCGGCCGATTCCTCGAACACAGCCGGGTGTTTTACTTCCATAATGACGGGGCGGGCGAACTGTTCATCGCCAGCGCCGACTGGATGGAGCGCAATTTGTTTCACCGTGTCGAAATCTGCGTCCCGATACTCGATCCGACACTCGCCGCGCGGATCCGTTACGAATCTCTGACCCTACCGTTTGCCGATCGCGCCCTCGCCTGGCGGCTCGACGGCGAAGGCCGTTACCACCAGCTGGACGACGACCCGGCGAGCGCCAGCCAGATCCTGCTCATCGCCGGGGGAACCACCTGCGATGCCTGAGCGGCCGATCCTCGCCGCCGTCGATCTCGGCAGCAACAGTTTTCATCTGCTGATCGCCCGCCTCGAAGACAGCGAGCCGCGGGTCATCGACCGCGTCCGCGAGACGATCCGGCTGGGCGCCGGGGTCGACGAGGCGGGCCGGCTCGATCCGGAGGCCGCGACACGGGCCCTCGAATGCCTCGGCCGTTTCGCCCAGCGACTCGCCCCGGTCACGCGCGGCAATGCCCGGGCGGTCGGCACCCACGCGCTGCGCCATCTGGCCCATCCCGGCGAGTTCCTGCGCCGCGCCGAAGAAGCGCTCGGCCGGCCGATCGAAATCATTTCGGGGCGCGAAGAAGCGCGCCTGGTATATGCCGGGGTCAGCGCCGCACTGCCCGCCAGCGGCGAGCCACGGCTGGTGATCGACATTGGCGGCGGGAGCAGCGAGCTGATCATCGGCACCGATCGCCGGCCCGAGCTGTTCGAGAGCGTCCAGTACGGCAGTGTCACCGTTACCCAGCGCCACTTCCGCGACGGGGTGCTGAACCGCAAGCGCTGGCTCAAGGCCCGCGACGAACTGCTCGGCGATTTGCAGGAATACGCCAGGCGTTTCCGCGACTGCGGCTG
This sequence comes from Candidatus Jinrbaksania sp., assembly GCA_039794245.1. Classification (GTDB taxonomy): domain Bacteria; phylum Pseudomonadota; class Gammaproteobacteria; order Xanthomonadales; family Wenzhouxiangellaceae; genus DAITQM01. Next base: position 28,562 of record JBDIVS010000022.1, read on the forward strand.
GCACGCCGTTTACGGCGCCTCGGGTGCGATGCGCTCGATCCAGGCGGTGCTCGCCGCCGGTGGCGCCGGCGGGGAAGCGATCGAGGCGTCGGCGCTCCAGCAACTGCGCCAGGCGGTGCTCGCCGCCGGCGATGTCTCGCGTCTCAAACTGCCCGGTCTGTCCGACCGCCGGAAGCCGATTTTCCCCGCCGGCCTGTTGATCCTCGATACCCTGTGCACCGCGTTCGGTATCGAACGCCTGACGGTGTCCGCCGCCACGCTGCGCGAAGGTCTGCTCGACGACCTGATCGGCCGCCGCCGGCACCGCGACCCGCGCCCCAGGACCATCGCCGGCTTCGCCGCACGTTACACGATCGACCGGGAGCAGGCTAAACGGGTCAGGGACACGGCACTGGCGCTGTTCGACGGCATCGCCGAGCCGGGGCGGCTGGAACCCCAGGTGCGGGACTGGCTCGGCTGGGCCGCCGACGTCCACGAAGCCGGCCTGGCCATCAGCCACAGCCGTTACCAGGCGCACAGCGCCTACCTGCTCAACGTCAGCGACCTGCCCGGCTTCAGCCGGCTCGACCAGCATTTCATGGCCACGCTCGTCGCCTATCACCGCCGCGCGATCCCGGCCGACTGGGCCCAATCGCTGCCCGAACGCCTGCATCGCACCGCGGCACTGGCCCTGCTCTGCCTGCGCCTGGCGGCGATCCTGCACCGCTCGCGCCAGGCGGGTGCGACGCACGCCGCCTTGACGCTCAGCGGTAAACGCGCCGTTTTGACCCTGCCCACGGGCTGGCTCGAAGCGCGGCCGCTGACCCGGCACGACCTCGATGCCGAACGCCGGCAACTGGCCCGGCTCGGCCTATCGCTCGACATCGGCGGGGACCGGTTGCCGTCTTCCGGAGCCGCCCGGCAGGCGGTGACATCGTGAGATCGCCGCCATCCTGGCGGCCGGTTGCGAACGCCGCCCGGCTGGCTGCGCGCGCCGCGGCGGGGCGCGCGGTACGTGAGTTCTTCAGCACCCGCGGTGTGCTCGAGGTGTCCACCCCGGTGCTCTGCGCCAATCCGGTCAGCGATCCGCATATCGCCAGCCTCATGGTGAGCGAATCGACCCCGTCCGGCCCGCGCCACTGGGCATTGCGCACATCGCCCGAATATTTCCACAAACGGCTCATCGCCGCCGGCAGCGGCGATCTTTACGAACTCGGCCCGGTCTTCCGGGCCGGCGATCGGGGCCGCTGGCACGAAAGCGAATTCACGCTGCTCGAGTGGTACCGGCTGGGGCTCACCTGGCGGCAGATGGCCGCTGAGGCGGTCGAACTGATCCGCGAGGTGGCCGAGGTGGTGGCCGGGACAGGCACCACGACCCCCGCAGCGCGCTGGATATCCTCGGACATCCACTGGCTCGCCTATCGCGACCTCATCGACACAGCGCTCGGCCTCGATGTGATGGCCGCGACCGACCGCGAACTGATCGCCGCGGCCCAGGTCCGCGGCCTTGTCACCGCCGAGGCGGATCGGGCGCTCGCCCTCGATTATCTCTACGGCGTCGTCGCTCGCGACACGCTGGCGGTAGATGGGGTCACCATCGTCCACGATTTTCCGCCCGAGCATGCAGCGCTGGCCCGGATCGTTGCCGGCCAGAACGGGCTGGTGGCCGAGCGTTTCGAGATTTACCTCGGCCGGCTCGAAATCGTCAACGGCTACCGCGAACTGACCGCGGCCACCGAACAGCGCCACCGCTTTGCCGGCGATGCCGTGCGCCGCCGCCGGCTTGGCCTCCCCGAAGTGGCCGCCGACGAAGCCCTGCTCGCCGCCCTCGACCACGGCCTGCCGGAATGCGCCGGCGCGGCGCTCGGCTTCGAGCGGCTGCTCGCCGTCCTCACCGGAGCCAAAACGCTCGCCGAAGTCATCGCCTTTCCCGCCGCCGAGCCTCCCGCCAATGCACGCGACAGGCCCCGCGGCAGGTCTTGAATGATCCGGCCTTACGGCAACCCAGGTAAAATGGTACGTTCTCAGCGCGCCGCCGATCGCGCGGTCCGCACCGATCTCGCATCCGGAGTCCTTTCATGAGTGTTTTTTCCAATGTCCAGGCCGCGATTGACGTCGCCGGTCGCTCGTATCGCGTTTTCAGTCTCGGCAAACTGCCGGAACAGGAGAAAATCCGCCGCCTGCCCTACACCATCCGCATCCTGCTCGAGAACCTGCTGCGCCACCACGGCAAGGGCGCCGTCAGTGACGGCGACATCCGCGCCGTCATCGACTGGGATCCCAAGGCCGAGCCCACGGCAGAAATCGCCTTCACTCCGGCGCGTGTCGTGTTGCAGGATTTCACCGGCGTCCCGGCCATCGTCGATCTCGCCGCGATGCGCGATGCGATGCGCCACCTCGGCGGCGATCCGGCGTTGATCAATCCGCTGTCGCCGGCCGAACTGGTCATCGACCATTCGGTGCAGGTGGACGAGTACGGCCGCAGCAATGCCCTCGATCTCAACACACGGATCGAATTCCAGCGTAACCGCGAGCGCTACGCCTTCCTGCGCTGGGGGCAGAACGCCTTCCGTAACTTCAAGGTGGTACCGCCGAACACCGGCATCGTGCATCAGGTCAACCTCGAATACCTGGCGCGCGTGACCTTCGGCGAACAAATCGACGGTGTGTGGCACGCCTGGCCCGACACCCTGGTGGGCACCGATTCGCACACCACGATGATCAACGGCATCGGCGTCCTCGGCTGGGGAGTCGGCGGCATCGAGGCCGAAGCGGCGATGCTCGGCCAGCCGGTCAGCATGCTGCTGCCGCAGGTCGTCGGCTTCAAACTCAAAGGCCGGCTGCCCGAAGGGGCGACCGCCACCGACCTGGTCCTGACCGTCACCGAGATGCTGCGCCGCCACGGCGTGGTCGGCAAATTCGTCGAATTTTTCGGCACCGGCCTCGATCATCTGCCACTCGCCGACCGTGCGACGATCGCCAACATGGCACCGGAATACGGCGCCACCTGCAGTTTCTTCCCGGTCGATGAAGAAAGCTTGAATTATCTAAAACTTTCCGGACGCGACGAGGCACAAATCGCGCTGGTCCGCGAATACCACCGCCACCAGGGCCTGTGGCGCGACTCCGGCACGCCACAGGCAGCCTACAGCGCCGTGCTCGAACTCGACATGGGCGACGTCCAGCCGTCGCTCGCCGGGCCGAAACGGCCACAGGACCGGATCCCGTTGGCCAAAGCCAAAACGGCGTTTATCGCCGACTGCCAAAAACTCACAGCCGAGCGCGACGGCGGCAAGGCCGAAGCACGCTTCGCCGACGAAGGCGGCGGCACCGCGGTCGGCAACGCCGACTGCGCCGGCAACGGCGCCGCCGCGGTCGAAATGAACGGCGAGACTTTCGATCTCAGGGACGGCGCAGTGGTCATCGCCGCCATCACCAGTTGCACCAACACTTCCAACCCGGCGGTGATGATCGGTGCCGGGCTGCTCGCCCGCAACGCCGCAGCCCGCGGCCTGAAGGTCAAACCGTGGGTCAAGACCAGCCTGGCCCCGGGGTCGCGGGTGGTCACCGATTACCTCAAAAAAGCCGAGCTCCTCGACGACCTCGAAGCCCTCGGTTTCTACGTCGTCGGCTACGGCTGCACGACCTGCATCGGCAACTCCGGGCCGCTTCCCGAGGCGATCGCCGAGGCGGTCAGACACCATGATCTCGTCGTCTGTTCGGTGCTCTCCGGCAACCGCAACTTCGAAGGCCGGGTGCATGCCGAAGTGAAAATGAACTATCTCGCCTCGCCGCCGCTGGTCGTCGCCTATGCCCTGGCCGGGCGGTTGGACATTGATCTTTACAACGAACCCCTGGGCACCGATCCGGACGGCCAGCCGGTGTATCTCAAGGACATCTGGCCCGCCAGCCGCGAGATCGCCGATTTCATCTACCGGATGATCGACGCCGACATGTTCCGCAGCAGTTACCGCGTTGTCTTCGACGGCGACGAACGCTGGAACAGCATCCAGATTCCGGTCGGCAACAACTACGCCTGGGATGCCGATTCGACCTACATCCAGAACCCGCCTTATTTCACGGCGATGACCCTTGAAGTGCCGGCCATCGAGCCGGTGACTGGCGCCCGCTGCCTGGCGCTGCTCGGCGATTCGATCACCACCGACCACATCTCGCCGGCCGGCTCGATCAAGGCCGATTCACCGGCCGGCCGCTACCTGCAGGAAAAAGGCGTGGCACCGGCCGACTTCAACTCCTACGGTTCCAGGCGCGGCAACCACCAGGTGATGATGCGCGGCACGTTCGCCAACGTCCGGCTGCGCAACAAACTGGCACCGGGCACCGAAGGCGGCTTCACCACCCACCAGCCGAGCGGCGAGGTGATGAGCATCTTCGATGCCGCGATGCGCTACCGGCAGGAAACCACCCCGCTCGTCATCATCGCCGGCAAGGAATACGGCACCGGTTCGTCGCGCGACTGGGCGGCGAAAGGCACGTTGCTGCTCGGCGTCAAGGCGGTGATCACCGAAAGCTTCGAGCGCATACACCGCTCGAACCTGGTGGGCATGGGCGTGCTGCCGCTCAATTTCATGCCCGGCGAAAACGCCGAAAGCCTCGGCCTTAACGGCAAGGAGCGCTACACCATCGAAGGGCTCGGCGACAGCAAAGCGAAGGAAGTCACCGTCATCGCCGCCGGCGACGGCGGCGAAAAACGCTTCACCGCGCGCGTCCGCCTCGACACCCCGCAGGAAATCGAATACTACCGGCACGGCGGCATCCTGAACTACGTTCTGCGCCAACTGGCCGCCGGATAATCGGGCTTGACCTGCTGATGAGCGGCGGCAGTTTCAACGCGGCGCACGGCGATTGGATCGGCAGTGCCGGCGCCATACTTCACGCCGTGCTCGACTGGCGGCTGTTCAGTTTCGGCGGTACCCCGATCACCCCCGGCGGCCTGCTCTGGCTCGTCCTGATCGTCGCCGCCGGCTGGTACGCCTCGCGCCTGATCCGCCGCCTCATCACCCGGCTGATCGAAAAACGCCAGCAATATCCCGGCGAACTCGCCGCGCTGTACACCGTCGGCCGCATCGCGCACTACACGATCCTGAGCGTTGCACTGCTTGTTGGCTTCAGCGCCATGGGCCTTGATTTCAGCAAACTGGCGCTGATCGCCGGCGGCCTCGGCGTCGGTATCGGCTTCGGCCTGCAGAACATCGTCGGCAATTTCGTCTCCGGTTTGATCCTGCTGTTCGACCGCAGCATCAAAGTTGGCGATTACCTCGAACTGGAAACCGGCCTGCGCGGTGAGGTGCAGGCCATCAACACCCGCTTCACGCACATCAGGACCAACGACAACATCGACGTCCTCGTGCCCAATAGCCAGTTGATCAGCAATCGCCTGATCAACTGGACCATGCACGAAACCCTGACCCGGCTGCACGTTCCCTTCGGCGTCGCCTACGGCAGCGACAAGGAAACCGTCAAACAGGCGGCCCTCGAAGCCGCTGAAAAAGTGCGCTTCACGCTGCGCGGCGTGCCCGGCCGCCAACCCGAAGTCTGGCTCGTCAACTTCGGCGAGAGCAGCCTCGATTTCGAACTGCTGGTGTGGCTCACCCCCGACGGCGTCCACCGCCCGGAGCGCGTCAAAGCCTGCTACCTGTGGGAACTCGAAACCGCCCTGGCCAAACACCGCATCGAAATCCCCTTCCCGCAGCGCGACCTGCACATCCGCACGCCGCCGCCGGGCTAAGGCGTCTGAAACCGCCCCTTTCATCACCCGCGGTGGTGCAAACTGCGGGCAAAACCGATGCCGACCACCACCGGGCAAGCGCGCAACCCGGGCCGGTCGAGCTGTTCAACACTGGCAAAAAACGCGTCCGGATCGACCTGCGCGATGATCCGGCGCTGAACTCCCATATCAATAGCATACGCCGATACCCGCCCCTGGCCGATACTCGAAACTCCGGGTATTTGCCCTTCTGCAACAGTTGGGGGAATAGAACCTGTCATTCGGCATGATTTCGCTCAATTTCCAGGCGGGGGACAATGGGATAATACCGGTTTTTACGATTTTGACGGAGGAGGACTGATGTTCGATGTCTCATCCGCTACGCCCGCCGCGGCGGAGCCGATCCGCTGCGACGCGCTGATTGTCGGGGCCGGGCCGGTCGGTTTGTTCCAGGTATTCGAACTCGGTCTGCTCGACCTCAAGGCCGAGGTGATCGATGCGCTGCCGCGTCCCGGCGGGCAGTGTACCGAGCTGTACCCGGACAAGCCGATCTACGATATCCCGGCGTTGCCGGTGTGCGGGGCGCAGGAACTGGTCGATCGGCTGCTGGAACAGATCAAGCCGTTCGAGCCCGGTTTCCATCTCGGCCAGCAGGTCGAAGGGCTGGCACGCCGGGCCAACGGGCGTTTTACAGTGACGACCAACAGGGGGGCGGTGTTCGATGCCGGGGTGGTGATTCTCGCCGCCGGGCTCGGTGCCTTCCAGCCGCGGCGGTTGCGAGCCGAGGGTGCGGCCGCCTACGAGGGCGGCCAGATCCAGTACAAGGTGCGCGATCCGGCCCGCTACGACGGGCGCGACCTGGTGATCCTCGGCGGCGGCGATTCGGCGCTCGATTGGACGCTTGCCCTGCAACCGCGCTGCCACAATCTTCTACTGGTGCACCGCCGGCCGGAATACCGTGCCCAGCCGGCGCAGGTGAAGAAAATGAAGGCCCTGGTCGAGGCCGGGAAAATGCAGGAGTTACATGGCAATGTGCTCACCGTGCTGGGCGACGGCGAGCGCCTGACCGGCCTCGAAATCATCGGCGGCGACGGTGTCCGCCGCAAGGTGGCGGGCGACGAGGTGCTGGTGTTCTGGGGGCTTTCGCCGAATCTCGGGCCGCTTGCCGAGTGGGGCCTGGAGATGGAGAAAAAACAGATCAAGGTCGATACCGAGAAGTTTCAGACCAGCGTGCCGGGCATTTTCGCGGTCGGCGATATCAATACGTACCCGGGCAAGAAAAAGCTGATTCTGTCGGGTTTTCACGAGGCGGCGCTGGCGGCGTTCGCCGCCGATCACCACCTGCATCCCGACAAGAAGGTGTTCTTGCAATACACCACGACTTCGCCGGTCCTGCAGCAGCGCCTCGGCGTCAAGGCGGACAGGTAGGCGTCGTTCGTTGCTCGTCATTCCCGCCTGCCTGGGTGTGTACGCACGCAGCCAGGCGCCTGCGAAAACCCAGTAAAACTATTTTTCACCACTAAGAACACGAAGGGTACGAAGGATGGAATCTGACGAAGCCAGACCTTCGTGCGCTTCGTGTTCGTGGTGGTGTCTATTCTTATGAACGGTGTTTGCGAACCATTCGATCCAGGTGCAGGATAATCAGCCTGACCGGAATGTCGTTCGATTGTGGCTTTGTAAATCCTGGCGGTCCGGGCGAGAGGCATGATTTTTCTGGATATATGCGCCCCGTCCTGGCGCGCACCCCTGCCCGGTCGCTTGCGGCGCGTCCGGAATGACAAATTGTGAGGGGGCAGGCGCGGCCGGAATGACGAAGAGCTGGCGCTGGCGTGTCGGGAATGGCGTGATTAGGGCCGCGGTGGCCGGTAGCCTCCTGGCGCTCCCGGTGCGGGTAAGCGTGTAAAATGACCGGCCGCCCCGGCCGGAAATTCCGTGTACACATGAAAATACTGGTCCTGATCAAGCGCGTCGTCGATTTCAATGTCCGGATCAAGGTCAGAAACGACCATTCGGGCATCGATCTCGACGGCGCCAAAATGAGCATCAATCCATTCGACGAGATTGCCATCGAGGCGGCGTTGCGCCTGAAGGAGGCCGGCACGGCGAGTGCGGTGACCGTCGCGACGATCGGTCCCGAGGAGGCTCAGCAGCAATTGCGCACGGCGCTGGCGATGGGCGCCGACAGCGCCGTTCTGGTGCGCGCCGCGGCAGCAGTGCAGCCGCTGACCGTGGCCCGCGTGGCGCTGGCGCTGGTCCGCCGCGAAGCACCGGGGCTGGTGATCATGGGCAAGCAATCGATCGACGGCGACCACAACCAGACGCCGCAGATGCTCGCCGCGCTGTGGGACCGGCCACAGGCAACCTACGCCTCGAAGATCGAAATCGAGGGCAGCACAGCGCGCGTCACGCGCGAGGTCGATGCCGGTCTGGAGACCATCGAGGTTGATCTGCCGGCGGTGATCAGCACGGATTTGCGCCTCAATGAGCCGCGCTTTGTCAAGCTGCCGGAAATCATGAAGGCCAAAAGCAAGCCTTTGACGATGCTCGGCCTCGACGAGCTGGACGTGCAACCGGCGGGCGATCTGGCGATCGAGCATTACACCCCGCCTGCGCCGCGCCAGCGCGGCAAAATGGTCGCCTCGGCCGCCGAACTGGTCAGCGAACTCAAGCACCGCGGATTGTTATGAACGACAACACCATCTTGATCATCGCCGAACACGACGGCCGGGTGCTGCACCCGGCGACGGCGCGCTCGGCCGCCTGCGCCGCCGCAATCGGCGGCAGCGTGACTGTGGCGGTCTTCGCCGCCGAGCCCGCCGCGGTCGCCGCCCAGGCGGCGAAACTCGCCGGTATCGGCCGGGTGCTGGCCATCGCCGATGCAGTGTTCGCCCACCCGCTGGCGGCGGTGCTGGCGCCGGAAATCGTCCACCTGGCCAAGGGCTACAGCCACGTGCTCGCCCCGTCGACGACGTTCGGCAAGGATCTTTTGCCGCGCGTCGCGGCGCTGCTCGGCGTCAACCAGGTCAGCGACGTGATGGAAGTGCTCGGCCCGCGCCGTTTCCGCCGGCCGATTTATGCCGGCAACGCGCTGATCGAAGTGACCGTGCCCGAGGATCTGAAGGTCGTCGCAACAGTCCGCACGGCGTCGTGGCCGGCAGCCGGCGAACAGAACGATCCGGCGCCGCTCGAGACGCTCGCCCGCGGCGGTGCAAAGGTCACCCATACCCGCTTTATCGCACTCGAAAGCGGTGGCGGCCAAGGCCCGGACTTGCAGACCGCGCGGATCGTCGTCGCCGGCGGCCGGGCGCTGGGCAGCAAGGAACACTTTGCGCTGATCTACAACCTGGCAGCCAAACTGAACGCCGCGGTCGGCGCCTCGCGCGCGGCGGTCGATGCCGGCTACGTGCCCAACGAACTGCAAGTCGGCCAGACCGGCAAGATCATCGCCCCCGAGCTTTATTTCGCCTTCGGCATTTCCGGCGCCATCCAGCACCTGACCGGGATCAAGGACGCCGGCACCATCGTCGCCGTGAACAAGGACGCCGAGGCGCCGATTTTCGAGGTCGCCGACCTCGGGCTGGCCGGCGATCTGTTCAAGGTCATCCCCGAACTGGAACAAGCGCTGTAGGCCGCGATGACGGGCAACGGCACGATCCTCTGGGAAGCCGGCACCGAGCGCCGGGCGGCGGCGAATCTGACGCGCTTCATCGCCCAGGCCGGTCGCCGCCACGGCCCGGGGATCGCCCCGGGAGTCGCCCCGGCAATCGACGATTACCCGGCGCTTTACGACTGGTCGATCCGCGACCCGGCCGCCTTCTGGCGCCTGGTGTGGGATTTCTGCGGCGTGCTCGGCGAGCCGGGCGAAGGCCCGTGGCTGGACAATCCCGCAGCCATGCCCGGCGCCCGTTGGTTCCCGCGCGCCCGGCTCAATTTCGCCGAAAACCTGCTGCGCTTCGACGACGACGAACTGGCGATCATCGCCCGCTGCGAGCGCGACCTGGACAGCGAAACGCGCTACACCTACCGCGATCTGCGCCGCCTGGTGGCGCAGGCCGCCGCGGCGCTCAGCGCCACGGGCGTTGCGCCCGGCGACCGGGTTGCCGGTTATCTGCCGAACATCCCCGAGACGATCATCGCGATGCTCGCCGCCACCTCGCTCGGTGCGATCTGGACGTCGTGTTCGCCCGATTTCGGCACCGACGGCGTCTGCGACCGTTTCGGCCAGATCGAGCCTAAAGTGCTGTTCATCGCCGGCGCCTACTGCTACGCCGGTAAACGTTACAGCTATCTGAACCGCGTGCGGGAAGTGCTGCGCCGCATTCCGGCGATCGAGAAAGTCGTCGTCATCCCCTATCTTGCCGACGAACTGGCGCTCGACGATCTTGGCAAGGCGGTGGCCTGGAACGATTTTCTGCCGGCCGATCCGCCGCCCTTGACGTTTACCCGGCTACCGTTCGATCACCCGCTTTACATTCTCTATTCCTCCGGCACCACCGGGGCGCCGAAGTGCATCGTGCACGGCGCCGGCGGCACGCTGTTGCAGCATCTGAAGGAATTGATCCTGCATACCGACATCAAGCGCGATGACCGGTTGTTTTATTTCACCACGTGCGGCTGGATGATGTGGAACTGGCTGGCTTCGGGGCTGGCCACCGGGGCGACCGTCGTGCTGTACGACGGCTCGCCGTTTTTCCCGCGCGCCCGGCGGCTGTTCGACTTTGCCGACGAAGTCGGTATCAGCGTGTTTGGCACCAGCGCCAAGTCGATCGCCGCCTGGCAGAAGGCCGGTGTCGAACCGAAGGTCACGCACCGCCTGGACAGGCTGCGCACGATCCTGTCTACCGGCTCGCCGTTGCTCCCCGAGCAATTCGACTACGTTTACGAAAAAGTCAAATCGGACGTCTGCTTGAGTTCGATCTCCGGCGGCACCGATATCGTCTCGTGCTTTGCGCTCGGCAACCCGTTGCTGCCGGTCCGGCGCGGCGAGTTGCAATGCCGGGGGCTCGGCATGAAGGTCGAAATCCGCGACGACGACGGCCGGGTCGTCACCGGGCAATGCGGTGAACTGACTTGCGCGCTGCCCTTCCCGTCGATGCCGGTCGGCTTCTGGAACGATCCCGGCGGCGAGAAATACCGCGCCGCCTATTTCGAGCGCTTTCCCGGCATCTGGGCGCAAGGCGATTTCGCCGAGTTGACGCCTTCAGGCGGGGTCATCATCTACGGCCGCTCGGATGCCACGTTGAACCCCGGCGGCGTGCGCATCGGCACCGCCGAAATCTACCGCCAGGTCGAGGCTATCGACGAGGTCACCGACAGCGTCTGCGTCGGCCAGGACATCGACGGCGACCAGCGGGTGATCCTGTTCGTGCGCCTGCGCGACGGGCTCACACTCGACGAGACGCTGATCGACACCATCCGTCGGCGTATCCGGGCCAACACCACACCACGCCACGTGCCGGCGCTGATCCTGCAAATTGCCGACATCCCGCGAACCTTGAGCGGCAAGGTCAGCGAGCTGGCGGTGCGCGATGTGATCCACGGCCGTACCGTGCGCAACGTCCATTCGCTGGCCAACCCCGAAGCCCTGGACCTGTTTCGCGACCGGCCGGAACTCAAAGTGACATGAGTGGGCTCGAAGTGCGGTTGACGGCGCGCGGCGGCCGGCCGCCACCGGGCCGGCACGTACTGGCCCGCATTGCGTTTCACACCCTGCCCGAAACCGCCAAGCCGCCGGCCGATGGCGTCGTGCTGCCGCTCGCCGCCCTCGATGCGGACCCCGAACGGCCGGCGACCGACGAGTTATGGTGCGTCGGCGATCGGGTCGAACGGCGGTGCGGCGATGGGTTGTGGTTGGCCCAAAGCCGCGAATTCACATTCGGCTGCCTGCACGTGCCGCCGCCGGCCGGCGCGGACTACTCGAACGCGATCGCCTCGCTGTATGAACGATTGCTCGCCGAACTCGCCGCCTCGCCCCACCCTTACCCGCTGAAAATCTGGCATTACCTGCCGGCGATCAACCGCGGTGCCGGCGACGACGAAAACTACCGCCGCTTCTGCGCCGGCCGCGACCGGGCGCTGCGCGCCGTGGCGCCGCACCTTTTGCCGCTGCCGGCGGCGACGGCGATCGGCATACCGAACGATGGATTGCCGCTGACCGTTTATTGGCTGGCCGCCGCCCGACCCGGCGTCAATGTTGAAAACCCGCGGCAGACCAGCGCCTGGCACTATCCCCGGGAATACGGCCCGGCCAGCCCGAATTTCTCGCGCGGCACACTGCTCTCCGGCAACGGCCTGTTTCTGATTTCGGGCACCGCGAGCGTGGTCGGGCACAGCTCGCGCCACCCCGGCGACAGCGCCGCGCAGAGCGCCGAAATGTTCGCCAATCTCGGCGCCCTGCTCGAGGCCGCGGGGCTGGCCGGGCGCGCCACGCCCGGCTGTCTGAGGATTTATCTGCGCGATCGTGCATCCTGGCCGGACGTCGCCCGGCGGCTGGCCGAAAGCCCCTGGCACGATTGGCCGATCCGCCCGCTGCACGGCGAAATCTGCCGCGCCGAACTGATGGTCGAGATCGATGGAGTGGCTGCAGGTTCGTGACGGGGGACGGATCAGACCCCGTCCGGTTTGAAACCGGCTTCGTGGAGCAGGGTTTCCTCGTCCACCTCGTCCGGCGATATATAAAAACCGCCGTCGTAATCGGGGCCGAAGAGCACGTCATCGACATCCGGATCGTCACTCCAGATATCGGCAAGCGCCGCTTTTAACGCGCGCCTTTCACGCAGCGCCTCGATTCTGCGCCAGGTCGGCAGGTTGCGTTGCCGCGTGTTCACCCTGGACGAGGCGCCGGCCTCAGGCACGCTCTCTCCGGCGGGCGGTTGCAGCCCGTTCGGAGCCGGCTGCCGGCCGGCCTTTGGACGCTCATCTGCGCTCGCCATAGTGTGGACAACGATGCCTTCTGGATCGGGGGCTTAGCCGGATGATACCCGACTGGCGCGGCTCACCCAGGCTGTACCGGCACTCGCCGCTCGCGCTGCCTACGCCCGCTGGTTATGCTACCGCTTTGCAAGCGGAATGCAATCCCCCCGGCGGGCGTTCCTCGTTGTTCGAGAAACGAGGAACGTTGCTCGTCGTTGCTCCCCCGACCGCCACACCCCCCACATCGTCGTATGCCCGCAGCCAGGCGCCTGCGAAAACCCAGTAAAACTATTTTTCACCACTAAGAACACGAAGGTCACGAAGGTTGGAATCTGACGAAGCCAGACCTTCGTGCGCTTCGTGTCCTTCATGGTGGAATCCATTGTATGGTGCGGGCATGTCCGGAATGACTAAGGTGGGGGCGGGCGTGTCCGGAGTAACGATCCACCGGCAGGGCCGGGGGTTATCCGCGAGAATGGCCGGCAGGCGGTGCGGCGCCAACCCCGGTTGGGTTGATTTTCACAGCAGGGTTTTGACGACGTTGGGTCGCCGCCGGCTCAGACGTTGAACCTGAAGTGCATGATATCGGCTTCCTGGACGAGGTAGCCGCGGCCTTCGACGCGCAGCTTGCCGGCGTCGCGCGCCGCAGTCTCGCCGCCCAGGCGGATGAAGTCGTCATAGGCGATCACTTCGGCGCGGATGAAACCACGTTCGAAATCGCTGTGGATGCGGCCGGCGGCCTCCGGGGCGCAGGCGCCGCGGCGCACGGTCCAGGCCCTGACTTCCTTCGGGCCGGCGGTGAAAAAGGTCAGCAAGTCGAGCAACCGGTAGCCGGCGCGGATCACGCGGTCGAGCCCGGATTCGGCAAGCCCCATCTCATTCATGAACAGCGCCCGGTCGGCATCGTCGAGGGCCGCCAGTTCGGCCTCGAGGGCCGCCGAAATCGTCACCACTTCGGTCCCTTCGCCGGCGGCCAATTCGGCCAGCGCCCGGACTTCGGGGTCGCCGGCATCCTGCCCTTCGCCGAGGTTGGCGATATACAGCATCGGTTTTAGCGTCAGCAGGTTATATTCGCGCAAGGCCCGCTCAGCCGCGTCGTCGAGCCCGGCGCGGCGTGCCGGAAGCCCGGCGGCGAGCGCCTCGTGCACCGGCTTGAGAGCGGCCAGCCGAGATGCGGTTTCCTTGTCGCCGCTTTTCGCCTGGCGTTCCAGGCGCGCCATCGTTCGCTCGACCTGGTCGAGATCGGCCAGCGCCAGTTCGGTGTTGATCGTTGCGACATCGTCGAGCGGCGCCACCCGGCCGGCAACGTGAACGACGTTGCCGCCGGCAAAGCAGCGCACCACGTGGGCAATTGCCTCGACCTCGCGAATATGCGCCAGAAACTGAATGCCGAGGCCCTCGCCGCGGCTGGCCCCGGCGACCAGACCGGCGATATCGACAAACTCCATCACTGCCGGGACGATTTTGGCCGGCTTGACGAGCGCCGCGATCGCCGCCAGCCGCTCGTCGGGCACGGCCACGACGCCGACGTTCGGATCGATGGTGCAGAAAGGATAATTCTCGGCCGCCACCTGACTGCGGGTCAGCGCCGAAAACAGCGTGGACTTGCCGACATTGGGCAACCCGACGATACCGCACCGAAAACCCATGGTGTTCCTATAGCGCCTTGTAGAAATCGTGAACGATGCCGTGAAAAATCACGGGCCGGCGGTATCCGGCGGGGGCGAGCGGTGCAGTTCGTTCATCGCCCGCGGCACCTCACCGGCGGCGAGCAATGGCAGGACGTCGAGCGCCCGCTCGAACGCCGCTTCGATCATGTCCTGTTCCCCGGCGGGCGGGCGGCTCAGTACATACGGCGTGACAAGCGCCGCGTCACCGGGATGGCCGATGCCGATCCTGAGCCTGAGGTACGCCTGGGTGCCGAGGTGCCGGTCGATATCGCGCAGGCCGTTGTGCCCGCCGTGACCGCCGCCCTCCTTTAGCCGGGCGGTGCCGGGCGGCAGATCCAGATCGTCGTGGACGACGATGAGATCGGCCGGCGCGAGCTTGTACCAATCAAGCAGGGCACGGACCGCCTGGCCACTGTGGTTCATCCAGGTGGTAGGCTTGAACAGAATCAACGTCGTATCGCCCAGGCGCTCGCGGCATTCCTCGCCGCTGAGTTTAGGCCGCGGCTTGAAGGTCCAGCCGCGGCGGCCGGCCAACCGGTCAACGAACCAGAAACCGGCGTTGTGCCGGGTGTCGCGATATTCGGGGCCGGGATTACCCAGCCCCGCGATCGCCAGCGTCCGGGAGGCCACGCGGGTTCAGCACGACTCAACAGGACGTGCTCACTCCTTCTCCTTGTCTCCGGTCTGTTTGGTCGCCGGCACTTCGGCCGCCGGTGTCGCCTCTTCGGCGGCGGGTTCAACCGTTTCGGTGACATACGACGCACTGGCCACCGGCACATGCGCCTCGCCACCATGCGCCAGCACGGCAAGCTGGACGCCGGCCGGCAGTTGCAGATCGTCCAAGTGGATGATCTGGCCGACGTCGATCGCCCCCAGATCCACCTCGATGAACTCCGGCAGATCCTTGGGCAGGGCCTCGATTTCGATTTCGGTGAGCTGGTGTTCGATGACCACGCCCGCCTTCTTGCCCGCCGGCGAGGTTTTCTCGTTGACGAAGTGCAGCGGCACCATCATGTGCAACACCTCGTCGGCCAGCACCCGCTGGAAATCGACGTGCAGCACCTGCGGCTTGAGCGGATGCGCCTGGACGTCGCGCAGCACCACCTGCTGCGTCCGGCCGTCCGACAGCTTGAGCTCCAGGATGGACGTATGGAACGCCTCTTCGGCGATCCGGTGGATGATGTAGTTATGATCGAGCGTCAGGGCGACGGCCTCCTGGTGGCCGCCGTACAAAATGGCCGGGATCCTGCCCTGGCGGCGCAGGCGGCGGCTCGCACCCTTCCCCGCGTCGTCACGCAATTCGACCTCGACAACGTATTGATGTGACATGGAATTCTCCGGTTCGATGCGACGAGAGCCCGCCGCGACGCAAAATCGGAACCCGGCCCGGGGCGCTCGTTGGACTATCCCCCGCTACGCTCGGTGAAGTCCGACAGGCCAGAGGCCGAACCCGCTGAAACCCCGGCGATTCGCGACCAAACCACCTGGGCAGCCGGGCATTATAGCCGCAATCGGAAATCCGTTGTTCGAGGAACGCGGAACAAACGGCCGCTCCTTGGCTTAATGGTTCATCACGCCGTGCGGGACATGGGCGGTGGCGACATGGCCGCTGGCCGTGGCGCAGTGGTCGCGCTGGTCGTCGAAGAAGATATCGGCGCCGAAAGCGCGTAGAAACTCGCCTTTGTCGCGGCCGCCGAGAAACAGCGCCTCGTCGATCCGGATGCCCCAGGCGCGCAGCGTCAGGATCACCCGCTTGTGCGCTGGCGCCGAACGGGCCGTCACCAGCGCCGTGCGGATCGGGTTGTCGTCGGCCGGGTACGCCGCCTGGATGCGGTGCAGCGCTTCGAGCACCGGCTTGAACGGCCCGGCGGCGAGCGGTTCGGCCGCCTGCTCGCGCTCGGCCGCGGCGAACGCCGCCAGCCCCTGTTCCTGGTAGAGCCGCTCGGCGGCGTCGCTGAACAACACCGCGTCGCCGTCGAAAGCGATGCGCAGTTGCCGGGGGTCGGTGTTGCTGGTCGTCGAAGGCATGATGCGCGCCGCGGCAAAACCGGCGTCGAGCGCGGCGCGCACGTCGTCATCGTTGGCCGACAGGAACAGGTTCACGCCGAAAGGCCGGATATAAACATGTGGGCTCAGGCCGTTGGTGAACGCCGCGCGGCTGATCCCGAGGCCGTGGTGTTCGATCGAGTTGAAGATGCGCAGGCCGGTGTCGGCGCTGTTACGCGACATCAGAACGACCTCGATCGCCGGGTGTTCGACGCTGTCGTCGTTCAGCGCCAAAAGCTTGCGGACCAGTTGAAAGGCGATCCCCGGGGCGAGCAGTTCGTTTTCGTGCGCAATCTGATATTTGGCGTATTCGACCACGCCGGCGCGTTCGAACAGGGCGTGGCTGTCGTCGAGATCGAACAGCGCGCGCGACGAAATGCCGATGACCAGCGCATCCATGGACCGCCATTGTACCCACGATCCCCCTCCCCCGCTGGAGATGCACTTGCCAAGCGACCACTTTCGAGGCAGGGATGTCCCCTCGTCCTTCCGGACGCGCCTGCCCCCCTTGTCCTTCCGGACGCGCCTGCCCCCCCTTGTCATTCCGGACGCGCCTGCCCCCCTTGTCCTTCCGGACGCGCCTGCCCCCTTGTCATTCCGAACGCGCCTGCCCCCCTTGTCATTCCGGACGCGCCCGCGGCAGCGGGCGCGATCCGGAATCCAGAATTCTGCGCGGATTGTCGCACCGCCCACCGTACTGCCTCGCACCCCACCGTCATCCCCGCAAACGGCGCGATGAAGTGGCGCGGCGGGCAGCGCAATAGCATGACGTCTGCAACAAAACCTTGCCGACTCGTTTCGCGTAAGATGCAGGGCAGAGCTTGGTCCGTCGTCCTGAAGGATTTCCGTGTCCGCTATTTGCGACCGTTTTCGCGGTTTTCTGCCCGTCGTCGTCGATGTCGAAACCGGCGGTTTCGATGCCGAGCGCCACGCGCTGCTGGAGATGGCGGTGTGCATCATCGAAATGGACGGTGATGGCGTGCTCCATCCCGGCAAGGTGCACCAGTGCAATATCGAACCGTTTCCCGGGGCCGAACTCGATCCCAAATCGCTCGAGTTCACGGGCATCGATCCGGGCCACCCGCTGCGCGACGCCAAGAGCGAAATCGAGGCCCTGCGCCTTTTGTTCCGGCCGGTGCGCCGCGCCCTGCGCGAGGAGAATTGCCAGCGCGCCGTGATGGTCGCCCATAATCCGGTATTCGATCTCGCTTTCGTCAACGCCGCGCTCCGGCGCACCGGCTACAAGCGCAGCCCGTTCCACCCGTTCAGCGCCTTCGATACCGCAACGTTGTCGGGCCTGGCGTTCGGCCAGACCGTACTGGCGCGGGCCGTCGCCGCCGCCGGCCTCGACTGGGACAGCCGGGCGGCGCACACCGCGCTTTACGATGCCGAACGCACCGCGCGGTTGTTCTGCGCCATCGTCAACCGCTGGGACAACCTGGTCCGCCTGGAGGCATGGCGTGAGCTGGTCGCCGGCGGGCAGCGCGGCGCCGAGTCCGGCAAGCCGGCGACGGGCTGAAAGAGAGGGTCACGGCACCCCGTGGCCGCCGCCGCCCGGTGTCATGACCGTCAGAACCTGACCCGGGCGCACATCGAATTCACCTTTGCCGGGGATTTCGTGGCTGTCGAGCAGATCGCGGCCCGGCGTTCCGTCATCGCCACCGGCCAGTCCCCACGGCCCGTGCCGGCGGCGCTCGGCGATCAGCGCGACGCGGGCCGGGGCGAGAAACTCGTATTCGCGGACTACGCCATCGCCGCCCGGCCGCGCCCCCGCCCCACCCGAACCGCGCCGCATCCGGTAACTGCACAAGCGCAGCGGGTAATGGGTTTCAAGGATCTCGACCGGGGTATTCAGCGTGTTGGTCAGGTGCGTGTGGATCGCATCAGCCCCGGGACGGCACGGGCCGCCACCGGCGCCGCCGGCGATCGTTTCGTAGTAGCTCCACCCGGCACCGGCCATCGCCAGATTGTTCATCGTGCCCTGACTCGCCGCCGGGATCCGTTCCGGCGCCGCCTGGGCCAGGGCCCGGAACAGCACATCGACGAGGCGCGTCGAGGTTTCGACATTGCCCGCCGCGACCGCCGCCGGCGGCACGGCGTCAAGCAAGGTGCCCGGCGTTGTCTTGATTTCGATCGCCCGCAGAATCCCGGCGCTCGGGGCATGCACCGGCAGTAGGCAGCGCACGACATAGACCACCGCCGCAGCGGTGACGCTTTGCGGGCAGTTCAGATTGCCGGCAACCATCGGCGGACCGGCGCCGAAATCGGCCCTCAGCGTTCCGCCGCCGAGCGTGACTGCGACTTCGAGCGGGATGTCCACGGCGCCCTGGCCGTCGCCGTCGAGCCGGTCGCGCGCCCGGTAGGTGCCGGCGGGCAACGCCGCCAGCGCCCGGGAGGTCAGGTTGGCCGAATAATCCTGCAAAGCCGCGACCTGGGCCGCAAACTCGGCGGCGCCGGCCGACTCAATCAACTCTCGGGCACGCCGGATGCCCACCGCGCACGCGCCTTTTTGCGCCGCGATATCGCCGGCCACCAGGCGCGGGTCGCGGACCCGGGCATAAAGCGGCGCCAGTACTCCTGGGCAGTCCCGGCCGGCCGCCACCAGCAAGGATGGCGGGATCAACACGCCTTCGTCCTCGAGCCGGGTCGCCACCCCCATCGAGCCGGTCTCGCCGGCCCCGATATCGGCGAAATGAGCGCGGCAGGCGACAAAGCAGCGCACCTTACCGGTGGTGACCAGCGGCATGATCATCGTCACATCGGGCAGATGCGTGCCGCCCCGGAAGGGGTCGTTCAGGATCAGCACGTCGCCGGCCCGCCAGGTGCGGCCGGCGGCCAGCCCCCGCATCGCAAAGGCCATGCTGCCGAGGTGCACCGGGATATGCGTCGCCTGGGCGATCAGCTCCCCGGCGGGGTCGAACAGGGCGCACGAATAATCGCGCCGGTCGCGGATATTGACCGACAGCGCGGTGCGTTGCAGCTCAGCGCCCATTTCCTCGCCGAGCGCCGCGGCCCGGCTGGCGAACAGGCTGAGCCTGACCGGATCGGAACGGCTCATCGCACCGCCGGTTCGGCTACAATGGCCGGGCTAGAGAACTGCCGGCACAATACCGGAACACCACCCGCTCCGCCACAAACACCCGACGAACCGGAGACGATCAGGAGCAGCCGATGTCCTTGACCCTGCCACCTTTGCCGTGGGCGCGTGACGCGCTCGAACCGCACCTTTCGGCCGAGACCATCGAATATCACTACGGCAAACACCATCTCGCCTACCTCGACAAACTCAACGAACTGATCGCCGGCACCGAGTTCGCCGGCGAGCCTCTGGAACGGATCATCCGCTCGTCGAGCGGCGGCATTTTCAACAACGCGGCGCAGGTCTGGAACCACTCTTTCTACTGGCAGTGCCTGGCGCCGCCGGGCGGCCAGGCGGCCGGCGAACCGGCCGGCGAACTGGCGGCGGCGCTCACTGCCGCATTCGGCTCAATCGACGAGTTTCGCGGGCAGTTCACGGCCGCCGCGATCGCCACTTTCGGCTCCGGTTGGGTCTGGCTGGTGCGCACCACCGACGGTAAACCGGCGATCCGCAGCACCGCCAACGCCGCCAACCCGCTGACCACCGGCGAAAAGCCGCTCATCGCCTGCGACGTCTGGGAACATGCCTACTATATCGATTATCGCGACGACCGGCGGCGTTACCTGGAGGCCTTCTGGCATCTGGTAAACTGGCGCTTCGCCGGCGAGCGGTTCGGCGGCGACTGATCCCGCGTCATCTTCCAGCAACGCAACCCGACTACGGCAACCGACCGGCAGTCCGCATTCGTTTACATTCGGATGTTTACATGAATCACCTGATGCACACTTACGCCCGGCTGCCGGTGCGCTTCGTCCGCGGCGACGGCGCCTGGCTATTCGACGAGCGGGGCAATCGTTATCTCGATGTCATCGCCGGCATCGGCGTCTGCGGTCTGGGCCACGCCCACCCTGAAATCGCCGAAACCATCGCCGAGCAGGCCAAAACCCTGATCCATACCGCCAATATCGTCGAGATTCCGTGGCAGGAAACGCTCGGCGAACGGCTGTGCGGGATTTCCGGTCTGGAAAAAGTCTTTATCGCCAACAGCGGCGCCGAAGCGATCGAATGCGCCTTCAAACTGACCCGCCTGGTCGGCCACCTGCACGGCATCGACCGCCCGGCCATCCTCGTCGCCGAGCACAGTTTTCACGGCCGCACCCTGGCATGCATCAGCGCCAGCGGCAACCGCAAGGTGCAAGCCGGCTTCGAGCCGCTGGTCGGCGGTTTCATCCGCATGCCCTACGGCGACGTCGATGCCGCGCGGCGCCTCGTCGAAAGCGACCCGAACATCGTCGCGATCCTCATCGAAACCATCCAGGGCGAAGGCGGCATCCGGCCGCCGCCGCCGGGCTACCTGCACGCGCTGCGCAAGCTGTGCGACGAACGTGAGCTGCTGTTGATTCTCGACGAAGTACAAAGCGGCATGTGCCGCACCGGGCGCTGGTTCGCCTACCAGCACGAAGGCATCATGCCGGATATCGTCGCCGTCGCCAAAGCCCTCGGCAACGGTTTCCCCGTCTCGGCGTGCATCGCACGCGGCGCCGCCGCCTCGGCCTTCACTCCGGGCAGCCACGGCACAACGTTCGGCGGCAACCCGCTCGCCTGCCGCACGGCGTGCAAGGTGATCGAAATTATGGAACGCGACGGAATCGCCGAACGCGCCGAGCGCCTGGGGCATGAGCTCCTCGCCGCGCTGCACGATGAATTGCACGATCTGGCCATCGTCCGCGAAGTACGCGGCAAGGGCCTGATGATCGGCATCGAACTCGACCGCCCCGCCGCCCCGGCCCGTGACCACGCCCTGGCCCACGGCCTGCTCATCAACGTCACCCGCGAATACACCATCCGCCTGCTGCCGCCTTTGATCATCGACGAAAGTCAGGTCGCCGCCATCGCCGACGGCATTGCCGACGCGGTCCGGGCGATGGCATGAACCGCACATGATCCGCTTCGGCGTAAGTTGAAGGTTACTTAGTTTTATGGCTCGTCAGCAGAATCTGTGGGTGAATTCCGGCTCAAGTAGAGCGCCAAGCGCATGATACAATGCGATTTTAGCGCATTGAAAGGTCCGAAAACCGAAGGATTTTCTGGAGGTCAGTTTGGCCTTGGCGTTAAAACCCTCGACGACACCGCTGGAAACCTGGCCTTTGGCTCGGAACCAGTTGAGCAACAATCCCCGGTGAGTCCGGAGCATTCTGGCGACCCGTTTCATCGGTTCGATAGTCGAGCGCAGGGTCTTGGTGCACCAGCGATCGAGGAACCGGCCGGCCCAATAGGGCGA
>JBDIVS010000023.1:0-47939 GCA_039794245.1 Candidatus Jinrbaksania sp.
CAACCATCATCTTCCCCAGAGAGCGCTCGGCCACACCACGCCCATCGAGGCCATGAAGAAATGGTATGCTGCGAAACCTGATTTATTCATCTCAAGACCACGTAATCGTCCGGGACCTGACACCTAGGCAGCAGTCAATCTCCAAAGGAAATAGCATCATGGCCAAGTACCTGATCTCCTTTCCCAGCGCTGCGATGGTCGTGCCCGAAGACGAGTGGGAGGCGGTGAGTCGCGACGCGCATGCCGTGATCGACGAGGCGAAAGCCGCAGGCGTCTACGTCTTCGGCGGCGGCATCGACGAAGGCGTGCCGCCCGTTCTTGTCGCAGCAGACGGAGCAGTCGCCGAGGGCGGCTACCCATGGGCACCCCCTCTTGACGGCGGCTTCACTGTGCTCGAACTCCCCTCACGCGTGGAGGCCGTCGCGTGGGCCGCGCGCATCGCGAAGGCCTGTCGTTGTGACCAAGAGCTACGCGTTTTCGGGTTCGACCCGCAGTCCTGAGAGCGGCATGGAAATGGTGCAGAAAGTGCGACCTAATTCAAGCGTTTGGGATGACATATGACGATGACGCGCGAGAACAGTGAGGCATTCGCGGCCCGATGGGCGGAGGCATGGAATCGTCGTGCCGTAGAAGCAGTCCTGGAGCATTTCCATGAGGACATTGTCTTTACCAGCCCCACGGCTCTCGCGGTAGTGGGCTCACCCATTGTCCGCGGCAAGGATGCGCTCCGCGAGTATTGGACTGCAGCACTTGCGCGCACCGGTTCGCTTCGGTTCACCGTAGATCACGTGCTGTGGGATCCTGTGCGTCGCGAGCTTGCCATCATCTACACGTCCGATACCGATGGAAGGACCAAGAGGGTGTCCGAGAACCTCGCATTCAACGAAGATGGGCAGGTAGTGGCCGCGGAAGTGTTTCACGGCGTCCCCGGTCCGACATGAGTACAGCATGCTATCCAACAAGACGCTCCAGCCGGCCGCTCAAACCGCTGCGCGGTTTCACATTGGCTGAGCTTAGTCATGAGGCGCGATGACGCATGACTCAGAGTCCCGAACTATTGCGACGGTTGCTGCGAGCAAAAGATCGGATGGATGGCGCGTCCCATGAGGAATGGCCTGTTCATCGATTGGCGCAAGTGAGTGCCGTTTCGGAGGCACACTTCGCGCGCTCGTTCAAAGACGCTTTCGGAGTCCCTCCGCACCGTTATCTGCTCACACGTCGAATCGAGCGAGCCATTGCGCTGCTCCGCGACTCCGATCTATCCATTACGGAGGTTGCATTCCAGACTGGCTGGAACAGCCTTGGCACCTTTGGGCGCATCTTTCACAACATCACGGGCGAAACCCCCGGATATCTCCGAGCACGCGAGCGATCTGTACCACACGGGCGAGAGCATGTACCAGAGTGCATTGTGCGCGCCGCCCACCGTCCAGACCTCAAGATCGCAGTTTCGGAGAAGCGACGCCGGCTTGTACCTGTTCGTGCTTCCATATGCAGCCAAATGGCGCGCCGGCGAACGCGCCTAACGATTCACTCCAGCGGACGCCGTACCGGCGCCGTTGATTTCCGATGTAGGTGCCTATCAATTCCAGCAGGTATCGCGAATGAAGCCTCAATCAGAGTCCTCGACTGAACTGCCGCTCCGTTACTTTGAGCAGCAACAAGACTGGGCTGCCTGGCTTAATGAAAATCACGCCTCATCGCCTGGGGTATGGTTGCAGCTCGCAAAGAAGGGCGCTGCTGCGTCGTCAGTTTCATACGATGAAGCCGTCGAAATTGCACTTTGTTTTGGCTGGATAGATGGACAAATGCGGGCGCACAGTGATCAATTCTGGCTCCAGAAATTTACTCGACGCTAGGACAAAAGCGTTTGGTCGAAGATAAATCGGGATAAGGCGCTTGCCCTGATCGAGGCAAAAAAGAGGAAACCCGCCGGGCTCAATGAAATTGAGCGGGCGAAGGCCGACGGGCGATGGGATGCTGCATATGACTCATCCAGCAAGGCAGCTGTACCAAGCGATTTTCAATCCGCGCTGGATGGCAATGTACGAGCCAAGGCGTTCTTCGAAACGCTCGATAGCCGGAATCGGTACGCTATTCTGTTCAGGATTCAAACTGCCAAGAAAGCCGAAACACGCGCGAAGCGAATTTCACAGTTCGTTCTAATGCTGGGACGGCACAAGAAGGTGCATCCATGACCAAGCCCATCGTCAACATTGCCGACATCACCCTGGAGCCGCGGCCGGCGGCCTTCGCGCCGACGGGCGAGGCGGCGGAACGCTATGAAGCGAAGATGGGGTTCATCGCCCCGCTCATCGGCGCCCGGAAACTCGGGTACAACATCACGGCCGTGCCGCCCGGCAAGCGCGCATTCCCGGCGCACAACCATCACGCGAACGAAGAGATGTTCTTCGTCCTGCAAGGCACCGGTGAGCTTCACGTCGGCGCGGATATCTGGCCTGTCCGCGCCGGCGACGTAATCGCGTGCCCGGCGGGCGGCAAGGAGACGGCGCACCAGATCGTCAATACAGGCGACGAGGAATTGCGCTACTTGGCCGTGAGCACGAAACTGTCACCGGAACTGGTCGAGTATCCGGACTCCGGCAAGTTCGGCGTGCTGGCCGAGCTGCCCGCAAGCGCCGAAGGCAAGCCGCAACGCTTCATGTTCATCGGGCGTGAAAGTCAGTGCCTCAGCTATTGGGACGGCGAGTGACGGTCGAGCGGCCTTTGGACGCTCGATGAGGAAAATAGGCGGCGACAGCGCTGCACATCGCGTCGTCGCAAGGGCTGCTGAACCATGAAGGACACCGAGCAACAAGTCAGCAGCGCCGTCGCCGCCATCTGGCGCATCGAGTCTGCGAAGGTCGTCGGCGCCGTCGCGCGCCTGACGCGCGACCTCGGTCTTGCCGAGGACTGCGCGCAGGACGCACTCGTCGCCGCACTCGAAACCTGGCCCGCCGCGGGTATTCCCGACAATCCCGGCGCCTGGCTCACGACCGTGGCCAAGCGCCGCGCGCTCGACCGCATTCGCCACACACGGCTGGCCGACGCCAAATCCGCCGAGCTCGCGTTCGAACTCGACGCGGCGCACGCGGCGCGCGAGGCGGAACTTGCCGACGCGCGCGATGCGGCGCTCGATGACGACATCGGCGACGACGTGCTGCGGCTCATCTTCACGGCCTGCCACCCGCTGCTCGCTCCCGAAGCGCGCGCCGCGCTCACGCTCAAGGTGGTCGGCGGCCTGTCCACCGAGGAAATCGCCCGCGCCTATCTCAAGCCCGAGGCGACCGTCGCCCAGCGCATCGTGCGCGCCAAGCGCACGCTCGCCGAGGCGCACGTGCCCTTCGAAGTGCCGCGCGGTGCGGAACTTGGCGCGCGGCTCGCGTCGGTGCTGGAGGTCGTTTATCTCATCTTCAACGAGGGCTACGCCGCCACGGCCGGCAACGACTGGATGCGGCCGGCACTCTGCGACGAGGCGCTGCGGCTCGGGCAGGCGCTCGCCCAACGCATGCCCGATACGACGGAAGTCCTCGGGCTCGCGGCGCTCATGGACATCCAGGCCTCGCGGCTGGCCGCGCGCGCGGATGCTGAGGGTAATCCGGTGCTGCTCCTCGACCAGGACCGCGGCCGCTGGGACCGCGCCCTCATTCGCCGCGGGCTCGCCGCGCTCGCGCGCGCCGAGGCGCTGCCCGGCGCCTTCGGCCCTTACACCCTACAGGCCGCGATCGCCGCCTGCCATGCGCGCGCCGCGACCGGAGCCGACACCGACTGGGCGCGCATCGTGGCGCTCTACGATGCCCTCGCAGCGCTCGCGCCCTCGCCGGTCGTCGCGCTCAATCGGGCGGTGGCGGTCGGCATGGCATTCGGGCCCGCGGCCGCGCTCGAACTGGTGAATGAGCTCGTGAACGAGCCCGCGCTCGATAACTACCACCTGCTGCCGAGCGTGCGCGGCGATCTCCTCGCGAAGCTCGACCGCCTCGACGAGGCGCGCGCCGAATTCGAACGCGCCGCGACACTCGCCCGCAACGCCCGCGAACGCGCGCTGCTCTATGCGCGCGCGGCGGCGTGCCGAATGGAACAGTGAGCGTCGTTCGATCGAAAAACGTGCCAGCCCAACCTTGGCCTGCGGCGCCTCGACCAGCGTCAGCACCATGGACTGGACGATGGGGAGAAGTACTGCGTCGTCGCCGGGTGCAAATAAATCAGATCCGTCTCGCCATAGTCGTAGACGAGCTGCGAGATCAACATCGTGATCTGGCCGCGATGGCGGATCTGGTGATGAAACAGATGGGTCAGCACGAGACCGAGCGGCAAGGTCACCGGTTGACTCTCGGCTGATCAAGGCCTCAGGCTGGTCTCTCGACAAGTCATCCAACCCGAAGGATGCTCGTGCGACGGTAATCAGCGATCGATAATGGCCCGCTGCTCGTCCCATAGCAGTGGCGTCCCCGACGCCAGATCGAACAGGGTCACTTCCGGCGGCAGCGTATCGTCCAGGATCGCGGTCACGATGTCCGGCGCCAGCGTGGTGAGGTTGACCATCCGGCTCACGTAGCTATTGTCGATCCCCTCCCGCGCGGCGATCTCCTTCAGTGATTTCGCTTCCCCCAACGTAAGCCACGCCAGCCAGCGATGCCCCCTCGCCAGCGCCAACTGGAGCGGCGTCGGGGTTACGTCCCACGACCGCACGGGAGCGGTTTCGCCGCTCGGCAGCGTGACCCGCTTGCGCCCGCTACGGCGTTTGATCTGGATCGGCACGGACAGGGTCAACCTGCCGTCACTCGTCTGGAGGATGTCCGGCTCGCCGGTCTTCAGGATGCGGATGTCACTCATGCCAGCGCCTCCTCCGTCTGCTCGGCGGCCTCCTCGGCAGGGCCTTCCGCCTGGCGCCCGAGATCCTCAAATGGCTCGACCGCAAGGGCGAGCGCGGCCACGAGCTGGCGATGCAGGACCGGCTGCTTGCGTTCGATAAGCTGCGCGGTGCCCAGCGCATGGCCGAGATCGGCGCCGCCGGCGAGGCCGCCTGGAACAGCGGTGCGGTCGAGGCCTTGCGCGAGGCCGTCGCCGCCCAAGGCCAACGGTCCGGTGTGCGGTGGGCCGATGCGCTCTCCAGCAGTGTGCGGCCGGTCATCACCTACTGGTTCATGGCGCTGTACTGCGCGACCAAAACAGCAACAGTCGCAGCCGCTGTGACGGGTGGCGCAGGCTGGGGCGTTGCCATCCTGTATGCATGGACGGAGGCCGATCAGGCGCTATGGGCCGGGGTGCTGAATTTCTGGTTCCTCGGGCGCGTGTTCGACCGGGTGCGACCGTGATCGAGGTGCCGAAAACGGCCATCGAGCTGGCCAATCGCTGCATTGGTTTCCAGAGCTTGGCTGCTGTCTTTCTTGGCCTGACATTCCTCGGGGTACGTGGCAAATACCCACTCGGCGATCTGCCGCGCAGTGAATTTTTCTTCGGGCCGATCTTTCAGGTAGCCGATGACGGCCTTTGCCAAATTGAGTGCCATTCTTCGTGTCCTCACGCCAATCCGAAATACCGCTCGAAGAACGCGGAGAGCTTGTCCAGTACCGTCTGCTTCTTCAGCGCGTGGCTGTTATTCTTGGTGAACCGGGACACCGGCGGCAGTATCTTCGTGATGGCGGTGCCGCCACTGGGGACGCTGCCGTCGCGGAAGGCGTTGTCGATGAAGGTGTGCGTGGCTTCGGCGTTCAGGTTTTCCTCCGCAATGATGCGCTCCAGTTCTTCTATCCTTTTCGCCGCCACGAACGCCTGCCACTGGGCGTCCACCTTTGCCTTCGTGTTCACCGAATCGACGAACTGTTCGATCAAGTCTTTTTTGTTGCGCAGTCCGGGACTGGAATTGACGGCGCGCTCGATGGTGGCGCGGATTTCCTTGTCCTCGCCCGTGCCTTTCTTCTTCAGGTACTGCTCCACCAGCATCAGGATGTAATCGACGTTGATCTCGACCTGCTTGATCAGTTCGATCTCGAACACCACATCGTCGTTGATGCTTTCCTTCTCCGCCTCCGATGCGGCGCGGAACTCCGCGTACAGCTTCAGGTACAGGCTCTGGTAGTCCTGAAATTCGCGCTCGGTCAGGATTTCGTGCCCAGAAAAATCATCGAAGGCCGTCAGGATGTTCTTCAGCCGCAGGATGGCGCCGAACAGCTTGATGAACGCCTTTTGTGCCGCCTCGCCAACAATGGCTTTCCCGAGGGGGAATCCAGCCGTGAGTTCTCCGACGCGCTTTTCGTACTCCTCGTAGTACTCGGCATAGGGCTTTAACAGCACGATGCCCTTGGCGTCCTTGTTGCCAAACAGGGCGAGGGCGTCGTTGGTCTCCTGCTCCAGATTACGGAAGGAAACGATGTTGCCGTAGGTCTTGACCGAGTTGAGGATGCGGTTGGTGCGCGAATAGGCCTGGATCAAGCCGTGCGCCTTCAGGTTCTTGTCCACCCACAGGGTGTTGAGCGTGGTGGCATCGAAGCCGGTCAGGAACATATTGACCACGATCACCAGGTCCAGCTCACGTTGCTTCAGCCGCTGCGACAGGTCCTTGTAATAGTTCTGGAACTTGTCGGCGCTGGTATCGAAGCTGGTGCCGAACAGCGCGTTGTAGTCGGCGATGGCGGCGTCCAGAAAATCGCGTGAGCTGGCATCCAGTCCCTCGGTTTCAAACGCCTCCTCGCCCAGGAGGCCATCGGATTCTTCCTCGTTGGCGGCAAAACTGTAGATCAGGCCGACCTTGAGCCGCTGCGCCTCGGGCAACTTCTCTTGCTGTTTAACGAATTCCGCGTAGTAATGCTTGGCGGCGTCGATGGAGGCGCAGGCGAACAGCGAGTTGAAGCCGGCGAGGCGCTTGCCGTCGTGGCTGTAGGTGCTGGCATGTTTAGTTTTCTGGTCGAAGTGCTCGCGGATGTAGCCCACGATCTGCGTGATGCGCTCCGATGCCAATAGCGCCCGTTCGGTGTCGATCGCTGACACCTTTTTATCCTCGATCTCCGGAGGCAATTTGATTGTGTTGATGTAATCGATACGAAACGGCAGCACGTTCTTGTCGTTGATGGCATCGACAATCGTGTAGCTGTGCAGCCTGTCGCCAAAGGCCTGCTGCGTGGTGCGCCGCAACGGGTTGCCGGTGGTGCCGGAGTTCTCGGCAAAGATGGGCGTGCCAGTGAAACCAAACAGGTGATAGCGCTTGAACACCCGGGTGATCTCGGCGTGCATGTCGCCGAACTGGCTGCGGTGGCATTCGTCGAAGATCACCACTACATGCGCCTCATACACCGGGTGTTTCTTGTTGTTGGCCACGAAGCGGGACAGCTTCTGAATAGTGGTGATGATGATGCGGGCATTGGGGTCTTCCAGCTGCTTTTGCAGCACCGCCGTGGATTTATTCGAGTTGGCCGCGCCCTTCTCGAAGCGCTCGTATTCGCGCATGGTCTGGTAGTCCAGATCCTTGCGATCCACCACGAACAGCACCTTATCGATGTCCGGCAGGCCCCGGGCCAGTTGCGCCGCCTTGAAGCTGGTCAGCGTCTTGCCGCTGCCGGTGGTGTGCCAGATGTAGCCGCCCGCCGCCACCATGCCCAACTGTTTGTGATGGGTGGCGGTGGCAATGCGTTGCAGGATGCGCTCGGCGGCCACGATCTGGTAGGGCCGCATCACCAGCAGCTTGCGATCCACATCGAACACGCAGTATTTGGTAAGGACGTTCAGCAGCGTATGCTTGGCGAAGAAGGTCTTGGTGAAATCTGTGAGATCGGTGATGGGCCGGTTTCTCGCGTCGGCCCACCAGCTGGTGAAGGCGAAGCTGTTGGAGGTTTTGCTCTTGCTGCGTTTACCGGATTGCTCCTTCAAATGCCCGTCGCGCACGGTATTGCTGTAGTACTTGGTCAGCGTGCCGTTGCTGATGACGAAGATCTGCACATACTCGAACAAGCCCGAGCCCGCCCAGAAGCTGTCGCGCTGATAGCGGTTGATCTGGTTGAAGGCCTCGCGAATGTCCACGCCCCGGCGCTTCAATTCGATATGCACCATCGGCAGGCCGTTGACCAGCACCGTCACGTCATAACGGTTGGCGCGAGCGCCTGCGGCTTCGTACTGGTTAATGACCTGCAAGGCGTTGTTGTGGATGTTGGCCTTGTCGATCAAGTAGACGTTCTTGGTGGTGCCGTCGTCGCGCTTCAGGACTTGAATGTGGTCTTCTTGAATGCGGGCGGTTTTTTCGAGGATGCCGTCGTTGGCGCCGGCAATGCGTGTGGTGAAAAATCGTTCCCACTCGGCATCGGAAAAGCTGATTTTGTTGAGCTTTTCCAGTTGGCGGCGCAGATTGGCCAGCAGCTCGGCCTCCGAGGAGATGGCCAGGTAGTCATAGGCTTGGTCTTGAAGTTGCTGGATGAAGGCTTTTTCCAGCTCTGCCTCAGACTGATAGGCCGTCTCCCGGACCCTATCGGGCAGAAATTCGGCGACGACCGTGCTTTCGTTTGATAGCGCAATCGGCTCGATTCGGTGCTGAGTGAGGTCTTCGCTCACGGCGTGCCCTCCTGATTTTGATTCACACGAAGGCACGAAGACACGAAGTCTTGTTGGCCGTTGACGATGCGCTTGCAGCCTTCTTTGAAGGTTGCCGCGCCGAAATTGATGAGCATGCCCAGCGGAAGATTCAAAAGGCGCAAATAGGTCAAGACTTGCTTTGAATGGACGGGTGCAAGTTTTTCGACGGATTTCAATTCAATCAGGAGAAGATTTTCAACTATCAGATCGGCTCTGAAACCTTCGTTGATAGACAGACCCATCACTTTAATCTGGACTGGCTGCTGCCGGGTAACCTGGAGTCCTTGTTCAAGAAGGAGTTTCTCCAATACCGCCTCATAAACCGATTCGAGCAGGCCCGGTCCAATCTCCACATGCATGCGGTACGCACAATCCACCACGATCCGGGATAATTCTTCTTTATCCCTTCGTGTCTTCGTGCCTTCGTGTGAGATTTTCATGCGGCCTCCCGGAAGCTCAGCAAACGGTCGCGGTAATGCGCGTACTGCTGACGGCGGGCCTTGATTTCGGCGGGCAGGCCGCTCCCGAGGTCATTCACCAGCGCGTCGAATTTATCGAGGATGGCGACGATGCGGGCTTGTTCTTCGAGAGACGGGACAGGGATTGGAATTCGGTTTAGATTGGCTTGGTTAAGCTTCGGTTGTGCTGCGCCGCTGACATAGGGGCTAAGGTCAATCGAGTTCAGATAGATTTCTGCAAATCGCCGTTCTGCATAGGTATTGAACTGCAATACATGCGCGTGATTGTTCACCCACGTCTTTCCGGAGATCGAAAAAGCAATAGGTGTTGAGCGGGCCAGCAGGTTTGCTCCATCTTCGGAAACCAATAGATAGTCACCATCAAAAATGTAGTCGCTCACGTAATCGACAATCCCTGATGCACCGTAGTACGGGATGTTGCCCGGTGTGCGAGCAGACTTCGTAACCGGGTGTCGTTGTGAATCCAGATTGATAGCTATCTCACCCAATGTCGCCCACCTTATTCTTGCTTGCTTGCTTGCGCCGCTCATGCGCGCATCGAAGCTGAGCAGCGCGTCGCGGTAGTAATGGTACTGCCGCCGCCGCGCCTCCAGCTCCGCCTCCAGCTCCGCCTCCAGCTGGGTGAAGGTGTCCAGCACTTTTACGATCTCGCGCTGGATTTCGAGGGGTGGGAGGGGAATGCGGTACCTCAGGATGGCTTCCTTGCTGCCGCGCGGCATCTTTGCGCCTTTGGCGTGTTGCATGTTGTAGGCGAAGAAATGATCGGAGGCGAGAAGGCGAAAAAGGAACTCAGGCATAAGTTCTGGCCGATGCGCTTCGGCAATACGAATGGCCAGTACATCGCCGCTGCACCCGCCACTGTTGCTCGCAAGCCATATCTTCTTCAGGTATGGCCGAATGTTCCCCAAAAGAATGTCGCCAATCTCATAAGCCGTAAGGCGTGCCGTATTGGCCGTATATGTGGCGTTAGTCTTGCCTGCCATATTGGGCAGCAGGTTATCAACGCCTACGAATGTGGTTTCATCTAGATCACTGGCATCAACGCGTGTGGATGAATAGGTCGCAATATTCCCAAGCTCCTTGAACTCCACCCCATCCGGACACAACTCCGCAATCAGCTCATCAATCCGGCTCATGCCCGCTCCCCCTCCAGATCCGCCACAATCGCATCAATCTGCGTCCGCAATTCCGCCTGCCGCGCGACGATGCGGGTGATTTCGGCATTCAGCGCCCGGATATCCACCGCTTCGCGGGTGTCCTGCTGCTCGACATGGCTGGAGACGGCGATGTTGTAGCCGTTCTCGGCAATGACGCTGTTGTCCACCAGCCGGGCGAAGTGGGGGATGTCTTTGCGCGTGGTGAAGGCATCGAGAATCTTCTGCCGGTGGGCGGCGGTGAGCTTGTTCTTGTTGCCGCCGCGGGTGAATTCGCTGGATGCGTCGATGAACAGGGTGGCGTTGTCGCGCTTGGATTTCTTTAGCACGATGATGCAGGTGGCAATGGTGGTGCCGAAGAACAGGTCCGGCGGCAACTGGATCACCGCGTCCACATAGTTGTTGTCGATGAGGTACTGGCGGATCTTGGCTTCCGCGCCGCCGCGATAGAGCACGCCGGGGAACTCGACGATGGCCGCGGTGCCGTTGACCGCCAGCCAGCTCAGGATGTGCAGGGTGAAGGCCAGATCGGCCTTGCTCTTGGGCGCCAGCACGCCGGCCGGGGCGAAGCGCGGGTCGTTGATGAGCAGCGGGTTGGCGTCGCCGTCCCATTTGATCGAATAGGGCGGATTGGAGACGATGGCCTCGAAGGGCTCGTCGTCCCAGTGGCGCGGGTCGGTGAGCGTGTCGCCGTGGGCGATGTCGAACTTTTCGTAGTTCACATCATGCAGGAACATGTTGATGCGGCACAGGTTGTAGGTGGTGAGGTTCACCTCCTGACCAAAGAAGCCCTGGCGCACCTTGTCCGGCCCCAGCACCTTGGCAAACTTCAGCAGCAGCGAGCCGGAGCCGCAGGCCGGGTCATACACTTTGTTGACCTCGGTCTTGCCGACGACGGTGATGCGGGCGAGCAGTTCGGACACTTCCTGCGGGGTGTAGAACTCGCCGCCGGACTTGCCGGCGGTGGAGGCGTACATCTGCATCAGGTATTCGTAGGCGTCGCCAAAGAGATCGATGCTGTTTTGCGAAAAGTCGCCGCCGTTGGACAGCGGCAGGTCGCCGATGGCGTCGAGCAACTTGACCAGTTTTTCGTTGCGCCTGGCCACGGTGGGGCCGAGTTTGCTGCTGTTGACATCGAGGTCGTCAAACAGGCCCTTGATGTCATCCTCGGAAGCGGTTCCCGTGGCGGAGCCTTCGATGTTCTTGAACACGCGCTCCAGGGTTTCGTTGAGGTTGGCGTCATGCCGGGCGCGGGCGCGCACGTTGGCGAACAGCTCGGACGGCAGGATGTAGAAGCCTTTTTCCTTCACCGTCTCGGCGCGGCCGAACTCGGCATCGGTATCGGAGAGTTTGGCGTAGTCAAAATCCGGGTTGCCCGCGCGGCGCTCCTGCTCGTTGAGATAGCTGGTCAGGTTCTCGGAGATGAAGCGGTAAAACAGCATGCCCAGCACGTAGGTCTTGAAGTCCCAGCCGTCCACGCTGCCGCGCAGGTCGTTGGCGATGCGCCAGATGGTTTTGTGCAGTTCGGCGCGTTCGGTTTCTTTGGCGTTGCTCACGATGTCAAACCTCCCGCCGTTACCGCAGCAGCAGGGCTGTTGTCGGCGGCAATCTCAAGATTCCAATGCGTGCTCAATACGTGTACAAGGCGCTTTTGCCGTTCAGTCAGCAGCGTGGGCGTCCACTCGTTTTCTGCTCTGACTTCCTGCGTCAACACGAAGGGCGAGGCCTTGCCTTTGCCCTTGAAGTACACATTCTTCTTCCTGGCGAAGTCGTAGTTGCTGGCGGACGAGTTCTTGTTCCGGTCAAGCGGAACCAGATTGGCCAGACGGTGCGTCCAGCCGTCGCACTCGTCTTCATCCGGGAACCACTTGATCCAGTCCGAACCGTCGGGCGGGGTTTGCGGCAGAACATGCTCCAGAGACACGGCATCTTGAAGCTGCACGCCGGGGGCGCGCACCAAGGATTCAAGGCGCAAGACCAGCGCCATCCGTGCCTTGGGCAGATCGTCGTAAACGTCGCCATCGAGTGCCGCGATGAACTTGCGCTTTTGCGCGTCTGTCAGTGCCAGCGTGGTGAGCGCAGCCAGATCCCCCTTGAAGGTCTCCGGTTCGATTTCCTTGGTGAGCGCGGCGTAGGTTTCGATGCGCTCGTTGATGCCCGCCTTGGTGACCAGCAGGAAATAGGTCAGGCGTTTCAGTGACTGGAAAAACTCTGCGAGCAGTTTTGGTTGCTGCCGGAAGCGCTTGAAGTAGACCAGTGCCGGGGGCACCCAGTCCTTGAAGTCCACGCGGTTGAGCCAGGACAGGTGTTCGTTGATCGTCTCGGCGTGTTCGGTGGCCTCGAAGTCGGCATCGCGCACGAAGTCCCACACCTCGGCGTAGGGTTTGATGACCTTGTTGACGAGGTCGATGGGGGTCTTGTACTCGGTGACGTGCTCCTGGAATTCCTTGACCAGCGTGGCCCGCTGTTTCTGCTTGGCATAGATGCTGCGGATGTGGCCGAAAAGATCGCCGAAGGCGTCGCGGCCCAGCGCGTTTTCAATCCGGCTCCACTCTTTGGCATACGCGCGGCTCTTGACGCCGCCTGCCGTGGTGCGGATCAGGCCCAGCACCTGCGCCTTGATGATGTCGATAGGCGCGAGGTCGAGCCCCCGGTTGTTGAGTACGGAGAAGATGCGGTAGCTGCCTTCGAAGATCTCCCGGATCAGTTTGTCGTGGGCTTCAAGTGTTTTGGCCATTGTGTTTTTCTTTCCCTATCGATTCTTTGGGCTGGTCGGCGCTTGGTAGCCAGGAGCCAGCTTTGCGTTTTCCACCCCGTACAAAGCCAGGGGATCACTAAGCCATAGTCGATACTGTTCCTCTCTGAGGCTGTGATCGGACGAGCAGTCCACGCTCCAGCGCAGCAGCATGTAGCCCGCGACGGTGGCGCGAATGCGCATCCGGATCGAGCCATCGGTCATCCCGTAGTCCATCTTGATGATCTCGGGGCGCTCAAGGCGCGGGTGCGGCACGAAGTCCAGCTCGACGATGCGCGTCCACTGGATGTCGTTGTCCGGACGTTCGTTGGCCTGTGGCTCCTCATCGAGC
Organism: Candidatus Jinrbaksania sp.; assembly: GCA_039794245.1. GTDB lineage: Bacteria > Pseudomonadota > Gammaproteobacteria > Xanthomonadales > Wenzhouxiangellaceae > DAITQM01. The sequence continues at coordinate 13,279 of JBDIVS010000023.1, forward strand.
AGCCTCGGCGCTTCGATACGGGTGACGACGAAGTCTCGGAACTCGCCGCTCTTCCTATCGAATGCCCGGACGTGCCAGCGCAGGCCGGTATCCACCAGCGCAAAGGGCACGATGACCCGCTCGGACTCACCGCTGCTCATCGAGTGGTAGCGGATGGCGACTGGCCGCTTGGCGTGGATTGCCCGGCAGACCGGGGCCAGCACGTCCATCCTGGGGTTGCTCAGGGCGGTAGGCGATTCGTAGGGCAGAAGGGACTGCATTTCTCCGTTGGCCCCATCGCCGAAGCCCAAGGCAAGCGCAGATAGCACGCGCTGTGATGCGTGCTCAAATAACGGCACGAAGTCCTTGCCGATCCGGTACACCTTGCTGCTTCCATCGAACTCGATGTTCTGCGGAGCGATTTCCCGGTAGAGAGCGATATCTCGCGTCGCACCCGCTGGCGCGACACCGAAGCGGTTTGCCAGATCAGGCCGTCCGATCTCGCCGAAGAAGTAAAGCCGGAAGTCGATGTAGGCCAGCCGCTCTCGCTGGGCGTGGCTCAAGCTCTCGACGCGCTGGGGTTGAGTCACCGAAGGCTCCTCATCCAAGACGGACGACCGAAAGACTGAGATTGGTTTTATGTTTGTTCATTGCCAGGCGGCTTACATCATCAAAATGATGACATTATGCGCCACTGCTTGTAGCTGAGCAAGCAATCGAAGTGGACAAATCGTCAAATCCACGCCCTCAAGGCCAAGGCGTTACTATCTGGCTCGGCAAACGGACGCGGGTTCGGTTCCCAGTTCCGCCGAGACCCCGCAGGAACCTTCACCAGCCCGCACGGCCCGATGCCAGGTCGTTGATTTTCAACAAACTGCTCGATTGGTCCGCGCTTGCGGACTGCGGACTTTCAATCTGGCCCGCGATCGCCACCGCGAACCGCCGCAAGTTGCAAAACGTCGGTACTTGTCCAGATCTACCGACGATACGGAACATCCTTCAGCCGGCACCGGTCTGTGCTGCGACCGTCTTGGTCGAGGTCGCCAGGCACGACTCCTCGTAGGCCTCGATGTCGACCTGCCGGTAGAGCACCCGGCCGCAGAGCTTGATGTGCGCCATCCGTGGCGCACCCCCTGCGGGCAGCCCCCGGCTGTCCAATTTCGCTCCTGGCGAAATTGTCAGGAACTTGGGCCCGATCCCCTCGCTGCGCCAGCGTTCCAGGGTGGCCTCACTGACACTCCAGTGGACGGCCAGTTGTTTTTGATTGAGGTGAACGACGTCCATCTTGATCTCCTTCCGAATGAGTTGGCAGGCGTCCATGAAGGCGCTGTTCGGCCCGCGAGCCAAGCCATATCGAGACCCCGACTATTCACCGCAGTTTTTGCGGAGATTTGCCGGCTCATTCGCCGCACTCAGAATACCGCGTGCCGCGATCACTACGCTGCTGCCGCCCTGGCCAGTGATTCCTGCAGCCGCTGCGATTCTTTTTGTGCCTCAGCCAGGAGCTGCTCCCAGTCATCGGGCGGATGCCCGCTTTCCAGCATCTTGCGGAACACCCGGTAGGCGTCGTCGCTGCGCTCAAAGGCGCGTTTGGTGTCTTCGTCGTTCACCCAGGCGTAGACGATCACCTTGCTCGGGGCGTGATAGCGGAAGAATAGTCGGTACTGCTGGAAGAACCTGGCCCGGAACCAGTGCTTGTGATCGTCACCGAGCGTCCCGCCCTGGCGGTACTCCGGTCGCGTCGGATCTTGCGGAATGACATCGAACGCCAGTTTGGTGATCGCGACCAGCCGTTTGCTGGCGTTCTTTTTTACGTACCCAACTGGGTCCTTCTGCTTCAGGGTCTCGACCTGCCGCGCCAGCGCTTCGATCTGCGCCAGGAACAGTGGATGGGCGAAGACCGTCCAGCCATGAATGACCAAGGGCTCGGGCTTCCCTGCGCTCATTCATCGTCTGCCGACAGGGCGGCATCGAGATCGACATCGACGCCGCCGACCAGCGCCTGGAGGCGTTGGACGAGGCCGACATCCACAGCTTGCAGCCGCTCGGGATGGCGAGTGATGTCGGCGGCCAGGAAGCCGAGGAAAGACCCAAGCACCGGGTCGTCACCGTCGGATGCTTCGACGCGCGTCAGCACCACCTCTCCGCTGGGGCGAATGGTGTAGTGGATCTTGTCGCGCTTGCCCAGCTTGAGGGCACGGCGCACGGTTTCCGGCACCGTGGTCTGGTAGCGATCGGTGAGTGTGGATTCGACTTCGAGGGTCGCGGCCATGGCAGTCTCCTGCGGATCTGGGTTGATGCTTAAATGGTAATGCAGTCGCATTGTCATGTCAATGCAGTTGCATTGCCTTCAAGAACACCCGGCTCGAATGGGTGTAAATGGGTGTGCTTTTGGTCGGGGCGACGGACGCGGGTTCGATTCCCAAACCGGGAATTGAAACTGGCCCCGGAAAGCAGACGAGGTTGAGCGGTCTTTCCGGGCACCAATCAGGGCGAAAAACCTGCTTGAATGTCCGCAGATTTGTGAACGGGATTGGGCGCAGTCGTTCAGGACCGTTCCGTGGTCTGCAGCCGGTCCAGCCAGCCGCCGATCGCGCGCCGCGCCGCTCCCGCCAGCGCCGCGCCATGCCGCCGGGCATCCTCGCGAACCTCGCGCGGGTCGATGCCGGCCTGGGCCAGCTCGCAGCAGTGGCCGACCAGCCACCGCTCAATCCGGCCGGCATCGGCCTCCAGGTGGAACTGTAGCCCCAGCACTGTGTCGCCGATCGCGAAGGCCTGCTGTGCGCAGCGCGCCGTGCTCGCCAGCAGCGTGCCGCCGGCGGGCAGGTCGAAGCGGTCGCCATGCCAGTGAAGCACCGGCACGCCGGCCAATGGCGCCAGCACAGAATGCCGGCCCTCGTCGGTCAGCGTCAGCTCGCCGAAACCGATTTCCTTGTAACCCATGGGGGCCACGTTCGCGCCGAACAGGCGGGCGATCAATTGCGCGCCCAGGCAAATGCCCAGCAGCGGCCGGCCGCTGGACAGGCGACGCTCGATCACACGCAGCTCGCCGGCCAGGAACGGGTGGAGGCCCTCGTCGAAGGCGCCGATCGGGCCTCCGAGCGCGACGAGGAGCTCAGCCGAGACGGGATCCACCGCCGACAGATCGTCCACAGTTGGGTCGAGATAGCGCACGTCGAAGCCGCGCTCGCGCAGCAGCGATTCCAGCGTGCCGAGGTCTTCGAAGTGAATATGGCGCAAGGCCAGTGCGGTCTTCATGAGGTGTGCTCCTTCGGTGTTGAGGTAAGTTGGGTGTCAGGCCAGTAATGGCTGTCGGGTACGGCACGGGCGCCAAAGATGGCTTGGCCGACGCGCACGATGGTGGCGCCTTCCTCGATGGCCAGTTCGAAATCGCCGGACATGCCCATCGAGAGTTCTTCCACGGCGATGCCGGTCGGCGCTTCCTGGCGCAGGCGCCCGCGCAATTCGCTCAACCGGATGAAACAGGGACGCACCCGCGCCGGGTCGGCAGACAGCAGGGCCAACGTCATCAGGCCGCGTACGCGCAGCGAGGAGAACGCGGGCAATTGACGCAGAAAGCCGGCCACGCCTTCGGGCAGCAGGCCGAACTTGCTGGCCTCGCCGGAGGTGTTGACCTGGACCAGCACGTCCAGCGCGCGCCCTTCGGCCTGCAGTCGGCGATCCAGCGCCTCGGCCACGCGCAGGCTGTCCAGCGCCTGGAACTCGCTGGCAAAACGCGCCACGTACTTCGCCTTGTTGGTTTGCAGGTGGCCGATGACCGACCAGCGCAGGTCTGCCAGGTCCGCCATGGCCTCGGCCTTGCGCCATGCCTCCTGCACCTTGTTCTCGCCCAGCTCGCGGCAGCCGGCGGCGTACGCCAGCCGGATGCGGGCCTCGGGCACGGTCTTGCTCACCGGCAGCAGGCGCACCTCGGCCGGATCGCGCCCCGCACGGGCGCAGGCAGCGGCGATGCGTTCGCGTACTACCGCCAGGTTGCGCCGGAAGTCCTCGACGCTATGTGCGGCGGGATATGAGGTTGTGTGATCCATGGACAGGGGTTCTCAGCATTGCTATATTGTCATAGGACAAAGTATAGGCTGTCACGGGACAAATGAAAATCACCGGACGCACCGCATCGGACATCTTCGAAAGCGTTCGCCGCGAGGCGCACGCGGGGCGCCTGGCCGCGGGCCAGGCGCTGCCGCCTGTGCGCGAGCTGGCCGACCGGCTCGACGTCAACCGCAACACGGTCGCCGCCGCCTACCGCAAGCTGGTCGCCGCCGGCATCGCCGAGACTCTGGGCCGCAACGGTACGGTGATTCGACCGCTTGCGCGCGCGGGGGAGCAGGAGGGCATGCCGCCCGGCTCTCTGCTCATGGATCTGGCCAGCGGCAATCCGGACCCCGCCTGGCTGCCCGATCCGCTGCGGGCACTGGCGGCCAGCGGCTACCAGCCGACACTGTATGGCGCGCCGGTGCTCGACCCGGAGCTTGAGCGGCTCGCGCGCCAGTGGCTGGGGCCCGACTGCCGGAACGACTACAGCCTGACGCTGACTCACGGTGCGGTGGACGCCATCGAGCGTCTGCTCGCCGCGTATCTGGTTCCCGGTGACAAGGTGGCGGTGGAAGATCCGTGCTTTCTAGGCAGTCTGAACACGCTGCGCTCCGCCGGGCTGGAGGCGTCGCCCGTGGCGATGGACGCGCAGGGCATGCTTCCCGAGGCGTTGGAGACGGCGTTGGCCGACGGCGCCCAGGCGGTGCTGTGCACGCCGCGGGCACAGAACCCCACCGGCTGCGGCGTGACCGAGAGGCGCGCGCGCGATCTGCGCCGCGTCCTGGCTCGCCATCCGCATGTGCTGGTGATCGAGGACGACCACTTCGCATTGCTGGCCCAGTCACCGTACTTCTCCATCGTGCCCCCCACGACCACGCGCTGGGCGCTGGTGCGCTCGGTGTCTAAGGGCTTCGGCCCGGATCTGCGCATGGCCTTCGTCGCCAGCGACCAGAATACGGCCGCACGGCTCGGCATGCGGCTGGCGCCGGGAACCACCTGGGTCAGCCACCTGTTGCAGGCAGCGGTGCGCGAGCTGCTGGGATCGGACGATGCCATGGCGCGCATCCGCGCGGCCGGTGGGACCTACGCGCAGCGGCGAGAAGCACTGATCGGCGCGCTGCGCGCCGAGGGGTTCGCCGCGCGGCAGCCGTGCGACGGCTTCAACGTCTGGGTGCCGCTGCCGGCGGACGCCAGCGCCGAGGCTGTGGCGCACGCGCTGGCACGGCTGGGTTGGTGCGTGCGTACCGGCGAGGTCTTTGCGATCGCGTCCGACGTGCCGGCGCTGCGCATCACCACCTCGACGCTGGAACCGACCGATGCGGCGCGGTTCGCGTCGCATTTGAATCGCTGCGTGCGGGAAGCATGAGGCAGGGCGAGCGTATGCACTCAGGCTACGGGGTCATACTCAGACAATAGGGGACAGACCACGGTTTTTTTCTGTTTGAAGCGCCTCCGCTTGCACTGAGTGCCATTTCTTTCACGCTAACGTGTCGAAAAATCTTGTGTCCGACTGGGAGCGTGGCGTCAAAAAGCCGGGTGGGCCAGCGTTGCGTCTGCTGACCGTGATTCAGAAGAAGGGACTCGAGGCTATTGCCTGACGGGGACAATCACCCGAAACGGTACTCACTGACCCTCAGCAGTACCCAGGTGTTGAGAGAGTTGGTTCGAAACCAGTCGCCTCAGCACCACCATTTACAAAAGACAGACCCGCCCACTAACCTCATCCGGTTATTGGGCGGGTTGGTTTTCTGAGAGCTTACTTACTCCAACAGTTGGGTGTACTTTTCGGGCGATCAGGATCGCTGCCAGAATAAAGGCCCCAAGCCCGCCGAGCAATGCGGCCAGCGGTTCCAGCCACCCGTCCCGCACCTGCCAATCGAATTCCTGGAGCAGCCACCAGATAGTGACAAAAAAGCCAGCGCCGCAAACAGTGCCCCTGGCCATGGCCAGGCCTTGATTATGATCTTTGCGCGCTGCCAGAACCCGAGGTGTTTCATCTTTCATTTATCCAAAATCAGCCAAACAACTCGCGCTGGCGTTTGCGGCGCGCCTGCCAGCTCCACAGGCCACTGGCGGCGAGTAACAAGATTGCCAGCGCCGCCAGATCGGCAAGCCATGGACCGGCTCGGCCGAACAGCCGGCCGGCGTGCAGTTCGAGCAAGGCGCGTTCCCAGGTCAGCACCTGGGCCCGGTGTATCTCGGCCAGGCGCCCGGCCAGGTCACGGTCGAGCAGTTCGGCGGTCACTGGCTTGATCACAACCCTGCCGGCTGCTTCCCAGGCCAGCAGATCGCCGGTAAGCCGGTAAGCAGCGCCAGCATATAGGGCGAGAGACTCGCCGGCCTCGTTGGTTCCCACGGCAACCGGCGGCCCGATTTCAGGCCAGGGGACGAGATCGATCCGCTCGCCATTCACGTCAAGCAACAAAAGGCCCGGATGAATCGCGACAGCGATCACCTCACCGATGCGAAGCGCGCCGATCAGTTCGCCGGCGTCATCGGCGATCGGTTGTCGATCGAGATAGACCCGACCATCGATCTCGCTCACCCACCCATCATCGAGCCTGAACCCGGCCTGCGGAGCGACAGCCTCGATCCCGTACCATTCGAGCAGCCAGCCGGCGGCGACATAACGCTTATCGAGGCCAAGTGCAACGGCATGATTGAGCAGCACACCGCTGATTGCCAGCAGCAACAACAGCAGCAACGACACCGCCCCGGCCCAACGGTGCAGCGCGGCAAGAATTTGCAATGTCCCGTTGGCCACTTTGCATGGCGTTGGCACTTTTATCACCCGTCAGCCGCCTGTTGTTTTTCACTCTCGCCGGCCAGCCACAAGGCCAGGCGCGCCAGCCGTTCGATGGCCCCGACCGACAAGGTGGCGCCCGAAATGCCGTCGATGCGGCGATCGAGAAACGACCGTTCATCGAGCGCCGCATCCTCGAACTGGCGGGTGAACGATCCGCGGCGCACTTCGCCGCCACGCGATTCGCGGTAGATCAAAATCGCAACCCGCTTGAGGCGCCCGCCGGCAACGACGAATCCGGCCGTGATCGGCATTTCCTTGCCGATTTCCTCCAGGACGAACACCCGCCTGGCATCGCGCTGCCAGTAGCGCACGCGCCTCGTGGCGTAGGGGTGGCCGAGGATGCGGGCCGCCTCCTGCCGGCGCTCGCCGACCAGCCACAGCTGCGCCGGCGGCGGGATATCGCCGCCGAATTCGGCGCCCAGAAATCGCTCCACTTCGGGTTCGACCCCGCTCGCCGCCGTCGGAACCGCGGCGAGCGGGGCCAGAAGCACAAAAGATGCCAGGGCGCAGACCCGCATCAGAACGAGTATCCGACGCCGAGATTGAAGCCGTCGAATTCGCTGAGCGAATCGGGATTATCCTGCTCTTCGTAATCGAACTTGAACACGACGTTGGGCAGCAGCCAGTAATTGACGCCGAAATTATACTGCTTGCGTTTGCTCGCCACATTGTCCCCGGCGTTGTTGTTCCATTCGTGATAACGCGCGAAAAAACCGATTTCGCCGAACGAGTAGCGCGGCAGGTGCCAAGATGGCTCGACGTACCAGCCGTATTGCTGGTCGCGGCCGGGCGACGGACCGTCGGCCGGGCCTTCGCCGGGCAGGCCCTCGTCCAGATCCCAGCGGGCATAAAGGGCACGCAGCCCGAACGGCCCGCGGCGGTAATCGGCGTGCGCCTCGCCGAACAGGGCGCTGATATTCGACCCGCCCTGCGTGATATCGCTCTGGTACTGGCCGCTGACCGCCAGTTCCAGGCCGGGCAGGCCGCGCCAGGCAAGCTGGGCGGTCACTGCGCCGTCGTCGGCCGGCGCACGCGCCACTTTCTGCCGCCCGGAACGAGGCAGAAACGCGCTGCCGCCGGTTTCGGGCGTATCGAGCCCGGAGTGCAGCATCACCTCGTAGCTCAAACCCGAATCGGCAACGAGTTCGCCGTGGAAGCCCAATCCCGCCTCCCACCAGGTGGTGGGGATGATATTGGTTTCCACCGGATTGCGTTCGACACCGAAAAACGTTGGTGGCTCGTGCGTTTTGTTCAATATACCGACCGGCAGCAACTGCAAACCGGCGGTCACGTGATGGCGCTCGGCGAGATCGTATTCGATGAACGCCTGTTCCAGTTCCACTTCACCAGACCCGCTGCCGTCGGCAGTATCCTCCACGAACGAGTGTTCGAGTTCCAGTTCGGAATAAAAGCGGGTTCGCTCATTGAACTGGTGGCCAAAGAACAACACAAAGCGGTGGAAATCGACCTGATCAACATCGTCACCGCCGCGTTGGTTGTTCAGATTGTTGTAGTGCAGTTCGCCGTAACCGCCGATCGTTGTCCGCGACGGTTCGGATTTTTCGGCCTTCAGCGCCTCGATCTCGTCTTGCTGTGCATCGACGATGGCATACAGTTCCTCGTCACGCGCCCCGGCCGGCGCCGCTTCGGCCGGCGGGGTCTCGATGACCGCCAGCTTGGCCTTCAGCGTCTCGATTTCATGTTGCTGCTGCAACAGCAACTGGTACAGCATGGCCAAAGTCGGCTCCCCGGACCCGCCGGCCGCCGGCGGACTTTCCGTCGCCGCCAAAAGCCCCACCGGGGCGAACAGCGCGAACGTCACAAACGCTTGACCGAGCGGCCTGCCGATCGATCCCCACAACTTCGAAGACATGATGTTTCTCCTCTTCCAGGAACAAAAAAATCAGGCACAAGGACACCTTGCAGGCGCGCGGCAAAGCGCGCCCGCCGGAGTGGTCCGGTTCGATTCAACCTTTGCCGAAGGTGAGAAGAAGAATATCAGGTTTCGGGATCAAATGCAAGTGATTCGCATTTGTGTTTCGCCGGCCTGCGCCCCCCTCCCGATGTGCTGCCGCAGCCCACGACACCGGCCGCCCCCGGCGAGGGACGACCCTGCGGGCAACCACACAGAGGCGGCCCGGGACAGCCAGTGCAGACCCACAGGCCCCACCGGGCACGGCAATTCGAATGTCAAGCGACAAGGCGACACTCTCATACCTGTCATGCCGTAAAGGGGGCCACCCACCACGACGTCATTCCGGAAACGATGCAGCCCACCCCACCTTCGTCATTCCCGGCGCGCCGCCACCCCCTCCTCTTCATTCCGGACGGAATGGCTTCCACGATGAGCACGAAGTCTCGCTTCGGTAGATTCCACCTTATATGGACTCCTTCGTGGTGAAAAATAGTTTTACTGGCTTCCCGCATACGCCTGTCTGCGTACGTACACGCGCAGACAGGCGGGAATGACGAAAAAGGGGGGCGTGCCCGCCCTCTCCTCTCTTCGTCACTCCGGCTGCGGCGGTAGCGGGGGGTAACGGGCTTCGGGGTCGCCGCGGACGTAAAACCAGGGGTTGATCAGGCTTTCTTTGGTGTTGTAGAGCAGCGGCTCGTCATCGAAGCGGCGGACGATGCCGCCGGCGGCTTCGACGACGCACTGACCGGCGGCAGTATCCCATTCCGAGGTGAGCCCCAGGCGCGGGTAGAAATCGGCTTCGCCCTCGGCGATTAGGCAGAATTTCAGGGCGCTGCCGATGCTGATGTCGCGGTGTTCGCCGAGGGAAGCCAGGTAGTTTTCGAGCACCGGGCTGCGGTGGCTTAGGCTGGCGACGACGACGGGCGGCGACGACGACGGGCGGCGGCTGTGCAGGCGGTGAACCTGGCCGCCATGATCGCGCCGCCAGGCGCTGCCGCCGGTGGCATACCAGAAGGTGTTGCGCGCCGGTGCGCCTACGGCGCCGAGCACCGGCCGGCCGTGATCGATCAATGCCACGTTGATCGTATAACTGTCGCGGCGCTGGATGAATTCCTTGGTGCCGTCCAGCGGATCGACCAGCCAGTAGCGCTGCCATTTACGGCGGACGGACCACGGGAGTGCCGCCGATTCCTCAGAAAGCACCGGCCAGTCCGGCGTCAAATCCTGCAACCCGCCGGTCAGCACTTCGTGGCTGGCGAGATCGGCGGCGGTCAACGGGCTGTCGTCGGCCTTGTAATCGACGACCATCTGGCGAGCCGCGATCTCGACGATACGGCCGGCGGCCGTTGCCATCAGTTCCAGTACTCCAGGCAATAAACGATCGGTTTCCATTGACGTTACCTTGTTGATGATGGGCCGGTCACCGCGTCATGATCGGCCGCGGATCGAATCGCGGGCGATATACAACGCCGCCAGCGTCCGCCCTTCGGTGCAATCGTCGCGGCCGACCAGCCCGGCAAGGTCGTCGAGCGGCCAGGTGATGACGTCGATTTCCTCGGGTTCGTCACCGGGCAGGCGTGACGGGTAAAGATCGCGGGCGATGACGACGTGTGTGACATGGGTCATATAGCCCGGGGCCAGCGTCAGCGCGGCGAGCGTTGTGAACGAGCGCGCGCCGTGGCCGGTTTCTTCGCGCAGTTCGCGCTGCGCGCCATCGTGCAGCGTCTCGCCCAGTTCCAGCCGGCCCTTGGGCAGGCCGATTTCGTAGCGATGCACGCCGCAGGCATATTCACGGATCAAAAGCACGTGGTTATCGTCGATCAGCGGCACGATGATCACCGCGCCCAGACCTGAGGTCAGCAAACGCTCGTAAGTGCGCTGCGCGCCATTGCTGAATTCAAGATCGAGCTCCTCGATCCGGAACAGGCGGCTCGGCGCCCGCTCGCGCCGGGCACGGATCTGCGGCAGCCGCCTTTTGTCAGGCATGGAACAGTTCCAGGGCGCAGCGGTGCAGCTTTGGCGTCGCCGCGGCCAGCACCGAGTCCATGCCGATCGCCGGCGGCCGGCCGTCAAGATCGGTGAAGATACCGCCGGCTTCGCTGACGATGACCGCCAGCGCCGCGACATCGAGAATATTGACGCCTTGTTCCACAACCAGATCGAGCGCCCCGGCGGCGAGCCGGTGATAAGGATAGAAATCGCCGTAACCGCGGGCGTAAGTCGCGCCCGAAATCAGGCGGCCGAGTTTTAGCCATAAGTCGCTGTAAGGTGGCCACTTCAGGTTGCCGGTCGAGACGCAGGCATCGGCAAGTGACGTACACGTGCTGGCCTCGAGTGGTGCACCGTTCAGCCAGGCGCCGCCGCCGCGCAACGCCCACGCCGTTTCGCCGAAGGCCGGGGCGCAGGAGACGCCGAGCTGTAATTTGCCATACGACATCAACGCGATCTGCACCGAATAAAACGGCATACCACGGACAAAGCTGCGCGTCCCGTCGATGGGATCGATCAGCCACAGAAATTCGCAATCGGCCAGCGCATCGGGAGCGATATCGGTACCGTATTCCTCGCCATAAATTCGATGGCCAGGAAAAACCGCCAGCCGCTCGCGAATGCAGCGCTCGGCGGCCCGGTCGGCGGCGGTGACCGGCGAGCGGTCGGTTTTGTATTCGATCTCAACAGCAGCCCCGCCGGCCGGCAAACGATATGACTCGATCAACCGCGCCGCGGCCGCCGCCGCCTCGCGCGCCGCGGCGAGGTAGGCGCCGAGCGCGCCGGAAAAGCGATGAGCGCCCATCGTCTAAGGTAACTGGCGCCGCGAAGCGGCGTCCAGTTCACCACCTTGTTCGATCACGTTACTCACAGAGGCACTAAGACACGGAGGATTTTCTTTTGCAATATCCAATTTTTCTCCGTGTTCTTTGTGGCTCCGTGAGAGATCGTTATTTTTCATTTTTCCGTCCACAAATGCAGAGGGCACACAATAGCTGCCGAGATCACGGTTTAATACATTTCTCTCACAGTGAGAGGACAATTCAAGCAAACCATGCCCAAGATCTTGCTGGAGCTTGACTGCGCAGTCCATGATCACAGTACCGATATCATTCTCACCCATCTCCGTGTCTCCGTGAGAGACCTCTTCGGTGATCGAACTCTATAATTTTCCGGCCAGCGCCACCCGGACCGTGCCATCGGCCTGCGGTTCGCCGAGCGCTGCCAGCCAGGCGGCACCGCCCGACGTTGCGGCACGCAAATGGGCGGTCAGTGCGTAGGCCCCGTGGTCGATCGTTCCCGTGCCGCGCAAGGTCACCTCGGCCGGCCCGCTCGATACCGCCTCGAGCGCGATGCGGCCGGTATCGAGCGTGGCGAGATCGACCGTCACGGTGCCCAGTTTGAGTTGCACCGGGGCATCGAGGCGCGCGGCGCGCCATTCGAGCCGCCCGTCGAGCGCCGCCAGTACGCCGCCGGCGAGCACCAGGCGCGAGATCGCGGCATGCACTTCACCGCCGAGCGCCACACCGCTGATGCCGTGTTCGAGCCGCGCGATCGGCCAGGCGCCGGTCAGCTCGTCGATCTGCCAGCCGTCCATCACCGGCCGCAAACGCCCGGCGGCCGAAATGCCCGCACCTTCGAGTTCCAGGCGCCATGCCGGCCCGGGCGCGGGCGCAAAGCGCCAGCGCAGCACCCCGAGCGGCCGGCCGCGCCAGTGCAGACCGTAACCCTCACCGGCCCACAGGCTGCCGCTGATACCCCCGATCTGCAATACATCGTTGGCCGGCAAAGCCCTGGCAACCAGGCGGCCGGCCGGAAAACGCACGACGACGATCAGTGCCGCCGCCAAAAGCCCCAGGCCAAACAGCCAGAATCGGGTTTTATGCCGCATCGCGCCGCAGGAAAGTCAGGCGGGCCGTCACCTGGCCGGTGGCATTCTGCTCCCGGCTGATTTCGGCCTCTTCGATTTCAAGGCCGGCGGTCAAGACCAGTTGCTCGAGCCAGCCGACCAGTGAGTCGAACGGCGCGGCACGCAGCCAGACCCGCACCCGCTCGGTGCCTTCCGGATCGATGCGCTCGATCGACGCCGCCATCCCGGCGGCGCGCAGTGTCTCGTCCACAACCCGCAACAACGACGAAGTGCCGGCCGCGGCGGCCGGCACGTTGACCGGTATCGCGCGCGGCAACGCCTCGAGCCAGACGCGCAGGGCCCGCTGTTCGGCGATCTGCGCCCGCAACGCCGCGCGGCCGGCGGCCAGCGGCTGCCATACCCAGGCCCAACCGAGCATCGCGGCTGCGACCACAGCACCGGCAGCGAGCAGCCGCCGCTCGCGCGGCTCCAGGCCCTGCCACCATTGCCCAAACGCACCCATCAGCCGCCGATCCTGAGCCGGCCTTCGACCCGGTCGCCGGCCAGTGTCGCATTCTGGACCTCAACCGCAATCCCGGCTTCCCTAAGCCGCCGGCTCAACTCGTCGAGGTTGGCGATCACCGGTGCCTTAAGGCGCAGCACCAGACTGCCCGGGCCGTATTCGAGACCATCGAGAACGATCGCCTGATCGGCGGCCAGGGCGGGCGCGATGCGGCTCATGAGATTGAGGAAGCGGTCCCGTTCCCGCCCCCGCTTGGTCAATTCGCCCTCGGCCTGGACGCGGACATCGACGATGCGCTCGATCTGCGGAAACACCGCGCGAAAGGCCTGTTCCACGGCGGCCCGTTCAGCCTGCGCCATCCGGCTGAGGTGCCACCACTCGCCGGAGGCGTGACCCAGCGTCAACAACACCAAAAATCCCGTAAGCCAGGCCAGGCGGCGGACCGCCGGCCCCGATCGCGCGGCGCTGAGCGCCGGCCGGCGGTCGAGCAGTTGCCAGGGTGGATCGGCAGCCCGCGGCAGCAGCGCCTCCAGTGTGCTATCGGCCGGATGGTGGACGAGTTGATCGCCGAAGCCGCTGAAATCGCCACCGAAGTCCGCCGCGGCATAAAGGTGGATACGCCGCCGCCCGGCGGGCAACGCAGCAAGCAGGGTCGGCAGATTGCCGTTCTCGACAAAGCCCGCCTCATCGTCCGCCCCGTGATAAATCCAGCCATGATCGCAGCGCGCCAGGCTGATACCGTCGTCATGGCACGGCAGGCACCAGGCATCGGGTAGCAGGCGATCCACCTCGATGCCGCGCTCGTCCAGTTCGCCCAGACGGGCGAGCAGCCGCGCCCGGTCGAGGGCGGCCACCGGCAAACGGCCATCGGCCTCGCGCGGCCCGTGGGCGATGTGCAGGCCCTCGACCGAACCGACAATCCATTCCTCGAGTGCATACGGCAGCGCCTGGCGCAGGCGGGCGCGCGGCATCACCGGCAACTCGAGCCTGACCAGCGTCACCTCCTCCGCCGGCCACAGCAATACGACCTCGGCCTTGTCCGCCGCCGGCGGCGTTTCGCCCTCGCCGCGGGTCCGCACGCGCCCATCGCCGCCGGCTCTCAGCCAGCGCCAACCGGGAGCACGCGGCCAGAGCACAAGTAAATCGGACATTTTTGTATTTTACCCCCCAACGATCGCCGCCGAGCGGCAGACCCCGATCACGGGATGGTTCGGGCGGCACATTCGGTTAAAATAACCGCCGGGCCGGCGACCGGCGTGGCGGAGCGATCGCCCGGCTGCCCGGCCCCGGCGCCTTCAGGCGGGCGGTTAGCTCAGCGGTAGAGCACTGTCTTCACACGGCAGGGGTCACTGGTTCAATCCCAGTACCGCCCACCACCATCAACCAGAGCGCCAGCGACTTCCGACAGCGTCAAATCTGTGAAAATTCGGTTGATAAAACCGAATTTTCACATTATACTTTCGCTATGGACCGCCCCCTCTACCTGGAAAAGGTTGCTCTTGCCTTCGAGGTCAATCCCGTCGTTGCCATTCTTGGGCCGCGGCAATGCGGCAAGACCACCCTGGCAAAGATGTACGCAGAAGGATCGGGGCAGCGACCTGTAACCCGTTTCGATCTGGAAGACCCTACCCACCTCGCACGCCTGGATAATCCGAAGCTGGCTTTACAGGATCTCAAGGGTTTGGTGATTATCGACGAAATACAACGGGCGCCCGGGTTGTTCGAGGTATTGCGAGTTTTGGTCGATCGCAGGCCGAACCCGAGTCGATTCCTGATCCTGGGCAGTGCTTCGCGGGATCTGATTCGGCAATCATCGGAATCCCTGGCCGGGCGCATCAGTTATCTTGAGCTCTCGCCATTTTCGTTACCGGAAGTGGGATTTAAGCAACTGAAAAAAATATGGCTGCGCGGCGGATTCCCGCCGTCGTTTCTGGCAAGGACGGAGGTGATCAGCAATCAATGGCGCCAAGCCTATATTTCCACGTTTCTTGAACGGGATATCCCCGCTCTGGGCATCTCCATCTCGGCGGATGCGTTGCGCCGTTTCTGGATGATGATCGCCCATTATCACGGACAGTTGATCAATTATTCTGAACTTGGCCGGTCCTTTAATGCGGCCGATACAACGGTGAGACGTTATCTTGATATCCTGAGCTCAACGTTCATGGTCCGGCAATTACCGCCATGGTTTGAAAACATCAGAAAGAGACAGGTCAAATCCCCAAAACTCTATCTGCGGGATACGGGCATATTCCACAGTTTGATCGGAATAAGCGGTTACGAAGAGATCCAATTCCACCCGAAACTCGGCCCATCTTGGGAAGGATTTGTCATTGAAGAAATCATTCGTAAATACAATGCGCAACCCGGTGAGTGCTACTTCTGGTCTGTCTACGGGCGGGCGGGACTCGATCTGCTGATCATTAAAGACGGCAGGCGGTTAGGTTTCGAGGTCAAATATACCGATTCGCCAAAAGTGACCAAATCCATGTTAACGGCCCACAACGATCTCAAACTCGATAAACTCGACCTCGTCTATCCGGGCACGGAAAGTTTCCCGCTTGGCAGGAATATTCAGGCAACCTGCTTGCGGGACATGATAGTAATTGATCAGTGAACCCAACTACTCGCCCACAAGATCCCCTCTCCCTCCGCAGGGGAGAGGGTTAGGGTGAGGGGGTGCTGCGATCACCCCTCACCCCCGGCCCTCTCCCCTCCGGGGGAGAGGGAGCGAGTAGTTACCAGTGATGGTTGTTTGCCAGGATACAAGCCATCAATTGCACTTCGAATAACCGCAGGCCAGGCAGGTGGCGCAGTTGTCCATGTTGACCACCGCCTGGGTATTGCACTTGTGGCACAACACGGCGCCGGCCGGGTAGCCGTTTTCCTGGACTGCGCCGCAAGCGCCTTCGCCCGCGGATTGTTTCAGTCCGTTGCGGGCCTCGAACTCGGCGCGTTTCTCCTCCAGGTGCAGCGTCTGCTGCTCGCTGAGCTCGTCCGGGGCGATCAGGCCGATGCGCTTTAAGTGATGTTCCAGCACGGCGCCGATCTCGGCGACGATCGAGGGCATGAACTTGCCGCCCGGCTTGAAATAGCCGCCTTTCGGGTCGAACACCGCTTGCAGCTCCTCGGCGAGGAACGCCACGTCGCCGCCCTTGCGGAAAACCGCCGACATCACCCGCGTCAGGGCCACGATCCACTGAAAGTGGTCCATGTTCTTCGAGTTGATGAAAATCTCGAACGGCCGGCGCTGTTCGTGCACGGTGCCCGGATTGAGCACGATATCGTTGATCGTCACGTACAGGGCGTGGTCGTCGAGGGGCGTTCGCACCTTGTAGGTTGCCCCCTCGAGGCATTCCATGCCCTCCGGGCGCTGCACGCTCTCGTGCATACGGATGATCTGCGCCCCGCCCGGCGGCAGCGCCTCTTTCTTATCCGCCGGCTCGCCCGCCGGTTTTTTCACCGCGTACTTGACAATTTTCTGATTGATCTTGATCATCGTTATAACTTTCCGTAATAGCCTTCTTTCAACGCATCGAAAAGATTGGCGGCGGTATGAACCTCGCCGTCGTATTCGATCTCCTCGTTACCGCGCGCCTCGATCTTGCTGCCGTCGGCCAGCGTAAACTGGTAAATCGTATTTTCCAGGTCGCGTTCCTTGACCAGCACGCCCTGGAATGCCTCGGGGTTGAAGCGGAACGTGGTACAGCCCTTGAGGCCCTGCTCATAAGCATAGCGGTAGATGTCCTTGAACTCGGCGTATGGAAAATCCTGCGGCACGTTGGCGGTTTTCGAGATCGAGGAATCGACCCAGCGCTGCGCCGCCGCCTGGATATCGACGTGCTGGTGCGGCGTGATGTCGTCAGCGGTAACAAAATAATCCGGCAGGTTGCCGGCCTGGCCGTCGCCCGGCACCGCATCCGGATCGACCAGCGCCCGCCAGGCGAGCAGCTCGAAGGAATAGACCTCGACTTTCTCCTTGGTCTTGCGGCCTTCGCGAATCACGTTGCGCGAATAGTGATGCGCAAAGCTCGGTTCGATGCCGTTGCTCGCGTTGTTGGCCAGCGACAGCGAGATCGTACCGGTGGGCGCGATCGAGGTATGGTGCGTGAAACGCGCGCCGCGCGCGGCGAGGCGTTCGACCAGTTGCGGATCGAGTTCAGCAACCTTCTGCATATAGCGGCTGTAGCGGGCGTGCAGCACCCGGCCCTTGACGATATCGCCGGGCTTGATGCCGTCTTCGGCCATCTCCGGTCGCTTGCGCAGCAGCTCGGCGGTGACGGTGAAATCGTCGTCCATGATCGGCGCCGGCCCTTTCTCATCGGCCAACTCCAACGCCACGCGCCAGCCGGCGAGCGCCATCTCGCGCGCTACGCTCTCGGTGAATTCAAGCGATTTCGGTGAACCGTAACGCAGGCCAAGCAGGGCCAGCGTCGAGCCGAGCCCGAGAAAACCCATGCCGTGGCGCCGCTTGTAAGCGATTTCGCGGCGCTGCTCGGCAAGCGGCAGGCCGCTGATCTCGACGACATTGTCGAGCATCCGGGTGAAAACCGCGACCACCTCGCGGTATTTGTCCCAATCGAACGTCGCATCGCGGCTGAACGGCTTTTCTACAAAGCGCGTCAGGTTGACCGAACCGAGCAGGCAGGCGCCGTATGGCGGAAGCGGTTGCTCGCCGCACTGCCCGGTTACCAGGCCGTTGAAGATAACCGTATTGCAATCGGCCTGGGTCGTATCGAATACCGCCTCGCGGCCGGCATAGCTGATAGAGGCGATTTTGCTCGCGAACTTCCGGGTCTTGCGCAATAGCTTATCGCCAGCCCATTTCCGATAGCGATCATTCTTGTAATCCAGGAGAAACCCGATTTCCGACATATAGCGATCGCGCGATTCGCCGTCGATAATCAACTCGTAATCGGCACTGCACTGATACATTTTGCTGCCGTCGCGGCCGTCAGGCAATTGACGAGCACCGGCAGCGCGGCGTTTGCGAATGCTGCAGAAAATACCAAAATTCGCCAATAACATCTGCACATCCTTGAGCAGGGCATTGTGGCTGGAGGCGAGGCGAATCGAGCAACTCTGGCTTTTCACCGATACATTGACGGTGCCGTCGGCCTGAAACAGGCCGCGCAGATAGCCCTTGACGCATGCCTCGGAGCCGCGCCAGATGACTTCAGGTACACACAGTTTGCTGGCCCGCGTAAATCCATAGTGCTCCAGCACCCGGGCCAGCAGTACCGAACGGATAAAGACATGTCTGCGATCCGGCACGGCGACCGGCATAACCTGGTAACTACGTGGCGCATGGGCAATACCGGCGATCAGGAGATTGACATAAGCCGCCATGACCGGCGCCAGTTCACGATCTGCGCCCCAAAAATTGACAATGGCCTCCTCCGAACCTCCACCGCGATGCGTGAAATGGCTATCGCCGGTGATCAGGCCCAACAAAATACCGAGTTGCTCGCTGCCTTCAGTGCCAAACTGGCCCTTGCCCGATTGGACCAGGAGCCGGTCGCCGACTTCAAGGCTGCGCAATGGGAGCTTGCCGCGTGTCGTATAGAAATCATGCCACTCGGTGGCTTTGATCTCGTAACCGTCTTCTGTGACGACGCGATAGACGTCCGCCTCCCGCGCGGTCATAAATGCCGGTACTGCCGGCCGCACCTGCGTGCCGCCGTCTCCACATCCCAGAGCGCGGTTATCAACAGTGGCGTGCAGCGGTTCCCCGGAGGCATATAACTCGCCGATCGGAATCAAGCCGCGATGCGTATGCAGCCTTGTATCCGCCGTCACGCACGGGTTGGTGGCGCGGATGTTTTCGCACCACCAGTTGTTGTTCATCTCGTTGATCTTGTCGATCAGCACGAAGCCCGGCTCGGCGTAATCGTAGGTCGAGGACATGATCAGATCCCACAGCCGGCGCGCCGGAATCGTCCGGTAGATCTTGCATGCCACCAGCCCGTCATCGCGCTTGATGTAGCCTTCCTGCACCGGCCATTCGCGCCAAATCACCTGTGCCGGATCGTTCATATCAACTTCGTCCGCCTCGCTGTCGAGCAGCGGAAAGACCAGCGGCCAGGGTTTGTCGCCGGCGACCGCCTGCATGAACTCATCGGTGATCAGAAGCGAGCAGTTGAATTGCCGCAGGCGGCCGTCCTCGCGTTTGGCGCGGATGAATTCCAGCACGTCGGGATGGGAGATATCGAACGTCGCCATCTGCGCCCCGCGCCGGCCGCCGGCCGACGACACGGTAAAACACATCTTGTCGTAGATGTCCATGAACGACAACGGCCCGGAGGTATATGAACCGGCACCGGCAACGTAGGCGCCGCGCGGGCGCAGTGTAGAAAATTCATACCCAATGCCACACCCCGCCTTCAACGTCAATCCCGCTTCGTGGACTTTCTGCAAGATGTCGTCCATCGAATCGCGGATGGTGCCGGAGACCGTGCAATTGATCGTCGAGGTTGCCGGCTTGTGCTCGCCGGCGCCGGCATTGGACGTAATCCGGCCGGCCGGGATCGCGCCGTTGCGCAGCGCCCACAAGAAGCGCTCGTACCAGTGACGGCGCAACTCTGGTGTCGCCTCCACCTCGGCCAGGGCGCGGGCCACCCGCTGCCAGGTCTCGTCGACCGTTTTGTCGAGGATCTCCCCGGCCTTAGATTTCAACCGGTATTTCTTGTCCCAGATATCGACGGATGCGGCTTGCAGCGGCAGTTCCACGTCTTGTTCCAACTCTTCGATACGGATCGTGCTCATTATGGATCACCCAATGCCTTCCCGCGCGCTGACGCGGAGCTTATTTTTGTTCACAACCGGAGGAAAACTACCTTATCGGGATTAACCCAACTGTTGGGTCAAGCGATGGGGCGCACCGGGACTGCTCCCATCCGCGGATCAAGTCCGGGGCAGGCTCTGGCCCTCCACGGCGTGCGGCCAAGGGCGCGATGATTTTTGCTCCTCCCCGGCGTGCGGCGGAGGGTTTGGGAGAGGATTCCCGGCGCGCAAATGACCGAACACGGTTTACGATTTATGAAAGTTCCCATAGGCCATACTCCCATACAGCTTCAGTCAAAAGCGTTTCATATCAATCATTTACAACGCTTTATTCCCGTCAGTTCGGCGACCGAGGACGGGGGATGAATACACGCCGGCTCGATGGTTCCATGACCATGAGCCATACTCACCCGTTCCGTTTGATCGCCGGGCCCGGTTCGCACTGGACGGACGCTGCCGCCACCGGCCACTGCCGGACCCTGTCACTCGCTCCCCGCCGGACTGGCATGCGTCCGGGGTTGTTGTCAGCGACGCTGGGGGCCGCTTAGGATCGCCGCCGGCAGTGCCCTCGCCCACCGCCAGCCGCCGCAACACGCCCAAAATGCGTTGTATATGGCATTTCGGCACAAATTGTGCAGCGGACCTTCGCCGAGCACAATATGTTGCGTCAGGACCAAACGATACACCGATCGGGAGGACTTGTCAAACGTTCCTCGCGGTTTTTTTCGTGAGAAGATGTCGCCGCCCTTTTTTCCGGAAAATCGCCCGGCATGCACCCGATTGCCGCCCCAAAATCCCAACCCCAGGACCCTCAGCCGCTCCCCTGGTTGCACGTCGTGCTGTACCAGCCGGAAATCCCGCCCAATACCGGCAATGTGCTGCGCCTGTGCGCCAATACCGGCGCCTGGCTGCACCTGATCCGGCCGTTGGGCTTTGCGCTCGACGACCGCAAGCTGCGCCGCGCCGGGCTGGATTATCGCGACCTTGCCCGGCTCAGCGTCCACGACCATCTCGAGACGCTGCTCGCCGCCCTCCCCGGCCGCCGCCTCGCACTGACCACCAAGGGCAGCGTCAGCCATACCGATTGGGCCTTCCAGGCCAGCGATGTACTTCTGTTCGGCCCCGAAAGCCGCGGCCTGCCCGAACCCGTCCTGGCCGCCGCCGACGCCCTGCTCCACCTGCCGATGACCCCCGGCAGCCGCAGCCTCAACCTCTCGAACGCCGTCGCCGTCACCGTGTACGAAGCCTGGCGTCAACTCGGGTTTCCGGGCGCGCAGCACCGGCGATCTTCAGTCAAACACACCCCATAAGCCACTTCGTTGTTCGATTCCGGATCGCGCCCGCTGCCGCGAGCGCGTCCGGGATGTCGCCCGCTTGTGGCTTTGTAAATCCTGGCAGTCTTGGCGAGAGGCCCTATTTTTTAGCACGAAGGACGCGAGGGTCACGAAGGATGGAATCTGACGAAGCGAGACCTTCGTGTTCGTGGTGGAAGCCATTCAATGACAAGATGGGAGATGACGGGCGCGCCCGGAATGACGAGGAGGGAGCAGGCATTGATGCCGGATATGGGTTAAATTACCTCCAAAAGAGGTTATATTACCTCTTTTGGAGGTAGTTTATGGAAACGGGAATTTTCGGCAACGAAACGGCGACCAAGGTTCTGCTCTATTTGCAGAATTACGCGGCAGGCTACGCAAGCGCCATCGCCAGCGACTATGGTTTGCCCGTCAGTGTCGTACAGAAACAGCTTGTGCGGCTCGAACGGGAGGGCGTGCTGGTCAGCACATTGCAGGGGCGCACGCGGGTGTTCCAGTGGAATCCTCGTATGCCATACCGGGCCGAGCTTTCGGCCCTGCTCGAAAAAATCCTGCTGCTGAACCCGCCTGCCGCCCTGTCGCCCGGAAGACAACGGCGCCGCCGGCCACGCCGCACCGGCAAGCCGCTATGAACTGCCCCATCCGCCCCGGAATCACGCTTGAGGAATTGGCGGCCTGTGTTGCCACTGCGTTGCAGGCGGCCGATATCGAAGCGGTCCTTTCAGGCGGGGCGGTCGTGTCGATCTACACCGATAATGCCTTCCAGTCGTTCGATCTGGACTTCATCACCGCGGCAGGACGCCGTGATCTGATCCCGGTTATGACATCACTCGGTTTCACCAGCGACGGCAGCCGCCATTTCCGGCATCCGGATATCGAATTTGTCGTCGAGTTTCCAAGCGGCCCACTGATGGTGGGCAACGAACCCGTCAGGCGGTACGCCAAGCGGCGGCTGCAACATGGCACGCTCTTTTTGCTGACGCCGACAGACTCGGTCAAGGACCGGCTCGCCGCTTTCTATCATTGGTCCGATCGCCAGGCACTGGAACAGGCTGTGGCGATCGCCAAAAAGCAGCCCATCAGACTCGAAGCCATCCGGCGGTGGTCGATAGCCGAGGGCAAAGCAGACGGCTTCGAGATTTTCCGGCTGCGGCTCGATAAAGCACGATAATCTGGCAGGTGCAAGCGGGACGAGCGTTTGATTCAAACTGGTAAGCCAGACCGGAATGCCATCCGCTTGTGGCTTTGTAAGCCTAGGTAGTATAGGCGAGAGGCCCTATTTTTTACCACGAAGGACGCGAGGGTCACGAAGGATGGAATTTGACGAAGCGAGACCTTCGTGTTCGTGGTGGAAGCCATTCAATGACAAGATGGGAGATGACGGGCGCGCCTGGAATGACGAGGAGGAGGCGAAAAAAATCCGGCCGCCTTACGGCGGCCGGAGGGGTTGGGAAGGAGACGTTTGTTGTTGTGTTATGCGGTGGCGCGGAAGCGGTAGGCCGCGAGTCCGCCGAAGCCCAGGAGCAGGGCCAGGGCAATCAGGCCCCAGTGGCTCAGGGTCGGGACGACCAGCGGCTGGCCAGTGCAGGTGACGGTGAAGTTCAGCGTCTGCTGGGCGCCGGCCGGGTCGTCGGCGGTGCAGGCGATATCGGCGCTGAACAGGCCGGGGGTCTGCACGGTGCAGCTTACGACCATGTCGATCGTGCCGCCGGCGGGCAGGGTTCCAACCGGGAAGGTCGGCGAATCGATGGCGATTTCCGGAGAGCCGCCGGTGATCGCGCAATCGACGTTGCTGAGGTCATCCGCGGCGCCGTTGTTTTCGAGCGTGATGGTCGTCGTGCCGGTATTGCCCGGGAAGACGGTGCCGATCGCGACGGTACCGGCGGGCGGTGTCGAGCCAAACGCGGCATCCGAAACCGGATCGCAGGTCATATTGAATATCGTCGGGCTGTCGTTACCGTCGTGGTTGACGGTGAGGGTGCCGACGATCTGCGCCACACTGCCGGGCGGCGGCGCGCAGGTCACGGTGATATCGTCGCCACCGGACGGTGGGCCGACCAGGAATGGGCCGGGGTTGACCAGCGTCGGGGCAAACACGGCCGGGTTGCTGCTGACCACGCTGGCGATATCCAGATCGGATTGCGGCGACGGGCCGATGCCGTCGTTGCCGACATTGATGCCGATCGCTGCCGAGGTCGTGCCGTTCACGACATTGCCGAAGGCCAGCGGGCCGGGCGCAACCGGAACCGAGTCGAACGACGGCACGGCATTGGCGATATCGCAGTTGACGTTCACAACGGCCGAATTGGTGCCGCCGGGCGCCAGCGGATCATCCCACTGCACGGTGACCGTATCGGTGAACATGCCGGAGGTGGTCGTATCGCACGATAGGGTCACAGTGTCGGTCTCGTTGACAGAGATCGTCGCGTCGGGCAGGCCGGTGGTGATCGTGATTGGGCCGCCCGGGGTGCCCTCGGTCAGGCTGGCATTGCCCGCATTGCTGGCGAAGCCGTCCTGGGCATTGGTGACATTGAACGAGCCGGTCGGCGCCGGGCCGGTGATCACACCGTTCATGTTGACCGTCAGCGGCGCAACCGCGACGTTCGGCGACAGGCCGGCACAGGTCAGCGCATGCGTCGGCATCGGTTCGTTGATCGAGTTGTTTGCCAGATCGAGCGTGGCGCTCAGGTTGCCGCGGGCCGAAGGCGTGCAATCGACCACCACATCGACCGAAGCACCGCCATCGGCGATCATAAACGCCAGCGGCGCGGCATTGAAATCGCCGGCATTGGGGCCGGTCACCGAACCTGTGACATTGAGCGCCTGGTCACCGATTTCCGAGACCGTCACATTCTGCGACGCCGTGGTCGCCCCGACCACCGCGCTGCCCAGATTGAGCGCCGTACCGGGGGGCGGAACCGAGCTGTAGCCGGCGGCGCCGACAATCGTGCCGGTGATGGTGGCGTTGTTGCCGGAGATGGGGACTCCAACGCCTAATATATCTCCTGCTGCTGCATTAGTAAAAGTAAGATTATGTGTGCCGGGCTGTAGAACATTGAAGTCTATACTGCCCAATGGGATAATACTGAAAGGTACTATCTCATCTGTTATCGGTATACCATCTGCAATAACAACACGGACTCTGCGCGTCGAACCGCTTACCGGTAAATCATTGCAAAACGAGCTAGTGTGGGTAGGAGGCGCACCACTTGTGCAATTCGCAATACTACTAATTGACAAATTATTGGAATCATACTGTATGTCAAACTGAATACCACCTACATTATCAGCATCAAGCGCGGCATAATCGTAAGTGACATTCACGGTACCACCAACCGCACCGGCGCCGCCGTTGACGGTAATGGTAATGGCGGCCTGGCTCGAGAAGGCGACAACAGCGCCCAATACAGCCAGCCAAGCGGATAAGGCTTTCTTATAAACAATCATTGGTCTTCACTCCCATATAAAAAACGAGTTTACAACGTCCTCGGTTTATCGACTTGTTCATTTACATGGAAAACTCCGACATCGGCCGGAGTTTTCCAATCGGTTGTTTACTTGCTGGTTTTCAAGTGAGCCGGGGTGACATCCTGGCCCTGGCTGTCGGCAAATACCACATTGCCCAATGTCGCGCCGGCATTCGCGGCGGCCCGCAGTTTGGAGCCAGTCGATGCGGAATTGACCCGGAGCAGGCTGCCATTCGGCGCAATTTCGTTAGTCATCGAAAAGACGACGACGCGAAGAAAGCCCTCATCAGCGTGCAATGTGCAGTTTGCGATATGACTTGAAGCCAGTCCAGGCCCACACTGAAAACTACCTTCTTTGATGCTCTTGTCGTGGACATCGAACTGCAGGCCGGCAGTCACGCCATCGGACACATATTCAACGGTATAGCCACCTTTCTGGTTTTGTATCCACAGATCAGCGCCAGATGCCTTCTCTTCAGCGGAAAAAGCTGCAGCGTTGATGATCGTGGCTACAACTAAAATCAGTATATTTCGGGTATTCATGATGTGTATTGCCTCTCGATCATGCTGTGGTTAACTAAAAACACATACCTGAGCCGCCAGTGGTATTGACGGTAATAATGGAATCATTGATGGCAATATTACCATCTTCATCGCAATCAGGAGTACCTGTCGCCAAACTGATTGCACCAATCTCATTGTTGATCACAATGATATCTTGCACATTCACCACATCATCCGCACTACCATTTGCATTGCAGTTGCAAACGCGGCCGATGGCGGTGCTGCGGCGGGATTCGTAGGCGTCGAACTGTTTGGCGTTGCTGCCGGTGATCACACCGAGGCGGACCGCTTCGAGGGTGCCGGGGTTGGTCAGTGTGTTGTTCTGCGCGGCCGCCTGGCCGTTGACCGAAAGAGAAATGAATCCGGCGCCGCCGGCGGCACCACCCCAATCGATCTCGACCGAATCCCAGCCGCCGGTGCCGGCCTGGTTGACGGATTGGCTGGTGGCGGTATCGGTCAGCGTGTAGTTGTTGGCGGCATCGACCGAAACGACAAAGCGCGGTGTGCCGCCGGCCTCGTCGCCGAAACCGCGGTAGATCTCGCCGGGATTGCCGTTGGCCTTGACATAGAACCGGGCGACGATGCGGTTGATGGCGTTCGGCCGGTTGTCCTGGACGTAGCTGCCGGCGCCGTCGGCCTGGAAGCCGCACAGGCCATCGTAGCGGGCGACAGAGGTCATCGCGCCGGTGCTGCCGTTGCCGTCGGGCTGGCTGGCGATCACCGTGCCGGCGGTCGATGACCAGTTGGCCAGCGAGCAGGCCGAGGCCACCTGGATGCCGCCTGCGGCGAGCAATGCCGCGGTGGTGGATAATACGAGTTTTTTCTGTGAGATCATGGACTTAGCCCTCGTCAATGACTGAAAAGCGATCCGCCGTGGGGGCGGAACTTGGGAGTTGCAACGTACTATAACGCAAACGGCCGCAAATTATTGTCACCGGCGGGGTGTGCCGGCGAGATTTTTCCGGCGGCCGCCGGCATCCGTCCATGGTACTCCCTGAAATCCGCATCGGGCGCTTCTCCTTGTAATGCCCCCTGGGGCCGCTGAAGAATCGAGGCTTGTGGGCATGACTATACCCCATTGCCCGGCCGAGGGCAAGGGCGTTCCTCGTTCCTCGTTGTTCGTCCCTGGCGCGGCCGGCGTTTCCCGCCTCACTGCGGTGGACAGGGTCCAACCGTGGCAAGGAGCCGGTCGACCTGGATTCTGGATATCCGCTGCGCGGTTTCCGGAATGACGAGAGGGTGGGGCATCGCCCCCGCTGCCGCGGGCGCGTCCGGAATGACAAAAGGTGGGAGTGCGGGCGCGTCCGGAATGATCAAAAGGATGGTGAGCGCGTCTGGAACGGCGAATATCCACCGTCCTCTATCCCCTGCCTCCACCCTCTGCCGCCGCGTTCAGTGCCCGGACTGGGTAAACCCAACAGTTGCATAAATTTTGCTCGAATTTATATATTTCTTCATTAAATCAATAAGTTATGAGAATATTAGTCAAAACATCGAATTCACCAAGGGTGACGCGCCCGCTTGGGCGAGAATTCCGGGAATTTATGCAACTGTTCGGTAAATACGGCGTCGCCGCTGAAGCTGCGCAGTTCGATGCGGATACTGGCATCGCGGTCACGGTATTCCAGATGACGGCCGGGGCCGCGCTCGGCTTTGCTCACTTCTCCGGCTGTTGAGTACCGACAATGGCGCGACCTGGGTCGATATGACGAATTTCTTCATGAACGGGGCCACTGGCTGGGTCGATGTAACCGTCAGCGGCGATTTCGTGCCGGCCGGCGGCCCGGCGCTGCCGCCGCCGTCATCGGTGCCGGCATTGAACGCCGTGGGCCTGGCCGCCCTGGGCCTGGCGCTGATGCTGGCGACGCTTCTGGTGCTGCGCCGGCGGAGTGCCTGAACCAACACAACAGCACCCGGTTATACAAAAAAGGCGGCCGAAGGCCGCCTTTTTTGTATAACCGAGGATCGGGTCAGATCATTCTGCGGCGCAGTGCCAATCCGGCGCCGCCCAGCAACAACAACCCGAGACCGATCAGACCCCATGAGTTCAACGCCGGAACGGACGGCGGGGGCGGCAATTGACTGACCGGCCCGATGACCCCGCCGAGCGCGAACAGCCAATCCGATGAGGCGCCACCGCCGACGCCACACGTCATCTGATTCGTCCAGTCGGTGCAACCGGTGGCGAAGCCGTCACCGGGGTTGCGCCAAACGCCCGGATTGCCTGAGGTGACGGAACGATTGCCCCAGAAGTGCTGGGCGCTGGTGGCAAAATCCTGGTTGGTCTGCTGACTCATCCAGTAGGTGATGCCGCCGCCCGGCAGAAAGCAGCCGCCGCCTGGCAGCGTGATCTCGAAAGAACCGGCGGTCTCGACCGGAACCACGCCCGGGAACGAACAGCCGGCCACCGGCGTCCCCGGCAGCCCACCGCTGTCGGAATAAAAAATGATATCGACACTGGCCGCAGTACCCATCGCGCTTTGCGTACCCGGCGTCATGACGCCCTGGATGGTCCACCCCGCAGGATCGGTGACGACGAAATCGTCGGCGCCCTCGGCATCGTAGATATCGTATGCCGGTTCAAAATCCTGATCCGGCGCGCCATTGCCGCTGGCGTTGTTGGTCTGATCGAGCAGAAGCGGGAATGTCATGCCCGCCGGCAGCGGGGAATTGACCGCCGCGTTCTGCTTCTCCAAAGCGGCCCCGGCAGATGCCGAGACGCCCAATGCCGCGGCCACCGCAACCGCCAGAGCCGTTTTATGCGGCGATTTTTCGTTCGATACGCAATAGATCATGGTTTATCTCCTCAGATTCTCGAAGTGGGGGAAACAGGGTGGATATTTACATGAAAACGCACCGGAATACATCTGGCTTGAATCTCCCTTGTCACAGCACTCTCGCCGGTGTGATCGGCCTGTTTGCGGCTCTTTACTCCCGGTTGACCGCAGGACTGAAATCGCCCCCCAATTCTACCACAGGTTGCCAGGCCGCCGGCAAGTGCCGAAAATACGCTTCCCAGCGCGCGCTTGCGGGCTTGTGCAAAGGCTGCCGGACCTGCCCGGCGCTGGCTGTCCGGACGGGACGATCGTTTTCATAATAGCGCAGGCAGCGCTCGTCCCACTCCACCCCCAGCCAGGCGAGCAGCGGGCGCAGCACCACCTCCGGCCCGGCAACCAGCGCTTCGTGCTCGACCCGCCTGACCCGTCCGGGGTAATCCCGGGCGGCATTGTCCATCACTGACAGGTAATCGCGCCAGTACGCCGTCAAATCCTCCAGGCTGTAGGTGAACGCCTGGCCCTGGGCGAACAACTGGCTGTAGTTGCCGAACAGCGTGGCGCGCATCTCCCGGCGGCTGTCGATCACGACGGCTTGCGGCAGCATGCGGACGATTGCTTCGCACCATTGCCAGTTATTGGGAAGTTTGTCGATAAACCAGCGACAGGTGCTCGGCCGCCAGCGTACCGTATGCCGCCAGTAAGTCTCCCCCAGCGCCCGCCACTGGGCGCTATCCCAGCCTGCCACGTCCGGCACACTACCGCCCGCCGGCATAAAAAACGGTGCCAGAATGCGCGGCAGATCCACCAATTCGTCCGCCGCCTCGATCGCCGGATGCGAGGCGAGCATCTGCTGCAACAGCGTCGAGCCGGAGCGCGGCAGACCGGTGATGAAAATCACGCCCTGCCCCTTCTCGGGCACCGGCATCGATTCCGGCCGGAGAGCGGAACGGCACAACCGGACCGTCTCATCGACCCGGCGTGAAAAATCGGCGGCATCCCACGGCAGGCTTTCCCTCTTGAGCGCATTGGCCTGCCTGAGACAGGTAAATGCGCTGTCGAATTCACCCGTATCCTCTAGCCCCTTGTACAACGCGAAAAGCAGCCGAATTTTTTGTTCGCCACGCTGGCCGGCCAGTGCAGCGCGCATCGCCGCCACATCCTCGGCGCCGAAGCGTACGGTTTTGAGATTACTCAGCGCCCACCAGGCGGTTGCCTGCCCGGGGCTGAGGGAGATGACGCGGCGATAAGCTGCCTCGGCATCGGCCAGGCGGCCGAGTGCCTTACAGACATCGCCGAGCATGATGCCAGCCGCGACATGGCCCGGCGACAGGCGGACCGCGATTTGCAACGGTTCCAGTGCCGCACGCGGATCGCCAATGGTCTTGCAGGTCTTGCCGAGGTGGTACCAGGCGGCGGCAAGATTGGGATCGAGTTCGGTGGCCCGGCGTAAGGCGTCAAGCGCCTCGTCGATACGCCCCATGGCGCGCAGCACGCTGCCCAGATTGTTGTGCAATACCGCCCGCTCGGGCTGCATCGACAAGGCGCCTTTGTAATAGGCCAAAGCTGCATCAAATCGACCGGCCTGTTGTTCGGCGATGCCGCTCAGCCTCAGTATTTCAGGATGATGCGGCGCGGCAGTGCGCAACGAAGCCAATTGTTGCGCCGCGGTCTTGCGGTCGCCTTTTTCCAGACAGGCTGCAACAAAACGAATATTCGCGGCAAGGTCCGGCGTGTTCTTGTGGGTGGACATGGTGCTCCAGGCTTGTGGAAATCGCCGGGCCAAGACAGCGGTTACGGAGGCGAATGATACCCGTCGCCGGGGGCGGGGCAATGAGCAACCTGCGATGCACATATTAACCCAACAGTTGCATAAATTTTGCTTGAATTTATAGATTTCTTCATTAAATCAATAAGTTATGAGAATATTAGTCAAAGCATCGAATTCACCAAGGGTGACGCGCCCGCTTGGGCGAGAATTCCGGGAATTCATGCACCAGTTGGGTTAATTTCGTGAACGATGCGATGTGCCTGGGCTGCCCCCACCCCGACCCTCCCCCGCCTGCGGGGGAAGGTTTGGGAGGGGGCACTTGGCGCGTCAACGAGCGAACACGATTCACGATTTATGAATGTATCAGTAAGCTACGACAACGTGGTCAAAACCGCCACCGAACGGCGTAATAAACCGGCCCTGCTTACCGGCGCCGGACGGCGGGCCGGTCGCAATCTCCACTTCACCGCCGGAATTTTACATTGTGCAATGCCGGATTCCGCCTCGGCCTGTTCGGCACCAAAATTGCAGTACTGACGATCACTCACGGCAGGAGAACGACATGAGTCGCACAGGTCAGGGCTCGGCGGGCAACGTGATTGCGGCGCTGGCCAGTTTTTTCATTCCCGGCCTCGGGCAATTGTTGCAGGGCCGCTGGCTGCTGGCCGGTTTCATGTTCGTGCTGGCCTGGATTTTGTGGCTGATCCTGCTCGGCTGGATCATTCATCTTTGGTCGATCATCGATGCCGCGCTGTTCGTCGCACCGCGGGAGCGGATCCGGCGCTGACGATTTTCTGCTACAGTACGCGCGCCGGGCGGCCAGTGCCGCCCGGCCGTTACGCCGCTGGTGTCCAGTTGCCCATCCGGGCAGCGGGATGAAACGGGAAGCCGGTGAGAATCCGGCACTGCCCCCGCAACGGTAAACGAGGCCGTGTTCCTTCATGCCACTGCATCTTGCGATGCGGGAAGGCGGAACACCAGGCCGGGCCGTGATCGAATCTTACGCGCCCGCCCCTCGCAAGTCCGGAGACCGGCCAACGGCATGTTGAGAACCGGGTTGCGGCGGGCGACCGGCGGTCGGACATGCACCGCCGTTATCCCTCCGCACCCCCTCGCGGGTGAGCGCAGGAGTAACCGACATGTCTTTTTCCGCTACCTTTTCGCAGCGCCGCGGCATCTTGTCCCGGCTTTCTTTACCCCAGCTTATTCACTACCCTTCCGTGGCGAGGGGTCGTCAGGCCCCGTGGCTGTGGGGTTTCGCGACCGAGCGCACCGCAGGCATACTCGCCTGTACGTTGAGGATGTGCGACCGAGCGAAACACCGCAAACGCGGGCCTGACGGCGCCGCAGTAGGAAGGGTGGTGAAGAAGGCGGGTTTAGTGCTGTTTGTTTCCGTTTCAGCCCCCCCGCTGGCGGCGCAGCCGGCGATGTCGCTCGATCCTTTGACCGTGACCACCGCGTCGCGCACCGCCCAGCCGCTCGACCGGACGCTGGCCGCCGCCGAAGTGCTGACGCGCGACGATATCGAGCGCAGCCAGGCCGGCGATCTCTCCGAGCTGCTGCGCCTGGTCGCCGGCCTCGACGTGGTGCGTTCGGGGCCGCGCGGCACACAGACCAGCGTCTTTGTGCGCGGCGCCAATTCGAACCAGGTGCTGGTACTGATCGACGGCATCCGCGCCGCCGAGGCGTCGAGCGGCCTGTTCAATTTCGAGCACCTGCCGCTCAGCCAGATCGAACGGATCGAGATCGTCCGCGGGCCGCGCGCCGCCTGGTACGGCTCGGATGCGATCGGCGGCGTGATCCAGATTTTCACGCGCCGCGGTAAAGGTCTTCAGGCGCGCCTCGGCGGCGGCAGTTTCGAGACGCGCGAAGGCGAGCTGGCCGCCGGCGGCAGCGCCGGCGACTGGGACGGCCGGGCGGCTTTCGGCTGGACCAAAAGCGACGGCTTTTCTGCGCAGAACGAAAACGGCTTCAGCTTCGACCCCGACAACGACGGTTACCGCAATACCAGTGTCAGCTTCGGCGGCGGGCGCCAACTGGGCAGCGGACGGCTCGATGTCACCTTTCTGCACGCCGACGGGGCGACCGATTTCGACCAGGGCACGGCGGACTCGGTGAACGAGACCGCCGGCGTCACCTACCGCTTCACCACCGGCAAGCGGGCCGAACACACGGCGCGTTTCGGCAGCGCGCGTGCCAAACTGGCCAACGATTTCGGCTTTTTCACCACGGCGTTCAAAACGCTGCGTTTCGACGGCGGCTGGCAAAGCACGCTCAACTGGCAGCCCGGACTGACGCTGACCGGCGGCGTGGATGTCTATCGCGAAGAAGCCGAAAGCGCCGGCGAGTTCGACCGCAGCCGGCGTAACATCGGCGTGTTCAGCGGCCTGGTCTGGAACGGCGAGCGGCACGAGGTGGCGGCCAGCGTGCGCGGCGACGACGATGAACTGTTCGGCACCGAGGCCACCGGCCAGGTGATGGGCGGGTACGAGATCGCCAGCGGCCTGTGGCTGGGCGGCGGGTACGGCCGGGCCTTCCGCGCGCCGAACTTCAATCAGCTTTTCTCACCCGGTTTCGGCGGCCAGTTCGCCGGCAATCCCGACCTGATGCCGGAGACCGCCGACGAGTTCGAGGCCGTAGTGCGCTACCGGACCGCCGGCCACCTTTTCGAAGCGCGCGGCTTTTACAATCGCTTCGCCGATCTGATCGATTTCTCGGGCGTCGAATTCCAGGCCGTCAATCTCAGCAAAGCCCGCGCCCACGGCCTGGAACTACGCTGGCACTGGGAAAATGCCGCCTGGCGGATCGCCGCCAACGGCACCATCCAGTCCGCCGTTGATCGCAACGCCCGCACCCCGCTGCTCCGCCGGCCCGACACCAAAACCGCGGTCACGATCGACCGCACATTCTCCGGCGGCCACCAACTCGGCCTCGAGTTCTTCTACAACGGCAAGCGGCCGGATTTCGGCGGCGTCGTGCTCAAAGACTACGCCCTGGTCAACCTGCGCGCCGCCATCGCCATCGCCCCCGACTGGCGCCTGGAAGCACGCGCTGAAAACCTCTTCGACGACGAGTTCGAACCGGCCTTCGGCTTCAACGGCCAGGATCTATCGTGGTTCGTCCATCTGACCTGGCGGCGGGAGTGAAACCCATCGTCATTCCGGACACACCCACCTCTCTCATCTTGTCATTCCGGAAATGCCCACCTCTCACTTCTTGTCATTCCGGAAACGGCCGCGCCCCCCTTGTCATTCCGGAAACGGCCGCGCCCCCCTTGTCATTCCGGAAACGGCCGCCTCTCCCCTCTTGTTATTCCGGAAACGGCCGCCTCTCCCCTATTGTCATTCCGGAAATGGCGGAGCCGTTATCCGGAATCCAGGATGTTTTTACTGGATTCCCGCATACGCGGGAATGACGAAAAAAAGAGAGGGCGCGCCCACTCCACCCCCCTTGTCATTCCGGAAACGGCCGCCTCTCCCCTATTGTCATTCCGGAAACGGCGGAGCCGTTATCCGGAATCCAGGATGTTTTTACTGGATTCCCGCATACGCGGGAATGACGAAAAAAAAGAGGGGGCACGCCCACTCCACTCCTCTTGTCATTCCGGAAACGGCCTCGCCCCTCTTGTCATTCCGGAAATGGCCGCACCCCTCTTGTCATTCCGGAAACGGCCGCGCCCCCCCTTGTCATTCCGGAAACGGCGGAGCCGTTATCCGGAATCCAGGATGTTTTTACTGGATTCCCGCATACGCGGGAATGACGAAAAAAAAGAGGGGGCACGCCCACTCCACCCCCCTTGTCATTCCGGAAACGGCCGCCTCTCCCCTATTGTCATTCCGGAAACGGCGGAGCCGTTATCCGGAATCCAGTATTATATTCCTATGAAACAGCCTGCTGTATACATATTGTCCAATAAACGTAACGGCACTTTATATGTCGGCGTCACGAGCGACATCGTAAAAAGGATTTGGGAGCATAAAAACAACCTGGTAGAAGGTTTTACAAAGAAGTACGGGGTTCACCAGTTGGTTTATTACGAGCTGTTTGACGATATGTACACCGCAATTTCCCGGGAAAAACAAATCAAAAAATGGCGACGTCTGTGGAAAACAGGTCTGATCGAAAAGAATAATCCCGAGTGGCGTGATTTAACAAAGGATATTAGCTGCTGAAAATTTTATAACTAAAGCACCGTCTGCGATAACAAAACTGCACGTTTTGGGTGCTTCATATATCCAGCGGGTGCGATCCTTCTTTGTTCGTCATTCCGGAAACGGCGGAGCCGTTATCCGGAATCCAGGATGTTTCTACTGGATTCCCGCATACGCGGGAATGACGAAAAAAAGAGGGGGCACGCCCACTCCACCCCTCTTGTCATTCCGGAAACGGCGGAGCCGTTATCCGGAATCCAGGATGTTTTTACTGGATTCCCGCATACGCGGGAATGACAAAAAAAAAGGGGCACGCCCACTCCACCCCTCTTGTCATTCCGGAAATGGCCTCGCCCCCCTTGTCATTCCGGAAACGGCCGCACCCCCTTGTCATTCTGGAAACGGCGGAGCCGTTATCCGGAATCCAGGATGTTTTTACTGGATTCCCGCATACGCGGGAATGACGAAAAAAAGAGGGGGCACGCCCACTCCACCCCTCTTGTCATTCCGGAAACGGCGGAGCCGTTATCCGGAATCTAGGATGTTTTTACTGGATTCCCGCATACGCGGGAATGACGAAAAAAAGAGAGGGCACGCCCACTCCACTCCTCCTGTCATTCCGGAAATGGCCGCCTCTCCCCTCCTTGTCATTCCGGAAACGGCGGAGCCGTTATCCGGAATCCAGGATGTTTTTACTGGATTCCCGCATACGCGGGAATGA
>JBDIVS010000024.1:0-45945 GCA_039794245.1 Candidatus Jinrbaksania sp.
CGGGCCTCGATCCAGGCGCGGCGGTGGGCGAAGTCCTTGCCGCTTGCGGCATCGAACCCGCACAGCCAGGCCTGGCGGACGCAGCGGCTGATGCAGTGGTAGTAACCGGCCTGCTCGGGGTTGACGGAATGGGCGCGGGGGTAAGTCATGGTGCCATGGTGCCGGATCTGTCGCAGCAGCGGTATCGGCCGAGGGCGCTTTGGGGTGTAGGACGGGGCCGACTGAACTTGTCAGCGCAGGCTGACAGAACATGACTGTCCATGAAGGCTCGTCCAGGCTGACAGACCATGACTGTCCAATAAGGCTGTCCATTAAGGCTGTCCATTAAGGCTCCAGGCTGATAGAACATGACTGTCCATTAAGGCTCAGACGCTGGCCCGCGTGCCGCTGCTGATCATCGACGACTTCAGCCTCAAACCGCTCAAACCCGGCCAGGACGAGGACTTCCACGACCTGATCGCCGAGCGTTACGAAACCGCCGTCACGATCGTCACCTCCAACCACGACTTCAGCGAATGGGGCGAAGCCTTCCCCAACAAACTGCTCGCCGCCTCGACCCTGGACCGGCTCCGCCACGGCGCCTACCGCCTGGTGCTCGATGGCAAAAGCTATCGCAGTCCAAGACCGCTCAAAACCCACCCGAAAACCGCACTTGAAAAGGACCCCAAAATCGAGCAATAATCACCCCGTCTGGAGCACGAAAAAACACAGGTCAAGGTGGCGCCATTAACCCGATCATGGGTGGCGCCTTTAGGCTGATCCGTGACAGGATGTCGGAAATGGAGCCGCTTGTGGAATGTGACGGGTAAGTTTTCAGCGTTGGTGGCTCCCTGTCAGCCGGATTCGGGGTGCATCGCATGGTTGCCGAGAGACTCAACAGCAGTCATAAGCTATTGGACTTGCGTGAAAAGGGCGTTTATTCTTCCTATACGTCGGGTCGGACGGACTCCGGCTTCGTTGCCGCCGTTGCGGGTTCGGTCGCGTTCTTTTTGAGCATTCGGGAACAGGTAAAAAGGCGTGACCAAACACGTGAAATCGAGCGCGCTCAAAGGGAAAGTGAAACCCTGGAGGATTGAAAAATGCGGTTTCCAATTGCCATTTACCTGCTCATGCTTTCTTCGGGAATTGTCCATTCGGCCATTTATTATCCTCGCTTGCCCGGAATAATGGCTTCGCATTTTGGTGCTGCTGGAGTCCCCAATGGCTGGTCCTCAAAACCGGCGTATTTTCTACTCGAATTTGTAATAGTTCTGATCTTGTTTGCCGCTTTTATCGGGCTGCCGAGGGCTTTACGCGCTCTTCGACCTGAAAGAATCGCAATCCCCAATCGGCAATATTGGCTGGCGCCGTCGCGGCGCGAAGCAGCATACGATTTTTTTCAAACCCGCCTTTGCTGGATGGCCTCCGTAAATATGCTTTTTCTGATAATTGTTAATCATCTGGTATTTAAGGCAAATGAAACGCCCGGCGGAGTGCTTGATTCGCGCATTTTTGTTATTGCCTTAGCGCTCTATTTCATGTTTGTTATACTTTGGCTAATAGCCTATTTTCTAAGATTTCGAAGGGGGGGAGTTTAATTTTTGAGAATAATCGATACTCTGCTTTAATCCAACCGCAAGTGGACTGAAAGCTTCAATCTGGAAGATCCGCAATTCTTCGAAAGGCTTTCGGAAATACAAAAGCCTAAATTTTTGTAGATAGGTTATTCGGACAGCCGCATTCCCCCGTCATCCAGCGTGGGCCTGCTTCCGGGCGAAATGTTCGTTCATCGCAATGTTGCAAATCTTGTAATTCACAGCGATATGAATTGCCTGTCGGTGATGCAATTTGCCGTGGAGGTTCTAAATGTAAGGCACATTATCGTTTGCGGTCATTACGGCTGCGGTGGTGTGAAAGCGGCACTTGAAGACGCCCGATACGGGCTTATCGACAATTGGCTGCACCATATTAGAGACATCGTCCACGTGCATCGTTCGGAACTGGAACAGGTTCCGGATTCTGAGGCGCGTGTGGACCGGCTTTGCGAAATCAACGTAATCGAACAGGTAATAAGCGCCTGCGAAACAACCATTGTTCGGGATGCATGGGAACGCGGCCAGGAACTGTTCGTCCACGGCTGGATTTATACTATCGCGGACGGAATCTATCGCGACCTCGGCGTTACCGTGAGTGCGAAATCTAACTTGGGCGGTCTCCGCAAGAAAGGATCGTCCGCCTATCGACGAAGCGAATACAGCCAATATGTTTGAAATACTCAAAAATCTGATCCGATCTTTAGCGATTCTTCTTGCTTTTGTTGCGCTGAGTTTATCCCCAATGCCGCAAATCCCTGCCGCCGGAAACCAGACCCAGACTTCCCTTCCGCAAATCGCTTCACGCGCCGATTTTGACAAATTGGTGCGCATTTATCACGAAGGAACCCCATATTCCCTCCCACACGTTATGTTTGTAATCGACCGGCGCTCGTCTGACAAGGTTTAATACATCAATACAAAACTCTTTCGCTGTAACTACTCACCCCCAATAGATAAGTTTCAGGCGCATTTTGCCTCCTTCCAGTAGCCTGCAGCCATACATTTCTCTTCCACATTCGCTTGACAACATAGGTTGCTGCGCCCAGGCGGCTAGCCCAAGACATCGTAACGGATCAGCGGCAGCTATGGGCGCATACTTCGGATCCAAGGCGACCTCCGGCCTGTGTCAGGCCATTATCGCGATGATGCCGCCGCACGAGACCTACATCGAGACGCACCTCGGTGGTGGGGTGATCATGCAGCGCAAGCCACTGGCGCTGCGCAATATCGGTATCGATCTCAATGAGCGGGCACTGGCACGCTTTGCGTGCGACTATCCGGTGGAGCTGATTTAAGGCTGCGCCCACACGTTTCTTGCCGCCTACCCGTGCCGCGGCCGCGAGCTCATCTACTGCGATCCGCCCTATCTGCAAGTCCACCCGCAGCTCGACTCGCCGCTATCGCTTCGACTATTCGGAGCAGGACCACATTGTGCTGCTCGAATTGCTCAAGGGTCTGCCCTGCTAGGTGATGGTCTCGGGCTACCCCTCGGCGCTGTACGATGAGCTGCTCGGTCAGTGGGGCAGCGTGGAGCTGCAGGTGATGAACCAGGCCGGCGTGCGCACCGAGAAGCTGTGGTTCAACTTCACCCAACTGTTGCATAAATTCCCGGAATTCTCGGTCAAGCGGGTGAGTTCAGCCTGTCCGATTTGCCGCAGAAGCGTAGTTATTCCTACGGTTCAAGGCAAAGCGGACATGAGAACCAATCTCGGTATTCCGCACGAGCCGCGTTGCGTTCCCAAACGCCCGCGGGCAAGGAGCAAGGCGCAGGCGATAGTGATTCTATCGCCCAGCCGATGGACGCCGCCCGCTTGGGCGAGAAACCGGGCGCGTCGCCCCAGGTGAATTCGATGCTTTGACTAAAATTCTTATAACTTATTTATTTAATGAAGAAATCTATAAATTCAAACAAAATTTATGCAACTGTTGGGTCTATGCAACTGTTGGGTTGACTCCGAGCATGGCGGCGGCGAGTTCGGCGTCGGCGATGCTTTCGGGGTCGAGCAGCAGGGTGGCGTACAGCATTTTGTCGAATTCGTCTTTGAAGTGGCGGGTGATGGCGTGCGGGTCGGGGACGCGGCGGCGGTCGGTCATCATGCCGCAATAGACTTTGTCGTGGTAGCTGAGGATGCTGATGCCCATGCCGACTGTGCCGGTCTGCGGTACCCAGAACATCATCTCGCGGATCGCGGTGCCGGCCAGGTATAACGTCTGTCGCGGGCCGGGGACATTGGTCAGCACCGTGCTCGCTTTGCGGCTCATCATTTCGAGCACCGGTTTCTGGACGACCGCCGGGGCCATGCCGAGTGTGGCGAGCAAGCCGAGCGCCACCGCGGCCTGGCGCGAGGCTTTGAGTTCTTCCATTGCTTCGTGAACTTTCTCCAGGCGGCCGAGCGGGTTCGGCTCGCCGACCGGCAGTGGCAGATAAACCAAGCCGAAATGGTTGCCCAGCTCGCGGGCGTGTTCGAGCGGCCTGAGGTTCACCGGCACCGTGGCGCGGATCGTCAGGCCGTCGGGATCGGTGCCGCGGTCGAGAAGGTAAGCGCGCAGGGCGCCGGTGATCGCCGCGATCAGCACGTCGTTGACGGTGGCGCCGAGTACGCGGCTGACTGCCTTGACTTCATCGAGCGGCAGCGGCGCAGCCCAGGCCACCCGTTTGCGGCTGCCGAGTTGGCCTTTGAAGATGCTCGGCGGATCGTTGGGCAGCAACAAGACGCCGGCCAGTTCGTCGGCGATTTCGGAGGCGATGCGAGCGTAACGCCCGGCCGCTTCGGTGTACTCGGCCAGTTGCGCCGGCTCGTTCAGAATCTGCACGAACTCGTCGGCCGCCTTGCCGGCCAGTTCCAGCGCGCTGCCCAGGCCGTCGCGCGCCGGCTTGGCCAGCCGCCGGAAGATGCCCGACTCGCGCGCTTTGCGCGCCTGCCACGCTTCCGGCGAGCGCAATACCAGCGACGAGGCGGCATCGCTGTCGGTCAGCGACAGCATCACCTGGATCAGGGCGATGCCGTCGGCGTAACAGTGATGGATGCGGGTGACCAGCACCGGTCCGCCGCGGTAGTTTTCGATCAGGTGGAACTGCCAGCGTGGCCGGTGGGCTTCGAGCGGCGTGCTTGCCAGGTCGCTGACGTATTCCTCGAGTTCGGCGAAATCGGCGGCGCCGGGCAACGCCGTGCGGCGAACGTGGGCGCGCAGATCGAAATCGGCGTCTTCTTCCCACCAGTAGCCGGCGGCGGACGCCACCGCTTTGCAGCGAAAGCGGGTAAAGGCCAGGAAGCGGTTGTCGATGACGGCGATGAGGTCGTCGTAGCGGATTTCCGGGCCGAGAAACATCACCCCGGTGATCATCATCAGGTTGGACGGCTGCTCCATCCGCAGCCAGGCGGTATCGACCTTGGAGATCGGCTCGCGTTCAGCCATCGGGCGCTTGTTCGGTTCGGTTTGTGTGCATTGTAGACTCTAGCCCGGCCGGCCGTCAGCCCGCGGCGCGATGAGGATCGGGGTATAAACGACGAGAAAGATCGTAAAAGCGGCGATCCACGCGGTGCCGGAGAGCCACAACCCCGGCCGGTAGGCGAGCAGGCCGAGTGCCGCCAGCAGCCGCGTCGCGGCGGCGATCAATATGAGCCAATACGCGGCGATCATGATGCCCGGCAGCGTCAACGGCCGGCCGGTATGGCCGAGCGCGACGCGCGACATCACGGCGACGATCATCGTCGCCATCGCCCCGGCGCCGGCCGCGTGCTGCCAGGCCAGTTCCGGTATCTGCGAGGTCGCTGCGCCGAGCGCGCGGAGAACCAGGGCAGCGACCAGCCAGGCATAACCCAGGTGCAGGATCCAGAGCAGCGGTTCGCGCCAGACCAGCCACGGGCGCCATAAAACGAGACGAAAGGCGTGCAGCACGGCGCTCAGCCCCGCCAGCCAGGCGACGACGACCGGCGGCCAGACCAGGTGGCTGACGGCGAGCAGGGCGAGGAGCGCCAGCGATGCGCGCTCCAACAACGGCTGGGAAGCCACTTGCCGGCGGTCGCGCCCCTGGCGCTCAAGCCAGTTGCCGCTGAACGCCGGAATGAGGCGCCCGCCGATGATCGCCAATAACAACAACAGCATGCCCAGCGCCAGGGTCTCGGCCTGGCGCACGATCATGAAATCGGCGTGGCTCATGCCGAGGTGAAACGAGATGTCGGCCGAGGTGTAGGCTAGCAGGACAAACACCAGCGGCAGGTTACGCCGCTGGCCGTGACGCACCAGTACCACGGCGGCATAAAGCGCCACGGCGAGTATGAATGCCGGATCGATCAGTGCGGCATATGACTGCCACGCCGGAGTTGCCATTGCAACCCGGCCGGCCAGCCACAGGCCGACCAGCGCCGCCAGGCGGCCCCCGGCGAGCGGCGCCGCGCCGGTCCAGTTGCACATCGCGGTGAGCAAAAATCCGGCGATCGCGGCACCCGCCAGGCCCAAGAGCAATTCATGTGCATGCCAATAGGGCGCAGGCTGAAATCCCGGCCATATTGAATATCCAAGAAGCCAGCCCGCCATCCAGACCAGCATCGAGACCACCGCCCAGGCGGCGGCGAGCAGAAAAAAAGGACGAAAAGGAAAAGCCCAGAAGGGTGAAGTGTGCATCACGGCCATCGTTGTTCTCCGGAATCGGTCACGGATGAGATTCCTGAATCGTAAGCTGGATTCCAGTCAAAAACATGGATTCCGGATAACGGCTTCGCCGTTTCCGGAATGACGAGGGTGGGGGTTGTGTTCTTCGCGTTCTTCGCGTCCTTATATGGACTCCTCCCGATTTGCAAGCATGAACTTAAGGGACGAAGGTGGCTTGCGACCTTATATCCGGCCTGTTGACCCAACTGTTGCATAAATTCCTGGAATTCTCGGTCAAGTGGGCGAGTGCAACTTGTTCGATTTGCCGCAGAAGCGTAGTTATTCCTACGGTTCAAGGCAAAGCGGACATGTGCCTCCAGCTTGGGCGAGAAACCGGGCGCGTCACCCTGGGTGAATTCGATGCGTTGACTACAATTCTCATAACTTATTGATTTAATGAAGAAATATATATATTCGAGCAAAATTTATGCGACTGTTGGGTTATCTCAGTCTGGCACTTCGATGCCGACATAGGGGGAGGAGTCCATACCTATCTTCGTGGTGAAATCCATTCTTTCTTTAGCCGAGAACGGCCGGCAGCAGGGTCATGCTGCACAGTGTGATCAGTGCCAACAACAACAGATTGAACCAGATTCCCGCGCGCGCCATTTCGCGTATCGTCAAACGGCCGCCGAAGACGACGGCGTTCGGCGGGGTTGCGACCGGCAGCATGAAGGCACCGCTGGCGGCCAGCGTGGTGGGGATCGCCAGTTGCCACGGCGGCAGGCCGGCGGCCACGGCCAGCGAGCCGGCGAGCGGCAGAAAGGCCGCGGTGCTCGCCGTGTTGCTGGTCAGTTCGGTCATGAGCAGCATGAAGGCGCAAAGGCCGGCGATCAGCATCCAGGCGGGCAGTGCCGCCGGAAAGGGCAATGATTCGCCAAGCACGGTATTGAGACCGCTGTGCTCGATGGCCCCGGCCAGGGCCAGCCCGCCGCCGAACAACAACAAAATGCCCCACGGCAGTTCCACTGCCTGCTGCCACTCCAGAAGCCGCCGGCCGCGGCCGGCGGGCAGCGCGAACAAGGCGAGGGCGGCGGTGAGGGCGATGACGGTGTCGTTCAGACCCGGGATGAGATCCGCCAGCAAGGGCTGGAAAATCCAGGCCAGCACCGTGGTGGCGGTGACATAGACGACACGGCGCGGCGCGGTGCCGACCAGCCGGGTGGCGGCCGGCAAAGCGACCCGGGTGAAGCCCGGCGGTGCCGATAGGGGATAAAGGCGCGTCAGAAGCACGATACCCAGGGCGCTGGCCACGACCGCCAGCGGCAGGCCGAAGCCCAGCCACTGGACGAAAGAAATCTCGATGCCGTGTGTCTCGTCGAGATAGGCGGCGGCCAGGGCATTGGGCGGCGTGCCGATTAGGCTCGCCATGCCGCCGATATTGCAGCCGTAGGCGACGGCAAGCAGTGCCGCGATTTCACCGGCCGGCGATGCATCCCCCGACCTGGCTGCCAGCGCTTCGCGGGCGATCGGCGCCAGCATCAGCGCCGTCGCGGTATTGCTGACCCCCATGCTGAGCAGCGCGCCGGTGATAAAAAACGCCGCGACGAGCCGCGCCGGCGTCGTGCCGATGCGGGCCAGAAGCCAGCCGGCCAGCGCCCGGCTCAGGCCGTGCACCTGCAAGGCGCGGGCGATCATGAACCCGCCGAGGAACAGAAAGATGATCGGATGGGCGTAGGCCGTGGCGGTCTCGCGCAGGCCGCTGACGCCGGCCAACGGCAACACGATCAGCGGTAACAGTGCCGTGGCCGGTAACGGCAGGGCTTCGCTGAACCACCAGACGGCCATCCACAGGGCCAGCCCCGCCGTGCGCCAGGCCGGAACAGCCCAGGTTTCCGGCGGCGGCGCCAGCCATACCGCCACCGCCAGTGACGGCCCGAGCCACAGGCCCAGCCGTTTCGGCCATCTGGCGCCGGTCATTCCGGCGCCATCCGGTCACCGGCCAGCGCCCGGACAAAGGCGGCTGAAGAAGCGGCCAATGCGGCATGGTGATAACCGCCTTCTAGCATCGCCACCAGGCGCCCGGCGGCGCAATCGGCGGCCAGA
The DNA here is from genome assembly GCA_039794245.1 of Candidatus Jinrbaksania sp. Lineage (GTDB taxonomy): Bacteria > Pseudomonadota > Gammaproteobacteria > Xanthomonadales > Wenzhouxiangellaceae > DAITQM01. Next base: position 8,274 of record JBDIVS010000024.1, read on the forward strand.
TCGGCCAGACGCCCGCCGATCCAGCCGAAATCCCGGTCATCCAGTTGCAGCGATGCGAGCGGGTCATCGCGGTGGGCGTCGAAACCGGCCGAAACGAGGACCAGGTCGGGTTTGAAATCGGCGATCCTGGGCAACAGCGCATCCTCCCAGACGGCCCGGAATTCATCCGACCCGGCGCCCGGCGGCAGTGTCCGGTTGCACAGGTTGCCGGCCCCGGTCTCGTCTTCATGGCCGGTGCCCGGATACAGCGGCGATTGGTGCGACGAGGCATAAAACACGGCCGTTTCCCGGCCGAAGACCTCCTGCGTGCCGTTGCCGTGGTGGACGTCGAAATCGGCGATGGCCACGCGCCCGGCGCCCTGGCGCAACGCATAATCGGCGGCGCAGGCGATGGGATTCAGCAGGCAGAAACCCATCGGCCGGGCGCGGCCGGCATGGTGCCCCGGCGGCCGGACGGCGCAAAAAAACCGCCCGCCCGTGTCGAATGCCCCATCGACCGCCGCTTGCAGCGCGCCGGCGCTATAGCGCAATGCCGCGATCGTGCCGTGGGCGATGTAAGTGTCGGCGTCGAGCGCCGCAGGCGACGCCCCGGCCAAAGGTTCACGATCGCGCAGTGTCCGCCAGTATGGCGCCGGATGAATGCCGGTAATGAATGCCTCGTCCGCCGGCGGCGCCGCCTCAACCTCGAAACCGGCCGCGGCCAACGCCTGGAGCACGGCGCGCAGGCGCGCGGGCGACTCGGGATGCCCGGCCGGCGGGTGGTGGTCGAGACAGGCCGGGTGGCCGATCAGCCGCAGCGTACCGTTCACGGCTCGCTACCGGTTCATCCCAACACCATCCCCGAAAGATGCGGCTGCTCATCTTTTGTACCGAACCGGCCGCGCTCGTCGCGCCGGACGGTGGCCAGCGCGACATCCGGATCGTGCGTGAAAAACAGCCGCACGCCGCGGCTTTCCATCTCCTGCAAAAACGCCTGCTTCTCGTCGATCAGTTTTTCGGGGAAGCGGTCGTAGCCCATCGAGACCGGAACGTGCACCCACGGCCGGCCGGGGATCAGGTCGGCGCAGAACACCACACCGCCGTCGCCGCCGACCTCGGCCAGCATCAGCCCCGGCGTGTGCCCGTCGCTGTAATGAAAACGCACCGCGTCGCCGAGCAGCGGGTAGCGCTCGCCGGTAACCCACTCCAGGCGGCCAGAATCGGCAAGCAGGGTTTGCAACTCGGGAATAAACGAGGCCCGGTCGCGCGGGTGCGGTGCCAGCGCCCTCTGCCAGTGCCGCTCGCCGACCACAAAGCGGGCGTGTGGAAAGAGCAGGGCGGGCGGCTGGCCGGCGCGCCACGGCGCCAGCAGGCCACCGGCGTGGTCGAAATGCAGGTGGCTGAGCACGACGATGTCGATATCTTCGTGTGACAAACCCGCCGCGGCGAGCGAGGTGAGCAGCACGTGTTCATCCTCGGCCACGCCGTAGCGGGCTTTCAGCGCCGGCTCGAAAAACGCCCCGATGCCGGTCTCGAACAGGACGTTCATGCCGTTCAAGTCCTTGACCAGCAGCGCCCGGCAGGCGAGCGGCACGCGGTTTTCGTCATCCGGCGGCAGCCATCTGGACCACAGCGCGCGCGGCACGTTGCCGAACATCGCGCCACCGTCGAGTTTCTGCGTGTTGCCGGCGAGCGACCAGATTTTCATCACGTCTCCTGGTTAGGGCTTTCGGTCGTTTTAAGCCAATTTTGATAAATAGCGCGGCGCGACACGCCGGTCGTTTCGGCCGTCAGCCGCGCCGCCGTCACCGGCGGCAGATGCGCCGCCAGGCGCGACATCAAAGCTACGGCCTTAGCCGTCACGCCGCGGTCGGCGGCCGGCCGGCGGCCGGCGACGACCAGCACCGCCTCGCCGCGCTGCTGCTCGACGTCGGCCCTGACCCAGGCCGCCAGTTCGCCGAGCGGGGCGCGGCGTACGGTCTCATGGCGTTTGGTCAGTTCGCGGGCCAGGCAGGCTTCGCGCCCGGTGCCGAAGATATCGGCCATTTCCTCGAGGCAGACGGCCAGGTCGTGGATTGCAACGAACAGCACCACCGTGCAAGCCAAGCCCGCCAATTCGCGAAACTGCGCCGCCCGCTCGCCGGAGCGCGGCGCGGCGAAACCGGCGAAGTAAAACCGATCGGTCGGCAGGCCGCTGGCGGACAGCGCGGCGAGCACGGCGCTCGGGCCGGGCACCGGGTGCACCGGAATCCCGGCATCTTGCGCCGCTCTGACCAGACGATAACCCGGATCGGAAATCAGCGGCGTGCCGGCATCCGAAATCAACGCCACATTCTCGCCGCGCTGCAACCGGGCCAGGAGCAGCGGCGCCGCTTTCGCCTCGTTGTGGTCGCGATAGGACACCAGGCGGCCGGCCAGGCCGTAATGGGCCAGCAATCGGCGGCTGACGCGCGTATCTTCGGCGGCGATGCAGTCGGCCGCCGCCAGCACGCTGCGGGCGCGGGGGCTGAGGTCATCGAGATGGCCGATCGGCGTCGCCACGATCCACAAGGCGCCGCTTGCCGCGACCGTGTTCTTCTTCTGCTCGGCTGCCTGGCGGGCTTGCGCTATCATGCTGTGATGAACTCGTCTTTTCGCCGAAATTGCTTGACCACCCTCTCGCTGCTCGCCGGCGCACTGTTGGCCGGCTGTGCAACCGGCCCTAGTGTAGCGCCGGTTCCGGCCGAACCGGAGATCGACAGCGCCGCGCAAAGCCGGCACGCCGCCGCCGCCGAACGTTTAGAACAAACGGCGGCGGCCGAACTGGAAGATGGCGGCGCGGCATGGCTGGCGGCGGCCCGCGCCTGGATCAACGCCGGAGAATACGCGCGTGCCGCGGCGAACCTGACGCACATCGATGTTTTCCGGCTCGACCGGCGCGCGGTGGTCGATTACGGCCTGCTCAACGCCGAAATCGCCTTTTATAACGCCGACTTCGCGGCTGCCAGCGAAATTCTGAATACCCTGCCCGCCGAGTTGAAAAGCGCCGAGCGCAATGCGGCCGAAGCCCTTGCCGGGCGGTTGGCCGTCGCCCGGCGAACGCCGGCTGCAACGATCGCTGCCTGGCTCGAAGTGGCGCGCCGGGAAGGCGACACCGACCGGCTCGTTGCACTGTTCCTCCGTCTCGGCGCCCTGCCGAGTGAGGTCTTGCAGCGCGCTGTGGAACAGGGCACGGACGAGAGGCGGCAGGCGTGGATCGCGCTGGGCCGCGAGGTCAGAGCCCAGGTGGCGAGCGGCACGGCGCCGCCGATCGATCTTCGCGGCTGGCGGGAGAGCGATGGCTGGAACTTCCCCGACCCGGAACTGGCCGCGGCGCTGGCCGAGCGTTTCATGATCGAATACCGTTACCCGGCGCGCATCGCCGTGCTGCTGCCGCAAACCGGCGCTCTGGCCAGTGCCGCCTCGGCTATCCAGCACGGCCTGCTCAGCGCCTGGAGCGCCCTGCCGGCCGCCGAACGGCCGGAGTTGCTGTTTTTCCCTCTCGACGACGATCCGGGGGGCGCCGCCGCGGCGCTGTTCGAAGCCCGCGACGCCGGCGCCGAATGGGTGATCGGCCCGTTGCACCGTAACGCCGTCGATCAGGTGCTCGCCGTGCCGGGCAACACATTGCCGTTGTTGCTGCTCAACCGGCCCACCGACGAGGCTGCGGCCGGCGCCGTACGACAGGCCGGCCTTCCGGTTTTCACGATGGCCCTGTGGCCCGAGGACGAAGCCCACGAGGCGGCCGTGATGGCCCTGGCCGACGGCCGCCGGAGCGCGCTTCTGATCGCCAGCGACGATGCCTGGGGCGAGCGGGTGGCCGCCGCTTTCGCCGAATCGTTCACCCTCGGCGGCGGCCGGATACTCGATACCGGCCGCTTTGATCCGCAAGCCAACGATCACCGCGCCGTCCTCAGCGATGTGCTCGGGCTGAGCGCCGCCCAGGCCCGTCACCGCCGCTTGCAGTCCATGCTCGGCGTGCCGCTCGGGTTCGCGCCGGTGCCGCGCCACGACGCCGAGGCGATCCTGCTCGCCGCCCGTACCGTCAGGGCCCGCGAGATCGCGCCGCAACTCCGTTTTCTCGATGCCGGCGCCATCCCGCTTTACGGCCTGAGCGCGATACTCGAAGGCGGCGAGGACAACCGCGCGCTTCGCGATCTGGCCGGCATCCGTTTCCCGCTTGCCCCGTGGCTGGCCGGCGGCGGCGGGTTCGAACCGTCGCGGCAGGAAGCCGCTGCCTGGTACCGCGAAGTTGAAACGACCAACGGCGCGCAACTGTTCGCGCTCGGCGCGGACGCCATCGCCATCCTGCCCCGGCTCAGGCTCCTCAGCGGCGACGGGCAACTGCGATTTAACGGTCTCAATGGCAGAATCCGGATCGACGAAACAGGAGAAGCGCGCCGCGAATTGCAACCGGCGGTCTTCGGCCGGCACGGCATTCGCCTGTTGGAGACCGGGCAGCCGCTGCCGGGTTCAGCCGGCCCTGGACGATGAACCAGCCGGCCCATCTTCTCGCCGGCCGGCGCGCCGAACAGATCGCTGAACACTACCTTGTCGCTAAGGGGTTGCGGCCGATGGCGCGTAATTTCCGCGGCAAAACCGGCGAGATCGACCTGGTGATGAAAGCGGGCGCGACGCTGGTCTTCGTCGAGGTTCGTCACCGCCGGGGGCAGGGGCACGGCGGCGGCCTGGCCTCGATCGACCGCAACAAGCGGCGCAAACTGATCGCCACGGCGCGCTTGTACCTGCTGCAAAAGCGTCACGGCGACCGTATCCCTTGCCGCTTCGATGTCGTCATCGTCAGCGGGAACCTGGCGGCGCCGGAGTTGTCATGGTTAGCCAACGCCTTCGATATGAATGACATTTGAGGGGAAGCCGATGATCCGTCTCGCCTGCGTTCTGCTATTACTGCTCCCTTATCTGACCGGCTGCGTGGTTGCCGCCGTCGGCGCCGCCGGCACCACCGCGACCGCGGCGCACGATCGCCGCGGCTTCGGCTCGGTATTCGACGACCAGACGATCGAAATCGCGGTCGGCGACCGGATCTACGGTTACAAGGAAAACGAGGCAAAGGTCTTCGGCGGCGGCGACCGGATCAAGGTCGTCAGCCACAATGCCATCGTGCTGTTGATCGGCACCGTCGATCGCCCGGAAAAAATCCAACTGGCCGGTGACCTGGCGGCGCAGGGCGAGAAGGTGCGCAAAGTGGTCAACGAACTGACCGTCGGCGAAAAGGTCGGCGTCGGACCCAGGATCGGCGACAGTTTCATGACCAGCAAGGTCAAAAGTGCCTTATTCGGTGTCGAGGTCGAAGGCTTCGACCCGACCCGGGTCAACGTCACGACCGTTGACGATACGGTTTATCTGATGGGACTGGTGACCGAGGTAGAAGGCGAAGCGGCGGCGCTCGAAGCGAGCAAGGTCGGCGGCGTCAAGCGCGTCGTCAAGGTTTTCGAATACATCGAAAAGGACCGGCCCGCCGCCGGAAAAGAACAGGACGAAGCGGTATCGTCGTCACAAAGTTAGCCCAACACCAGCGCGGCGGTCATTCGATCGCCACGCCGTAGAGTTTCTCACGGCAGCTTGTCCAGCCGGGACAGTGGCGCTCGAGCAGCGCGTAAAAGGCCCGGTTGTGCAGGCGGTGATAGAGATGACATAACTCGTGCATTACGACATAGTCGATGCACTCGACCGGTGCCTTGATCAACGACAGGTTGAGGATCATCAGGCGTCGCCCGGTCAAACTGCCCCAGCGCCGCCGCATGCGGCGGATCTTCAGTTCCGGCAAAGCATGAGCGCCGCGGTCGAAACGTTCCCACATTGAATCCAGCCGCGCGACGAACAGCCGCCCGGCTTCCCGCCGCCGCCAGGCCAGCAACCGCCGCGCCACGGTTCGGGCCTGGGCCACGGCGTCTTCAGCGGCGCCTGCCGCAACGATCAGGCGATCGCCGTCGCGGTGCACGCCGCTGCGGCTGCCGTTTTCGACGACCAGATCGAGCCACTCGCCGAGGTGGGCGTGGCGTTCACCGGTGACATAGCGGTAATCGGCATGTTCGCGGCGGCGATCCTGAAATTCGCGGCGTTTACGCTTGACCCAGCCGGCCTTGTCGAGCAGAAAGGAAACCGCTTCGCTGCGCGTCAAATGCCGCGGCGCCCGGATCACCACTTCACCATCATGATGCACGACGATGGCGAGGGTACGCCGCGACGAGTAACGCAATGTGTAAGGAAGAATCTCGCCGTGATGCCGAATGCTGCCGGCATCGGCCGGGCCCGCGACAACGGATCGATCATTATCCAATGACTTGCTCCCGATGGCATTTGCGCCGTCGGGAATTCAGTCTAACACAAAAGAAATGATTATGACAAGCGTGTGACAAGTCTCAAGCATTCAGAACCCGGCTTGCCATGTCCGACATGGAGGGTTACGAAGTCAAAAGATTTGTTTTCGGTGCTTTGTCATCTTACGGTATCGGCGATGGTGTCGCGCGGCGGTTTTGAAAACAACAACTGCCAGAGCTGGATATGCCCGGCGCGAAATGCCGCGGCGCTGATTTGCAGGTAATACGACCACATGCGGCGGAAGACTTCGTCATAACGGCTGCCGAGTTGCGGCCAGGCGGTGATAAAGCGCCGGAGCCAGGCGCGCAGCGTCAAGGTGTAATCGGGTCCGAAGCTGTGCAGGTCGTCGAGCAGCAGCAGGTTCTCGGCGGCGCGCGTCAACTGCGCCAGCGACGGCAGGTGTGAGTTGGGGAAGATATATTTGGCGATCCACGGATCGGTTTGCCTGACCGAGGTGTTGGAACCGATCGTGTGCAACAAAAACGAACCGCCGTCGACCAACCGTTCGGCGGCGGTTTTCATGAAGGCCCGGTAATTGCGCCAGCCGACGTGTTCGACCATGCCGACCGAAACGATGCGGTCGTAACCGGTTGCCGGCAGCGCGCGATAATCGCACACTTCGATCGTCACCGGCAAAGCGCCGCGGTGTTCCTGCGCCCACGCCGCCTGCCGCTGCGAGACGGTGATGCCGTGACCGATCACGCCGTAACGCTCGGCGGCATAAAACAACAGGCTGCCGAAACCGCAGCCGATGTCGAGCAGGCGCATGCCGGGTTCAAGGCGCAGCTTGCGGCAGATCAGGTCGAGCTTGGCTTCCTGCGCCGCCTCGAGATCGTCTGCGCGCCGCCAGTAACCGCAGCTATAGACCATGCGGCGATCGAGCATCGCCTCGTACAAATCGTTGCCGAGATCGTAATGCACCCGGCCGATATGGCCGGCCCGCCGCGGGCTCTGGGCATTGAACAACAGCGCTCCTGCCCGGCGCAACAACGGGCCGGGGGCGAACGATGCACCGCGGTCGAGCCCGGCGCGCAACAGCCGGAAGAATAGCGTTTCGAGATCCGCGGCGTCCCAATCGCCGGCCATATAACCCTCGCCGAGGGCAAGCGCGCCGCCCACCAGGACACGCCTGACAAACCGCGGGCGGTGTATGCGGATATCCCACGGTCGCCGGCCATCGAGCCGGACGTCGGCCGCCGCCAGCCGTCGCTCGAGCAAGGATTTCGCCGCCTCATGCCAGCCGCCCATCATCCCGGCCTCCGCGCAGGTGATCGCCGGAGGTCATTTTATCATTGCTGCTATGATATATGGCCACCCGAGCCCGACCCTGCGATGGACCTGTTTCGCACGTTTCAGATCGAAGCCGCGCACTTTCTGCCGGCTGTGCCCGAGGACCACAAATGCCGCCGCCTGCACGGCCATTCCTACCGCGTCGAGATCCATGTCCGCGGCGAACTTGACCCGGTCCTTGGCTGGGTGATGGATTTCGCGGCGCTGAAAACCGCGTTCCAACCTGTTTTCGAGCGCCTCGACCACCGCCTGCTGAACGATATCGAAGGTCTCGAAAACCCGACCAGCGAAAACCTGGCGTGCTGGATATGGCAGCGCCTGAAGCCCGGGCTGCCCGGCCTGCACCGGGTGGTGATCCACGAAACCTGTGCCGCCGGCTGCGCCTACGAAGGCCCGGTTTCAGCATAAAATATCGCCGTATCCCGGCAGCGCCGATAGAGAAGTCACTGATGAATATCGATACCCTGGTGGAAACCGCCGAAGCTTTGGTCGAAGAAGGCAAGGGCATTTTGGCCATCGACGAGAGCAGCGGCACGATCGAAAAGCGTTTTGCCAATGTCGGGGTGGCCAGTACCATTGAAAACCGCCGCGATTACCGCGCCCTGCTGCTCGGCACCGAGGGCCTCGGCGAGCACATCAGCGGTGCCATCTTGTATGACGAAACCCTGCGCCAGAAGGACGCCGCAGGGCGGCCGCTGGTCGATCTGGCCCGCGCCTCAGGCATCATCCCGGGCATCAAAGTGGACAAGGGTGCCAAGGCCCTGGCCGGCCACGAGGGCGAGAAAGTGACCGAGGGCCTCGACGGCCTGCGCGAACGGCTCGCCGAATACCGCGATCTCGGCGCCCGTTTCGCCAAGTGGCGCGCCGTGATCACGATCGGCGACAACCTGCCGTCGCGCGCCTGCATCCACGCCAACGCCCACGCCCTGGCGCGCTACGCGGCGCTGTGCCAGGAAGCCGACCTGGTGCCGATCGTCGAGCCGGAAGTGCTGATGGACGGCGGCCACAGCCTGGACGAATGTTACGAAGTCACTGAGATCACGCTGCGCGAAGTGTTTGCGCAACTGTTCGAGCAGAACGTGATGCTCGAGGGCTGCCTGCTGAAATCGAGCATGGTGCTGTCGGGCAGCGAAGCGGCCGAGCGCGCCGGCGTCGAGGATGTCGCCGAGGCGACGGTGCAATGCCTGCTCAACGCCGTCCCCGCGGCGCTCGCCGGCGTGGTGTTTCTGTCCGGCGGCCAGGGCGACGTCGAGGCCACCGAACACCTCGATGCGATGAACCGGTTGGACATCGATCTGCCGTGGCCGCTCAGCTTTTCCTACGGCCGCGCCCTGCAGCACGAAGCACTGGCGATCTGGGCCGAGGAGCCAAAGAAAAACACCGAACGCGCCCAGCGCGCGCTGCTCCACCGGGCGCGGATGAACGGCCTGGCGGCAATGGGGCAATACGAATCGCGGATGGAACTTTAATGGAAAAAATCGACGCCAAGCTCAGGGCGGAGGCACTCGACTATCATCGCCAACCCTGCCCAGGCAAGATCCGCGTCACTCCGACCAAACCGCTGACCACCCAAAAGGACCTGGCGCTGGCCTATTCGCCCGGCGTCGCGGCGGCCTGCGAACTGATTGTCGACAACGCCGAGGCGGCGGCCGAAGTCACCGTGCGCGGCAACCTGGTGGCGGTGATCACCAACGGCACGGCGGTGCTCGGCCTCGGGCCGATCGGGCCGCTCGCCGCCAAGCCGGTGATGGAAGGCAAGGGCGTACTGTTCCGCAAGTTCGCCAATATCGACGTCTTCGATATCGAGATCAACGAAACCGATCCGCATAAACTGATCGACATCATCGCCGCGCTGGAACCGAGCTTCGGCGGCATCAACCTCGAGGACATCAAGGCCCCGGAATGTTTCATCGTCGAGAAGGCGTTGAAAGAGCGGCTCAACATTCCGGTGTTCCACGACGACCAGCACGGCACCGCGATCATCACCGCGGCGGCGATGCTCAACGCCGTCAAAATCCTCGGCAAGGACATCGGCAAGCTCAAACTGGTCGCCTCCGGCGCCGGTGCCGCTGGCATCGCCTGTCTGGATCTGCTGGTCAAGCTCGGCCTCGATCCCGGACGCATACTGGTTTGCGATCGCAACGGCCTGATCTATCGTGGCCGGCGCGACGACATGGACGAAAACAAGGAACGCTACGCCCGCGATACCGAACTTCGCACGCTGGCCGAGGCGATCGAAGGCGCCGACGTGTTTCTCGGCCTCTCCGCGCCCGGTGTGCTGAAAGAAGAGATGGTTGCGAAAATGGCCCCCGATCCCATCATTTTCGCGCTTGCCAACCCGATACCGGAAATCATGCCCGATGTCGCGCGCCGCATCCGGCCGGATGCGATTATCGCGACCGGCCGTTCGGATTTTCCGAACCAGGTCAACAACGTTTTGTGCTTTCCATACATTTTCCGCGGCGCGCTCGACGTCGGCGCGACGACGATCAACGACGAAATGAAGATGGCCTGCGTCACGGCGCTCGCCGCGCTGGCCCGCAAGGAAATCTCGGACGTCGGCGCCGCGGCTTACGGCGGCGCCACAGTGTCGTTCGGCCGCGATTACCTGATACCGCAACCCTTCGATCCCCGACTGCTCGTCGAATTGGCATCGGCCGTGGCCAAGGCGGCGATGGATTCGGGAGTCGCCCGCCGGCCGCTTGCCGATCTCGTCGCTTATCGTGAATCGCTAAGTCAGAAGGTATTCCGCACCGGCCTTTTGATGAAGCCGGTGTTCGATGCCGCGCGGCGGGATCCGAAGCGGGTGATTTTCGCCGAAGGCGAGGAGGAAACCGTGCTGCGCGCCGTGCAGACGGTGGTCGACGACGGGCTCGCTAAACCGATTCTGATCGGCCGGCCGGGCGTTGTCGAGATGCGCATCGAACGTCTCGGGCTGCGCCTCAGGCCGGAACGGGATTTCGAACTGGTCAATCCCGAATCCGATCCGCGTTTTAAACAGTACTGGCAGACCTACCACCGCCTGATGGAGCGGCGCGGCGTGTCGCCCGATATGGCCAAGGGCGTCGTCCGCACCCGCTCGACGGTGATCGCCGCGCTTGCCGTCAAGCTGGGCGACGCCGATGCGCTGATCGCCGGCGTCGTCGGCCGTTATCAGCGCAAACTGCGTTACGTACTGGACGTGCTCGGCATGAGGCCGGGCGCGCGTGCCGCCGGCGCGCTGAGTGTGATGACCGGCGATGGTGGCACTTATTTTGTCTGCGACACTCACGTCAACAGCAACCCCAGCGCCGAGGAAATCGCTGAACTGACGGTAATGGCCGCCGGCATGGTCCGGCTGTTCGGCATCACGCCCAAGATCGCGTTGCTGTCCCATTCGACCTTCGGCAGTCATCGCGACCCGAGCGCCGAAAAAATGCGCCAGGCCCTGCAGTTGATCATCGCCCAGGCGCCCGACCTCGAAGTGGAAGGCGAAATGCCCGGCGATGCGGCGCTCGACGAGAGTATCCGCCAGCGCGTGTTTCCGAATTCGCGGCTGACGGGCGCGGCCAACCTGCTGATCATGCCGAGCCTCGACGCGGCGCACATCGCCTACAGCCTGAGCCGGGTCATCAACAAAGGCATCACCGTCGGTCCGATACTGATGGGCATTGGCATGCCGGCGCACCTGGTCACGCCGTCGGCCACCGTCCGGCGCGTGGTCAACATGACCGCCATCGCCGTCGTCGATGCCCAGTTGCGGGAAGTGGGGAAATAAGTAAGCCCGGATGCAGATGATGACGCCGGGCGTCCCTTCCCGGCTGGAGACTTGCTGTATCGCGACCTCCGATAGCTCAACCTGGGAGCATTGCAGATTCAATACCCATCATACGCACTGGAATAATAAAGACCGGCGGCGATCAATGGAATGGTGTAAGCCAGCGCATCGTGCCCATGGCCGTCGCCGTGATAGGCGCTGCCGCCTCGGTAGTAGCGGTGCCCGCCATAGCGGTGGCCATAACGATAACTGTGCCCGCCTGAATGATAACCGCCGCAGTGATGATGACCGCCGCCGAAATAGCGACTTGAATGACCGTGCCTGCCGCCGTGGCTGAAACAGTGGCCCGAGAAGCCGTAGTGGCCGCCATGAAAGCCGCCGCGGAAACCGCTATGATAACCGCCACGAAAGCCACCGCCGTAATGGCCGCCGCTGAAGCCATGACCGCCGCCGAATCCGTGGCCGCCGCCATGATGCTGCGCCATCGCCGGCGCTGCCAGCGACAGGCCAAGGGCCAGAATCGAAGCCGCCGTTAAACTCAGTATCAATCGTTTGCGCGTGTTCATGACTGCCTCCTGTCCGAATGTTCGGGCCCCAGCCTACAACACTGTCAATGAATACCGACTGAATGGAGCCGCCGATGTTCGAACTTACCGATCAGGACCGGATTTTGCAGATCCGCCTCGCACGCCCGCCGGTCAACGCACTGAATCTGGAACTCCTTGCCGGACTCGCTGATCAAATAAAAGATGCCCCCGGGCGCGGCACCGAGGCGATCGTGCTCGCGGGCAATCCGGGACTTTTTTCTGCCGGGCTCGATCTCCCCGAACTGCTGCGCTATGACGCCGCCGGTCTGTCGGGTTTTCTCCAGACTTTTTTCGCCACCCTTTCGTCCCTTGCCCGCTCGGAGCTGCCCGTCGTCGCGGCATTCACCGGGCACAGCCCGGCCGGCGGCACGGTGCTCGGGCTTTTTTGCGACTATCGGGTGATGGCCGCCGGCGATTTCCGCCTGGGTTTGAACGAGGTCGAAGTCGGGCTCGTCGTGCCGCCACTGGTGCACGGCGCCCTGGTCCGCTTGCTCGGCCCATATCGCGCTGAGCGCCACCTGCTCGACGGGCGGATGATCACTGCCGATGAGGCGCTGGCCATCGGCCTGGTCGATGAACTGGCGCCGGCCGAGGCGGTCACGGCGCGTGCCGCGGCCTGGTGCCGCGAACACCTGGCACTGCCGCGCCAGGCATTCCTCGGCACCCGCCGCCTGGCACGCGCCGATCTTTGCGCGCTGTTCGACGACCAATCCACGCTCGGCGTCGAGACCTTCGTCAGCGAATGGTTCAGTGAAGCGACGCAAAAAAACCTGCACGCACTGGTTGCCCGGCTCAAGGCCAAACGCGAAGCGCCGCGGGAAGCGAAAGCCGCCCCGGGACCCATGCAATGACGGTGTTATGATCTCCGTCTTCATCTCCTTTCGTCCCATTAACGAGGAAACCACATGCACCAGATACAGATTCTTTGGCCGCTTGCCGGCCTGATGGCCATCGGGCTGGCCGCCTGCGACCGTGAATCGGCCCCGCCGGCCGCGGATGAGACGGCCGGCGGCGGCGAGCCCGCCGCGGTCACCGGCAATCCGTTCTTCGCACCGAGCGATCTGCCCTACCTGTTACCGCCGTTCGATCGCATCGAAAACGAACACTACGCGCCCGCCTTCGAACGTGGCATGGCCGAACAAGCTGCGGAAATCGCGGCGATCGCCGCCAATGCCGAGCCGCCGACCTTCGACAACACCATCATCGCGATGGAAAAATCGGGCGCCATCCTCGAACGCACGAGCCGCGTGTTCTTCAATCTCGCCGGTGCCGATACCAACGATACGATCCAGGCCGTGGAGGCCGAAATGGCGCCCAGACTGTCGGCCCACCGGGATGCGATCCTGCTCAACCCCCAACTGTACGCCCGGATCAAAACCCTTTACGAACAGCGCTACGACCTTAACCTCGACGCCGAGGCGGTCCGCCTTCTGGAGCGCTACCACACCGATTTCGTGCGTGCTGGCGCCGAACTCGCCGCTGCCGAACAGGAACGGCTGAAAGCGATCAATGCCGAATTGGCGACCTTGCAGACCCAATTCAGCCAGAACGTACTGAAGGAAGTGAACCGCTCGGCTATCGTCGTCGAAACGCGCGAGGAACTGGCCGGCCTGTCGGAAAACCAGATCGCCGCCGCGGCTAAGACCGCCGAGGAACGCGATCTGCCGGGCAAATACGTGATCGCGCTGATGAACACCTCTGGGCAACCGCCACTCGCCAGTCTCGAAAACCGCGACCTCAGGCGGCGGATCCTCGATGCCTCGCTGGCCCGCGGCAGCAGCGGCGGCGAATACGACAACCGGGAGATACTGGTCAAGGTGGCTAAATTGCGTGCCGAACAGGCACAACTGCTCGGCTATCCAGATTATGCCGCCTACGTGCTCGAGGACCAGACCGCTAAAACCACCGCCGCGGTGAACGACATGCTGGGCAAGCTGGCGCCGGCTGCCGTCGCCAATGCCCGGCGTGAAGCGGCGGATTTGCAGGCCATGATCGACGCCGAAGGCGGCGGTTTCAAACTCGAACCCTGGGATTGGAATTATTACGCCGAAAAGGTCCGCAAGGCGCGCTACGACTTCGACGAAACCGAATTGAAACCGTATCTGGAATTGACGAACGTGCTCGAAAACGGCGTCTTCTACGCCGCCGGCAAACTATACGGCCTGAGCTTCAAACGCCGCACCGATCTGCCGGTTTATCACCCCGACGTTATGGTGTACGAGGTATTCGACGCCGACGGTACGCCGCTCGCCCTGTTCCTCGGCGATTTTTATGCCCGGCCGTCGAAACGCGGCGGCGCCTGGATGAACGCCTACGTTCCGCAGTCCGGCCTGCTCGGTACCAAACCGGTGGTTGCCAATCATCTCAACATCCCCGAGCCGCCTGAAGGCGAACCGACGCTTTTGACTTTCGACGAAGTCAATACCATGTTCCACGAATTTGGCCATGCCCTGCACGGCATGTTTTCGGATGTCTATTACCCGCGCTTTGCCGGCACCAGCGTGCCGCGCGACTTTGTCGAATACCCGTCGCAGGTCAACGAAATGTGGGCCATCTGGCCGGAAGTACTGGCCAATTACGCCCGCCACTACCAGACCGGCGAGCCGCTGCCGCAGGAACTGCTCGACAAGGTGCTGGCCGCCGAGAAATTCAACCAGGGGTACGCGACAACCGAATACCTCGCCGCCTCGCTACTCGATCAGAGCTGGCACCAACTGCCGCCCGACGCCGTCCCGGACGCCGACGGCCTGCTTGATTTCGAAGCCCGGGCGCTGGAAAACGCCGGCGTCGCCTTCCGGCCCGTCCCGCCGCGTTACCGCAGCACTTATTTTTCGCACATCATGGGCGGCTATTCGGCCGGTTATTACTCGTACATCTGGAGCGAGGTGCTGGACGCCGACAGCGTCGAATGGTTCAAGGAAAACGGCGGGCTGAAACGCGAAAACGGCGATCACTTCCGCCGCACCGTGCTGTCCAAAGGCGGCAGCAAAGAAGCGATGGAATTGTTCCGCGAGTTCCGCGGCCGCGACCCGGACATCCAGCCGCTCCTCGAACGCCGCGGCCTGACCGCCGGCGGCTGAAACCACCGGCCGGCATGTTGCGATATCGCGGCCGGCTGCCCGGGCAGCCGGCCGCTATCCGGCTTTGCGCCGTTTGGCCGCCGGGCGCGCCGGCAGGCGGGTGGCGAGAAAGCGGCCGGTGTGGGAGTGCGGCAGTTTGGCGATGTGTTCCGGTGTGCCGGTGGCGATGATGCGGCCGCCGCCGGCGCCGCCTTCGGGGCCGAGGTCGATGATCCAGTCGGCGGTTTTGATGACTTCCAGGTTGTGTTCGATGACCACAACCGTGTTGCCGTGGTCACACAACCGGTGCAGCACGCTGAGCAGTTGTTTGACGTCGTGGAAATGCAGGCCGGTGGTCGGCTCGTCGAGGATGTACACGGTGCGTCCGGTGTCGCGTTTGGACAGTTCGCGGGCCAGTTTGATACGCTGCGCTTCGCCGCCGGACAGGGTGGTCGCACTCTGGCCGAGCGTGATATAGGACAGGCCGACGTCCATCAGGGTTTGCAGTTTGCGGGCGACGGCCGGCACCGGGGCGAAGAAAGCGAGCGCGTCCTCGACGGTCATGGACAGCACTTCGTGGATGTTGCGGCCCTTGTAGGCGACGCTCAGTGTCTCGCGGTTGTAGCGCCGGCCGTGGCAGACGTCGCACGGTACGAAGATGTCGGGCAGAAAGTGCATCTCGACGCGCAGCACGCCGTCGCCCTGGCACGCTTCGCAGCGCCCGCCTTTGACGTTGAAACTGAAGCGCCCCGGCGCGTAGCCGCGCGATCGCGCTTCCTGGGTGCCGGCGAACAGTTCGCGGATCGGCGTGAACAGGCCGGTGTAGGTCGCCGGGTTGGAGCGCGGCGTGCGGCCGATCGGGCTTTGGTCGATATCGACGACCTTGTCGAAATGTTCGAGGCCGTCTACGGAGCGGTAGGGCGCCGGTTTTTCGCCGGCGCCGTTCAGCTCGCGGGCCAGCAGCCGGTATATCGTATCGTTGAGCAGCGTCGATTTGCCCGAGCCGGAAACGCCGGTGACGCAGGTGAAAAGGCCGGCGGGAATTTCGACATCGACGTCTTTTAGATTGTTGCCGCTGGCGCCCAGCAAGCACAGCCGGTGCGCCGCATCCGGCCGGCGGCGGCGGGCGGGCACTTCGATCGCCGCGCTGCCGGTCAGATAGCGCCCGGTCAGCGATTCGCGGCAGTGCCTGAGACCTTCAACGTCGCCGCTATAGACGACGCGCCCGCCGTGCACACCGGCCCCCGGCCCCATATCGACGACGTGGTCGGCGGCGAGGATCGCCTCTTCGTCGTGTTCGACGACGATCACCGTGTTGCCGAGGTCGCGCAGCCGGAACAGCGTATCGAGCAGGCGCCGGTTGTCGCGCTGGTGCAGGCCGATCGACGGCTCGTCGAGGACGTACATGACGCCGACCAGACCGGCGCCGATCTGGCTCGCCAGCCGGATGCGCTGCGCTTCGCCGCCGGAGAGCGTGTCGGCCTGGCGGTCGAGGGTCAGGTAATCGAGGCCGACGTTGCTCAAAAAACGCAGGCGGGCGGTGACTTCCTTGAGGATGCGCGCGGCGATCGGCGCCCGCCAGCCTTCCAGTTGCAGCCCGTCGAAGTGGGCGAGGCAGGCGTCGATCGCCCAGGCGCTGACTTCGGGCAGGCTCAGGCCGCCGAGCAGCACATGGCGCGCCGCTTCATTCAGGCGCTGGCCGCCGCACGCCGGGCACGCCCGGTTGCTGATGTAGCGCGCCAGTTCCTCGCGCACCAGGTTGGAATCGGTTTCGCGGTAACGCCGTTCGAGGACGGGCAGGATGCCGGGAAACGGTTTGGCTTTTTGCCGCGGGCCGGCATAGTGCAGGGCTTCGTCGCCGCTGCCGTAGAGCACGAGACGCTTGATTCTCTCCGGCAGTTTGCGAAACGGTGTATCGACGCTGAAGCCGAAATGGCGGGCGAGCGCCAAGATGGTCTCGAAATAATACGTGTTGCGCCGGTCCCAGCCACGGATCGCGCCGCCGGCCAGGCTGAGATCGGGGTTCTGCACGACGCGGACCGGGTCGAAGTACTGAGTAACGCCGAGCCCGTCGCACTCCGGGCAGGCGCCGTTCGGGTTGTTGAACGAAAACATCCTGGGTTCGAGTTCGGCCAGGCTGTAATCGCACTCGGGGCAGGAGAAACGGGCGCTGTACAGCAGCGGCGGGCGGCCGTCGTCGTCGAGCGGCCGGACCAGTGCGATGTCGTTGCCGAGCTTGAGCGCCACCTCGAACGATTCGGCGAGCCTGAGGCCAAGGTCGTCGCGGATCCGGAAGCGGTCGATGACGACTTCGATCGTGTGTTTGCGGCGCAGGTCCAGCGCCGGGGCGTCGTCGAGATCGACCAGCAGGCCGTCGATCCGGGCCCGGACGTAGCCCTGGGCGCGCAGTTTGGCGATCAGCTCGACGTATTCCCCCTTGCGGTTCTGGACCACCGGGGCGAGCAGCATCCAGCGGCTGCCGGCGGGCAGAGCAAGCACGCCGTCCACCATCTGGCTGACGGTCTGCGCGGTGAGCGCGGCGCCGTGCCGCGGGCAGTGCGGTGTGCCGGTCCGGGCATAGAGCAGGCGCAGGTAGTCGTGGATTTCGGTGATCGTGCCGACCGTCGAGCGGGGGTTGTGCGACGTCGATTTCTGCTCGATCGAGATCGCCGGCGACAGCCCCTCGATGTGATCGACGTCGGGCTTTTCCATCAGCGACAGGAATTGCCGGGCGTAGGCCGACAGGCTCTCGACGTAGCGCCGTTGGCCCTCGGCGTAGATGGTGTCGAAGGCGAGCGACGATTTGCCCGAGCCGGACAGCCCGGTGATGACGATCAGCTTGTGGCGCGGCAGATCGATGTCGATATTGGCCAGGTTGTGGGTACGGGCGCCGCGGATGACGATCGGGTTCATGAGGGCCGGGGTGGGCGGTAAACCTTCTACTATACCCGTTCCGCGTTTCGCGGCGCAGCCCGCCTGAGTCGTTGTTCGTACCCCTCGGTCTGTGGGGTGTGAGGTGTGGCCCCCCGATCGGGTCAAGAGCAGGCGGCAGCGGGAATCCACGAAGCGCCGGCGGGCACGTCCTGAATGACAAAGCGAACTCTGTCTTCTGTCCTCTGACATGGCGGGTACGCCCGGAGCGACGAATCCAACCTCCGTCCTCCCCCGCGGCGGCGGCCAGGATGCTACACTAGGCATCCGAGCCCTGCTCGGAAATCCCGATGTCTTCCCTGATCTTCGTTACCGGCGGTGTGGTCTCGTCCCTCGGCAAGGGCATCGCGGCCGCCTCGCTCGCCTCCCTGCTCGAATCGCGCGGCCTGAAAGTCACGCTGGTCAAGCTCGATCCTTACATCAACGTCGATCCGGGGACGATGAGCCCGTTCCAGCACGGCGAGGTGTTCGTCACCGAGGACGGCGCCGAAACCGACCTCGACCTCGGCCATTACGAGCGTTTCGTCCACACCCGGATGACGCGGCGCAACAATTTCACGACCGGCAGGATCTACTCGACGGTGATCGCCAAGGAACGGCGCGGCGATTACCTCGGCGCCACGGTGCAGGTCATCCCGCACATCACCGACGAGATCAAGCGCTCGGTGCTGGCCGCGGCCGACGGCCACGACGTGACCCTCGTCGAGATCGGCGGCACCGTGGGCGATATCGAATCGTTGCCGTTTCTCGAGGCGATCCGCCAACTCGGCGTCGAGCACCGCGGCCATACGGTGTTCGTACACCTGACACTGGTCCCTTACCTGCGCTCGGCCCACGAGATCAAGACCAAGCCGACGCAGCACTCGGTCAAGGAGCTGAGATCGATCGGCATCCAGCCCGATATTGTGCTGGCGCGCTGCGAGCGGGCCTTGAGCGCCGAGGAAAAAGCCAAGATCGCGCTGTTCACCAACGTCCCCGTCAACGCCGTGATCTCGGCGGTCGATGCCGACTGTATCTACCGGATTCCGATCCTGCTACACCGCCAGGGGCTCGACGACATCGCCCTCGAACGGCTCGGCATCATGGCCCGCGATACCGATATCAGCCAGTGGCAGCGGGTCGTCGATTCGTTGACCGAGACCCGCGAGACGGTCCGCATCGCGCTGGTCGGCAAGTACGTCGAGCATTCGGATGCGTATAAATCGCTGACCGAGGCGTTGACTCATGGCGGTATCGGGCACAGTGCCCGTGTTGTCATCGAGACCGTCGATTCGGAGACGCTGTCGGCCGGCGTTGGCGAGCGGCTCGCCGGCTGCAATGCGATCGTCGTCCCCGGCGGTTTCGGTGAGCGCGGCTTCGAGGGCAAGATCAACGCCGTACGTTACGCCCGCGAAAACGGCGTGCCGTTCCTCGGCATCTGCTACGGCATGCATGCCGCGGTGGTGGAATACGCCCGCCACGTCTGCGGCCTGGAAGGGGCCAATACCACCGAAAACCAGCGCGCCACGCCGCACCCGGTGATCGCCCTGATCACCGAGTGGCACGACCGCGCCGGGACGCTCGAAAAGCGCGACGAGCACTCCGATTACGGCGGCACGATGCGCCTCGGCGCGCAGGAGTGCCGGCTCGTCGAAGGGTCGCTGGCCCGGCGACTTTACGGCGCCGAGCGGATTTTCGAACGCCACCGCCACCGCTACGAATTCAACAACGGTTATCGTGAAGTCCTAGAACAGCACGGCATGCGCTTCAGCGGTATCGCAGCGCACGAGGATCTGGTCGAGATCGTCGAAATCCCCGCCCATCCGTGGTTCTTCGCCTGCCAGTTCCATCCGGAATTCACCTCCAATCCGCGCGCCGGCCACCCGGTGTTCAACGGGCTGATCGGTGCCGCGCTGGCTTGCCGGCAGCGGCGCGAGGCGGGCGACGATGCCGGATACACCATCGCCGCCGGGCCGGCGCGGGCCGGGCATGGCGAAGGGCTGGCGGCGCGGGGCGGCGCGTGAATGGGCCGCAACCTGAACTCGCCGATCTGGCCGGTCGCGCGGTCGGCGGCCGGCGGCCGTTTTTCCTGATCGCCGGGCCGTGCGTCATCGAAAGCGCCGAACTGACGCTGGAGGTTGCCGGGCGTTTGCAGGAAATCTGTGCGCCGCGCGAGATCCATTTGATTTTCAAGGCCTCGTTCGACAAGGCCAACCGGACTTCGGGAGCGAGCTTCCGCGGCCCGGGGCTCGATGCCGGGCTCAAGGTGCTCGATGCGGTCAAAAAGCAATTCTCGTTGCCGGTGCTGACCGATGTCCATGAAGCGACGCCGCTCGCCGAGGTCGCCGCCGTGGCCGATATCTTGCAGACCCCGGCCTTTTTGTGCCGGCAGACCGATTTCATCCACCGCGTCGCGGCCGCCGGGCGGCCGGTGAATCTGAAAAAAGGCCAGTTCCTGGCGCCGTGGGACATGGTCTACGTCGTCGCCAAGGCCCGGGAGGCGGGCAACGACCGGCTCTTGGTCTGCGAACGCGGTGCGAGCTTCGGTTATCACAACCTGGTGTCCGACCCGCGCTCGCTGATCGTGCTGCGCGAGACCGGTTGCCCGGTGGTCTTCGATGCCACCCATTCGGTGCAATTGCCCGGCGGGCAGGGCGCTCGCTCCGGGGGTGAGCGGCGGTTCATCCCGGCCCTGGCGCGCGCCGCGGTCGGGGTCGGGATCGCCGGTCTTTTTATGGAAACCCACCCGCGGCCGGACGAGGCGCTGTCGGACGGCCCCAATGCCTGGCCGCTTGAGCAAATGGCAGCGTTGCTCGATACGCTGCTCGCCATCGACCGGGCGGTCAAGGCGCAAACTTAGGAAACGTATCGAAACCCATGTCCACCATCGTCAAGCTCAAAGCCCGTGAAATCCTCGACTCCCGCGGCCAGCCGACGCTCGAAGCGGATGTCGAACTGGCCGGCGGGGCGCGCGGCCGCGCCGCAGTGCCGTCGGGCGCCTCGACCGGGACGCGAGAAGCGCTGGAATTGCGCGACGGCGACCCAAAACGTTTCAACGGCAAGGGCGTGCTCAAGGCCGCCGGCCACGTCAACGGCGAAATCCGCGCCGCGCTTGTCGGCCTGGACGGTGCCGACCAGGCGGCGATCGACCGGGCGCTCGTCGAACTCGACGGCACGGCGGATAAATCCCGCCTGGGCGCCAACGCCATTCTCGCCGTGTCGTTGGCCGTGGTGCATGCTGCGGCCGCGGCGCGCGGCCTGCCGCTGTACCGCCATTTGAACCGCGACCCGGCCGTGCTGGCCTTGCCGGTGCCGATGATGAACATCGTCAACGGCGGGGCGCACGCCGACAACAACCTCGACATCCAGGAATTCATGATCGTGCCGCTCGGCCTGCCCGATTACCCGGCGGCGCTGCGCGCCGGGGCGGAAGTCTTCCAGGCGCTCAAAAGCGTGCTCCGCCGGCGGTGCCTGTCGACCGCGGTCGGCGACGAGGGTGGTTTCGCGCCCGACCTGCCGTCGAGCCGCGCGGCGATCGAGGCGATCCTCGAGGCGATCGGGCTGGCCGGTTACCGGGCCGGCGGCGAGATCGCCCTGGCCCTCGACGTGGCGAGCAGCGAGCTGTATCGCGACGGTCGCTACCGGCTGCCCGGTGAGGGCATCGAATGTGATGCCGCCGGTTTCGTCGATTATCTCGCCGCGCTGTGCGCCGACTATCCGGTCATTTCGCTCGAAGACGGCATGGCCGAGGACGACTGGGAAGGCTGGGCGCTACTCACCGCCGGCCTTCGCGAGCGCGTGCAGCTCGTCGGCGACGATCTGTTCGTCACCGATCCGGCCACCCTCCGCCGCGGCATCGCCGCCGGCGTGGCCAACGCCGTGCTGGTCAAACCCAACCAGATCGGAACGCTGAGCGAAACACTGGAAACGCTCGACATTGCCGCCGAAGCCGGCTATCGGGCGGTGATTTCGCACCGCTCGGGCGAAACCGAGGATACGACGATCGCCGACCTGGCGGTGGCGACCAGTGCGACGCAGATCAAAACCGGCTCGCTCAGCCGCACCGACCGGGTGGCGAAGTACAATCGGTTGCTGCGCATCGCCGAGGAACTCGGCGGCGAGGCGCGCTATCCCGGTGCCGCCGCGCTGGCGCACCGCAATCTTTGGAGTTGAACCGATGCGCTGGGCAATGGCGCTGATGCTGATCCTGTTCGCCGGTCTGCAATGGCAGCTTTGGGACGAGTACCGTAAGCTGCGGTCGTTGCGTGACCAACTCGCCGAGCAGAGCACCCGAAGCGAACAGCTCGCCGAGCGCAACCGGGCGCTGGCCGCCGAGGTGGAGGATCTGCGCGCCGGGCTGGCGGCGATCGAGGAGCGGGCGCGGCTCGAGTTCGGGCTGATCAAGGAAGGCGAGACGTTTTATCAGGTGGTGGAGGAACCGGTGCAATGAATCTGTGGGGTGTGATTCCGGCGGCTGGAACCGGCAAGCGCATGCCCGGCGAGATGGCCAAGCAGTACCGGCTGATCGATGGCGAGCCGGTGCTGTTGCACGTGCTGCTCCGCCTGGAAGCACTCGGCGCGCTCGACGGCTTTATCGTCGGCCTGGCGCCGGATGATCGCTGCTGGTCGGCACTGCCCGGCCGGATCAGCATCCCGACCATGACCTGCGAGGGCGGCGCCAGCCGCGCCGCAACCATCTTGAACTGCCTCGACGCGCTGCACCATGCGGCGCTCGACGACGAGACGCTGGTCCTGATCCATGATGCGGTGCGCCCCTGCTTCGTCGCCGGCCAGGTACGCGAGTTGATCCGCCGCGGCGGCGAGGACGAGCACGGCGCCTTGCTCGCCCAGCGCCTGGACAGTACCCTCAAACGCCAAGGCGAGGACGGCCGGGTGGCCGCGACCGTGCCTTCCGCCGGCTTGTGGCTGGCCCAGACGCCGCAGGTCTATCGCCTCAGCATCCTGCGCGCCGCCCTGGCCCAGGCGCTGGCCCACGGCCAGCATCCCGACCCCGCCGGCGCGATGGAGATGGCCGGCTTCCGGCCGCGGCTCGTCGCCGGCAGTCCCATCAACTTCAAGATCACCTTCGAAGAAGATCTCCAAATCGCCCGGCAGAGCATCGGCCATGGGATGAAATGAACCCGGCCGCCTGTTTCGCAACCGGGCCAAGTTGAATGTTGACTCCTGTCTTACCTGGTCACCAGGACTATCTTCCGCCGTCAGCAGCCAGTCTGGATCATCTACAGACCGCCATCCCGCGCATTGCCAAAAATAAACAATTGATGGCAGAGATCGAGGTTGCCGTGCAGAGAATTCCGACCGCGCATCGCCTCGTCCTGGGCGATGCCCGCCGGCTGTCGTTCATTGCCGCCGAATCGGTCCATCTAGTGGTGACCTCCCCGCCTTATTGGACTTTGAAGCAATACCGGAAGCACGCGGACCAACTCGGCGATATCGGTGACTATGACCGTTTCCTCGACGAGTTGGACAGAGTGTGGGCACATTGCTACCGTGTGTTGGTGCCGGGCGGCCGTCTGGTGTGCGTCGTCGGCGACGTTTGCCTTTCGCGCCGCAAAAACGCCGGTCGGCATACCGTAGTCCCTCTCCATGCCGCAATACAGGAGCGGTGCAGGAGACTCGGCTATGACAACCTTGCGCCGGTCATCTGGCATAAAATATCCAATGCGGTTTTCGAGGCATCGGGCAACGGTGCGGGTTTTCTGGGCAAACCGTATGAACCCAATGCGGTCATCAAAGATGACATCGAGTTCATACTCATGGAACGAAAACCCGGAGGGTACCGGAAGCCGGCAGTCGCAACCCGCGTGCTCTCCGTGATCTCCGAAGAAAACCACAAACAGTGGTTCCAGTCGATCTGGTCCGGCATCACCGGCGCTTCGACTCGCGACCATCCTGCGCCTTACCCGGTGGAACTCGCCGAGCGTCTGGTGCGCATGTTCTCGTTCGTGGGTGACACCGTGCTGGATCCTTTCCTCGGGAGCGGAACGACAATCATGGCAGCCGCCAGATGGGGCCGTAATTCGATCGGTGTCGAAATCGATCCGCATTATTTTGAAGCGGCGGAAAAACGAATCCGCAATACCACATCATCCTTGTTTTCTCATGCTGAAATCAACATCGGCACAGAGGTGGAAAATAATGGATTATAGCGATCGTGTGGCCAGGGCGGTTCGATATTTCTGGAAAATCCGGACACAGCAATACGAGAAACAAGGGGCCGGCACGGGGAAAAAGGATGCGGGTAACCGGAGCGCAGTGACCGGTGGAAAGCACCTTGACGGTTTCATAAAATTGCTGACTGATGTACTCTCCGAAACAGGCATTCCTGATACTGCCATACATACTTCCGCGACTACGTTACCCGGTTATTTCGCCCGGCAAAAAATTGGGATTTAGTGGTAACTGTGAACGGTGCACTTTTAGCTTCAATAGAATTCAAGGCGCATATAGGCCCTTCGTTTGGTAACAATTTCAACAATCGCGTCGAGGAGTCCTTGGGTAATTCAACTGACCTGCTCACCGCGTATCGGGAAGGCAAATTCAAACCTTCCCAGCGGCCGTGGCTTGGGTGGTTGATGTTGTTGGACGATGTCCCGAAATCAACCATGCCGGTGCGAGTCGATGAGCCGCATTTTGAAGTATTTACCGAATTCAAGAACGCGTCATATGCCAAACGTTACGAACTGTTTTGTGAACGGCTGATGAGAGAGCGCCTGTACGATGGAGCGTGTCTGATCTTATCCAATAAGCGTGGCGGATTAAAAGGGGGATTCCGCGAGCCGAACCCGGAGTTCGGTTTTGCCTCCTTTGCCGCCTCGCTGACGGCGCATGCGATGGCCTATGCCCGGCGGCGCGGGATCAGGGGCTGACTGGCGCGAGCGGCAGGCGGGCGGTGGCCGGCTGTTTTTTGCGCTGTGGCCGCCGCCGGAGTTGGCCCGCCGTCTCGGCGCGGCCGCTGTGGCGCTGGGCCGGCGGCTCGGTGGGCGGGCAGTTGCGGCCGGGAATATCCACCTGACGCTGGTGTTTGCCGGTAGGGTGACCGCCGAAGTGGGCGAGCGGGTCGCCGCAGCCGGCGAGGGCCTGCAACTTCCGCCATTCGAATTGCATCTCGACGAAGGGTTCGTGTGGCCGCGCAGCCGGGTCGCCGGACTTGCTTGTTCGCAGCCGCCGCCTCAGGTCTGCCAGCTGGCCGGCGAACTGGCGGCGCGCTTGTCGGCGCTCGGTTTGCAGATGGATCGCCGGCCGTTTGCGCCGCATGTGACGCTGCTCCGTGGCGGCCGGTGGCTGAACGCTCAACCCGGCTCGCCCGGCGAACCGCTGGCGTGGGGCGTCATCGCTGGCCTGCCGTGCCGGTGGGCGGTCTGCGATTTTGTGCTGGTCGCGTCGCAGACGCTGCCCGCCGGGGCGTGCTACACGACGCTCCGGCGCTACCCGCTGGCGGTTCACGACTCGCGCCGGCGATAGGTGGGCCGGCCGTCAGCCTCGATCAGGCCGGCGGCCAGCAGCCAGGCGCGCGCCTCAGCGCTATCGGTTTCGAACCAGGCCCGGGCGCTGCCGAGCCGGAACGAATAGCCCCAGGCATCCATATCCTCGAGCATCCGGGACTGTCCCATGCCGGGCAGCGCCCCGGCGAGCAGGATTTGCAGGTAGCAGACGGCGCACTCCTCGAGATCCGAGCCGCCGGCGTCGGTGTCCAGCGCCCGGCGGCGGGCCGGGTCCAGGCAGATGAAGTGGGCGGCTTCGTGCAGGACGGAATGGACCGGCGTATCGCGCCGGGCATACAGGCCATCGCGCCGCAGGCCCGCCTCGGGTGCGCCCCAGTAGCTGCCGGGAATCGGCGCCTCAGCGGCGACTTCCACCATCGCCAGGCCATATTTCCCCAGCAGTGCGGCGAGCGGCGACCACAGATCGCCGGCGCGCATGACTTCAGGGCCATGCACGGCGGGCGCCGATGGCGGACAATAGTCTGATGAGTTTCGGGCATTCGGCAACAAGAGATCGCCGTCCGGCGGCAGCGTCGGGATGGGCATGATGGCGCATGATGCCGTGAAATCCGGCTTGCCGCCAGCGGTAGGGCGCCGCTATCCGCCGAATCAGTTGCTGCGTTACGCCGGCCTGCTGTTGTGGTTCAGCACGCTTTTGGTCGTCGCCCTCGCGCCGCTGGTGGTCAAAGAACCGCTGCCACAGTGGCGCTGGGTCGGACTGTGGAGCGCCGAGCTGCTGTTCGGGTTGTTGTACTGGCAGGATGTCCGGCACCTGGAGGCCGAACGCCGCGGGGGTCCGTTGTGGCGGCTGGCGGCGATGGCCGTGTTGGCCCTGCTTGCCACCTGGCTTGGCCGCGGCGGCGGTATCGGCGGTATTTTGCTGGTCATCGTCGGCAGTCTTCTGCCGTGGCGTGTCAGGCCGGATATCGGCCTTGTCTGGATTGTGGTCCAGAGCATCCTGCTCGGCCTCGGACTGGCCTCGAACCCCGAGGTCAACGCCATCAACATCGTGCTGTTCTCGGCGATTTTCATGGCCTTGGGGCTGTTTGCCTATATCGCCTCGCTGGTCGCGATGCGCCATGCGCTGGCCCGCGAGGCGCTGCGCCAGGTGAACTCCGAATTGCGCGCCACCCAGGCGCTACTCGCCGAAAACACCCGGATCGCCGAGCGCGTGCGCATCGCCCGCGAGCTGCACGACGTGGTCGGTCATCATCTGACCGCCCTGTCGTTGAACCTCGAGGTTGCGGTGCATCTGTGCGACGGCAAACCGCTCGAACACGTGCAGCAGGCGCAGGCGATAGCCCGGTTGCTACTTAGCGACGTGCGCGAAGTGGTCTGCGAGCTGCGGCGCAGCGACCGGGTCGATCTCGCCCAGGCCCTGGCGGAGTTGGTCGAAGGCGTGCCGCGGCCGAAGATCCATCTGACGCTGCCGCCCGGCATCGCCGCCGTCGATCCGAGCCAGGCACAGGTGCTGTTGCGCTGCGCCCAGGAGATCATCTCCAATACGGCGCGCCATGCGCGGGCCGAGAATCTGTGGCTGACCCTCGAGGAGCAGCCGGCGGGCTTGCAGCTTGCCGCCCGCGACGACGGCTGCGGGGCCGCCGAACCGGTGCCCGGCAATGGCATGAGCGGCATGGCCGAACGGGTGCGGCAGGTAGGCGGCAAGCTCGATATCGAAACCCACCCGGGCGCCGGTTTCGCGGTCCGTGCCTGGCTGCCGAAGCAGGCCGTGGCGTGAGAGGCCAGGCGCCACGGCCGGCCCCCGGCCGGGGGCTGCCCGGCACGACAAGCGGGCCGGGCAGAGGTCAGCCATGATCAAGGTCATGCTGGTCGATGACCAGACGCTAGTCCGCCAGGGCGTGCGCAGCCTGCTCGGCCTGGCGCCCGAGATCGAGGTCGTGGCCGAGGCCGCGGACGGAGAGCAGGCCCTGGCGACGATCGATGAGGCCCGCCCCGACGTGTTGCTGCTCGATTTGCGCATGCCGGGCCTGAGCGGGATCGACGTGCTGCGCACCTTGAAAGACGAACATCGCCTGCCGCCGACCGTCATCTTGACCACCTTCGACGACGACGAGTTGATCCTCGCCGGCATCCAGGCCGGAGCCCGCGGTTACCTGTTGAAGGATGTCTCGCTCGAGGAACTGGTGGCGGCGATCAAGGCCGTGGCGGCCGGCGAGTCGATCGTCAAGCCGGTGGTCAGCGAGCGGCTGCTGAAAGGCCTCAAGGGCATGCGCAACGAGTTCGCCAGCCTCGACCGGCCCGACCCGCTGACGCCGCGCGAAACCGAGATTCTGCGCCTGATGGCCGCCGGCTTCAGCAACAAGGAGATCGCCAATTCGCTGCACGTCGCCGAGGGCACGGTCAAAAACCACGTCTCCAACATCCTGTCGAAAATGGGCGTCCGCGACCGGACACGCGCCGTGTTGAAGGCTTTCGAACTCGGCGCGATCTGATCTTTTCTCCCGCCGGCAATGGAACACTGCGGCGTTTGCGTGGTCAATGGCAGTCGGTTCAGCCGGTTGGCTGGTTGAAACTGGCTCACGGCATCCCGATATCCCGCTATGCCCCGGGCCGGCCGGGGTTGAGGTTACGGCCGGGGCGGAGCCGGTGGGCATGGAATCAAATGGGAGTTCTCCATGATCGAAGTTAAATCGCTGACCCGGCGTTTCGGGCCGTTCACCGCGGTGGACCGCCTGACGTTCAGCGTCGGCGAGGGTGAAGTTCTGGGGTTTCTCGGCCCGAACGGGGCCGGGAAATCGACGACGATGAAGATGCTGACCGGCTTTCTGGAGCCGAGTTCGGGCACCGCGACGATCCTCGGCCACGACATCCGCAACGACCGCCTGGCGGCGCAGCGCGAGATCGGTTACCTGCCGGAAGGGGCGCCGCTGTACGGTGAAATGACCGTCCTCCAGTTTCTCGAATTCATCGCCGAGGTGCGCGGTTTTCACGGCCCCGAACGCGGCGCGAAAGTCGCCGCGGCAATGGGCCGCCTGCAGCTCGACGACGTCGCCGGGCAGACGATCGAGACCCTGTCCAAGGGCTACAAGCGCCGCGTCGGCCTGGCGCAGGCGATCCTGCACGATCCCCGGGTGCTGATCCTCGACGAGCCGACCGACGGCCTCGATCCCAACCAGAAACACGAGGTCCGCAGGCTGATCGGCGAGATGGCCGCCGGCCGGATCATCATCATCTCGACCCATATCCTCGAGGAGGTGCACGCGGTGTGCACGCGGGCGATGATCATCGCCGCCGGCCGGCTGGTCGCCGACGACACGCCCGACGGCCTGGCGCGCCTGTCGCGTTATTACGGGGCGCTGACGTTCCAGGTTGCCGCGCCGCAACAGGTGGCCAGCGATCTGGCGTCGCTCGCCGCCGCTGGAGCGGTGGAAGTGAGCGGCAGTGAAGTCACCGTGTTCCCCAAGGACGGCGGCGGTGATCTGCTCAGTGCCGTGCAGCAACGCATCGCCGAACGCGGCTGGCAGGTCAGTGGCCTTCGGCTGGAAAACGGCCGGCTCGACGAGGTGTTCCGGGTGATCACCCGCAAGGCGGCCGGTCATCCGGAGCCGATCAAGGAGGCGGCGTGATGGCAACGATAATGACCCTGCTGCGCCGCGAACTCGGCGCCTATTTCATGACTCCCGTGGCCTGGGTGTTTATCGTCATCTTCCTGATGCTGTCCTCGGGCATGACCTTCTTCTTCGGCGGTTTTTACGAGCGCGGCATCGCCGATCTCGAGCCGTTCTTCCGCTTCCTGCCCTGGCTGTATCTGTTTCTGGTACCGGCGATCGCCATGCGGCTGTGGGCCGAAGAGCGCAAATCCGGGACGATCGAGCTGTTGCTCACCTTGCCGATCACGCCGGCCGAGGCCGTGGTCGCCAAATATCTCGCTGCCTGGGTCTTCATCGGCATCGCGCTGGCCCTGACTTTTCCGTTGTGGATCACCGTCGCCGTGCTCGGCGACCCCGACAACGGCGCGATCCTGACGGCTTATCTCGGCAGTTGGCTGCTGGCCGGTTCCTACCTGGCGATCGGCAGTTGCCTGTCGGCCCTGACCCGCAACCAGGTGGTGGCTTTCATCCTTGCCGTCGTCGTCTGCTTCAGCATTTTGTTGATCGGCGTACCGACCGTCGTCGAGGCGCTGCACGGGCTGTTGCCGAGCGCTTTTGCCGATGGCATCGCCGCCCTCAGCCTGCTGGCCCGCTTCGACGCTTTTTCGAGAGGGGTGATCGATTTTCGCGATCTGGCCTATTTTGTGCTGGTGATCGTTTTCTGGCTGATCGCCAACCGTATCGTGATCGAACTTAGAAAAGCAGGGTAAGTATATGAGCGGAAAAATCCCGAAAATCGGTATTGCCGGCCGCGACGGCCATCTGTATTCCTGGTCGTCGCTGGCGCTGCTGGCCTTGCTCTTTCTGGCGCTCGTCATGCTCAGTTCCATCGTGCTGCGCGGCGCCCGTCTCGATCTGACCGAACACGGCCTGCACACGATCAGCCAGGGCACACGCAATATCCTGGCCGGCTTGCAGGAGCCGCTGCACCTCAGGTTGTTTTATTCGGAGCAGCTCAGCACCGAATCGCCGCAGCTCGTGCCCATCCGCACCTATTACCAGCGGGTGCATGACCTGCTGAACGAGTTCCAGGCGCGCGCCGGCGACCGCCTGCAGGTCAGCTTCATCGACGTCGCGCCGTTTTCCGAGGAAGAGGACGAAGCGGCGAGATACGGCCTGCAATCCATCCCGGTCGGCAGCGACAGTTTTTATTTCGGTCTGGCCGGCACCAACGCCGTCGACGGGCTGGAAGTGGTCCCCTTTTTCCACCCCAACCGCGAGCGTTTCCTCGAATACGATCTGGCGCGGCTGATTTATCGTCTCGATAAGGCTAAAATGCCTAAAATCGGCGTGCTGAGTTCGGTTCCGCTCGACCCCGGTTTCGATCCGGCGACGCAGCGCAGCCGGCCGGGGCTCACCGCCTTCGAACAGTTGCGCGAGTTTTACGAGGTGGTGACCATCGATCCGGCGGTGCCGGCGCTGCCGGATGACCTCGAGGCGTTGATTCTCGTACACCCCAAGGATCTCAGCGCGGCGATGGAATACTCGATCGACCAGTTCGCACTGGCCGGCGGCCGGCTTCTCGTCTTCGTCGATCCGTACACCGAACAAGGCGCCGAGGCGCCGTACCCGGGCATGCCGCCGATCGGCGGCAGCTCCGACCTGCCGCGCCTGTTCAAGGCCTGGGGCGTGACATACGACAAGGAACAATTCATCGCCGATCTGCGCTATGGCCTCGAGGTGAACATGGGGGCGCAGGGCACGGCGCGCCATATCGCGATCCTCGGCCTCGACAGCGAGGCGATCGGCCGTGACGACATCGTCACCGCCAATCTGAACAGTGTCAACCTGGCCAGTGCCGGCGAACTGAAAGCCGCCGCCGATGCCCCGATCGACTTCACGCCGCTGCTGTGGAGCAGCGTCAACGCCGCTGCCCTGCCCACCACCCGCCTGCAAGCGCTCGGCAATCCGCGCTCCTTGCTCGAAGGTTTCCAGCCCGATCAGCAGATCCACGTGCTGGCGGCGCGCCTGAGCGGCGAGGTCAAAAGCGCCTTCCCCGACGGCAAACCGGAAGATTCGCCGCTCGCCGGCGAACCCTTGGCCGGCGGCCGGCTCGAGGCGATCATCGTCGCCGACAGCGATCTTCTGGCCGACGCCTATTGGGTGCAGCGTCAGAACTTCTTCGGCCAGACGCTGCTCAACCCGTTTGCCGGCAACGGCGACCTGTTGCTCAATGCCGCCGAGAACCTGCTCGGCAACGCCGACCTGATCTCGATCCGGCCGCGCGAACTGGCGCTCAGACCGTTCAAGCTGGTCGAGAACCTCCGGGTTGCGGCCGAAACCCGTTTCCGCGACACCGAAGAACAGCTCGAACGCGAACTCGACGAGACCGAACGCAAACTCACCGAATTGCAGCAATCACGCGGTGACGGCGATCTGACCGTGCTCAGCGAGGCGCAAAAAGCCGAGGTCCAGCGCTTTATCGAGCGCAAGCTCGAGGTGCGGCGCGAACTGCGCAAAGTGCGCAGCGACCTCGATCGCGATATCCGGGTGCTCGGCGCCTGGCTGAAGGCGATCAATATCGGTTTGGTCCCATTGCTCGTGGCGCTCGCCGGCGGATTGTATTTCGTCCGCCGCTGGCGGCACCGCCCGGCACGTGCCGCGGGAGGGCAGGGCTGATGAAACAACGCACTTTCCTATTATTGCTGGCGGCCAGTCTCATCGCGCTCGGCATCGCCTGGTGGGCGGCGCGCGGGATGCAGCCCCACGACCGCACCGGCACCACCGACCGCCTGTTCCCGGAACTGGCGGCGGTGATCAACGACGTGACTAAAATCACGCTGACCGGGGCCGGCAATCAAAACCTCGTCACCCTCGAGCGCGGCGATACCGCCTGGGGGGTTGCCGACCGCGCCGGCTATCCGGCCGATTGGGACAAAGTCCGCCGCCTGCTCGCCGATTTTGCCGAAGCGACGATCGTCGAGCCGAAAACGGCGATCGCCGAGCGTTACGCAAAGCTCGGTGTCGAGGATATCGCCGCCGAAGATGCCGGCGGGGTGCTGGTCACCCTCGGTGCCGAGAGCGGCGAAGCCGGTCCGGCTCTGATCGTCGGCGAAGCCAACAACGCCGGAACCGGGCGTTACGTCCGGCGCCCGGACGAGGCCCAATCCTACGCCGTTACGGGCTTGTTCGAGGCGCCCAAACAAGTGACCGACTGGCTGGACAAGAAAGTGCTCGATATCCCGGCCAGCCGTATCGAAGAAGTGCTCATCCGCCATGCCGGCGGCGAACTGGTCCACGCCCGCCGCCAGGCCGACGACAAAACCAATTTCGAGCTGATCAACCTGCCCGCCGGGCGCGAGTTGTCGAGCCAGTGGGCGGTCAATGCGCTGCCCAATTCACTGACCAACGTGTTGATCGACGATGTTCAGCCGCGTTCCGGCAATCCCGATTTTGCCGCCGATGTCACGGTGTTGTTCGTCACCGCCGAAGGGCTGAATGTCGAACTGGCGCTCGACAAACAAGACGAGGCGTACTGGCTGGCGATCGACGCCAACGCCGAGCCGGCGAAGGCAGCGCAAAACGGCGAAACAGCCGGAACCGAAGATGCTGCAGCCGATGACGGCGCGGCCAAGACCGCCACTGGGGAAACCGGCGCCGAGGTGGATGGCGACGAGGCGGCAGCGGGCGAAGCGGAGGATACGGCCTCGAACGAAGCCCAGAACACCGCAACGCCAAAGGATCCGGCAAGCGAAGCCGCGGCGCTGCATGACCGCCACCAGAACTGGTATTACCAGGTTCCGGAATACAAATACAACGCCTGGGCCAAGCATCTGGAAGACATGCTCAAATCGCCGGCCGGCGAGGGCAATCAATCATAAGTTCGATCACCGAAGAGGTCTCTCAGTAGAGTAGGCGAGGAACCCGACGGATGCCGGGCCCTCGCCTACTCTACTGGTGTGATTTATAATGTGTTTTTCTGGATAGATGCGCGCCGTCCTGGCGCGCACTCCTGCCCGGTCGCCTGCGGCGCGTCCAAATTCGTTCCCGACGAATTTGTCCGGATCGCGCCCGCTGCCGCGGCCGCGTCTCCCCTTTTTTGTCATTCCCGCGAAAGCGGGAATCCAGTGGTAATACCTGGATTCCTGCCTGCAGCGGGCAGGCCGGATCGCGTCCGCTGCCGCGGCCGCGTCCGGAATGACAAGTGTGAGAGTAGCGGCCGCGTCTCCCCTTTTTTGTCATTCCCGCGAAAGCGGGAATCCAGTGGTAATACCTGGATTCCTGCCTGCAGCGGGCAGGCCGGATCGCGCCCGCTGCCGCGGCCGCGTCCGGAATGACAAGTGTGAGAGTAGCGGCCGCGTCTCCCCTTTTTTGTCATTCCCGCGAAAGCGGGAATCCAGTGGTAATACCTGGATTCCTGTCTGCAGCGGGCAGGGCAGACCCGCCCGCTTTTTTCCACCCCCCACTTCGTGCCATAATCCGCCATGCCGGCTTTGCCGCCCGCCGCGCCCCGCTGTTCGTCACCCGCGCCGCCTCCGGCAAGGCCAACAAAACACCTATAAGGAGGCTTCTCATGCGAGCAATACTCACTCCGCTTCGTTTGGTGTCACTGTGCCTGGCGGCGCTCGCGCCGTCTCTCGCCGGCGCCCAGACTGCCTTGACCATTCCGGGCCAGAACGGGCTGATCAGTTTCACCTCCGATGCGTTCGGCAACCCGCAGATCACGGCGACCACCGAATTCGACGCCGCCCGGGCGCAGGGCTACCTGCACGCCCGTGACCGCTTCTTCCAGATGGACTTCAATCGGCGCGCGGCCAGCGGCCGGGTCGCCGAACTGGTCGGGCCGAACGGGCTGGCGAGCGACGTGCAACTGCGCACCCTGGGCATCTCCCGCGCCGCCTGGGCGACCTGGGTGGCGCTCGACAACGATACCCGCGGCTGGCTCAAGGCCTATGCCGACGGCGTCAACGCCTTCCTAGCCGGCAACCCGTTGCCCCCGGAATACAGCGCCCTGGAGCTGACCGGCGTCCCCCAATGGTCGCCGCTCGACAGCCTGGTGATCGGCAAGGTGCTGGCGTTGCAGCTCTCGTTCGATCTCAGCGACATCGATTTCACGATCAACGCCACGGCCTATCAGGTCGCCGGCCAGATCGGCGGCTTCAACGGTGCGGCGCTGTTCGCCGAAGACACCCACCGCGCCCAGCCGCCCGATGACCGCATTTCGATGCCCGGTTTCCTGACCAGTATCGGCGGTGTCGGTGCCGCGGCGGGCGGTGCACCGCCCGTGGCCGGCAAGGGCGTCACCGAGGTCGCACTGGAGGTGCCGCTCGGCGAGATCGACCCGGCACTCGCCGCGCAGGCGGCGAATTATCGGCAAAAGATCGCCGGCATCCCGTTTTTCGACCGCGCCCTCGATCCGGCCAAGCAGGGCGCCGGCTCCAATTCCTGGGCCGTCTCCGGTTCTAAAACCGCCAGCGGTGTGCCGCTGATTGCCAACGATCCGCACCTCAGTCTCGGCACGCCGTCGATTTTTGTCGAAGAAAGCCTGACCGTCACCGGGGCCGGCGGCTTTACGATCAGCGGTGTCGCGTTCGCCGGCATCCCCGGCATCGTCCAGGGCTGCACGGCGAATTTCTGCTGGGGTTCAACGGTCAACCCGATGGACGTCACCGACGTCTATCAGGAACAGTTCCAGGCCAACAACCTGGGTCTGCCGGTGGCCACGATCTTTCAAGGCCAGGCCGAGCCCTTGCAGATCATCTTTCAGAGCTTTTTCGTCAACACTCCAGGTGACGGCAGCGCCGACAACCTGACCCGCGCCGAGGTACCGCTCGATGCCGGCGGTGTCACCTTTGTCGTCCCGCGCCGCAACAACGGCCCGATCGTCGATGTCGATTCCGCAAACGGCACCGCACTCAGCGTGCAGTACGCCGGTTGGGGGCCGACTTTCGAACTGGTATCGTTCCGGCTGATCAACAAAGCCACGACGCTGGCCGAATTCGAAGATGCACTGCAATGGTTCGACATCGGTTCGCAGAATTTCATCTACGCCGACAACGCCGGCAACATCGCGCACTTCACCAGCGGCGAGATGCCGCTGCGCGCCGACCTGCAAAACCAGATGACCGCCGACGGCGGCCGGCCGCCGTGGTTGATCCGCGACGGCACCGGCACCTTGAACCACGAATGGCTGCCGGTACAAAACCCGCAGCCGCAACAAGCCGTGCCGTTCGAGATCCTGCCGTGGGGCGAGATGCCCAAGCTGATCAACCCGGCGCGCGGTTACGTCGTGACCGCCAACAACGACCCGATCGGC
This sequence comes from Candidatus Jinrbaksania sp., assembly GCA_039794245.1. Classification (GTDB taxonomy): domain Bacteria; phylum Pseudomonadota; class Gammaproteobacteria; order Xanthomonadales; family Wenzhouxiangellaceae; genus DAITQM01. The sequence continues at coordinate 43,588 of JBDIVS010000024.1, forward strand.
ACCAGCCTCGACAACAACCCGTTGAACCAGGTGCGCCCCGGCGGCGGCCTGTATTACCTGAACTTCAGTTACGTCTCGTATCGCATGGGCCGCATCGACCGCGGGCTCGAACAACTGACCGCGGCCGGCAACGTGACGCTCGACGACATGATCGTCCTGCAGGCCAACAACCAGTTGCGCGACGCCGAAATCCTGAGCCCGTTGATCGTCCAGGCATTCAATAACGCCGCCACCCCCGGTGCATGGCCGGGACTGGCGCAATTCGCCGCCGATCCGCGCTTGCAGCAGGCAGTGGCCCGCTTGGCGACCTGGGACGCCGGCACGCCGACCGGCATCCAGCAGGGCTACGATCCGGGCGACAACCCGGCCGCCTTGCCGGCGCCGAGCGCCGCCGAGATCGCCGCCAGCATCAATGCCACGATCTTTTCCGTTTGGCGCGGGCAGATGATCAAAAACACGCTCGACGGGACATTGACGGCCATCGGCCTCGGCGACTTCCTGCCCGACGAACGGGCCGTCTACCACGCCCTGACCTATCAGTTGCGCAATTTCGCCCAGACCCGGGGCGCCGGCGCTTCCGGCATCCCGTTCTTCAATGTCCCCGGGGCGCCGGCGCCGGAAGATGCACGCGATGTGATCATCCTGAAAAGCCTGCAGGATGCGCTCGCGCTTCTCGCTTCCGACGAATTCGCCCCGGCGTTCGCCAATTCGACCAACCAGGACGATTACCGCTGGGGCCGCCTGCACCGCATCGTCTTCGACCACCCGCTCGGCGTCGATCCGTTCAACATCCCGAACGGCGGCGGTTTTACCGACCTCGCCCCCGGCCTGCCGGGCATCCCGCGCGCCGGCGGTTACGAGGCGGTCGATGCGTCGCGCCACAGCTCGCGTGCCGACGGCCCCAACGAGTTCATGTTCGGCGCCGGCCCGGCCCGCCGCTTCGTCGCTGAAATGCGCCCCGGCGGCGAACGCCTGGAAGTCATACCCGGCGGCCGCAGCGGCATCTTCTTCAGCCCGATGTTCAGCAACCAGTTGCCGCTGTGGCTGACCAACGATTTTCATGATATGCCCTAAGCCCGGATTATTCATGACCCACGCTACTACGACGGTCCCATGCCCCGCATCTGCGACATTTCGCTCGGTCGTGCATCCTCACCGTACAGTCAAGTACGTTTCCGGTGCACTCGGTCGCGAAATGCCGCAGCTACGGTGCCTGGAACCGTCTCGCGACGAGCAGGCCATGAAAAATCCGGGCGATTCGGCGTGAGCCATCATTGAATCGCTGGCCGGCCGGGGGCGCGCTTCGCGCCCTCGGCCGTTCCGATCCCAGGCTCGGCGTCTTCATCCGCGCCCACGGCCCGTGCCTGTTGCAGCCGGCCGGGTTGACGAGCCCGTTCCAGGCATTGGCCGAATCGATCGTTTACCAGCAATTGAGCGGCAAGGCGGCGGCCACCATCTACGCCCGCTTCGCCGCCCTGTATCCGCGCCGCCGGCCAACCGCCCGCCGCACGCTCGAACTCGATGAGGCGACGTTGCGCAGCGCCGGGCTATCGCGCAACAAGGCCCTCTCCGTTCTCGACCTTGCCGCCCGCGTCCTCGACCGCACCGTGCCCGGCGCCGCAAAAATCCAGGCGATGCCTGACGACGAGATCATCGAGCGATTGACCTGTGTCCGCGGCATCGGCCCATGGACCGTCCAGATGCTGCTGATCTTCAACCTCGGCCGCCCGGACATTCTGCCGGCCACCGATTACGGCATCCAGAAAGGGCTGCAACGCATCCACCGTCTGCGCCAGCTCCCCAAGCCCCGCGACGTCGAAACTCTCGGCGCCTGCTGGGCCCCCTGGCGCTCGATCGCCAGTTGGTACCTGTGGCGCGCCGCCGAAACCGCCGGCAGATCTGTTGAGTAGTTCTTCGTCACTCGTTCTTCGTTCTTCGTTCTTCGATCATCGAACAACTCTCCTCCCCGTCATTTTGCACGCGCCCGCACCTTCTCCTCACCGTCATTCCGGGCGCGCCCGCGGTAGCGGGCGCGATCCGGACAAATTCGTCGGGAACGAATTTGGACGCGCCGCAGGCGACCGGGCAGGGGCGCACGCCAGGACGGCGCACATATATCCAGAAAAACACATTAATAAATCACACTACGAAGGGCACGAAGCGCACGAAGGTCTCGCTTCGGCAAATTCCATCCTTCGTGACCCTTCTTGCCCTTCGTAGTGAAAAATATTGGGATCGGACCATTAATTCGGACCCGATTTTAGTATTTTGTACAGGTAACTGACGGCATCAGGATCATCACGGTGATTGAACCGAAACTCCATTTCGCGCATGAACAGCGGAAAATTGCGCTTGAAG
>JBDIVS010000025.1:0-39547 GCA_039794245.1 Candidatus Jinrbaksania sp.
TCGCCCTATTGGGCCGGCCGGTTCCTCGATCGCTGGTGCACCAAGACCCTGCGCTCGACTATCGAACCGATGAAACGGGTCGCCAGAATGCTCCGGACTCACCGGGGATTGTTGCTCAACTGGTTCCAAGCCAAAGGCCAGGTTTCCAGCGGTGTCGTCGAGGGTTTTAACGCCAAGGCCAAACTGACCTCCAGAAAATCCTTCGGTTTTCGGACCTTTCGATGCGCTAAAATCGCGTTGTATCATGCGCTTGGCGCTCTACCCGAGCCGGAATTCACCCACAGATTCTGCTGACGAGCCCCAAAAGTCAAGCATATAGAATATGATGATCTCAGAACAACACTCGGGTGCGTAATGGACCATCTGCTCTCCAACCCCTGGCTTTACTACACTTTCGCCGCGGCGCTCGGCCTGGCGATCGGCAGTTTCATGAATGTCGTGATCGTCCGCCTGCCGGCGGTGCTGATGCACGACTGGCGCCGGCAGGCGCGCGAACTTCTGGATCTGCCCGCCGCGGAGGTGCCCTCACCGCCCGGCCTGGTGGTCGAAGCCTCGCACTGCCCGCAGTGCAAAACGCCGATCAAGGCCTATGACAATATCCCGCTTATCAGCTATTTTCTGCTCCGCGGCCGCTGCCGGGCGTGCCGGGCGCCGATCGGCCGGCGTTATCCGGTTTATGAATTCCTGACGATGGTGGTGACACTGGCCGTGGTCGCCGTTGTGCCCTGGGGCTATTCACTGGCCGGCGCCCTGCTTCTCAGTTGGGCGCTGATCGCACTCACCGGCATCGACCTCGACCACCAGATGCTGCCCGACACGATCACGCTGCCGCTGCTCTGGCTCGGGCTGTTGCTCAACATCGGTGGGTTATACACCGATCTGACGAGCGCGGTCATCGGCGCCGCGGCGGGCTATTTGCTGCTGTGGGCCGTATTTCACCTGTTCCGCCTGCTGACCGGCAAGGAGGGTATGGGTTACGGCGATTTCAAACTGCTCGCCGCGCTCGGCGCCTGGCTCGGCTGGCAGATGCTGCCGCTGGTGATTCTGCTCTCGTCATTGACAGGCGCCCTGGCCGGTATCGCGCTGCTGCTCGCCGGCCGTATGCACCGCGACAAGCCGATGCCATTCGGCCCCTACCTGGCCTTCGCCGGCTGGATCGCGCTGCTTTTCGGTGAGCAGATCGTCACCTGGTATCTGAGCGCCTCGCGATTAACCTGATCATGCCCGGCCGGTCACCGGATTCGCCGCTCGTCGTCGTTGTCACCGGCGGTATCGCCGCCGGTAAATCCGCGGTGTGCGAGGCCTTCGCCCGGCGCGGCGTGCCGGTGATCGACACCGACGATCTGGCGCGCCGGGTGGTGAAACCGGGCACGCCCGGTCTTGCATCGCTCAGCGCCGCGTTCGGCGAGGCGATTCTGGCGCCGGACGGCACGCTCGACCGGGCGGCGCTCAAGGCACGGATTTTCGCCGATCCGGCTGCCCGCCGCCGGGCCGAGGCGATCTTGCACCCGCTGATCGAGGCCGAGGCCAAAGCGCAGGTGGCATCGCTCGCGGCGCCTTATTGCCTGATCGCCGTGCCGCTTTATGCCGAAACCGAAACGTTCCGCTGGGCCGACCGGGTGCTGGTCGTCGATGTGCCGATCGAAGTGCAGATCGAGCGGCTCTGCCGCCGCGACAGGATCGACCGCCCGGCGGCTGAACGCATGCTCGCCGCGCAGGCCGGACGCGAGGCCCGGCTTGCACTGGCCGACGAGGTCATCGACAATCGCGGCACGCCGCCGGCACTCGAAGCGCAGGTCGCGGCCCGGCACGAACATTATCTGGCGCTGGCCGCGGCCCGGCGCCAGCCGAACGACGATCCGACGACACGGAGTAACCGATGATCCGCCGTTTTCCGAATCCGTTTTTTTGGCTCCCGGCCGGACTGTTGGCCGGTGTGCTGAACTGCGCAACCGGCGCCGAGCCGTTCTGGCCGGCGGCCGAGCGTTATTCGCCGGCTGTTCCAACCTTGGAGCAGGTACTTGGTTATCCGCCGGGCGCCAGAATCAGCTCGACGCGGCAGATTCGCGACTATTTCGAGGCTCTGCACGCTGCATCGCCCGAACGTCTCGCCCTCCGCGATTACGGCAAAACCTGGGAAGGCCGCACGTTGTTTTACGCCGTGATCGGCAGCCGCGGCAATATCGCCCGGCTGAATGACATCCAACGCCAGATGCAGGCCCTGGCCGATCCGGCGGCGACCGATGCCGCGGCGGCGGCGCGGCTGATCGCCAACCTGCCGGCTTCGGTGTGGCTGGCCTACGGCGTGCACGGCAACGAAATCTCGTCGCCCGATGCCGCGCTGCTCCTCGCTTATCACCTGCTCGCCGCCGAGGGCGATTCGGTGGTCGATGGGATTCTCGCCTCGACGCTGGTCTTCATCGTGCCGTCGCAAAACCCCGACGGCCGCGACCGCTTCGTCCACCATTACGAGATCTCGCGCGGCCTGGTGCCCGACCCCGATCGCTACAGTGCCGAACACGACGAACCGTGGCCCGGCGGCCGGACCAACCATTACCAGTTCGATCTCAACCGCGACTGGCTGGCGCTGAGCCAACCGGAAATCGCCGCCCAGGTTGCCGCGCTCAACGAGTGGTATCCGTTGATCTTCGTCGATCTGCACGAAATGGGCTCGGACAGCACGTATTACTTCACGCCCGAGGCTGTGCCCTACAACCCGCTGATCACTGCCCGGCAGCGCGAAAACCTGGTGCTGGTCGGCCGCAACAACGCCCGCTGGTTCGACCGGTTGGGCATCGATTACTTCACGCGCGAAGTGTTCGACGCGTTCTACCCCGGCTATGGCGCAAGCTGGCCGCTGTATTACGGCGCGCTGGCGATGACCTATGAGCAAGCCTCGGCGCGCGGCCTCATCGTGCGCCGCGCCGACGGCCGCGAGATGGCCTACGCCGAAACGGTGCGCAATCATTTCTTGAGTTCGCTGGCCACCGCCGAAACGGCCGGCCGCGAGCGCCGGCGACTGTTGCAGGATTTTTACGATTACCGCAGCAAAAACGCCGGCGGCGGCGATGAAGCTTATCTGCTCGATGCGGCGCCCGATCCAGCGATCACCGGCCGGCTCGCGGCCCTGCTCGGCCGCCACGGCATCCGGCTTAGCCGGGCCGGCCAGCCGTTTACCGCCTGCGGTCGGTCGTTCGCCGCCGGCAGTTACAAGGCGGGGCTGGGCCAGCCGGCCCGCCGGCTGATCGAAACCCTGCTCGCGCCGAACATCGAAATGGAAGCCGAATTCATCGCCGAACAGGAACGGCGCCGCGCCAAACGCCTGGAACACGAAATCTACGACGTGACGGCGTGGTCGTTGCCGCAGCTCTACGGCGTCGATGCGGTGCGCTGTGGGCGCATCGCGGGCGCCGACTGGAGCCCGGCCGCGATCGTCACCGAACCGCCCGCCGGCGGCCTGCAGAACGAGGCGGCCAAACTGGCCTGGCTGGTGCCCTGGAACTACGCCGCAGCCCACCTGTTGAGCCGGGCGCTGGCCGCCGGCCTGGTCATCGACGGCAGTGACAAAGCGTTCGTACACGACGGCCGCAACTATCCTGCCGGGACGTTGATCGTCAAGCGCGCTGCCAACGGCTCCGATGTCGCGACCCGGCTTACGGCGCTGGCCGCCGAAACCGGCGCCGAGACGATCGGCGTCGATCACGGCTGGGTCGATCAGGGGCCGAATTTCGGCAGCGAACACGTCCATCGTTTCACGGCGCCGCGCATCGCGCTGGCTTACGACGAACCGACCGCCGCCCCGGGCCACACCCGTTTTATCCTGGAGCGCGAATTCGGCTACCCAGTCAGTGCCATCCGCACTGCGACGCTGAAAAGCGCCGACCTCGATCGTTACCAGGTGCTGATCCTGCCCTCCACGAGTTTTTTCCGCGGCGATTACGGCACCGTGCTCGGCAAGGACGGCGCGGCATTGCTCAAAGCCTGGACCGGCCGCGGCGGGACGTTGATCTTTCTCGGCAACGCCACGAACTTTGCGGCCGATCCCAATTACGGGCTAATGGCCCTCAGACGAGAAAAAGCCTACCGCGAAAAAAGCGAGGACGAGAAAAAAGCCGCGCCGCCGGCCGGGCAAACCGCCGGCAAAAACGCCACGCAAGCCGCCGAACAGCTCCAGGAACCGCTGGTTGACGGCACCCTGATCGCCGATCACGACGCTTACCTGAAGGCCACTCTCGCCCGCGACGTGCCGCCCGACGAAATGCCCGGGGCGATCGTCCGCGCCGTGCCTGATCCAGATCACTGGCTGGCTGCCGGAGCGCGCAATCCGCTCAACGTGTTGCTGCGCGGCGACGCGATCTTCCAGCCGCTCAGCCTCGATCAGGGGGTCAACGCCGTGCGCTTCGCCGCCGCTGACGATATGCTCGCCAGCGGCTACCTGTGGTCGGAAAACCGCCGGCAACTGGCCTACAAGCCGTTCGTCGCGATCCAGCCCGAAGGCCGCGGGTTCTATATCGCCTTCACCACCGACCCGAACGACCGCGCTTATCTCAAGGGTCTGAATATTCTATTCATCAACGCCGTGTTCCGCGCCCCGGCGCATACCGCGGTTATTCATTGAATTTGAAGCAGGGTCATACGGATATCACTGCTGGCCCACAAACCTGGATGGACATGATCCGGGATCGGTCTTTCAGGACCGTGAGCAGCAGGGATGCTGCGACCGAGCCTACAGGGACGTACTTGTGGCAAGTCCTGAAAGGCCGATGCCGGAGCATGTCTGTCACTGCGATTGACGCTGTCGAGATCGTTTCAATCCAGGGATTTAAACAATCAACCCATTCGTTTGTGGGACAGCAGTGAACCCGGTAAGAGGAGAAAGTCAAATGACTGAAGATCGCCGCGACGAAACGCACCGCTATCCGGTCAGTGCCGAGGCCGAGGCCCGGGCCTGGCTGAACCGCGGGCAATACGCCGCATTGCGCGCCCGGGCCGAACAGGAGCCGGAAGACTTCTGGCGTGAAGTCGGCGAACGGCTGGATTGGCTCCGGCCGTTCACAAAGATCAGCGACGTCTCGTTCGACCCCGATGACCTGCACATCCGCTGGTACGAAGATGGTGTGCTCAACGTCTCGCTCAACTGCCTCGATCGGCACCTCGCAACCCGCGGCGACCAGGTTGCGATCGTCTGGGAAGGCGACGAGCCCGGCGTGTCGCGCAAGCTGACCTACCGCGAGCTGCACGCCGAAGTCTGCCGCATGGCCAATGTGCTTAAAGGATTGGGCGTCGGGCGCGGCGACCGGGTGACGATCTATCTGCCGATGATTCCCGAAGTGGCCATCGCGATGCTGGCCGCGGCCCGGCTCGGCGCGATCCACTCGGTGGTCTTCGGCGGTTTCTCGCCGGCTTCGATCGCCGGCCGGATTCTCGACTGCGGCTCCCGTCTGGTCATCACCGCCGACGGCGGCCGGCGAGGCGGCCGGCCGCTGACCCTGAAAAGCAATGTCGATCAGGCGCTTGAGTCCACCGCCGCCGGCGAGTTGATCGACACCGTGCTGGTGATCCGCCACAGCGGCGGCGAGGTGCAATGGCACGACCGCGATGTCTGGTATCACGAATTGGCCGCCGCGGCCGGCACCTCGTGCGACGCCGAACCGATGAACGCCGAAGACCCGCTGTTCATCCTCTACACTTCGGGCTCCACCGGCAAACCCAAGGGCGTCCTGCACACTACCGGCGGTTATCTCGCCTGGGCGAGTTTCACGCACCAGTATGTATTCGATTATCACGACGGCGAGGTGTTCTGGTGCACCGCCGATGTCGGCTGGATCACCGGCCACACCTACACGGTGTACGGGGCGCTGGCCAACGGCGCGACGACGTTGATGTTCGAAGGCGTACCGCATTACCCCGATCATTCGCGCTTCTGGCAGATCTGCGACCGGCACGGCGTCAACATCATCTACACCGCACCGACCGCGATCCGATCCCTGATGCGGGCCGGCGACGCGGCGGTGAAAACAACCTCGCGCGCCAGTCTGCGGCTGCTCGGCACAGTCGGCGAGCCGATCAATCCCGAAGCCTGGGAGTGGTATCACCGGGTCGTCGGCGACGGGCGCAGCCCGGTGGTCGATACCTGGTGGCAGACTGAAACCGGCGGCATCCTGATCGCCCCGCTACCCGGCGCCGTCGATCTCAAACCAGGATCGGCAACCCTGCCGCTGCCGGGCATCCAGGCGGCCTTGCTCGACACTGACGGCCGGCCCGTCACCGGCGCCGGCGCCGGCAACCTGGTCCTCACGGCAAGCTGGCCGGGGCAGATGCGCACCGTGTACGGCGATCACGCGCGCTTCGCCGCGACCTATTTCATGACCTACCCCGGGTGCTATTTCACCGGCGACGGGGCGCGGCGCGACAAAGACGGCTATTACTGGATCACCGGCCGCGTTGACGATGTGATCAACGTCTCCGGACACCGCCTCGGCACCGCCGAAATCGAAAGCGCGCTCGTCGCCCATCCCAAAGTCGCCGAAGCCGCGGTCGTGCCGATCGCCCACGAGATCAAGGGCCAGGGTATCTACGCCTACGTCACCTTGATGGCCGGCTGCGAGGCTGACGACACGCTCAGCCGGGAGTTGATCGCCTGGGTGCGCGAGCAGATCGGCGCCCTGGCCACGATCGACCGGCTGCAATGGGCCGCCGCCCTGCCCAAAACCCGCTCCGGCAAAATCATGCGCCGCATCCTGCGCAAAATCGCCGGCGACGAGATCGACCAGCTCGGCGACACCTCCACGCTGGCCGACCCGGCGGTCGTCGAGCAATTGATCGCCGGGCGCGTGTAAAAAAGGCCGGATTACTCGGCAACCGAAGTCCGCGACCGGTCGCGAATGGCGCGGAATTCGTTGCCTTCGTACCAAGTGGGCCAGGTGTCGTTGTCGGCCAGTTCGCGGCCGAGGCGGTAATACAGCGTTATGTCCTGCTGCATGCCGCGCAGATCCCACCACTCGCCGTATTCGTCGGCCGGTTTGTGATAGCGCTCGCGGGTGAACGTTGCGGCCTGCTCGCGGCCGTATTCCTCGCCGTGCTCGAAATGATCCTGGCCACCTTTGGCATAAAGCATCGGCACGCCGTACTTGGCCAGGTTGAAATGATCGGAGCGATAGTAAAAGCCTTTTTCGGCGTTCGGATCGGGCCGGATGTAACGCTCCTGGGCGGCGGCCAGCCGCTCGACGATGGGCTCCAGTTCGGAGGCGCCGTGGCCGATGACGACCAGGTCGCGCATCGGGCCGTGGACGTTCAGCGCATCCATGTTGACGCCGGCGACGGTCCGGGCCAGCGGATAGAGCGGGTGTTCGCCGTAATAGCGCGAACCGAGCAGGCCCGATTCTTCGGCGGTGACGGCGAGAAAGACCACCGACCGCGCGGTCCGCGGTTCGGCGGCGAATTTTTCGGCGAGCGCCAGCAAAGCGCCGACGCCAGTGGCGTTATCGACCGCGCCGTTGTAAATCCCGTCGCCTTCGGCGGCGGTGTCGGTGCCGAGATGATCCCAGTGCGCGGTGTAGATGAAATACTCGTCGGGCCGCACCGCGCCGGGCAGGATGCCGGCGATATTGTGCGACTCGATCGTCCGGAACGTGTTGCTCAGCCCACCGGACGCCTTGAGCGCCAGCGGCTTCGCCTGAAAGCCGCGCTCGGCGGCGGCCGCGGTCAGGGCGGCCAGATCCTCGCCGGCGGCGGTGATGAGGCGCGATGCCGCCTCGCCGCTCAACCAGCCTTCGATCGCAGCGCGGTCCATGTTGCGGTTGTCGCTGATCAGGTCGAACTGCGGGCCGGTCCACGATCCTTGCACGACGCCGAACGGATAACCGGCGGCGCCTTCCTCGTGCACGATCAGCGCCATTGCCGCGCCCTGGCGGGCGGCTTCCTCGTATTTGTATGTCCAGCGGCCGTAATAGGTCATCGCCTTGCCGGTGAACAGTTCGGGATCGCCGCTGGCGTAGCCCGGGTCGTTGACCAGGATGATGACCGTCTTGCCACTGACGTCGAGACCGGCATAATCGTTCCAGTCGTATTCCGGGGCGACGATACCATAGCCGACGAACACCACATCGCTGTGCTCGACGGCAACGCTGTCGGTCACGCGCTTGGTCCAAACCACGGCCTCATCCGGTACGGCGAATTCGAGATCGCCTGCGGCGGAGGTGAAACGAAGAGGATCGATTCTGGTTGCGGTCATCTCGACCAGCGGCACTGCCTGCAGGTAACTGTCGCCATTGGCCGGCACGACGCCGATCTCGCGCAATCGTGCGCTGACGTAGTCGATCGTCTTCTGCTCGCCTTCGCTGCCCGGCTGCCGGCCGCCGAATTCGTCACTGCTCAGGGTTTTGATATGGCCGGCCAGCGTCGCGCTGAATTCGCTGTCGAGCAACGCCTGTGGGGCGGCCTGCCCTGCGTTGCCGGCTGCGTTTTCATCCGGCGCCGGCGGCGCCTCGCGGTCGCATGCAGCGAGCAGGGCGGAGCCCAAAATAACAAAAATAGCAAAATTAAATAAACGTTTCATCGTCAGTTCCTCTGTTGTTCGACGGTGACCGGGGCGGAAGTTTCCTTCCCGGTATCGATGTCATGCAGGGTCATGCGATCACCGGGTTGCAGACCGAGGCGCGCCGCTTCGCCGGCGTTCAGTTCCAGCACGTACATCGCCGGTGCGGCACTTGGGTAATTGCGGCACGGCGAGCGCAGGCACGGCCGGGCACCGGCGCTGACGCTGACCAGGCGAAGCTCGCGGTCGAAATAAATGATGTCAAGCGCAATCCGGGTGTTCTTCATCCAGAAGGCGCGCGGCGCCTGTTCGGGAAAAACGAACAACATGCCGTGATGGTCCGGCAGTTCGTCGCGGAACATCAGGCCCAATGCCCGGCTGGCATCGTCGTCGGCGATTTCGACCGTGTAACGCTCGCCGCCGAGCGTCACCGCCGGTTCGGCGGCCCGGCAGCCGGCGAGCGCCAGCAGTGGCATCAGCAGGACGGCGGCGCAGTAGCCGGCAGCTACGCCGCGTTCGGCACCGTGCCTATGGTTGCGTATCTCCCGCCTATTCATCGCGCAACGCCTTGATCAGCATCTCGCGGGCCAGTGTGCCGTCGCCGCGCGTCGGAAACTTGAACGGCAGGCGCAGGCCGCCGGTCATTCTCAGGTTGAACTGCCAGCCTTCCTGGCCCTTGGCCTCGAACAACGGCGAGACGAATTGCACGTGCTCCAGCACCAGGGCGAAGCCCTGCAAATCGTAAACTTTGCGACTCAACGGTGTTCACCTACCGGACAATACAACGGCCCCCATCTCAACCTTCCCCCGTAAACGGGGGATGGAACGGACCTGCCTGCGGGGTGTTCGTCCGGATTCCTGCACGTGCTTGTCATTTTTTCGAGGCTTTTTTACGCGGCGCACCGTGCGCCGCAGCGGCGCCGGCCGGCTGCTTCTCGGGAAACTCGTTGAACGGAAAAGGCCGGTGCTCGCTCTGGAACATCAGAAAGTCGATGACCTCGGTGATGTAGGCCGAAAGTCCCGCGGCAAAGCGGTGCAACGGAGCGCTGTGCTCACCGGTCAAGGCGGCGAAGCCGAACTGGATCAGCGCCGTCAGGCCGACGGCGAACTGGGCAAGCCAATAGACCACGGCGAACAGCAGCATCAACACGAACCTGAGCCAAAGATTGCGATCGCGCCACGGCTCTTCATGATGCCCTTCGCCGGGGTCGCTGCCGGGGTGGGCCTCGGGGGTATGGACCGGGTCGTTCATCGTCTATCTCCGCATGGGCGTGAACCGTTGATGGTAGCGCGGAATCCGGCAGCGTGCCACCCGCCCGCCCTCGCCTCCCTGCCCCGCCGGTGATCCTTCGCCCGTACCACACCCAGCCCCTCGCGTATAATTCTTTGAATGAATTTCAATTATCCCGAAAAGTTCGACGTCATCGTGATCGGCGGCGGGCACGCCGGCTGCGAGGCGGCGCTGGCCGCAGCGCGCACCGGCGCCCGGACGCTGCTGCTCACGCACAACATCGAAACGATCGGCCAGATGAGCTGCAACCCGGCGATCGGCGGCATCGGCAAGGGTCACCTGGTCAAGGAGATCGATGCCCTGGGCGGCGTGATGGCCCGCGCCGCGGACCGCGCCGGCATCCATTTCCGCCGCCTCAACCAGAGCAAGGGCGCGGCAGTGCGCGCCACGCGCGCCCAGTGCGACCGGCAGCTTTATCGCCAGGCGATCCGTCACGCCGTCGAAACCCAACCGCACCTGACGCTGTTCCAGCAGGCGGTCGATGACCTGGTGGTCGAACAGAACCGGGTTGCCGGCTGCGTTACCGCCGGCGGGCTGGTCTTTCGCGCCGCCTGCACGGTTCTGACCACCGGCACGTTCCTCGGCGGCAAGATCCATTTGGGGCCAACCCAGTACGAAGGCGGCCGCGCCGGCGATCCGCCGGCCAACCGGCTGGCGGCCCGGCTGCGCGAGCTGCCGCTCGCTGCCGGCCGCCTGAAAACCGGCACACCGCCCAGGATCGACGGCCGCAGCATCGATTACGCCGGCCTCGAAGCGCAGCCCGGCGACGAGCCGCGGCCGGTGTTTTCGTTCCTCGGCAGTCGCGCCGAACACCCCGAACAGCGCCTGTGCCACATCGCCTACACGAACCGGCGCACCCACGATCTGATCCTCGATGCGCTGCCCCGCTCGCCGCTTTTCAGCGGCGCGATCGAAGGCGTCGGGCCGCGCTACTGCCCGTCGATCGAGGACAAGGTGGTGCGCTTCGCCGAGCGCGAGCGGCACCAGGTGTTTATCGAGCCCGAGGGGCTTTACACTGCCGAAATCTACCCCAACGGCATCTCGACCAGCCTGCCGTTCGATGTCCAGTTGGCGCTCGTCAGGAGCATCCACGGCTTCGAACAGGCCCGGATCACCCGCCCGGGATACGCCATCGAGTACGACTTTTTCGATCCCCGCGGCCTGCAGCCCAGCCTCGAAACCAAGGCGTTCGGCGGGCTTTATTTCGCCGGCCAGATCAACGGCACCACCGGTTACGAGGAAGCGGCGGCCCAGGGGCTGGTCGCCGGCCTCAACGCGGCACGTGCCGCCCGCGGCCTTGCGCCGTGGACGCCGCGCCGCGACCAGGCCTATATCGGCGTGTTGATCGACGACCTCGTGACCCAGGGCACCACTGAGCCGTACCGGATGTTCACCAGCCGCGCCGAATACCGCCTCAGCCTGCGCGAGGACAACGCCGACCTGCGCCTGACCCCTCTCGGCCGCGAACTGGGATTGATTCCGGACGCTCGCTGGGCGGCCTTCGAGGCGCACCGCGATGCGGTCGAACGCGGCATGGAGCGGCTCGCCGCGCTCCAGATTCGACCCTCAACGCCCGCCGCCGAGACCCTGGAAGCCCGATGCGGCATCGAGCTCAAGCGCGAGCTGCGGGCGGCGGAACTGCTCGGCCGGCCGGAAGCGAGCCTTACGGCGCTGGCCGCGGCGCTCGGCGATGACGACCTGGCGGCGATTCCCGAACGCGCCGCCGAGCAGATCGAAATCCAGGCCCGCTACGGCGGGTACCTCAAACGCCAGGCCGACGAAGTGGCGCGCCGCGCGGCACAGGAAACCCGCTCCATACCGCCGGCACTCGATTACGCAAAGGTGCGCGGCCTGTCGGCCGAGCTTCGCGAAAAACTGCAAGACATCCGGCCGGCGACGATCGGCCAGGCCAGCCGCATCCCCGGTATGACGCCGGCGGCGATCGCGTTGCTGTTGGTCCATCTCAAGCGCGGCACGGCAGCAGCCGAAGCGCCGGCGGCACCGCCGGCGAAGGCCGGTTTTGCTCATTGAATCTGTCTCCTTACTGGAATCTTGACCCATGAAAACGCACACCCTGCCGGCCATCGGCTTTGCCATCGCCGCCCTGAACTGCCTGGCCTTGCCCGCCCCCGCCGCCGACACCACCGTCCACTGCGGCATGTTGCTCGATATCGCCGCCGGCAAAATGCTGACCGACCAGATCGTCGAGATCTCGAACGGCCGGATCGAAGCCGTCCACGGCCGGCGCCCCGGTGACGAGGCCACGATCGACCTTGGTTCCAGGACCTGCCTGCCCGGCTTCATCGATCTGCACGTCCACCTCGACGGCCAGCTCGGGCCGATGTCCTACCTTTCGCGTTTTCAGGACAGTGAAGCCGATCTGGCGTACAAGGCCGCGGCCAATGCCCGCAAAACGCTGGCCGCCGGTTTTACGACGGTGCGCAACCTCGGCGACAGTTACAACGTGACGATCGCCCTGCGCGACGCGATCGCCACCGGCCTGGTGCCCGGCCCGCGCATCTATTCGGCCGGCAAATCGCTGGCCACGACCGGCGGCCACGCCGACCCGACCAACGGCTACCGCCCCGACCTGATGGGCAGCCCCGGCCCGGCCGAAGGCGTCGTCAACAGCGTCGAAGACGCGCGCCAGGCAGTACGCCAGCGCTACAAGGACGGCGCCGACGTGATCAAGATCACCGCCACCGGCGGCGTGCTGAGCCTGGCCAGGAACGGCCAGAACGCGCAGTTCATGCCGGACGAACTCGCCGCCGTGGTCGAAACCGCACGCCAGTACGGCATGCACGTCGCGGCCCACGCCCACGGCAGCGAAGGGATGAAACGCGCCGTGCTCGCCGGGGTCAGAACCATCGAACACGGCACCTACATGACCGATGAAATCATGCGCCTGATGATCGAGCGCGGCACCTGGTACGTGCCGACGATCTCCGCCGGCCGCTTCGTCGCCGCCAAGGCCGCCGAACCGGGCTTCCTGCCCGAAGTGGTGCGCCCCAAGGCGGCGGCGATCGGGCCGGTCATCGATGAGACCTTCGGCAAAGCCTACAAAGCGGGCGTCAAGATCGCCTTCGGCACCGATACCGGCGTTTCGGCGCACGGCGACAACGCCCGCGAGTTCCGCTACCTGGTCGAAGACGGTATGCCGCCGCTCGAAGCGTTGCGCGCCGCGACGATCGCCGCCGCCGAAGTGCTCGATTCCGGCGGCGAACTGGGCCAGCTCGCGCCGGGGTTTTACGCCGACCTCGTCGCCGTCGCCGGCGACCCGCTGGCCGACATCACCGAAACCGAGCGCGTGCTCTTTGTGATGAAAGGCGGCGAAGTCTTCCGCGGAGCGGGACAATGATCACCCTCTATACCGCGCCGACGCCGAACGGTTACAAAATCTCGATCGCCCTCGAGGAACTCGGCCTGCCCTACACCGTCAAGGTGCTGGACCTCGGCGAGGGCGAACAGAAAACGCCCGAGTACCTGGCGATCAATCCCAACGGCCGCATACCGGCGATCGTCGATCACGACGCCGGCGACTTTGCGGTTTTCGAATCGGGCGCGATCCTGATTTATCTGGCCGAAAAAACCGGCCGGCTGCTGCCCGCCGAGCCGCACCGCCGTTCTGTCGCTCTGCAATGGTTGATGTTCCAGATGGGCGGGCTGGGGCCGATGCAGGGGCAGGCGCACGTTTTTCTGCGTTATTTTCCGGAACACCTGCCGGCGGCGATCGCCCGTTATCAGAAAGAAACCCGCCGCCTGTACGAAGTGCTCGACAGCCGCCTCAACGGGCGCGATTACCTGGCCGACGAGTATTCGATCGCCGACATCGCCGCCTGGCCGTGGGTGCGCATCCACGAGTGGGCCGAAGTACCGATCGACGGACTCGATCACCTGCAAGCGTGGCTGGCACGCCTGGACGAACGCCCGGCATGCCGGAAAGGCGTCACGATCCCGCCGCGCCGCGACGATAACGAAGCCATCGCCGCGGCGCAAAGGATCATCAACCGCTGAACCCGAGCCATGCCGATGCCCGGCGGCTCGCCCAGCCAGCACCTTTACCTGATGCGCCATGCCCATGCCCTGGGCCAGGGCGCGGCGCGCAGCGACTTCGAACGGCCGCTGTCGCCGCGCGGCCAGCGCGAAGCCGCCGAAGCCGCGGCCTGGCTCGCGGCACAGCAACCCAAACCGCAAAAAATCGTCGCCTCGACCGCGGCGCGAACCAGCGAAACGGCCGCCATCGTCATGGCCGCCACCGGCCTGTCCGCGATCCAGTGGCTGCCAGCTTTGTACCGCGCCGAACTCGACGCCTGGCTCAGGCTGATCGAGCGCCACCTCGACGGCCGGCCGCTGCTCTTGGTCGGCCACAACCCGGTGCTCGAACAAGGAATGCGCCACCTGCTGGCGCCCGGCATCGAACCGCCAGGTTATTTCGCCACCGCTGCCATCGTCCATCTCGCCGTACCGGCGGGCGACGAACTGCGCGCCGGCGCCAGCAGCCTGGTCGCCGCCTTTCAGCCGCTGGCGGGAAATTCATGCCAGTAACGATCCACCGGCACTCCAGTCGCGCTTCTTTTGCCGGCCGGCAAGCCATGCCGGAATGACGGAAAATCGAAACCGAGGCTGATACCAACCCCCGGTAATGTCAAACTTAGTGAATCCACCGGCGTTGATAATGGCCGTGCTCCAGATACCTATAGACCAAGCGGCAAAAGATAAATCGTCGCCAGCAAGCCGGTGATAGACATCGTGATCGTGTAGGGAAAGGCCAGTATCACCATCCGCATATACGACAGCCGGATCAGCGGCGCCAGCGCCGAAGTCAGAAGAAACAGGAACGCCGCCTGGCCGTTGGGCGTCGCGACGCTCAGGATGTTGGTCCCGGCGTTGACCACTACCGCCAGGTGTTCATAATGATCGAGCCCGATGCGGCCCGTCTCGAACGCTACCTTGATTTCGTTGATATAGACCGTGGCGACGAAAACATTGTCGCTGATCGTCGACAGCAGGCCGTTGGCCAGATAGAACACCGGTGCCTGCGAACTTTGCGGCAATGTGAATACATATTCGATGACCGGCTTGAACAGCTGCTGGTCGTGAATCACCGCAACGATCGCGAAAAATACCACGAGCAACGCAGTGAACGGCAACGCCTCGTGGAACGCCGGGCCGAGCCGGTGTTCTTCGACGATCCCGGTGAACGCCGTGGCCAGCACGATGACCGTCAAACCGATGATTCCGACATGGGCGAGATGAAAACCAAGCGCCATCACCAGAAACACCGCGACCAGCCCCTGGATCAGGATCTTCATCCGCTGTTCAGCGGTGCGTTTTTGTTCTTGCGCCAATTGATATTCGAGCAACACCTCGCGCACCGTTTCGGGCAATTGGGCGCCGTAGCCGAACAACGAAAAACGTTCGACGACAACGGTGGTCGCCAGACCGGCGATGAACACCGGCAGCGTGATCGGCGCCATGCGCACAAAGAACTCGACGAACTCCCAGTTCATCACGCCGGCGATCAGCAGGTTCTGCGGCTCGCCGACCAGTGTCGTGACGCCGCCAAGGGCCGTACCGATCGCGGCGTGCATCATCAGGTTGCGCAGAAAGGCGCGGAAATCGTCGAGATCGGCGCGCCGCTCGTCGCCGATGCCGCTGTCGTCACCGTGATCGTGTTCGTGGTCGAAACCCTTGCCCGAGGCGACGCGGTGATAAACCCCGTAAAAGCCGGCGGCCACCGTGATCACCACCGCGGTCACCGTCAGCGCGTCGAGAAACGCCGACAGAAAGGCGGCGGTGCCCACGAACATCAAAGACAGCGCGATTTTCGAGCGGATATTGAGCAAAATCCTCGAGAAGACATAAAGCAGCATGTCCTTCAGGAAATAAATGCCGGCGACCATGAAGATCAGCAGCAAAATCACCTCGAAATTGACCACCGCTTCGTGGTAAACCATTTCTGGTGAGGTCATGCCCAACACCACGGCCTCGATCGCCAGCAGGCCGCCGGGCTGCAGCGGGTAGCACTTCAGGGCCAGCGCCAGGCAAAAGATGAATTCGAGCACCAGCACCCAGCCGGTGACAAAACCGCTGAACTGCCATAAGATGGGATTAACGACCAAAAAGGCGATGATCGTCAGCTTGTACCAGGTGGCGGTATGACCGAGAAAATTGGCCGCCAGCGGAGCGAGCAGACGATGCGGCATCTCATTGACCTCCGGGGTAATCAGGCATGGGGCAGATCATTATATCCCGGATGATCGCCTCCGCCGGCGGGGCTTCCGGCCGGAACGGGCAGCCCGCCTGTTGACCCCTATATGGACTCCTCCCGATTTGCAAGCATGAACTTAAACGAAGGTGGCTTGCGACCTTATATCCGGCCTGTTGATGAGGAGCGTTGTGGCGTCCTCTGGCCCACAAGGTGAAGTCGCGCACCGGGTTCTCTTCGTGGTGAAAAATAGTTTTACAGGATATAGGCGCGCCGTCCTCGGCGCGCCCCACTGCCCGCTATGCAGGGCAGTCCTGGTCCCGCTGGTTCCGCCGGAGCTGGACTCGGCCGGTGGCGTGCAGACGAGTTTGGGCTGCGGTACAATATCCGTCCTATATCTTTCTATCCTGATTAAGAGATAATTTGATGTCCGGATACCTGTTCACCTCCGAATCCGTCTCCGAGGGCCATCCCGACAAGCTCGCCGACCAGATTTCCGATGCCGTGCTCGACGCGATGCTCGAACAGGACACCCTGGCCCGGGTGGCCTGCGAATCCATGGTCAAAACCGGCGTGGCGATCATCGGCGGCGAGATTACGACCTCGGCCTGGGTCGATCTCGAAAAGCTGGTGCGCGAGGTGATCGTCGGGGTCGGCTACGATTCATCGGAAATCGGTTACGACGGCCACACCTGCGGCGTCATCAACATCATCGGCAAGCAGTCGAGCGACATCCGCCAGGGAGTGGACCGCGGCGCACCGGAAGAACAGGGGGCCGGCGATCAGGGCCTGATGTTCGGCTACGCCAGCAACGAGACGGCGGTGCTGATGCCGGCGCCGATCCACTACGCCCACGAACTGGTCAAACGCCAATCCGAGGTCCGGCGCGGGTCCGACGACGGCCGGCGTTATCTCCGGCCGGATGCCAAAAGCCAGATCACCTTCCGCTACCAGGACGGCCGCCCGGTGGGCATCGACGCTGTCGTGCTCTCGACCCAGCACAGCCCCGATATCGGCGAGGCGGCGCTCAGCGAGATGGTCATGGAAACCATCATCAAGCCGGTGTTGCCCGCCGCCTGGCTCGACCGCACGACGCGCTACCACATCAACCCGACCGGCCGTTTCGTCACCGGCGGCCCGGTGGGCGATGCCGGCCTGACCGGCCGCAAGATCATCGTCGATACCTACGGCGGCATGGCGCGCCACGGCGGCGGCGCGTTTTCCGGCAAGGATCCGTCGAAAGTCGATCGCTCCGCCGCTTATGCCTGCCGCTATGTCGCCAAGAACATCGTCGCCGCCGGTCTGGCGGAGCGCTGCGAGATCCAGGTGTCGTACGCGATCGGTGTCGCCGAGCCGACCTCGATCAGCGTCGAGACCTTCGGCACCGGCAAGATTCCGGCGAACGAGATCACCGCCCTGATCCGCCGCCATTTCGACCTTCGCCCCTACGGCATCATCCAGGCGCTCGACCTGATCCGGCCCATCTACCGGGCGACCGCGACGTACGGCCACATGGGCCGCGAAGACCTCGGCGTGCCGTGGGAGAAGACCGACCGCGCCGCCGAGCTGCGCAACGCCGCCGGCCTCGGCGACCTCGAGGCCAAACAGGCCGCCGGCTGAACCGACCCAACCTTCCGGATATCAGATATGAACGCCAGACTCGAATCCTTTCCGACCGCCGATTTTCACATCGCCGATCCCAAGCTCGCCGCCTGGGGGCGCAAGGAAATCGCGATCGCCGAATCCGAAATGCCCGGCCTGATGGCGCTGCGTGCCGAATACGGCGACAGCCGGCCGCTGGCCGGGGCGCGCATCGCCGGCTCGCTGCACATGACGATCCAGACCGCGGTTCTGATCGAAACGCTGACCGCGCTCGGCGCCGAGGTGCGCTGGGCATCGTGCAACATCTTCTCGACCCAGGACCACGCCGCGGCGGCGATCGCCGCCGCCGGGATACCGGTTTTCGCCTACAAGGGCGAAACGCTCGACGAATACTGGGAATTCACGCACCGCATCTTCCAGTGGCCGGACGGCAAAACCGCCAACATGATTCTCGACGACGGCGGCGATGCAACCTTGCTGGTGATGCTCGGGGCGCGCGCCGAGAACGATCCGGCCGTTCTCGAGAATCCCCAAAGCGAAGAGGAGCAAGCCCTATACGCGGCGATCGCCAAACGGCTGGCCGCCCAGCCCGGCTGGTACGGGCAGACCCTGGCCGGCATCCGCGGCGTCACCGAAGAGACGACGACTGGCGTCAAGCGTCTTTACCGGTTGCAAAAAGAAGGCCGCCTGCCGTTCGCCGCGATCAATGTCAACGATTCGGTGACCAAGAGCAAGTTCGATAATCTGTACGGCTGCCGCGAATCGCTGGTTGACGGCATCAAACGCGCCACCGACGTGATGATCGCCGGCAAAATCGCCGTGGTCTGCGGCTTCGGCGATGTCGGCAAAGGCTGCGCCAAATCGTTGCGCGGCCTCGGCGCCACGGTGTGGATCACCGAAATCGATCCGATCTGCGCCCTGCAGGCGGCGATGGAGGGCTACCGCGTCGTGACCATGGACGAGGCGGCGGACAAGGCCGATATCTTCGTCACCGCCACCGGCAATTACCACGTCATCACGCACGACCACATGGCCCGGATGCGCGACCAGGCCATCGTCTGCAACATCGGCCATTTCGACAACGAGATCGACGTCGCCGGCCTGCGCCGCTACCAGTGGGAAAACATCAAGCCGCAGGTCGATCACATCGTCTTCCCCGGCGGCAAGCGCCTGATCCTGCTCGCCGAGGGCCGGCTGGTCAATCTCGGCTGCGCCACCGGCCACCCGAGTTTCGTGATGTCCAACTCGTTCACCAACCAGGTGCTGGCACAGATCGAGCTGTGGCGCCGGCACGAGCAATACGAGAATCAGGTTTACGTGTTGCCCAAGCACCTCGACGAGAAGGTCGCCCGCCTGCATCTTGAACGCATCGGCGTGAAGCTGACAACACTGACGCCCGAGCAGGCGGCATACATCAACGTATCGGTCGATGGCCCGTACAAAGCGGAACATTACCGTTACTGACACGGTTGTACCGCAGCCCGGCCGCGGCCTGCGGCCGGTGGCGCATCTGCGCGCCCACTGTTCAGCACGCTATAGCTTCGAGCTGTTTCCACCACGCGATGAGGCTCAGCAGCTCACCCTCGAATCGACGCTGGAAAAACTGCTGCTGCTCAAGCCCGAATATTTCTCGGTGACCTTCGGCGCCGGCGGTTCGACATTCGGCCCGACGCTGGCGACGGTCAGGGCACTTACCGTCGATTATTGCACGCCGTGCGCCCCGCACCTGTCGTGCGGCGCCCGGATCGCCGAAATCGACACCCTGCTCGATACCTATCGCGATCTTGGCGTCGAAAGAATCGTCGCGCTGCGCGGCGACCATCCCGAACGGCGCGGCCACCGCGAACTCAAGCAGGCGGCCGACCTGGTCGCCCATATCCGCCGCCGGCTGGGCGACGAGATCGCGGTCGAGGTCGCCTGCTATCCGGAATTTCATCCCGAGTCGCCCGATCCGGAAAGCGAACTGCGTTATTTCAAAAACAAGGTCGAGGCCGGGGCGAGCGGCGCGCTGACCCAGTATTTTTTCAACGCCGACGCCTATTTCCGTTTCGTGGACGACGCCGCGGCGCTCGGCATCACGATTCCGATCGTCCCCGGCATCATGCCGGTCACCAACTTCGCCCGCCTGGCGCGCTTCTCCACGCTGTGTGGCGCCGAAATCCCGCGCTGGATGCTGAAACGGCTGGAAGCTTACGACAACGACGGCGCCGCGGTACGCGCCTTTGGCGAAGAAGTCGTCACCCGTTTGTGCGAGCGCCTACTCGCCGGCGGAGCCCCAGGCCTGCACTTCTACACCTTAAACCGCGCCAACGCCACCCTCAAACTCTGGCGCAACCTCGGCCTGCCCATGGCACGCCGGCGGCAAAGCACACCGGGGTGAACCTTCGCTGCATGGAGTACACACTCCTGCCCCATAGCGCATCATAAATCCAGCTTCTTGTAGAGCCGGCGCGGGATCATCCTGATCGTCCACATGACAGGCGCCCGGCAGTTCGTCACGCCAATGGCAAGGAGTGCAAGTTTGCGGCAGGTACGGATAATTGCCCCACCACAACAGGCGCTTCCCGGTCATAACGCCATCCAGAAAACGAGTGCGCTTAGCGCCCCGATCAGCAGGCTCTGGCGATCTCTTACCGCAAATATGACGGGGTCTTCATCGAGTTTGCCGCGGTGCGCCAGCATCCACACCCTGCTGATCCAGACAAGCAATAAAATACAGGCGAGCCATATATATTCCGGATTCCGGTAGTGCGTAGCGCCTGCATCGTGGATATACAGCGCCAATACCAGCACGGACAGGTAACCGGAGGCAGCCCCCAGGGCGGCGATCATGGGCAGATCGCCCGGTGAATAGCCACGCCCCCTTATCCGGCGCATCTCACCGCCATTTCGCACGCCGAATATCTCGGCATGGCGCTTTGCCAAAGCGAGGCTGAGAAATATAAAAATCGCAAAGGCCAGCAGCCAGAAGCTCAACGGCACCGCTATCGCCACCGCGCCGCCCACGATGCGCAGCGTATGCACGCCCGAAAGCGTAACGACATCCAGTATCGCCCGCTTTTTGAGCTGCAGCGAGTAAGCGATCGACAAAACGTAATACAGCCCGATCAGCGCCACGAATTCGACGGTCAGAAAGCGATATGCCAGGCCACCGGATGCGGCGATCAGCACGGCGGCGGCAAGCAACCCGTGATGCCTGGCGAGTTGCCCGGCGGCAAACGGCCGGTGGCGTTTCTCGGGATGCAGGCGATCGTCCCCGGCATCGACAAGATCGTTCAATATATAAACGCCGGAAGCGGCCATCCCGAAGCAAAAAAATGCGATCAGCGCATCGCTGACCGCCGCACTATCGCCATAGCGGTGCGAGGTGATCAACGGCACAAAAACCAAAAGATTCTTGACCCAGTGGTGCAGGCGGGCCGCCCGCACCCAGACGGCCGGCGAATAAGGTTTGTGCCGAGTCTGATTCATCCCACCGATCACCGAGCGGCGCTATGGGATCCAGCGCCAGGTGCGATGCGAACCCCCATCACGGTTCTGGAAACCGTGCCCATAGAATCGGGGGCGACTTAACGGCGCAGCCGCTCGCGGACCAGGGGTTCGAGTTGGGTCAGGCCGGCGCGGCGGCCGGCGGCGAGGGCTTCTTCGGGGTCGAGGCCGGCGATGTGGAAGGCGCGCAGCGCGAGCAATGCCGCGCCGCGGTTGCCGGTCGAGCAGTGGAGCAGGGTCGGCCCGACTTCGAGGATCGCGTCGAGCAACCGGGCGTTGTCCTCGTTGACGCTGTCGGGCACCTTGACCGGGATATTGACGTAGTTCATGCCGAGGCGGCGGACCGTCTCGGCCTCGTCGTATTTGCATTCGCCGGCGGTGCACAGGCTGACGACGGTGCGCACGCCGCTGTCGCGGGCAGCGGTCAGATCCGCCTCGCTCGGCTGGCCGCAGACCAAAAGATCATCGCCGATGGCCCGCGCCGCGGGTAGGTGCTGAAGGTTTTCGAGGCGGGTCGTCATAGCACTCTCCGGTAACAGGGCCATAATGATACCCGGACCGGCGGCCGGCGTGTTGACCGGGATCAGGATAGAGGCCAGGCACTGGCCGAAATGCACCGCTTGCGCTATGCTTGTCAGCCCGAAACGCCGCTCCCGGTCCGCCTGGACATGAAGCCCACCGATACCGCCAATCCCGATTACTTTCACCGCGTCGTCGATTGCCAATGGGCCTGCCCGGCGCACACCGACGTGCCGGAATATATCCGGCTGATCGCCCAGGGCCGGTTCACCGACGCCTATCTGGTCAACCGCCAGTCGAACGTCTTTCCCGGCATCCTCGGCCGGGTCTGCGACCGGCCGTGCGAGCCGGCCTGCCGGCGCGGCCGGATCGACGACAAACCGGTCGCGATCTGCCGCCTAAAGCGCGTCGCGGCCGACCACAAAGACGACGTCCGCGGCCGCCTGCCGGCCGTGCCGAAACGAAAAAACGGCAAGCGCGTCGCACTGGTCGGCGCCGGCTGCGCCTCGCTGACCGTGTGCAACGACCTGCTGCCGCTTGGCTACGAATGCACCGTGTTCGAAGCACTGCCGGTGCCCGGCGGCCTGATGCGCTCGAACATCCCGGCCTTCCGGCTGCCGGCCCGGGTGCTCGACGAGGAGATCGGCTATATCCTCGGGATGGGTGTCGATCTGCGCCTGTCCTCGCCGGTCAGCAGCCTGAAGGCGCTGCTCACCCAGGGCTTCGATGCCGTCTTCGTCGGCTCCGGCGCGCCGCGCGGCAAAGAACTGAAACTGCCGGGCCGTGACGAGGGCGCGGCGAACATCCATATCGGCATCGCCTGGCTCGAATCGGTGGCCTTCGGCCATATCGAACGGATCGGCGAGCGCGTCCTGATCATCGGCGTCGGCAATACGGCGATGGACTGCTGCCGCACCAGCCTCAGGCTCGGGGCGCGCGACGTCAAGGTCATGGCCCGCAAGCCGCGCGGCTTTTTCAAGGCCTCGGCCTGGGAACTGGAGGACGCCGAGGAGGAAAACGTCGAGATCGTCGTCAACCACGCGCCGCAAGCGTTCGTGATCGAGAACGGCCGTCTGGCCGGCATGCGCTTCGAGGTGATGGAATACGAGGTCGAAAACGGCCGCATCGTCTCGTCCCGGGTCAGCGGCGAGGTGACGATCCCGTGCGACGATGTGATCCTGGCGATCGGCCAGGAAAACGCCTTCCCGTGGATCGAGCGCGACCTTGGCATCGAACTCAACCAATGGGATGAACCCAAGGTCGATCCCGTGACCTTCGAATCGACGCTGTCCGGCGTGTTTTTCGGCGGCGACGCGGCGTTCGGCCCCAAAAACATCATCTGGGCCGTCGAGCACGGCCACCAGGCGGCGATCTCGATCCACAACCATTGCCACGGCGCGGCGCTCACCGAACGCCTGCCGCCGGTGCTGAACCTGCACACGCAGAAAATGGGCATGCACGAGTGGAGCTACTCGAACGCCTTCGAGCCGGCGGCGCGGCGCAGGATGCAGCACGTGCCGCTCGCCGAGCGCTTCCGCGAGCTCGCTACCGAGGTCGAACTCGGTTTCGACGCCGAGCAGACGGCGTGCGAAGTCGAGCGCTGCCTGAACTGCGATATCCAGACGGTATTCAGCGCCCCACTTTGCATCGAGTGCGACGCCTGCCTCGATATCTGCCCAACGCAGTGTCTGACGATCACCGCCAACGGCGACGAAGCCGAACTGCGCGACCGCCTGCGCACTCCGGCGCGCAATCTCGACCAGCCGCTGTACGTCTCGGCCGACCTGCCGCAGACGGCGCGCGTCATGGTCAAGGACGAGAACGCCTGCGTCCATTGCGGGTTGTGCGCCGAGCGCTGCCCGACCGCCGCCTGGGACATGCAGAAATCCCTGATCAGCCTGCCTTACGCCGCCGACCATCCCACCGATCGTTTTGTTGGAACCACGCCATGCCAAATCCGCCAGGCCGGCTGACCCCCATGCCGGCTACCGTGCAACACCCTCCGGCGATGGAAGGGAAGATCAACGATTTCGTGATCAAGATCGCCACCGTCAACGGCACCGGTTCGGCGAGCGCCAACCAGTTGTTGATGAAAGCGCTGTTTCGGATGGGCATTCCGGTCACCGGCAAGAACCTGTTTCCGTCCAATATTCAAGGACTGCCGACGTGGTACGAGATCCGCGCCAACGCCGCGGGCCACGGGGCGCGCTCGGCGGCGGTCGATGTGATGGTGGCGATGAACGCCCAGACCTACACCCAGGATCTTCGCGAAGTGGCAGGCGGCGGCGTGCTGCTCTACGACGCGACCTGGCCGCGGGCCCGGCAATTGCAGCGCGACGACATTACGATCATCGGCCTGCCGCTCGCCCGGCTGGTCAACGAACACTTCCCGCTGGCGCGCGTCCGCATCCTGATGAAGAACATCGCCTACGTCGGGGCGCTGGCCGCGCTGCTCGACCTCGACCTCGAGATCGTCAAGACGCTGCTCGAGGAGAGTTTCGCCAGCAAACCGAAACTGGTCACCGCCAATCTCGAGGCGATCATGCTCGGCTACAATGCGGCGCGCGCGGCAATCGACTGCCCGCTGCCGATCCGCGCCACGCCGCTCACGGCGACGGCAGGCAAGATCCTGATCGACGGCAACAGCGCCGCGGCGCTCGGCTGCCTGTACGCCGGCGCCACGGTCGGCGCCTGGTATCCGATCACGCCTTCGACCTCGCTGATGGATGCCTTCAAGGCCTATTGCGAACGCTACCGCACCGACCCCGAAAGCGGCGAGCGGCGTTACTGCATCATCCAGGCCGAGGACGAACTGGCCGCCGCCGGCATGGTGGTCGGCGCCGGCTGGGCAGGGGCCAGGGCCTTCACGCCGACCTCCGGGCCTGGCATCTCGCTGATGAATGAACTGATCGGTTTTGCATATTACACCGAAATTCCGGCGGTGTTCTTCGACATCCAGCGCGTCGGCCCATCGACCGGCATGCCGACCCGGACGCAGCAATGCGACGTGCTGGCCTGCGCTTTCGCCTCGCACGGCGACACCCGCCACCCGCTGCTCTTCCCCGCCGATCCGGGCGAGTGTTTCACCTTCGCCGCCGCCGCGTTCGACCTGGCCGAGCGCCTGCAAACGCCGGTGTTCGTGCTCTCCGACCTCGACATCGGCATGAACGACTGGATGATCGACGAGTTGACCTTCGACGATCACTACCGGCCGGACCGCGGCAAGGTGCTGGGTGCAGCTGAACTGGACAAGCTCGAAAAATTCCACCGTTATCTCGACCGCGACGGCGACGGCATCGCGTGGCGCACCCTGCCCGGCGTCGATCGCCGCGGCGCCTATTTCGTCCGCGGCTCCGGCCACAACCGCTACGGTGCCTACACCGAGGACGCCGCCGAATACCAGGATGTCGTCGATCGCCTGCTCGGCAAATGGCAGACCGCCCGCCGCCTGGTGCCGGCCGCCGAAGTGCACCGCGCCGCGCGCCGCACACCGCTTGGCATCATCGCTTACGGCTCGTCAAACGCCGCGGTGCGCGAAGCGCTCAGCATCCTGGCCAAGGCCGGCGTCCACCTCGATTACTTAAGGCTCAAGGCGTTTCCGTTCGGCGACGAAGTCGAGGCGTTTTTGGCCGAGCACCAGAGCGTTTATGTCGTCGATCAGAACCGCGATGCCCAGATGAAATCGCTGCTGACACTGGAAACCGGGGTCGAAAAGTGCAAGCTGCATTCGATCCTGCACTACAACGGCCTGCCGCTGCCGGCCCAGGCGGTGGTCGCCGGCATCGAGGGCGCCTTGAACACGGAGGCAGTGGCATGACCTTCATCCCCAAACCCAGGGTCGGCTATCCCGGCCAGCCGCGCAATGCGCTCGGCCTGACCAAGGAAGACTACGAAGGCAGCCTGTCCACGCTGTGCGCCGGCTGCGGCCACGATTCGATCACCGCAGCGATCGTCCAGGCGTTTTTCGAGATGGCCATCGACCCGACCGGCGTGATCAAGATGTCGGGCATCGGCTGCTCGTCCAAGACGCCGGCCTATTTCCTCTCCGGGGCGCACGGCTTCAATTCGGTGCACGGCCGGATGCCGGCGGTGGCGACCGGCGCCCTGGCCGCCAACCGCGATCTGGTGTGCATCGGCGTCTCGGGCGACGGCGATGCGCTGTCGATCGGCTTCGGGCAGTTCGCGCACGCCATCAGGCGCAACATCGACATGCTGTACCTGATCGAAAACAACGGGGTCTACGGCCTGACCAAGGGCCAGTTCTCGGCCTCGGCCGATCCGGGCAGCAAGGCCAAACGCGGCGAAATCAACCGCCAGCAGGCGATCGACCCGGTGGCGGTAGCAATCACGCTCGGCTGCGGTTTCGTCGCCCGCGGCTTCTCGGGTGACAAAGAGCAGCTCGTACCGCTGCTCAAGGCCGGGCTCGCGCACCGCGGCTTGGCGCTGATCGATATCATCTCCCCGTGCGTCACCTTCAACGACCACGAAGGCTCGACGAAAAGCTATGCCCACACGCGCAGCCACTACCGGCCGGCGATCTTCGCCGATTTCGTGCCGCCGGCGGACGAGATCCTGACCACGCAAAGCCCCGGCGAAGGCCGGCGCGTGGTGCTGCACGATGGTTCGTCGATCGTTCTGCGCCGGATCGAAGCGGACTTCGATCCGGCCGATCGGAGCGGCGTGCTGGCCCGCCTCGACGCCAGCCGGGCCAAAGGGGAAGTGTTGACCGGGCTGTTGTATCTCAACGAGGAGCTGCCCGAGATGCACGACGTCGCCGGCACATGCCGGACACCGCTGACGGCGCTCGATTACGCCGCACTGAATCCCGGCAGCGAGGCGCTCGCCGAAATCCAGCGGAATATGCGTTAGCCTACTGCACCGCCGCGGTATCGCGCTCGGCGACCCAGCCGGTGCGGCCGCCATCGTCGCGGATCTGCACCCAGCCGGGGATGCCCAGAACGCGATCGACCATTGCCCCGGCGGCGAGCGTGAACTGCACCGGGCTTTGCGCGTTCGGCCCCTGGTGGGCGTTGACGCTAGTGCCGGTGATCACCAGGCGCGGGCCGAGTTCGGCGGCCCGGGTCACCGGCTGGTGCCCGGCCGCTGCCGCCCCGGAAGCGGCGGCCGGAGCAACCGGCCTTTGACCGTCATGGTAATACACCGCCGGCGTGCGGCGGATGACTTCCTCGGCGGCCCGTTCGATGACCACCCGCAGGGCCTTTTCGCGCGGCGTGTTTTTCCACGTCGCCAGACCGCCGGCGAGCCCGAAACCACTGCCGAAACCGCCGAGCAGGCCGCCGGCTTTGTAATCCTTTGCCTCGCCCTCGACACTGGTCGCCATCAGCACGCGGCTGGTCTTGGCATCGATCAGACGCAGGTCGATCGCCATGTGCGCCTTGCTCTGACTGCCGGCGATGGCCCCGAACACCCCGCCGCCGAAACCACCAGCCCCGCCGGCGGTACCCGAGGCGTTGTCCTCGAATTCGGTGACCGCCGCGACGACCAGCAATTCGGCACCTTCGATCTCGCCGATCGCCGCCGCGGTGTCCTGCCGGACACGCCCCGAGGCGCCGAGATCCTGCTCGCCGAGCACGTCCTCGAGCGCCTGGCGTTCGAGGACGATGAAGCGCCCGGAATTGACCAGTGCCGTGGTCAGCATATCGGCCATGCCGTCGCCGATCTCGGGTGAATACCAGCGGTAGGCATCACTCGATTTGTTGGTGAAACGCGACACCGCAATCCGGGCCTGCGGCCCGTCATAGGCCGCCGCCTGGGCCTCGGCGATGCTCGGCCCACCGCTGTCGCGGACATGGGTCTTGACATTTTGGCCGAACGCCGGAGCGGCCAGCGTCGCGGCGAGCGAGGAACACAAAATGAAACGAAGTGCGGCGAAGAACGGTGTTTTCATCACTCATGCCACCCGACTTTTGGGTTCATTGGGTTCAATTGACCTTGGCCGTGAACTGCTCGGCGACCCAGCCGGTGCGGCCCTGGTCGTCGCGGATCTGCACCCAGCCGGCCGAACGGGACAGCACTTCGACGATCGCGCCGGATGCGAGCCCGAACTGCACCGGATTACCGGCGCCCGGGCCGCTGCGGACATTCAGCGACGTCGCGGTGATCACGATCTGCTCGCCGGTACCGGCCGGCGCCGCAGCACTGGCTCTGCCGCTGCCGTAGTGATAATACGACGCCGGTGTCTTGCTGATGATGTAATCGACCGCCGCACCGATCACCTGGCGCAGCGCTTTTTCGCGCGGCGTGTTCTTCCAGGTCGATAATGCGCCACCCAGCCCGACCGAGCCGGTGTAACCGGCGAGTGCCCCACCGATATTGAAATCCTTGGCCTCGCCCTCGACGCTGGTCGCCGCCAGCACGCGGCTGGTTCGCGCGTCGATGATCCTGAGGTCGATCGCCATATGGGCGCTGCGTACGCCGCCGAAAACCGCCCCGAACACGCCGCCGCCGATACCGCCGGCCCCGCCCTGGGTACCCCCGGCGTTGCCTTCGAACTCGGTCACCGCAGCCACAACCAGCAATTCGGCGCCTTCGATCTGGCCGATCGCCGCCGCCGTCTGCTGGCTGACACGGCCCGAAGCGCCCAGATCCTGCTCGGCCAGCACATCTTCCAGCGCCTGGCGCTCGAGGACGATGAAGCGCCCGGAATTGAACAGCGCCGTGGTCAGCATGTCGGCCATGCCGTCGCCGATTTCGGGCGAATACCAGTTGTAGGCGTCGCTCGACTTGTTGGTGAAGCGGGCGACGGCGATCCGGGCCTGCGGCCCGTCATAAGGCGCGGCCTGGGCCTCGGCGAGGCTCGGGCCGCCCTCGTCGCGGACGTTGGTCGTGGTGCCGGCGGCCGGACAGCCAGCCAGCAGGACAGGTGCGGCAAGCGCCGCAGTCAGTCGTAACAGCATGTTCATATTGATACCCCTTCAGCGTAAGACCTGAAGCAGCGACACCGGCTGTTCTCGCCTCCGGTTGTTTATGCGGCGGGCGAGCCCCATCCCCTGGTTCGTCGCAGCCGGGTGAAGCCGCGCGTTGGTGAAGAATAACCAATCCGCCGTCAATAAACAATAACAAAGGTCAAACCGCCGACCCGGTCACACCCGCCGGCCGGCACCCGGCTAAATCAGCGCTTGAGGGTTTTGCGCAGCTTTTCGATCGCCCGCAGTTGGGCCACGGCCTGCGCCAACTGCGCCTGGGCCTCGGCGATTTCCATCGCCCCGGCGCGCTCGGCCAGGTGGTGCTCGGCTTCTTCCTTGGCTTTCAGCGCCGCCGCTTCGTCCAGGTCCTGGGCACGCGCCGCGGTATCGGCGAGCACCGTCACGAGGTGCGGCTGTACTTCGAGAATGCCGCCGGAGACATAAAACGTCAGCATTTCGCCGTCGGCGAGTTCGACCCGCACCTGGCCGGGTTTCAGCCGGGTCAGAAGCGGCGCGTGGCGCGGCGCGATGCCCAGCTCGCCCATCTGGCCGGAGGCATAGACCATCGCCGCCGGGCCGGAATAAATGCTGCCCTCGGCGCTGACGATATCGCAGTTCAAAGTGGCCATCTGCCGTTCACCTGGGTCGATGTATCACGCCGCCTGCCTGGCGGCCAGCATTTTACCTTTCTCTTCGGCTTCCTCGATGCCGCCGACCATGTAGAACGCCTGCTCCGGCAGGTGGTCGTAGCCGCCCTCGATGATCGCCTTGAAGCCGCGGATGGTCTCGGCCAGCGGCACGTACTTGCCGGGGCTGCCGGTGAATGTCTCGGCGACGAAAAACGGCTGCGACAAAAAGCGCTGCACCTTGCGCGCCCGGGCAACGGTCAGTTTGTCTTCCTCGCTGAGCTCGTCCATGCCCAAAATGGCGATGATGTCCTTCAGTTCCTTGTAACGCTGCAAGGTGCTCTGCACGCGACGCGCGACGTCGTAATGCTCCTGGCCAACGACCAGCGGGTCGAGCTGGCGCGAGGTCGAATCGAGCGGATCGACCGCCGGATAGATGCCGAGTTCGGCGATCTGCCGGCTGAGCACCAGCGTCGCATCCAGGTGCGCAAAGGTGGTCGCCGGCGACGGGTCGGTCAGGTCGTCGGCCG
Organism: Candidatus Jinrbaksania sp.; assembly: GCA_039794245.1. Classification (GTDB taxonomy): domain Bacteria; phylum Pseudomonadota; class Gammaproteobacteria; order Xanthomonadales; family Wenzhouxiangellaceae; genus DAITQM01. Next base: position 29,728 of record JBDIVS010000025.1, read on the forward strand.
GCACGTAAACGGCCTGGAACGAGGTGATCGAACCGGTGTGGGTCGAGGTGATGCGTTCTTGCAGGATGCCCATCTCGTCGGCCAGCGTCGGCTGGTAGCCGACGGCCGACGGCATGCGGCCGAGCAGCGCCGAGACTTCGGTACCGGCCAGCGTGTAGCGGTAGATGTTGTCGATGAACATCAGCACGTCGCGGCCGTCCTCGCGGAAGAACTCAGCCATCGTCAGGCCGGTCAGTGCGACGCGCAGCCGGTTGCCCGGCGGTTCGTTCATCTGGCCGAAGACCATCGCCACCTTGTCGAGGACGTTCGACTCTTTCATCTCGTGATAGAAATCATTGCCCTCGCGAGTCCGCTCGCCGACGCCGGCGAACACCGAAAGACCCGAATGCGCCTTGGCGATGTTGTTGATCAGCTCCATAATGGTCACCGTCTTGCCGACGCCGGCGCCGCCGAACAGGCCGATCTTGCCGCCCTTGGCGATCGGCATGATCAGGTCGATGACCTTGATACCGGTTTCCAGGATCTCGACCGCCGCCGCCTGCTCGACATAGCTCGGCGGTTGGCGGTGGATCGGCCAGCGTGTTTCCTCGCCGATATCGCCGGCATTGTCGATCGGGTTGCCCATCACGTCCATGATGCGACCGAGCGTGCAGGTGCCGACCGGTACCTGGATCGGCGCGCCGGTACTGCGCACCGCAAGCCCGCGCTTGAGGCCATCGGTCGAACCGAGGGCAATGGCCCGGACCACACCGTCGCCGAGCTGCTGCTGGACCTCGAGCATGAGATTCCGCTCATCGACGATGAGTGCGTCGTACACCTTGGGGGCGGATTCGCGATCGAACTCGATATCCACCACGGCACCGATGATTTGGACGATTTTGCCTTGAGACATGTCATTTACTCGCTATGTTCTGGATGTGTCAGGTGGTCAATATCTTCACGCTTGCTGCCATACCTGGAGGTTATGGTGCAGCCTCCTCACTCCACACTCCCTCATACCGCCGCCGCGCCGCCGACGATTTCGGAAATCTCCTGGGTGATCGCCGCCTGCCGCGCCTTGTTGTAGGCCAGGTTCAGCTCGCCGATCAGTTTGTGGGCGTTGTCCGAAGCGCTCTTCATCGCCACCATGCGCGAGGCGTGCTCGCTGGCCAGGTTTTCCAGCACGCTTTGATAGACCAGAGATTCGATATAGCGGGTCAGCACGTCGTCGAGCAGGGCGCGCGCCTCGGGCTCGTAGAGGTAATCCCACAGCTTCAACATCCGGTCGTCCGGGTCGGGGACGAGCGGCAGAAGCTGCATCAGGACCGGCTGCTGGCTCATCGTGTTGATGAAATCATTGTAAGCGATGGTCAGGCGATCGATCCGGCCGTCGCGGTAGGCGTCGAGCATCACCTTGACGACCCCGATCAGTTCCTCGACCCGCGGTTTTTCCCCGAGCCCACCGGCGGTGGCCACCAGATTAACCTTCAGATTGCGGAAGAACTGCAAACCCTTGCGGCCGATCACCACCAGGTCGGCCTCGACGCCGCCCCGCTGCCAGTGACGCAATTCGGCCAGCAGTTTGCGGAACAGGTTGCTGTTCAGACCGCCGCACAGCCCGCGGTCGGTGGAGATCACGATATAACCGACGCGTCTGATCTCGTCGCGGCCGGCGGTGAACGGGTGGCGGTATTCGGGGTTGGCCCGTGAAAGATGACCGATGACCTGGCGCATCATTCTGGCGTAGGGCCGCGAGGCGGCCATCAGCGCCTGCGACTTGCGGATCTTGCTCGCCGAGACCATCTCCAGCGCGCTGGTCACCTTGCGGGTACTCTGCACGCTGCGGATCTTGCTGCGGATTTCGCGGCCGCCTGCCATCGTCAGTCCTCCCGCCCCGCCGGCCGCGCCGCGCTCACCACGCGCCCTTGGCGCGGAACGCCTCGACCGCCTGCTTGAGCCGGCCGGCGACCTCGTCGTTCCAGTCGCCCGTGGCGTTGATCTCCTTGATCAGGTCCGGCTGTTCGTTTTCCACCCACGACAGCAAGGCACCCTCGAAAGCGGCGATTTTGGCCAGCTCGACGTCGTCCATGTACCCCTCGTTGATGGCATACAGCATGATGGCCATCGCCGCGACGGTCAACGGCTTGTACTGCGGCTGTTTCATCAGCTCAGTGACCCGCTGGCCGCGTTCGAGCTGGCGGCGGGTCGCATCGTCGAGGTCGGAGGCGAACTGCGCAAACGCCGCCAGTTCGCGGTACTGGGCCAGCGCCAGGCGCACGCCGCCGCCGAGTTTTTTGATGATCTTGGTCTGCGCCGCGCCGCCGACGCGCGACACCGAAAGTCCGGCGTTGATCGCCGGCCGGATGCCGGCGTTGAACAGATCGGTTTCGAGATAGATCTGGCCGTCGGTGATCGAAATCACGTTGGTCGGCACAAAGGCCGAGACGTCGCCGGCCTGGGTCTCGATGATCGGCAGGGCGGTCAGCGAGCCGGTGCGCCCCTTGACTTTGCCGCCGGTGGCCCGCTCGACATACGCCGCATTGACCCGCGAGGCGCGTTCGAGCAGGCGAGAATGCAGGTAGAACACGTCGCCGGGATAGGCTTCGCGGCCCGGCGGGCGGCGCAGGAGCAGCGAAATCTGGCGGTAGGCCCACGCCTGTTTGGTCAGGTCGTCGTATATGATCAGCGCATCCTCGCCGCGGTCGCGGAAGTACTCGCCCATCGTGCAGCCGGCATACGGCGCCAGATACTGCAAGGCGGCGGATTCGGCAGCGGACGCGGCGACGATGATGGTGTGCTCCAGCGCCCCGTGCTCTTCGAGCTTGCGCACGACGTTGGCGATCGTCGATTGTTTCTGGCCGATCGCGACGTAAATACATTTGATGCCGGTGCCGCGCTGGTTGATGATCGTGTCGATCGCCACGGCGCTTTTGCCCGTCTGCCGATCGCCGATGATCAGCTCGCGCTGGCCGCGGCCGATCGGCACCATCGTATCGATCGATTTCAGGCCGGTCTGCACCGGCTGCGAGACCGACTGGCGGTCGATGACGCCCGGTGCGACTTTCTCGATCGGCGAAAAACCGCTGTGTTCGATCGGCCCGCGGCCGTCGATCGGGTTGCCCAGCGCATCGACGACGCGGCCGAGCAGGCCCTCGCCGACCGACACCTCGAGGATGCGGCCGGTGCACTGCACGGTGTCGCCCTCACGGATATGGCGGTAAGCGCCCATCACCACGGCGCCCACCGAATCGCGCTCGAGATTGAGCGCCAGGCCGTAGGTGTCGCCGGGGAAGCGGATCATCTCGCCTTGCATCGCGTCGGCCAGGCCGTGGATGCGGCAGATGCCGTCGGCGACACTGAGCACGATCCCCTCGTTGCGCGTTTCGGTCGCCCCGGCAAAACTCTCCAGACGGCGGCGGATCAGTTCGCTGATCTCGGACGGATTCAATTGCGTTTGCATCTAACTCAATCCTCATCGGCCGTGGCGGCCGGGTGAAAGCGTACGAATTTAGGAGAAAACAGTAAACTACCCCGGCGGGTCATCCGCGTTGCAAGGCGCCGGCAAGCTGGTTCAGCCGGCCGTGCAGCGAGGCATCGATCACGGTATCGCCGGCGCGCACCACCAGGCCGCCGATAAGCGCCGGATCCTGCTTTTCGTGCAGCGTCACCGCTTTGCCGAAACGCCGGGTCAAGGCGGCAAGCAGCTTGCCGCGCGCCGCGCCGTCCAGCGGCACCACCGTGGTCACCTCGGCCTCGATCCGGTTCTCGGCCGCGGCGACAAGCTCGCGGTACTGGCGGGCGATCTCGCCGAGCAGCGGCAAGCGGCCGTTCTTGGCCAGGATGGCGAGCAGGGCTTCACCCGATTCGACCGCCTCACCTACCGCACCCACCTCAGCGATCAGCCGCGCCAGCGCCTGCTGATCCACCCGCGGGTGGCCGATCAACGCCCGGACCTCGGGCGTTTCGACGATCGCCACATAACGGGCAAGCCGCGCGGACCAGGCGGGCATCGCCTCCTGGCTACCGGCCAGGGCGAACAGCGCCTTGGCATAGGGCCGGGCCAGAGTGATCGGTTCGGCCATACTCAGAACCCCGCCACCAGGTCGTCAAGCAGCGCGCGGTGGTCGTCCTCGCCGATCGCCTTGCCCAGCACCTGCCCGGCGCCGAGCACGACCATCCCGGCGATTTCGCCGCGCAGCGCGGCGCGCGCCTGTTCGGCGGCCTGCCGGATCTCGTTTTCGGCGGCCGCCTTGAGCCGCGCCCGCTCGCCCGCCGCATCGCGTTTGGCTTCTTCCACCAGGCGGGCGGCGCGCTGCCCGGCCTGGTCGATCATCGCCGCCGCCTGCTCGCGCGCCTCGTGCCTGAGGCGTTCGGCCTCGTGCCGGGCCTCTTCGAGTTCGCGCTCGGCCTGCTCGGCCGCGGCCAGGCCGCTGGCGATCGTCGCGCGCCGGTTCTCGATGGCGCGCAAAAGGTGTGGCCAGATGAACTGCATGCAGAACCACACGAAGATCATCATCGCGATCGACTGCAAGACCAGTGTCAGATTGATATTCACGAGCCTACCTCCCGGTTTGCATCAATGGCCCCGGGCGCTCAACCGCCGGCCGCCGCCTGCAGTTGGCTGATGAACGGATTGGCGAACGTGAAGAACAGGGCGATACCGACGCCGATCATCGCCACCGCGTCGAGCAGGCCGATGGCCAGGAAGAACTTGCCCTGCAGCATCGGCGCCAGTTCCGGCTGGCGGGCAGTGCCTTCGAGCAGCCGGCCGCCGAGGATGCCGACGCCGATGCCGACGCCCAGCGCCCCGAGGCCGATCAAAAGTCCGATCGCAATCGCGGTCATACCGATTACAGTTTCCATGATTTCTCCGGTGTTATCGACTGAAGTGACTAAAAAAATCCTTTGTTCAATGATGTTCGTGGGCCATGCTGAGATAGACCACGGTCAACATCATGAAAATGAACGCCTGCAAGACGATGACCAGAATGTGGAACACTGCCCACCCGAAGTGCAGCAACTGGCCGCCGGTGAAAGCCAGGCCGCCGGCCAACAGCATCTCGGCCAGTACCAGAAGCAGCGTCCGGCGCGTGCTGAGCGCCCCTTTCACGTGCAGATACAATGTGGCGGCCACCACGGCGAAAGACAACAGCAAAAACCAGCCGGGGACATGGCCGCCGAACAGCGCCTGCAGACCCTCGGCGACGATGCCGGAACCGGCGGCAAAAACCAGGGCGATCAGGATAAAAATCAACTCGCCGGCGTAAAGGTTGCCGAACAGCCGCAGGCCGAGCGAAATCGGCTTGGCCAAAAGGCCGACCGTCTCCAGCAGAAAATTGAAGACCATGACCGGCGGCCACAACACCACAGGCATGCCCATGGCCTTGGGATTGATCGGATTCATCGTCAACTCGCTGATAAAGCCGCCGACCCCCTTCATGCGCAGGCTGTAGTAAATGATCAGCGCAAAAACGGCGATCGCCATGCCCATCGTGGCGTTGACGTCCGTGGTCGGCACGACTTTCTGGTACTTGACACCGACGCCGTGCGCCACCCAGGGCAACCAGTCCACCGGGATCAGATCCATCAGGTTCATGAAAAAGATCCAGACGAACAGCGTCAGGGCCAAAGGCGCGACCAGCCGGCTCTGCCCGTGGAACGTCTCGCGCACCGCGCCGTCGACGAATTCCACCAGGCTCTCGACCGCCGCCTGAAGCCGGCCCGGCACCCCCGGTGTGGCGCGCCGCGCGATCAGGTAGAACAGCGAGACGAACAACACGCCGAGCAGCATCGACCAGGCCATCGTATCGACGTGAACCGCCCAAAAACCCATCGCCTGCGCCTCAGCCACATCGTGCGCGAACCCCCACTCGCCGCCCGGATGGCGGCCGAAGGTCAGATTCTGCAGATGGTGTTTGATGTATTCGGAGGCCGTTTGACTCTCGCCTGCCATACCTATCCGTCTGTCAGTGATACTTCCAAGAACAAATCAAAATCACCCCGTACCGGGACGATGCCCGGCGGCCGCCACCACCAGTCCGCCGGCCAACCCGGCGTGGCCGAGGATGAACCCGGTGAACAACCAGGGGGCCGAAAGCGGCGGCGTCAGCCAAACAAAAACCGCCGTGAACAGCGCGGCGGTCATGAGCCATTTGACCGACTCCCAAAGCAGCATACGGCCGAGACCGGGCGCCTGCCCGGCGGCCAGAGCGCGGGCGATCGGCAGCATCGTCCCGAAACCGGGCACCAGCGCAATTGCGCCGCCGGCCGCCAGTCCGTAAAACCCCGTTGCTCCAGCCAGCGCCGCCGCCGCGACAAACCCGGCGCCGAGCGCCGCCAGCGGCGCGGCCAGCAAGCGTCGAGGATTGAACATCGGCCCGCTACACCTCGTCCCGGAATGCGCGCCGCGCACCCGCTCCCGGCGCATCACGGCGGCGTCCGCCACCGTGACCGGCAAAGGGCTCGGCAAAGCCTGAAAATTATAGCACGAATGATCCGGGATGACAGGTTAAGGGCGCCGCTTCCGCGGCTGTGCCGTTCACGCCGCATCCTCCAGGATCGCACACAGTTCCGCCGTGCTCCGCCAGTGCAGGCCGTGGACAAAGCGCGGGATCGACCAGCACGATGTCTGTTTTATGACCGGGGCACCGGCGGCCGTAAACGCCCCGGCAAGCCCCATCCCGGGGCCGTGGCGCGGCAGGTACTCCCCCTCGAGATAGTCATTGGATTCGCCGTAAGGATAGGCGAACAAGCGCGGCGTCGTGCCGCAGAGCTCGCCGATCAGCTCCTGCGCCCGGCGGATCTCGTGATCCGCCAGGCTTTCTGTATCGATACTGCGAAACGTCCCGCGCGGCTGGCCCGGTGCTTCGCTGGCCACCTCGTGATTGTGATCCCAACTGTGGTTGCCGATGTCGAGCAGACCGCCCGTTGCGGCCGCCGCCCACCAATTCGAGTCGAGCCACCCTGCGCCATACAGACAGGCGCGGTCCATTTCACTGCGGGCGACCGGCGAGGCCATCACAAAACAAGTGGCGTTGAGGTTCGGCTGCTCACTGCCCCGGCGCGCGCGGAAGGCTTCGAGGATCGGCAGGAAACCGGGCAGGCGGCCGTACTCCGGATGATCGACGGATTGATAGTCCAGGATCGTGCCGTCGTCAAAACTGAGGCCCACAGTACCTTGCAGTTCCGCATCGCCGCGTTCACCCTGAAGCCACTCGACAAGCCAGCGCAGCGGCACGATCCGCCGCCCGGCGGCGGCGATCGCTTCCAGGTCAGCAGCAAGAGCGAGATGACCATCGCCGGCGTAATCCCGCCCGCTCAGGATATGGGCGTGATAGGCCAGGACGGGGACGCAGACCTGTGAACGGGGACTCATGATTCAGCTATCATAGCCCTATCACGGCATTGGGTTAACCCAACAGTTGCATAAACCCAACAGTTGCATAAATTTTGCTCGAATTTATATATTTCTTCATTAAATCAATAAGTTATGGGAATTTTAGTTAAAGCATCGAATTCGCCAAGGATGACGCGCCCGGTTTCTCGCCCGCTTGACCGAGAATTCCGGGAATTTATGCAACAGTTGGGTTAACCCCTCGATGTTTATCCAATCCTTATCGCAATGAGACTCGGTGTGGCCGCATGGCGCAGGGCACGCCAGGAACTCGCGGATTTTGTCACCTATTTTCTTCTGCCGCTGCCTGGCCTATTGCTGCCGTGGCGGCTGGCTTGGCCGCTGTACCGGCGTATCGCCGGGCGGCGCTGGTTCTTCAGGAGCAGAGTCGAAGCGGCGTATTCGGAGGCCGAAAGGATAATTGAAATCGCCGAACCGCAGATCTGGCAGCGCCACTACCGCCTCGTGCAGATCGTCGATCTGCTGGATTTCTGGATCTCCGTACTGCAACCCTGGCGCTGGCGCCGGCTGTTGCACCAACATGGAAAATGGCCCGTACAACGCCCTTTAGTTATTATCGGCACACACTGGGGACCGGCATATTTCGTGTTACAATCCCTGCACAGCGCCGGCATCGCACCGTATTACATTATTCGCAATGCGCCTCCCGGCGAATTTCGAGGCAAAAGAGTGCTGCAATTATTCACCCTGGCGCGCAAAAGCCACCTCGAACGGTTGTTTCCCGGAAAACGATACAGCCCCGGCGGCTTTCCGCGCCGGCTCATTCGCGCCCTGCACTCGGGCGAATGTATCCTGGCGCTCTTCGATGTACCCGCCAGCCGGCACAGCAAACACTTCAAGATTCGAATCTTCGGCCGGCAGGCCGCAGTGCAGTCTGGAATCGTCGGCCACGCCATGGACTGCAAGGCGATGTTCGTCACTTATAAACTCGGTCTCGACTTCAGCACGGGGCGGAGAATACTGCACATCGATCCAGCCATTGAACATTCAAACGAAGAGCAGGCGTTGCGACATCTGGCGGATTTCATGGCCCGCACCCTGGAACAAGACCCGGCGCAATGGCAGCTTTGGCAGGTTGCCAATTTGTTTTTGGGTTAACGGCAATAACCGATTGGTATCATGGGTTGAGATATTCTGCACAAGGCGTACCGGCAACCGCAGAGTACCAATTGGCTCTCCAGGTCGTTGGGTCATCGTCCGGCTTTATGTGCAAGGCGATCAAACCGGCACTTACCGGATCGGCGCAATAAAAATATTTCGGCCAAAAAACAGGTTTGTGATCCATCCCGTCGTCCGCCCCGCGAATCTCGTACATGATGCCGTCAAGGATTTTCTTTCGCCACGCGTCGAGATCCGGGGCTACAAAAGGCACCATGCGGTCAAGCAGGCTTGCCGGTTGGAACAGGGAGCTGACCAGCGCTCCCTGACCATGCCTGCCGACAAGCGCGACGCCGATATGTTCAGGCACCAGGACCAGCGCCCAACTCTCTTTTTCGATATGATCCGCCTCGGCATAAATCGCTTGTTGCAGGCGGGGAATATAATGAACGGCATACGTCCAGTCACGCTGTGCCGGATGCTGCGCGGTGGCCAGGATGCCCAGCGCTATCGCGGTAATCGCCAGCCCCGCAGAGCGCCTCAATATTCCGCTGCTATTGATCAGTGCAGCGAGCGCCGGAGCAGTCAATATGGCGAAATATGCACTGCCTGAGTACAACAAGCGAATCCCTTGACCGACTGGAGATGCCTGGTGCAAGTGAGGCAAGAGCCCGCCAACCGCCAACAGCACCCAGAGAAAAGCCAATATGAAACTCTTGTGATAATTTTTCCTGACGGCGGCTTCATAAACCACCGGACCCAACAGGGCTGCCATCGTGGTCCAGAATGCGGCATACAACACCGGTTGTGTACGCCAGGCAGGAAGCAGAATCTCGCCGAGAACCGGGATTTTTGTCATCCACACCATAGGCAGCCAACTGATTCCCCTTTGATGGACACCGAACGGCGTGTCATAAAGAAACCAACGCAATGCAAGATAAGCGATGAAAACAAAAAAACTGAACAGCCAATAAGGGAATACCCGCCGGATGTTCACAAGCACCGTCGCCTGCGGATCGCGCCGGTCCACCGCCCACCATGCCGCGAGAAAAAGCAATACCGGCGTCACCATTGCCGATTCCTTGCTGGCCAAAGCCAGCGCCAGAAACAGTGCGGCGCTGATATGCTTGCATGAGAGCATCCGATCGACGGCCAGCAGGCTGAAGAGCAAAGCCAGGCTGTCGTAGCGCCCGGCGATCCAGAGTAAGCGGTCAAACTACACCGTTACCGCGTGCTGCGGTTGATATCGGACAATAGGGGGTTGGCGGCGAATTTCTGTTTCCAGATTCTGGGGGTGAGTTCTTCGACTTTGCTGGCCGGGTGTTGGCT
>JBDIVS010000026.1:0-38205 GCA_039794245.1 Candidatus Jinrbaksania sp.
CGATTCCGGCAGCAGCTATGTGGTGTTCGGCAAGACCAGTCCATTTGCCGCCACGCTGGCGCTTTCCAGCCTGACGGGTACGGATGGCTTCCGCCTCGATGGCGCGGCGGCGTATGACCGCTCCGGCTTCTCGGTCAGCGCCGCCGGGGATATCAATGGCGATGGCATCGGCGACCTGATCGTCGGGGCTTACCGCGCCGACCCGAATGGCAACAGTGCTGCCGGCAGCAGCTATGTGGTGTTCGGCAAGACCAGCCCGTTTGCGGCGACGCTGGCGCTGTCGGCGTTGAACGGCAGCGATGGCTTCCGCCTCGATGGCGCGGCGGCGTATGACTACTCCGGCATCTCGGTCAGCGCCGCCGGGGATATCAATGGCGATGGCATCGGCGATCTGATCGTCGGGGCTTTCGACGCCGACCTGAATGGCGGCAATTCCGGCAGCAGCTATGTGGTGTTCGGTAAGACCAGCCCGTTTGCGCCGACGCTGGCGCTTTCCAGCTTGAACGGCAGCGATGGCTTCCGCCTCGATGGCGCGGCGGCGAATGACCGCTCCGGCAGCTCGGTCAGCGCCGCCGGGGATATCAATGGCGATGGCATCGGCGATCTGATCGTCGGGGCCGACGGTGCCGACCCGAATGGCAACAGTGCTGCCGGCAGCAGCTATGTGGTGTTCGGCAAGACCACCGGGTTTGCGCCGACGCTGGCGTTTTCCAGCTTAAACGGCAGCGATGGCTTCCGCCTCGATGGCGTGGCGGCGGATGACCGCTCCGGCTACTCGGTCAGCGCCGCCGGGGATACCAATGGCGATGGTATCGGCGATCTGATCGTCGGGGCTTTCGGCGCCGACCCGAATGGCAGTTTTTCCGGCAGCAGCTATGTGGTGTTTGGCCGCAGCACCGTGGCCATCCCCATCCCGGTCGCGGTGCCCGGCCTGAATGCCTGGGGCCTCGGCCTGCTGAGCCTGCTGCTCGGCTGGTTCGGCTGGCGGCGTCGCAAGGCGCTGCGCGCCGACTGAGCCTGCCCGTCAGCTGCAGCGGCCTTGTGGGAGCGACGCTTGTGTCGCTCCCACAAAAGCCATTCCGTCGCCCCCACATAAAACCGTCTTGCCACGCGCTGCCTCGGCGGTTAAACTACCGGCCTTGGTGCTGGCGATCACGCTTTTTGATTGACTGCATGATTTGCCGGAATCCTCGGAGTTAGCCGAGTCGCAGCGGCGAGTGGCTGCGCCGCATCGGGGTCACACTTCGACCACCTTGCCAGGATATCCTGATGTCAAGGTCCCCGTTGTCGATCACATCGTCCCGCCGAGTGGCGGCGTCCCCATGTGTCCTGGCAACGCTATCGCAACATCCTGACCCGAGGCGAGAAGGAACCGCCGCCCATTCCGCCCAGGCAGAACGGCAAGTGCGGCCGCGTCGCCAAGTCCGATGCGCACAATCTCTGGGAGCGGCTCAAGAACCATGAGACCGCGGTGTTGCTCTTTGCCAGAAACCCCCACGTCTCGTTCACCAACAAAGGGATACAATCTTCTGGTCGCTATCCAAATGGCGCTCTCTGGTCAACTCGATATCCAACCGGGTGAGTAGTTACCTGTTGGGTTTATTCTTGAGCCTGTTGTGGCGCCCGTAGTGCGGGCAAGTTCTCTTCGATCCGGGTTCGGGCCCGGGCGATGCGGGCCTTTGGATCGTTTAGTGCAAGCAGCTCATCGACGATCGCCGCCTGCACCGCACCGCGCGCTTCGGCCAGCGCATAGGGCAGGTCGCTGAACATCACCATGTCGTAGCGCGGTGCGAAGCGCTCGGGAAACCTGCCTTCGAGCTCCCATTCGAGCGCCTTGCGCCTGATAAAGCCGGGGGCGTGCACCGCGGCGCGCATTTCGCGGTAATTGTCGAGTGCCATCCGGGCCAGGGCGTCGGTGTCCGGCTGGCGCTCGGCTTGAAAGCCGGCAGCCAGCGCCGGCCACTCGGTGCCGCGGTCGAGGGCGGCGACGAGCAGGCCGACATCCTCGAACGCGGCGTTCATCCCCTGCCCGTGGAACGGCACGACGGCATGCGCCGCATCGCCGATCAGAAGTGCGCCGGCATGATGCCATAGGGCCGCATATACCGTGCCCAGGCGGCCGATCGGATTGTGTTCGAGGTCACGGTCGAGGCCGTCCAGACAGGACAGGGCATCGGCGAAATGCGTTTTGAACAGCGATCGCCAGCGCTTGGGATCATCGCCGAGTGTGGCTAGCGCCGCGTGCTCCATGAACAAGGTCGCAGTGAAACTGCCATCGCTGTTGGGCAGGGCGATCAGCATCCATTCGCCGCGCGGCCAGATGTGCAGCGCCTGGCGCTCGTCTTCGCTGCCGGCGAGATCTGGAGCGAGCGTGAATTCGCGGTAGCCGTGATCGAGCCATTCGATCCGGCCGCTCTCGCCGCTTGCCTCCTCGATTGCCCGGCGCACACCCGAACCGGCCCCGTCGCAGCCGATCAGACGATTGAACGGCAGGGGTATTGTCTTTTTTTTGCACCAGGTTCTAAGTTGCGCGAGCCGCCGCGACCAGTCGATGGCAACGAGTTCGCGTTCGAACAACACCTCGATTTTTGGCCGGCGGTGGGCTTCGTCGAGCAGGATCCGGCTCAGCGTGTCGCGCTGGACGCTGTACAAAAACCGCTCCGGGTGCCGGCTGTAGGGCTGGAACCGGGCCGCGCCACCATTGTCGTGGATCATCCGGCCGCGCATCGGTACGGCACGGCGCTTGACTTCGCCGTCGAGGCCGGCGGCGGCGAGGGCCTTCAGGCCGCGGTGGGCGAGCGCCAGATTGATCGACCGGCCGCTCGGGATGGTTTCGATCTTTGGATTGGGATGGCGTTCGATGATCCGAACCGGATCGCCGCGTGCCGCCAGTTCGAGGGCCAGCAGGGTGCCGGCCAGGCCGCCGCCGGCGATGGTCCACAACGGCGCCTCGGGGGTGCCGTTCATTATCGTTCGTCGAGTACGGCGTGCAGCGTTTCGACGGCGTCGAGCACATCCTCGTGGGTGTTGTACAACGGCACCGGCGCTAGGCGAATGATATCGGGCATTCTGAAATCGGCGATGACGCCGCGCCCGGCGAGCGCCTGCTGCACATCGCGTGCCTTGCAGCCAAGCTGGGTGATGCGCAGCGCGAGCTGGGCGCCGCGCTCTGCTGGTGCGCGGGGGGTGACGATGGCGACGCGGCCGGCCAGGCGTTCGTCGATGAGGTGTTCCATAAAGCCGGTCAGCGATAACGATTTGTCCCTGAGACCTTCCATGCCGGCGGTATCGAAGTGGCCGAGCGCCACGCTTTGCGCCGCCAGGGTCATGATCGGCGGGTTGCTGATCTGCCAGGCCCGGGCGTCGGGCGCGGGATGGAATTCAGGGCGCATCGCGAAGCGCTCGGCAACATCGACTCCCCACCAGCCGCCGAGGCGGAATTGCTGTTCGTGATGGTGACGCCGGTGGATGAACAGGCCGGCCAGCGCCCCGGGGCCGCCGTTCAGGTACTTGTAGCTGCACCAGGCGGCGCCGTCGATGCCGCTTTCCGACAAGGCGAGCGGCACGTTGCCGGCGGCGTGGGCCAGATCGAAACAGATCATCGCGCCGGCGGCGTGGACCCGTTCGGCGACGCGCCCGAGGTCGAACGCCTCGCCGGTCAGGTACTGCACGCCGGGCCACAGGACCAGCGCCACTTCGTCGCCGTGGGCCGCCAGGTAGCGTTCCAGGCCGTCTAGGCCGTGTGGTGCGCGATTGGGCGGCGGAGCGATTTCGATCAGCTCGGCATCCGGCTCCAGGCCGTGCCACTGAATCTGGCTGGAGACGGCATAGCGGTCCGAAGGAAAGGCGCCGTATTCGATCACGATCTGCCGGCGGCGCCCGGCCGGCCGGTAAAACCCGGCCAGCAGCAGGTGCAGATTGACGGTCAGGGCGTTCATCAGTACGACCTCGGCTGGCTCGGCGCCGACCAGGCGGGCCAGAGCCGGGCGCTGCTTTTCGGCGAATTCGAGCCACGCGCCCGGGCCCTTGAAATGGCCGTCGACCGCGTGGTCGCGCCACTGCGCGGTCATCGCCTCGACCGCCGCCGGCACGCCTTGCGGCATCAGGCCGAGGGAATGGCCGCAGAAATAACGCCACGGCCTGCCCTCGCTGTCCAGCGGAATGGCGTATTCGCGGCGCCAGGCGGCGAGCGGGTCTGCGGCGTCGAGGCGGCGGGCGGTGTGACGGGCGGAAGAGGGGGGGGCGGTCATGGTGATTGGGGTCCTGGCGAATGGTAGTAGCGCTTGAGATCGCGTCATGAGATGGCGTGCTGCATTATCCCGGATTATCTCAGGAATCAGGGCCCAGGCGTCCACGACCCGCCCATCCATGGCATGATGCCGCCGCCTGAATGCGATGACCACAGATGCCCACTACCGATCTCCTGTCGCTTGCCGCCTACGACTATGACCTGCCGCCGCACCTGATCGCCCGCCGCCCGCCGGCCGAGCGCAGCGCCTCGCGCCTGTTACATCTCGAACGGGACAGCGGCCGCGTGACGGATCGTCTGTTCCGCGATCTGCCCGACCTGCTGGCGCCGGGCGATCTTCTTGTCGTCAACGAGACGCGCGTGCTGCCGGCCCGGCTGCGCGGCCGCAAGACGACCGGCGGGCGGGTCGAGATCCTGCTCGAACGGTTGCTCGACGAGCAGCGCTTTTTGGCGCAGGCCAAAGCCGGCAAACCGCCGCGCACCGGCACCCGGATCGTGATTGACGGCCTAAGCGATACCGGCAGCGGGGTGCGGGGCGAGCCGGCCGAAATCGAATGCTGCGGCCGGGACGGCGATTTTTTCGTTTTTCAGGCGGCGGAGCCGGCGATCGAGTTGTTCGTGCGGTTGGGCGAGGTGCCGCTGCCGCTTTATCTCGAGCGCCCGCCGGAGGCGGCCGACCGCGAACGGTATCAAACGGTCTATGCCAGAAACACCGGGGCAGTGGCGGCGCCGACCGCCGGTTTGCATTTCGACGAGGCCGTGCTGCACACGCTTGACGCCCGCGGCATCGGGCGCGCCGCGCTGACCCTGCACGTCGGCGCCGGCACGTTTCAACCGGTCAGGGTCGATGACCTGCGATGCCACCGGATGCACAGCGAATGGTTCGAAGTGGGTAGCGGAACGGTGGCGGCCATCGAACGGGCGCGGGCCCGTGGCGGCCGGGTGATCGCCGTCGGCACGACCGCGGCCCGCGCCCTGGAAACGGCTGTCGCCGGCGGCGCGTTGCGTGCCTGTTCGGGGATGACGGATTTATTTATCTATCCCGGCTATCGGTGGCGCGTGGTCGATGCGTTGCTGACCAATTTTCATCTGCCGCGCTCGACGCTGCTGATGCTGGTCTCGGCTTTCGGCGGTTACGGCGAAGTGCTGGCGGCGTACCGCCACGCGATCGGCCGGGAATATCGTTTTTACAGCTACGGCGACGCGATGCTGATCTCGTGAGCCGTAGTGACCCGTTACAATAGCCGATGGTTGCATGCGGGACGATCATGGCCCAACTCCTCGACGGCAGGCAAGTCGCCGCCTTGTGGCAGGCCGATATCGCCGCCGCGATCACCGCCCACTGCGCCGCCGGCGGGCGGCCGCCGGGGCTGGCGGTGATCCTGGTCGGCGACGATGCGGCTTCGGCGATTTATGTCCGCAACAAACGCCAGGCGTGCGCGCGCGCCGGGGTGCGTTCCGTGGCTCACGATCTGCCGGCGGCGGTCGAGGGCGATCAGGTGCTCGCCCTGATCGACGAATTGAACGAAGACCCGGCGATCGACGGCATCCTCGTGCAACTGCCGCTGCCGCAGCACCTCGATCAGGCCCGGATACTGAACCGCATCGCGGCACACAAGGACGTCGATGGCTTTCACGCGTACAATATCGGCCGCTTGGCGCTGCGCCAACCGGGGCTTCGGCCATCGACGCCGCGCGGCATCATGTACCTGCTGGCCCATTACGGGCTGGAGGTGATGGGCCGGAACGCCGTCATCGTCGGTGCCTCGAACATTGTCGGCCGGCCGATGGCGCTGGAATTGCTGCTCGCCGGCGCGACGGTGACGGTCGCCCACCGCTTCACCCGCAATCTGGCGGCGCATGTCAAAATGGCGGAGATTCTGGTCGTCGCCACCGGCAAGCGCGGCGTTGTCGATCCCGCGTGGCTCCGCCCGGATGCCGTCGCGATCGACGTCGGCATCCACCGCTTGGCCGACGGCCGGGTGACCGGCGATCTCGACTTTCAGGCCGCCGGCGCGCGCGCCGCGTGGATCACTCCGGTGCCGGGCGGCGTCGGGCCGATGACGGTCAGCGCCCTATTGCAAAACACGATCGAAGCCGCCGGTCTGGCGGCCCCCAGCAAAGGCAGTTCATTCTATTGAAATCCCGCATCCCCATTCTGTCA
Organism: Candidatus Jinrbaksania sp.; assembly: GCA_039794245.1. GTDB lineage: Bacteria > Pseudomonadota > Gammaproteobacteria > Xanthomonadales > Wenzhouxiangellaceae > DAITQM01. The sequence continues at coordinate 6,414 of JBDIVS010000026.1, forward strand.
GTGGTCCTCGCCGGCGTTTTCGGCGGTGGGCTCAACGGCTGCGGTGCGATCATGCGCCAGGCGAGCAGCGAACTGGCCGCCAATCTCGGCGCCGCGATCCAGAGCCACGACGATCCAGCCACCGTTGCCGCGGCGCTGCCGGCCTGGATGCTGTTGCTCGAAGCGCTGATCCGCAGCCAGCCGGACAACGCCGATCTGCTGTTCGACACGGCGCGCCTGTACAGCGTTTACAGCGGCTTGTTCGTCGCCGAACCGGAAAGGCAAAAGCGCCTGGCCGACCGGGCGCTGGACTATGCCCGCCGCGGCTTGTGTGTCGAAGATCAGGCGTTGTGCGCCGCGCTCGACCGGCCGTATCTCGATTTCGAGCCGGTCGTGCTGGCGGCCGGCGCGGCGGATATCCAGGCCGCTTATCGCTACGCGACGGTGTGGGTCGGCTGGGTGCAGGCACACCGCGCCGAGTATGCGGCGCTTGCTGATCTGCCCAAAGTCGAACTATTGCTGCACCGCGTGGTCGATCTGGCGCCGGGGCTCGACGACGGTGCGCCGTATCTTTATCTTGCCGTGCTCAATTCGCAACGGCCGGCGGCGGTCGGCGGCAACCTCGACGGAGCGCGCGAGTATTATCGCCGGGCGCTGTCCCAGTCGGCCGGCCGCAACCTGCTGATCAAGGTCTATTACGCCGAGCAGTACGCCCGGATGGTGTTCGATCGCGAACTGCACGATTGCCTGTTGCACGAAGTGCTAGACGCAAAGGCCGAGGTTCCCGAATTCAATCTCACCAACCAGCTCGCCAAGGCGCGGGCGCGGCAATTATTGGAGGAAGCCGATGCGTTTTTCTGATCCGCCAGCCGGGAACGGCCGGCGGCAAGCCATATTGGCGGCGGTGTTTATTTTACTTTTTCTGCCGCCGCCGGCGGCCGCGGTGACACTGAAAGTTGCCACCCTGGCACCGGCCGGCTCGGTTTGGATGCAGGAGATGCAGGCCGCCGCCGAGGTGGTCGCGAAGCAGAGCGCGGGCCGGGTGGAGTTGCGGTTTTATCCCGGCGGCGTGATGGGCGATACCCCGGCGTTGCTGCGCAAGATGCAGCTCGGTCAACTGCACGGCGCCGCCGTCACCCTTGGCGAGATGGCATCGACGGTCGGCGACGGGGAACTTTATTCGATGCCGTTCTTGTTTCGCGATCAGACCGAATACGATGCACTCCGCCCGGAACTCGACCGGCGTATCGCCGAGCAGTACACTGCCAAGGGGCTGGTTCTCGCCGGGACGACCAATTCCGGTTTCGTTTATCTCTACAGCCTGCACCGCGCGGCGAGCGCCGCCGAGCTGGCCGCCGTGGCGCGGGTCTGGGCGCCGCAGGGCGATAACGTCACGATCGGCACACTGGAAAAAGCCGGCATCAGAGCCGTACCGCTGCCGATCTCCGAGGTCTATACCGCCCTGCAGACCAGTATGGTCGATACCGTCGTCAATACGATGAGCGGCCTGATCGCCCTGCAGTGGCACAGCCGCGTGCGCTATATGATCGACCTGCCGATCGGGCTTGCCGTCGGTGGCGTGGTCTTTCTGGAGCGCGCCCTGGCGCCGCTGGCCGCCGCCGACCGCGAATTGCTGATCGCCGAGACTTCCGACGCCCTGCGCCGGCTGGACCGGCGCGTCGCAGCGGAAAACGCCGACGCCCGCGCCGCGCTGGCCGGTGCCGGAATCGAGATCATTCCGCCGGCCGACGGCAGCCGCGCCGAGTGGGAAGTGAAGGCCCGCGAGGTCCGCACCGAACTCATCGCCGCCGGCAAGATCGATCAACCCTCGCTGCCCTGGGTCGAGGAACGGTTGCGCGCGCTGCGCGCCGCGGCCGATGAGTAATCCGCCGCATCCGGTGCTCCGGCAGTGGCTGGCCGGTATCGCCGCGGCGTTCGCCGAACTTGAGATTTATCTGCTCGCGCTGTTGTTTGCGGCGTTGCTGGCCCTCGGCCTGTGGCAGATCCTGAGCCGTAACCTGGGCCTCGGCGCGGCGCCCGATATCGAGGTACTGATCCGCATCCTGGTCTTGTGGGTGGCGCTCCTCGGCGCCCTGGTCGCGGCGCGCCGGCGGCGGCACATCGTCATCGATCTGGCGGCGCATTATCTACCGGCCGCCGCCCGCCGCTTCACCGCCGCACTGGCCGATCTGACCGCGGCACTGGCCAGCGGCGCTCTGGCCTGGGCAGCATTCGCGATGGTCCGCCTGGAGATCGGGTTTGCGCCCGGTGCCGACCTCGGGCCGCTGCCCCGTTACGTCGTGCAATTGCCGATCGTGATCGCCTTTGCCCTGATGGCGCTGCAATACCTGTTGCACGCCGCCGCCTCGCTGGCCGGTCACCGCGAGGGGACGGCGTGATCCTGCTGCTGCTCGTCCTGGCGCTGCTCGGCGCGCCGTTGTTCGCGGTAATCGCGCTCGGTGCGCTCGGCGGCTTTCGCAGCCAGGAACTGGATTCGGCGATCGTCGCGCTGGAGTTTTTCCGGCTGGTCGATATGCCCGTGCTGCTGGCGATCCCGTTGTTCACGTTTGCCGGTTACCTGCTCGGCGAATCCAACGCGCCGCGCCGCCTGGTCGCGGTCAGCGAAGCGCTGCTCGGCTGGCTGCCCGGCGGGCTGGGCGTCGTGACGTTGATCACCTGCGCAGTCTTTACGGCGTTCACCGGCGCCTCCGGCGTCACGATCGTTGCGCTCGGCGCCTTGTTATATCCGGCCTTGAAACAGGCCGGTTATGGCGAGCGCTTCAGCCTCGGCCTGGTCACCACCTCGGGCAGCCTGGGCGTGTTGTTCGCCCCGTCGCTGCCGCTGATCCTCTATGGGGTCGTCGCCCAGCAGACGGCCAGCGGTCCGGCGCCGAGCATCGACGAGTTGTTCGTCGCCGGCATCCTGCCCGGCCTATTGATGGTCATCCTGCTCGCCCTCTGGGCGGCGCGCAGCACGCGCCGCAGCGCAGCTAAGAAAATCAAGCCGCCGCTTTACGCCACTCTGCGCGACGCCGCCTGGGAGCTGCCGCTGCCGTTCGTCGTGCTCGGCGGCATTTACGGCGGCTGGCTTTTGGTCTCGGAAGCCGCGGTGGTGACCGCCGCCTGGGTGCTGGTCACGACGACGCTGATCAAACGCGAAGTGCCGCTCGGCCGCCTGCCGGCGGTGATCGCCGAGGCGATGATGCTGGTCGGCGCGATCTTCGTGATCCTCGGCGTATCGCTGGCCTCGACCAATTTCCTGATCGACCAGCAGGTGCCGAGCCGGCTGTTCGCCTGGGTCAGCGCGCTGATCGACAGCCGCCTGACCTTCCTGATCCTGCTGAACCTGTTCCTGCTCGTTCTCGGCATGATGCTTGATATATTCTCCGCCCTAGTGCTGATCGTACCGCTGCTTTTGCCGGTGGCGCAACAATACGGCATCCACCCGGCCCACCTCGGCATCGTGTTTCTCGCCAACATGCAGCTCGGCTATTTCACCCCGCCGGTCGGCATGAACCTGTTCATCAGCAGCTTCCGCTTCGGCCGCCCGATCCTCGAAATCTACCGCGCCACGATCCCGTTCTTCCTGATCCTGCTCGCCGCCGTCCTGATCATCACCTACGTGCCACTGCTCAGCACCGGATTGCTGTAGCTCTGCCACTGGCGCGTGCGGCCGCGCTGCAGGGAGCAGCGAGACCCAGCCCGGCGTTTTTTGTGAATCGTGTGCTTTTTCCGGTTTGCGAAATCGCAGCAGCGGCCGGTTTACCGGCTGATAGTTCGGCAAGGCATACCCCGACCGGCCACCGTGTGACACCACCCGGCCGATGCCGTATAATTCCCCCCCCGCCACCCGGCGGTCCGCCTGGCCGGCATAGCTCAGTCGGTAGAGCAGCGCATTCGTAATGCGCAGGTCGGGGGTTCGAATCCCTCTGCCGGCACCAGATTCAAGTGATCGCAGTGGCAAATCGCAGGCGCCATCGTCCGCGCACCCCAATTCGAACCCCCGACAAATCAACATGACGGTTCGCAAGATCCCGCAGGAAGCGGGATCAACGGCCGCAGGCCGGCCCGCAGGGCGGAGTGCAGGATGCACGGAGTAATCCCTCTGCCGGCACCAGATTCAAGTGATCGCAGTGGCAAATCGCAGGCGCCATCGTCCGCGCACCCCAATTCGAACCCCCGACAAATCAACATGACGGTTCGCAAGATCCCGCAGGAAGCGGGATCAACGGCCGCAGGCCGGCCCGCAGGGCGGAGTGCAGGATGCACGGAGTAATCCCTCTGCCGGCACCAGATTCAAGTGATCGCAGTGGCAAATCGCAGGCGCCATCGCCCGCGCACCTCAATTCGAACCCCCGACAAATCAACATGACGGTTCGCAAGATCCCGCAGGAAGCGGGATCAACGGCCGCAGGCCGGCCCGCAGGGCGGAGTGCAGGACGGCGGCAGCGGTGTCGATATGCGTCGATGCCGAAAAATCGATGGTGCCGGCACCAGGATTCGAACCCGGGACCTACTGATTACAAATCAGTTGCTCTACCGGCTGAGCTATGCCGGCACGTGAGTATTTTACCTGGAATGGGCCGGTGGATCAGAACAGGCGGGCGACCCAGTGGAGGGGGAGGTGGCGGATCAGCCAGCCGAGGGGAAGCCATGGCCAGGCGGGGACGATGGCTTTGACCGGTTCGCGCTCGATCGCCCGGACCAGCAACCGGCAGCCGGTTTCGGTGTCGATCATGAATGGGGTGTGCTTGACTTTTTCGTTGATCTCGGAGCGGATATAGCCGGGCAGAATGGTGCTGACGCGGATCGCCGAGCGCGGCCCGAGTTCGGCGCGCAGGCCCTCGGCGAGGGCCGACAACGCGGCCTTGCTTGCCGCATAGGTCGTCAGGTTACGCGGCATGCCACGCAGCGCGCTGACCGACGAGATGGCGACCAGGTGCCCGCGGCGGCGAGCGCGGAACAGTTCCATTGCCGCTTCGATCTGGGCCAGGGCGCCGACGAAGTTGGTTTCGGCGGTCTGCCGGTTGGCGTAGAAATAGCCGGTGCCGAGCGGCTGGCCCTTGCCCAGGCCGGCATTGACGATGATGCGGTCGAGGCCGCCGAGTTCTTCGTCGAAGGCGCGAAAGACCGCGAACACCGCGTCGTAATCCAGTACGTCGAGCGGTTTGATCGCAACGCGGATCGCGGGATGGGCGGCGAGCAGTTCGTTGCGCAGGACTTCGAGGCGGTCGAGGCGCCGGGCGCATAGCGCGAGGTGCCGGCCGCGAGCGGCAAATTCGCGCGCCATGCCGCGGCCGAGTCCGGAGGAAGCGCCGGTGATCAGGATCGTGTTTCTGGTGGTCATATTATTTTAGCGGAATGTCAGTAAAGTGTGGTGCGGCGGTTCGAAGTGGCTGTGGTCATTGAAGCAGAGCAGGTGCCAGCCGTTTCGGCCGTTTTGCAGTTTGGTCAGCGAGGCGTTGGCGATGACGCGGTTGAGACTGAGCCAATGCCCGCTGCCAAGATCGAGCACGGCACAGACGGCCGCGGCGATCAGGCCGCCCGAGGTGACGACCAGTTGAGTTTCGCCGCCCGGCGCCGCGGTGAGATCAGCCAGGGCCGCGGCGGCGCGATCGCGGAACGCCGGCCAGGTTTCGCCATAGTCAGCGTCGTGCCCGCCGCCGGCCCAGCGGCTGAGCGCCGCCTCGAAATGGCGCTGGAATTCGCGGTGCGGCTCGGCCATGGCGGTGAGCGCGGCGCCGAGCGCCCGGGCATTGCCCCATTCCGGCCGGTAGCGGGCGATCAGTTCCATGTGGTCGTATTCGTTCCAGCGGGCATCGGGTTCGTGGCGTACTGCAGCGGGCAGCATCGCGGCGATCTCTTCGCCGGTTTCTATCTGGCGCGAGAGCGAACCGCTGCGCAACGCGGCCGCGCCGCCGAGCCGTGGTTGCAGCATCCGTCCCAGGTGCCTGGCCTGTTCACGGCCGCGCAGCGAGAGGCGGTCGTAATCGTCGGCGCCGAGTGACGCCTGGCCGTGGCGGATCAGATAGACCGTGGTCATGCGTTCAAAAACCACTGCGCCGGATGATGCGCCGGCAACGGTAATCAAGATACTTCACGATCAACCAGAAATATCTAAATGCTGGGTTGCGTGTCTGGCCGAGGTGGTAGCGCCGGTAGATCTGCTGGGCGATCGCCGCCAGCCGGAACAGGCCGTACACTTCGTAGAACGGCCAGTGCCCGGTGTCGAGGCCCATCTGCCGGCCGTACTCGCGGACGATTTCCTCGCGCCGCATCATCCCCGGCAGGTGGCTTGGCTGGCGGCGCACGGCGCGCATCACCGGGTCGTCACCGGCTTCGACCCAGTAGGCGAGCGCCGCGCCGAGGTCCATCAGCGGGTCGCCGAGCGTTGCCATTTCCCAGTCGAGCACGGCGACGATTCGCGCCGGGCGTTCGCGGTCGAGCAGCAGGTTGTCGAGCCGGAAATCGTTGTGGATCACACAGGTCATCACTTCGTCGGGCATGTTCGCCTCGAGCCAGGCGCCGACCACCTTGAACGACGGTACGTTCCAGGTTCGGGCGCGGGCGTAGCGCTCGCGCCAGCCGGCGATCTGGCGTGCGACGTAGCCCTCGCCGCGGCCGAAGGTGGCGAGCCCCGCGGCGCGCCAATCGACGCGGTGCAGGGCGACCAGCCGGGCGATCATCGCCTGGCACAGTTCGCCGGCGGTTGCAGGATCGGGTATTTTATCGGCCGGGGTATTGCCGCGCAGTACGCGGCCGTCGAGCCGCTGCATCAGATAAAAATCACAGCCGATCACCTGCGGGTCGGTGCACAGCGCGATCATCTCGGGCACCCAGGGATAATATGGCCGGAGCGCTTTTTGGATATTGAATTCGCGTGCCATATCGTGCGCCGATCGGGCCTTGCTGCCGGGCGGCGGGCGGCGCAGGACGAGGTCGTGCTCCGGGTAACGCAGCCGGCAGGTCAGGTTGGAGGCGCCGCCGAGCAGCGGCTCGACTTCGGGCGTCCCGGCGATCTCGGGACAGGCACTTTTCAGCCAGGTATCGACGGCACCGAGGTCGAAATCCAGCGCCTCGCGGGCTGCGGCTGGAGCGGTGTTTTGCGGCTCACTCATCGCCGGTTCCGGGGGGCATGAAGCGGATTTCAATCATTGACTGTCCCGAAGGGATTGTCCATGACTGTCCCGTATCCGGTCCCGTATCCGGTCCATTCATGACTGTCCCGAAAGGATTTGATGACTGTCCCGAAAGGATTCTTCATGACTGTCCCGAAAGGATTCTGTTTGTTCCGAGCGCTCAGTCACCTGACTGTCCCGGAGGCGCGGCGGCGGGAGTGGCGGCATGTTTTTTCAATTCCCGGCGGCCGAGCAGATCGAGGTGGACTTCATCGGGGCCGTCGGCGATGCGCAGGGCGCGGGCCTGGGTCCAGAACGCGGCGAGCGGAAGATCTTCTGCCAGACCGGCGCCGCCGTGGAGTTGGATGGCCAGATCGATCACCTCCTGTGCCATCTGCGGTACGACGGCTTTGATCGCCGAGATTTCGTCTCTGGCGCCGCGGGCGCCTTCCCGATCGAGCCGCCAGGCGGCGTGCAGCACCAGCAACCGGGCCTGGTCGATCGCGCATCGCGCCCAGCCGAGGCGCTGCCGGTTGCCGCCGAGTTCGGCCAGTGGCCGGCCGAAGGCAATGCGCCCGAGCGCCCGTTTGCAGGCCAGTTCGAGGGCCCGTTCGGCGACCCCGATGAGCCGCATGCAGTGATGGATCCGGCCCGGGCCGAGGCGGCTTTGGGCGATCGCGAAACCGTCGCCGGGAGCGCCGAGCAGGGCGCTTTGCGGCAGGCGGACGCGATCGAACTGCACTTCGCCGTGACCCTGCGCTGCGTCTTCGTAGCCCATCGTGCTAAGCAAGCGAACGACGCGGACACCGGGGCAGGGGTATGGCACAAGGGCGATGCTGTGCCGGCGGTGGTGCGGGCCTTCAGGATCGCTTAAGCCGAGAAACAAGAGCAGCCGGCACTCGGGATGGGCGATGCCCGTGGTCCACCATTTGTGCCCGTCGAGGATGATGTCGTTACCGTCGAAGGCGATCGTCGCGGCGATGTTGGTTGCGTCCGACGAGGCGACGTCGGGTTCGGTCATGGCGAACGCCGAGCGGATTTCGCCCGCCAGCAGCGGCTTTAGCCATTTTTCTTTTTGCGGTGCGTCGCCGTGCGCAGCGAGCACTTCGATATTGCCGCTGTCCGGCGCCTGGCAATTGAAGATCTCCGCTGCCGCCGCAACCCGCCCCATCCGTTCGGCGAGCGGCGCATATTCGCAGTAACTCAGGCCGGGCCCCCACTCGGCGTCGTTCAGGAACAGATTCCACAGACCGGCGTCGCGCGCCCGTTTTCTGAGCGCGGCAAGCAGCGGCTGTTCGCCGCCGGCCGCCGCCGCGGTGAGCAGCTTTGCTTCGTTGGGCTCGATATGCTCGCGCATAAAGCGATCGACTCTACCCAGCATCTCGGTGCCGCGTGGGGTGGGGGTGAAGTTCATGTGGTTCACTCTCCGGGGCAGGGCATCGGCCGCCGTTCGGCTTTGGGGAAGGCGCGCAGCACCATTTCGCTGAGGTCGCGGCGCGCCGGGTGCAGGCGGTAATCGACCCAGTAACGCGGCTGGCGCTCGCGGCGGACGCCCGCTCTGGCATCGAAGCCGCGGGCCTGCAATTGTCGCATTCTGAGCCGGGCGTTGTCGGGATTGCTGAACAGACCGAGCGAGACGGTGTTCTGGTCGTCGCCTTCGGCGACCAGAAAATAATCGTCGATGCCGGCAGCGGCAAGTTTTTCCATTTCGCCCAGCGCCGCCTCGCGACTCGGCGCAGCGGGCAGATAAACCCACCAGCCGCGCTCGGCCAACGTTTCGGATTCGCGCATCCACACCGTGGCGGCGAAACTGCGCAGCCGTTCGGCGGCGCGGTGCTGTTCCAGCGGCGTATTCAGCGGGCCGAACAGATAACACCCGGCCGGTGCCGGGATGTTGACGGTCTCGATCGCCGGGATGCCCGGGTCGCTGGCCGGCAGCGTGACCGCCGGTTGTTCCGGCGGCGCCGGTGCGCGGTGGAAAGCGGTGCGCCAACCCCAGAGTACGAGGTTGGCGGCGATGAGCAAGATGACCAGCGGTTTTTGCATCGTCCTCAATCGCCGGCGGCCATGATCAGCATGCCGCGCAGCACGAGCAACGGATCGTACACCGCCTCACAGCTTAACAGCGGCAACAAGGCCGCTCCGCCGCCGCCGGTCAGAAAGACACTGACCGGCCTTAAGCCGCGCTGCTTGAGTAGGCGCCGCATTCGCTCGATCGCCCCGGCCTGGGCGTGCAACAAGCCACCGGCGATCGCGCTTGCGGTGTCGAGGCCGAACTCGGTGGGCTCGGCCGGGATGGCTGCCAATAGAGGATCGAGACGGGCGAGCGCTTCGCGGCTGCGTTCGATGCCGGGCAGTATCCAGCCGCCGAGATGGCAGCCGGCGGCGTCGGCGGCATCGATCGTCAACGCACTGCCGGCGTCGGCGACGATCAGCGGTGTCTTGACGAGGGACCGGGCGCCGGCCAGCGCTGCAAAACGGTCGATGCCGAGGCGCCCGGGTTCGCGGTAGCCGTTTTCCAGATCGCCGAAGCGCCGCGGACTGGTGAGGTGAACGCGGCGCACCGGGCGCAGCGCGGGAGCGGCGGTGTCGAGTGCGGCCAGCGCCGCGTCGCGTTCGATCGCCGGGATCACGGCGGCAACGACGATTTCATCCGGCGTTCCATGACGCTGCAACGCGGCGAGCGGCCAGGCCACGTTGTTACCGGCCGGCAGCACCGTGAAACTGTCGGCCAGCAAGCTCCGGTCTTGGGCGACGGCGGCCTTGTAGTGGCTATGGCCGAGGTCGAGCAGCCAGCGGATCATCGAGGCGGATTCCGGTGAGCGGTTATGGGGCGTTCAGACTGCGGCACCGCCGGCCCCGATCACGCTCACCTCACCGCCGTAGAGGGTGATGGTTTCACCATCCCGATCGAGGCGCAGTCCACCGCGGTCGTCGATCCCGGCAACGAGCCCGGAGGTTTTGCCGCTGCTGCCGCTGACCACGACGCGCCGGCCGCGATAAAGATCGGCCTTGTCCCAGGCGCGCTGCACGGCGCCGGGCTCACGTTGCGGCAGCGATTCGCAGGCCGCGACCAGGGCGGCGATCAGCGCCGCGGCAACGCTGTTGCGGTCGATATCGGGCCGGGCGCCGGTAAGATCGGCGGCGGGCCGGTCGATCATCGCCGGCCGGTACAGGCGCCAGTTGACGCCGACCCCGATCACCGCGTCGCACGGGCCGTTGGGTCCGCCCTGTAATTCCAGTAGAAGGCCGCCCAGTTTGCGCCCGTCGCGGTACAGGTCATTGGGCCATTTGACCTTGACGGCAAAACCGCAGCCTCGAGCAAGTGCCGCGGCGCAGTCGAGCGCGCAGACGATGCCGAGCAGGCCGAGCATCCCGAGGCCATCGGCGAAACGCCAGCCGAGCGACAGGTAGATGCCGCCGAGCGGCGGTGAATACCACGTCCGGCCGCGCCGCCCGCGGCCGGCGGTTTGCGTTTCGGCCAGGCATATGACGCCGGCCCGCGCCGCGGCCGGCCGGCGGAGCAGGGTGTCGTTGGTCGAGTCGGTTTCGGCCAATACCTCGAATCTGAGCCGATCGCGGAGCGCCGCAGGCAGGGCGCGGCGGATCGCGCCGGCATCGAGCAGTCCGCAGTCGGTGGGCAGGGTATAACCGGCCATTGCACCCCGGCGGACGCGGCCGGGCAGCGGCAATCCGGCCTGGCGCAGCGCCTGGATCTGTTTCCACACCGCGGCGCGGCTGATGCCCAGTAGGCGGCCGAGTTCCGGACCGCTTCGCGGGCCGCGTTGCAAGGCCTCGAGCAGGGCGAGTTGGACGGCATTCACGGCGGCGTATCTGGTGCCGGCCGGCGCCTGAAAGGGCGACGGAAGCGGGCTTCGGTGCCGGTCAGAAGGCGCCCGATGTTCGCGCGGTGCGTATAGACGATCAGCAGCAACAGCATGCCCGCCAGCCCGTGCCAGGCGGCAGGAAGCGGGTCAGGCCCGAGCCAGACCAGCAACGGCCACAAGGCGGTGACGGCCGAAAGCGTCGCGAGACTGGCATAGCCGCTGATCAAAAGCATCGTGAGCCACAGTGCGGCGAGCGGCAACAGGGCGGCCGGCAGCAGGGCGCCGGCGACGCCGGCGGCGGTGGCCGCGCCTTTGCCGCCGCGGCCGCCGAAATAAAGCGGCCAGATATGGCCGGCGACGGCCGCGACCCCGGCCGCCGTCTGGCGCCACGGCAAGTCGAATACCGGCCAGTTTGAAGCCCACAGCGGGGCGATCACAGCGGCGGCGAGCGCCCCCTTGCCGGTGTCGATCAGCACCACTGGCAGCGCAAAACGCCAGCCCTGCGTGCGCAAGGCGTTGCTGCCCCCGGCGTTGCCGCTGCCCTGGGTGCGGATATCGACGCCGTAAAGACGGCCGAGCAACAAGGCGCCCGACAGCGAACCGGCGAGATAAGCGAGCAATGCGCGGCCGGCGAGGTCGAGTACGGTGGCGATCGACTCGGGATTCACGGCCGCTCCTGCAGCGCTGCGACCAGTGCTCCGTGGCCGGCGTGGACGGCGACCGCCGGGCTGGTTTCGGTGATCCAACAGGCTTCGATCCGCGCCGGGCCGGCGAGCAGCAGGGCGCGGAGCTGGTCGGCGGCAGCAGGCGCGGCGGTGTGGCTGATCATCACCCGATACATTTTATCGGCGGCCATCCGCCGTTGCAGCCAGCGGCCGAAGGCCGGCACCTCGTCACCGCGGGCGCGCAGCACGCCGCGCGCCACCAGCCGGCCGTCCGGGCTGTTGGCCAGCACCGGTTTCAAGCCGATGAAGTCGGCGAGGTGTTTCATCCACGGTTTGACCCGGCCGCCGCGCACGCCGTAGGTCAGATCGCGGATCAGGGCGTATGTCCGGGTCCGATTCCGGTAATCGGCGATCGCTTGCAGTACCGCGGCGCGATTGGCCCCGGCGGCGGCGATTTCGGCGGCGTGCAGCACCAGAAGCCCCTGGCCTGCCGCCGCATTGCGGCTATCGACGACTTCGATCCGGTCGCGTTCGGCGCGCTGCGCCGCAGATTGTGCCGCGCTGTACGTCCCGGAGAGGCGGGCCGAGAGGCACAGCGTCACGACATCGTAATCGTGGCTGGTCAGAAGTTCGTACTGCCGCCGGAAATCCCCAGCCGGCGGCTGCGAGGTCTTGGCTGGCAATCCACTTTCCGCCAGGAGCCGATAAAAATCTCTGGGCGCCAGCGAGACGTGGTCCAGGTATTCGTCGTCGCCGACGATGAGGCGCAAGGGCACGAGATGGATCCCGAGCCGTTCGGCCTCCGCCGCCGGCAGGTCGGCGCCCGAATCGGTGACGATCGCCACCTGCCCGGGCTGGTCGATCAGCCGTTGCTGGCGCTGCATGTCGTCGGCTTTCTGTCTTAGGAGCTCGCCGAAGCGGCGGGCGATGAGGTAAACCTCGTTAGGCGAATCGACATGAATGTGGATGCGCACCCGCCGGTCGTTGCCGGCGACGATCAGCGAATCGCCGGCCAGCGCACCCAGTTCGGCGGCGAGGGCCGCGCGGTCGATGCCGGCGCCGTGGATCAGACATTCGGTGCAGTAGCGGTAGCGCGCGCCGCCTGCCGCGCGCACCGCGTCGCGCACCACCGACACCGCGGCCGCGGGCATCGCCAGCCGCCCGGAGTGCATGTAGTGCGCGATGCCTTCGAGGAAATCGATGAAGCCCTGGGCCCCGGCATCGACGACGCCAGCTGCCTCGAGTGCCGGCAACTGGTGCATCGTCGCGGCCAGCGAGCGCCTGGCGCGTTCCAGCCCGCCATCGAGCAGGGCACGCAGATCGCGCCGGCCGTGTCTTACCATGTCGGCCAGTTCGGCGGCGAAATCGTCGAGTACGCTGGGCAGCGTGCCGGGTTGCGGCTCGGCCATCGCCAGCCAGGCACTTTGCGCACCGCGCCGGGCGATCGCCGCCAGGCGGCGGGCACCAAGCCGTCTGGTCCGGCGCGCACCCTCGCTCAGCCCCTGAAAATACTGCGCCATGATCGCCCCGGAATTGCCGCGCGCGCCATCGAGCGCGGCGTCGGCGGCGCGCGCCAAAATCTCGCCGGCACTGGTGGCGGCTTCGCCCTGGAGCGCGCTTTGGACCTGGCTCAGGGTATAGGCCATGTTGGTCCCGGTGTCATGGTCGGCCACCGGGTAGACATTGAGCCGGTTCAACTCGTCGCGGCGCGCCAGCACGTGCGCGATACCGGCTTGCAGCGCTCGTTTCAAGCGCCGGCCGTCGGCATAGGCGATAGCGGTGAGTTCCATTATTTTATAGACACAAAAAGATAAAATATGTAAGATTTTTTAACCGCGAAGAATGCGAAGGGGTTACAGAATGAATGGATTCCGGTTATGTATTTGTTGGGTATTATTAATCGCATTCGTGCGGCGGCGGGAGCCGGTAGGACAGCACTTCGCGGCGGACGGTTTGCCGGCCGTCCATGCCGCCGGCGATCCACAAGCGATCGCCGGCGGCGACCGCCGAGCGCAGATCCATCCGCGGTTGGGCGAGCGGTGCGTGGCAGGTCCAGTGCCGTCGATCGAGGTCGTAGGCGACGACGTCGGCCCTGGGCCGGGACGGCACGCCGTCGTAGCCGATGCCATTGTAATTATACGGATTGTCCGTGCCGCCGATAAACACGATGCGCCGCGCGCCGTGGGCGGTGAGCGCCGCGGCGGCTGCCCGGTAACGCGGCCCGCCGGGCATCGGCGGCAGTGGCTGCCAATCGAGGCGCCGGATATCGTCTTTGCGTATCGTCCCGCGCCAGCATTCGTCGCTGGCGATGAAACGCCGCGCTGCGGCCGCCCGGTATTCGATTTTCGCCCCGCCGCAAACCACCAGATCGTTATCGAGCAGCGCCCCAGCGTGCCCGAACACCGGCGCGCCAGGCCACGGTTCGGCCTGCGTCCAGGTGGCATCGCGGGTATCGAAAACCTGCACCAGGTTCACGTTGCCGGTATCGTGCCAGCCGCTGATCAGGTACAGATAGTGGTCCGCTGAGGCGAGCAGTACGGCGTCATCCACGGTGACCGGCATCGTTGTGGCGCGTTGCCAGACGGCATCGCCGCCCGGCTCGATCTTCCACACTTCCGGGGTTGAAACTTCGCTGCCGTCGGCATCGACGGTGTAACCGCCGAACACCCAGAAGGCGCCGCCGGCGACCGCCCCTTGCGCCGCCAGCCGGCTCCGGCCGCCGGGGACGGGCGGCAGCGCCTGCCAACTCGCCTCGCCGGTGCGCCACCAGTAACCATCGTTGCGGATCGCTTCCCAGGTCTTGTCGCGGCCGATGCCGAATACCGCCAGCCATTCGCTGCCGGATGCCGTTTCGCGGGCGAGCAGCACGACATTGGCGCGCGGTTCGGGCAAAGGCGGCAATTCGCCGGTTTCGCTAACGCCGGCAGTGGAGAAAACGACGGCCAGGGCGGCGGCGGCCTGCCGGCGGGTGGCGCTCGCGATCACATATTGCGCCGGTACTCGCCGCCGACGGCGTACAAGGCGTTGGAAAGCTGGCCGAGGCTGGCGTATCTGACCGCATCCATCAACGCTGCAAACGTATTCTCACGCCGCGCCGCGGTGCGTTGCAGCGCTTCGAGCGCCGCTCCGGTGCGCCCGGCATGGCGTTGCTGGAATTGCCTAAGATCGGCGATCTGCGCCTGTTTTTCCTCTTCCGTGGCACGGATCAGTTCCACTACCGGGCTGGCTTCCGCCTGGCCGGCGCGCGGCAGGAAGGTGTTGACGCCGATCAGCGGCAGCGAACCGTCGTGCTTGCGTTGTTCGTAGAGCATCGATTCGTCCTGGATCTTGCCGCGCTGATACATGGTGTCCATTGCGCCGAGCACGCCGCCGCGTTCGGACAGGCGCTCGAATTCGCGGTACACCGCCTCTTCGACCAGGTCGGTGAGTTCCTCGACGACATAGCTCCCCTGCCATGGGTTTTCGTTGTAGTTCAGTCCGAGTTCGCGGTTGATGATCAACTGGATCGCCATTGCCCGGCGCACCGATTCCTCGGTGGGCGTCGTGATCGCCTCGTCGTAGGCGTTGGTGTGCAGGCTGTTGCAATTGTCGAAGATCGCGTACAAGGCCTGCAAGGTGGTGCGGATGTCGTTGAACTGGATTTCCTGGGCGTGCAGCGAACGGCCCGATGTCTGGATGTGATATTTCAGCATCTGCGAGCGCCGGTTGGCGCCGTAACGATGGCGCATGGCGCGCGCCCAGATGCGGCGCGCGACACGGCCGATCACGGTGTATTCGGGGTCCATGCCGTTGGAAAAGAAAAACGACAAGTTGGGCGCGAAATCGTCGATCGCCATGCCGCGCGCCAGGTAGTATTCGACGATGGTCAGGCCGTTGGCCAGCGTGAAGGCCAACTGGGTGATCGGATTGGCGCCGGCTTCGGCGATGTGGTAGCCGGAAATCGAGACCGAATAGAAATTGCGTACCCGGTGGTCGATGAACCACTGCTGGATGTCGCCCATCATGCGCAGCGCGAACTCGGTCGAAAAAATGCAGGTGTTCTGCGCCTGGTCTTCCTTGAGAATATCGGCCTGCACGGTGCCGCGCACGGTGCTCACGGTGTCGGCTTTGAGGCGTTCGTATTCGTCGGCCGCCAGCAGGCCGGGGGCGATCAGGTCTTCACCCGAGGCACCGAGCAGGCCGAGGCCAAGGCCGTCGTTGCCGTCCGGCAGGGCGCCGCGGTATAGCGGGCGGTCGCCGCCGGCCAACTCGGCCAGCCGTTTTTCGGCCGCCGCCCAGCGGCCTGTGGCGCGCAGGTGTTTTTCGACCTGCTGGTCTATCGCGGTGTTCATGAACATTGCCAGGATCATCGGCGCCGGGCCGTTGATGGTCATCGACACCGAGGTATTCGGGGCACTGAGGTCGAAACCGGAATACAGCCGCTTCATATCGTCGAGCGTAGCGATCGACACGCCCGAGTTGCCGATCTTGCCGTAGATATCGGGCCGTTCGGCCGGATCCTCGCCGTACAGCGTCACCGAATCGAAGGCCGTGGACAGCCGGGCCGCCGGCTGCCCGGCCGACAGGTAATGGAAGCGGCGGTTGGTGCGCTCCGGCATGCCCTCGCCGGCGAACATGCGCGTCGGGTCTTCCGAGCTTCGCCGGTAAGGATAAACGCCGGCGGTGTAGGGGTAGGCGCCGGGCAGGTTTTCGCGCTGCAGAAAACGCAACTGATCGCCCCAGTTCGCGGTTTTCGGGACGGCGATTTTTGGTATCTGCAGGCCGGCGAGCGAGGTCTTGAAATTATCGCCCTCGACGGTTTTACCGCGCACTTCGTAGCGGTAGTGTTCGCTGCGTACCGCCTCCCTCCGGGCCGGCCAGGCGCGCAGCAGGGCCAGGGATTCATCGTCGAGCGCTTGCAGCGATTCCTGATAAAGCCGGCGCAGGGCCGGTAAGGCGCCGTTGTCTTCGCCGGTTTCCAATGCCGGCGCGGTATAAAGCGCCAGCGGCTCGGGCAGGTGCGGGTCGGCGAGCGCGGCGAGCGAGCGGTAAGCGTTCCAGGCGCGCTCGGCCAGCTCCGCCTGCATCTCGCAGTGGCGGGCGATGTCGCGTCCCTGTTCGGCGATTTCAGCGAGATAGCGGACACGGGCGCCGGGGATCAAAGCCATCTGGCGGGGTTCGACCGCCGCTTCGGGTATCACGGCGGGTACCGTCCAGCGCTCGGGGTCCAGGTCGAGATCGGCCGCAAGGCGCCGGCACAATTCACCGAACAAACGCCAGATGCCCGGGTCGTTGAACTGGCTGGCGATCGTCGGATAGACCGGGATCGCCTCGTTTGGCAAATCGAACGCCTGGTGATTACGCTTCCATTGTTTGCGGATGTCGCGCAGCGCGTCTTCGCTGCCCTTGCGGTCGTACTTGTTGAGCACCACGATCCTGGCGAAATCGAGCATGTCGATTTTTTCGAGCTGGCTCGCGGCGCCGTAATCGACGGTCATCACATAAAGCGGAAAATCGACCAGATCGGCGACTTCGGTATCGCCCTGGCCGATACCGGCGGTTTCGACGATCACCAGGTCGAAGCCCGAGGCCTTGAGCAGGGCGATGACGTCGCCGAGAATGGCGCTGGTTGCCAGGTGGCGCCGGCGGGTGGCCAAAGAGCGCATGTAGATGCGTTCCGAGCGCAGCGAGTTCATCCGGATGCGGTCGCCGAGCAGGGCGCCGCCGGTCTTGCGGCGGGTCGGATCGACGGCGACGACGGCGATGGAAAAATCAGGGAAGTGCCGCAAAAAACGGTTCAGCAGTTCGTCGGTGACCGACGATTTACCGGCCCCGCCGGTGCCGGTGATACCGACAACCGGCACCCGGCCGGCCGCCGCCTGCCACTCCTTGCGGTATTTTTCCAGGCGGCCCGGCGGGATGGCGCCGGACTCCAGGACGCTGATCTGGCGGGCGATCGCCTGCCGGTCACGGCGGCTGGGCACCAAATCGGCCGCCGGTGCACCGCGCAGTTCGCCGGCGCGGCCGATGACATCGGAGATCATCGCCTTCAACCCGAGTTGCATGCCGTGATGCGGGTGATACAGGCGGGTGACGCCGTAGGCTTCCAGTTCGGCGATCTCCTCGGGCGTGATCGTGCCGCCGCCGCCGCCGAACACCCGGATATGCGCCGCCTCGAGCTGGCGCAGGCGGTCGATCATGTATTTGAAAAACTCCATGTGCCCGCCCTGGTAGGAACTGACGGCAATGGCATCGGCATCCTCGTCGATCGCCGCCCGGACGATTTCATCGACGCTGCGGTTGTGGCCGAGATGAACGACTTCGGCGCCGTGTGCTTGGATCAGGCGGCGCATGATATTGATCGCCGCGTCGTGACCGTCGAACAACGAGGCCGCGGTGATGAAACGCAGCGGTGCAGCCTCAGGCCTGGCGGCCCCGGCGGCGATGGGCAGGGCGGGTTCGGTCATCGCTGATTCCGTATTTGATTATCGCTTTATCTTACCCCGGAATACAGCAATGACCGCACTTTCGCCTCCCCGCTGGCGGGGTGGCGGCATCTGCGTTGTACCGCCGGGCAGTGGGGCCCGGCGGCGAGGGGCGAAGGTTGCTCAGAGCTTCGCCAAGGCGGCCGCGGCCTTGCCGGCGGCGGCTTCGATGTCCTTGCGCTCCTGAGGCTTGAATTCCTTGTAGCGGGCACTCAGGAAACGAACCTTGCCGTCTTCGGCCAGGGCGATCGACTTGTTGTCGATGAGCTTGCCGAGCACGGCACGCGGGGTGATATTACGGCCGATCGCCCGCACCACGAGCTTGAAAAAGTTCGGTCCGTCGCCGTACAGATCCAGAACCTTGGGCTGGCCGGTCTTGCGATTGCGGTAGCGCGGATCGCTTTGCCACAGGGTCAGGATGCCGATCTGCGGCCAGGCACGCTCCGGCTCGATGGTGATTTTCTGCCCGACGGCGTCCTTGACGGTCCGTGTATCCCAGCCGGAAAGCAGGGCGAGGGAAGCACGCGTCGGGCGTTCGCCCGAGGCCTCGACCTTGCGGACCGC
This sequence comes from Candidatus Jinrbaksania sp., assembly GCA_039794245.1. Classification (GTDB taxonomy): domain Bacteria; phylum Pseudomonadota; class Gammaproteobacteria; order Xanthomonadales; family Wenzhouxiangellaceae; genus DAITQM01. The sequence continues at coordinate 25,031 of JBDIVS010000026.1, forward strand.
CTCGTCGAGATACAGTTGGCGGAGCAGATCGCACAACGCCTGGACCGAGACCCGGCCGATCAGGATCCTGACCAGCGGGCGGAAAAGCGTCTCCAGCGTCGAGGCCAGCCATTGGGCTTCCTTTACGGTGGCGTTGTCGACGAGAGCAACGGAAGGTTTCTTTGCCATGTGAATACCTCGTTATGTTTGAATTGGCCGGCAGAGTGCCATATCTCAATTTTGATCCACCGCCGCCTTCTGGTGCTGGTAGAGCGGCAAATCGCGCAATGCGCTGCACACAAAAAAGAGCACCCGGCACCATGGCTGGCGGCGCTGCCCCCACTTGCTGCATCTTATTTAGTATAAATCTATTTTATCCTCAAATGCAAGGACGGGAGCGCGGTACCGTGGCCACACGTTTAGAGAAACCTTATTATCCACTATACTAATTCATGTTTATGAATGTATTAGTAAACGCAATGGTGCCGGCTTGTGCTAGGCTAACCGCAAGTGGGGCGTTTCCTGACCCGCTGGAATGACTGGAGAGACAAACGATGAGCTTGTGGGCGGCGTTGCCGGAAGAGGCGGCGGTTTTTGATTTTTCGGGCGCTAAGTTACGCCGGCAGTGGGCGGGTCTGCACGCCGGTGATCGTGTGCCGTGGCCGGATGAACATCAGGTTGCGGCGATGCTCGATGCACTGCCCGCGGCGCAGCGCCCCGCCGGCACGGCCGCCGCAATCGCCACCGCTGTGCAGCAGGCGTGGCGGGCGTTCCACAGCGGCGATTTCGCCGCCGCCGTCGCCGCCGCCGATTCCTGCGGGGTGATCGCCCACGCCGCCGCCAGTAAGGCAGCCTGTATTTATGCCGATCACCTCGAAGAGGATGAAAACGCGCAGCAGGATATTTATCGGCGGGCCGCCGAGCGGGCCGCCGCGGTGCTGGTGGTGCTGCCTGATGATCCGAACGCACACTATTTTCATGCCTTCGCACTCGGCCGTTACAGCCAGAGCATCTCGATCGCCAAGGCCCTGGCCCAGGGCCTGGCCGGCAAGGTCGCCGCCAGCCTCAAGCGGGCGCTCAATCTCGCCCCGGACCACGCCGACGCCCACCTGGCGTTCGGCTTGTATCACGCCGAGATCATCAACAAGGTCGGCAAACTGGTCGGCGGCATGACCTACGGAGCGTCGGAAAAAGAGGCGCTGGTGCACCTCGAACGGGCGCTGGAACTGAACGGCGCCGCCCCGATCGTCCATATCGAGTACGGCAACGCGTTGTATCTGCTGCATGGCGAACGCGGCATCGATGATCTGAATCGCGCTTACCGGCAGGCAGTGGCGCATGCGCCGCGCGATGCGATGGAATGGCTCGACCAGCGTTACGCGCGGGCCGAGCTGGAAAGTTGAGTCGGCACGCGGTCGATATCGAGCAAAACTTATGCAACCGCTGGGTTTAGATCGATCACCTCTCCTCGAAGCCGTCGTTGAAAATCACATCGCCGCAGGCGCCGGGGGCGAGGATCGCAATTTCCACCGTCAGCGGCCCTCCGGGGGCGCTGAACTGGACGAATTCTTCAACGGTATCGGCACCACGTTCGCTTTGCGCGATGAGCTGGTTGCCGCCGTCGCGCACGGACAAAGTGACATCGCCGCACGAGGCGGCGATCAGGCCGACCAGCGCGCCGGCCGGTGCATCGTTCATGGCCAGGGTGACGGTTTGCCCGCCGCCGGCTGTCGCGATTCCGTTACCGGCGGGCCGTCCGCCGCCGTTCAACGGTGATGCCGGACCACGGACCAGGGCCTCGAGGCGCCAGGGAATCGCCACTCCGCTGCCGGTTTCGATGAATTCGCCATCGATCACGACCGGGTCGGCGTTGAGTAACGGCGGCAACACGCCGCCCAGTTCCGCGGCGGTGAAGACCGGGCTCGGAGCGCTGTCGAAGAAGTGATCGTTGTTGAAACCGCCGAGAAACAGGTCCGGCGCGCCGTCGCCATTGATTTCGACAGCCAGCGCATGCCAGCCCTTATGGGTGTCGCCGTCCGGGAAAGTACCGCCCGGGGTCCAGTCGATGAAAGCGATCTCGCCGCCGTGGCTTAGATTGCGCAGGATCACCGGCCGGCTGTTGGGTGACGATTCGTACATCGCGACAAGGTCTTCGCGGCCGTCGCCGTTGAGGTCGGCGACCGTGACCTTGCGCGTCGCGCGTGTCGTCACGGCGGCCGGCAAAAGACCGGTCAGCGGTGTGAACTGGGCCTTATTCGCGGCGTCGTTGCCGTCGTTGCGCAACAGCCGGTCGGCGCTGGTGTTTTGTGGATTGGACCAGTAAAGATCCTGATCGCCGTCGTTATCGAGGTCGACCGGAATCAACACCAGTTCGCGATTGCTCGCCGGGCCGATCTGCTGCACGCTTCCCGGATAATCGAAATCTCCGGGGCCTTCTCCCTGGTCCAGGTTGTCGTTGTAGTAGATGAACTGCGGGTCGTTGCCGTCGTTGGCCAATATCACATCCAGCTTGCCGTCTCCGTTCATATCGGCAACCGCCGTGTGGACGGTGTAATCTGAATCGTCCGGGAGTTTGGTGTCGGTCATATCGGAGAAAACTCCCTGGCCGTCGTTGAAGATCAGCCGGTCCTGGGGAGTGTTCGGGTAGTTGCCGGCGTAAACATCCAGGTCACCGTCGCCGTCGTAATCGGCGGCAAAACCGGTACACGAGGCGCCGAGATTGCCGCCGTTGGGCAGGCGGCCCGCGGTTTCATCGACGAAACCGGCGAAGATGCCGCCTGGATGATCGTTGCGCAGGAAAAGATCGTTATCGACGTTCTGATCGTTGACGATGTAAAGATCGTCCCAGCCGTCGCCGTCGAAATCACGGAAGAACAAGGTGCGCGAAACGTCGGCGATGGCGAAGGCCGGCACCGCCGGGGCGCCGCTGACCTCGACGAACACGCCGCCGTCGTTGCGGTAGAGTTTGTTGCGCCGCTGGGTGAAATCGCTGAGGGCGACGGCGATGGCGATGTCCGGATCGCCGTCGCGGTCAAAATCGCCGCTGGCCACCGATTTTTCGTTGTTCGGCTGCTCGCCCACGTTCTGCACGATACGTTGCTGGGTGGCATCGATATAGTTCAGCGGGGCGCTCAGTTCCGGAGGGCCGGCGGCGGCCGCGCCGCAGAAAATCGCCGGCAGGGTGCACAAGGCGGCGCGGATTGCGAAAAACTCGTGATATTTCATCATCTTCGGTTTCCTGAGTTGGAATCGGCCGGCAGCGGTCCATTGTCGAGCGCGCCGCCATCATAACAACAACGAGATCCAGCACCACGAACATTTCTCCCATCGTCATTCCGGAAGCGCCCGCGGCAGCGGGCGCGATCTGGACAAATTCGTCGGGAACGAATTTGGACACGCCGCAGGCGACCGGGCAGGGGTGCGCGCCAGGACGGCGCGCATATACCCAACAGTTGCATAAATTTTGCTCGAATTTATATATTTCTTCATTAAATCAATAAGTTATGAGAATTTTAGTTAAAGCATCGAATTCACCTGGGGTGGCGCGCCCGGTTTCTCACCCAAGCGGGCGGCTCATCTCGTCTGCTTACCCTCGAACCGTAGGAATAACTACGCTTCCGCGGCAAATCGAACAAGCTGCGCTCACCCGCTTGACCGAGAATTCCGAGAATTTATGCAACAGTTGGGTATATCCAGAAAAACACATTATAAATCACACCACGAACACAAAGGTCTCGCTTTGGCAGATTCCATCCTTCGTGGTGAAAAAGTTTTACTGGGTTTTCGTATACGCCTGTCTGCATGCGTACACGCACTGGCAGGCGGGAATGACCAACAACCAACAGCGACCCTAAAGGCCGGCGGCGAACAGCAGCAGGCAGAACAACAAACCCAGGCCGGGGACGATGACGGTCAGGGCGCCGACGGCGCCGTAAGCGGCGGCGTGGGTTTCCTTGCAGATGGCACGGATTGTCGTGACCACGTAACCGTTGTGCGGCAGCGAATCGAGCACGCCCGAGGAGATGGCCACGGCGCGGTGCAGGTGGTCGGGGTTGACGTCGAGGGCGAGATAATGCGGCGCGATGAGCGGCAGGGCAATCGCCTGGCCGCCGGAGGCCGAGCCGGTCAGGGCGGCGATGCTGCTGACAGCAAGCGCGGCGGTCGCGACGCCCGAGCCGGGCAGTCCGGTCACCCAATCCACCGCGATCATGAAAGCCGGTGCGGCTTTGGCTACCTGCCCGAAACCAACCACCGCCGAGGTATTGCCGATGGCGACGAGGGCGCCGCTCGAGCCTTCGGCGATGGCGTGGCCCAGTTTGCGGCGGTGCCGCCAGCAACCGAGCACGGTGGCCAGGCAGCCGCCGAGCAGAGCGAGGATTAGCGCCGAGGTCTGAAAGCGTTCGTGCAGAAGAAAAGCGATGACCAGCACGGCGAGCGGGCCGAGCAGCGCCAACCCCGGCCGCGGCAATGTGTCGCGCCGCGGCCGCGGTTCGTCATCCGGCCTATCGTCGAAGCGCTCGCCCCGCGCCTTGGCCCGGGCGAGCATCCGGATCAGCCACCAGTAGCCGCCGCCGGCCATGACCAGCGCGGTGAGCAGGCTGGCCGGCCACGCCGCCCACGGCGAAGTGCCGAGATACTGAACCGGAATCCAGTTCTGGATTTCCGGCGAACCGGCCGAAGTCATCGTGAACGTCACCGAGCCGAAGGCGAGCGCCGCAGGGATGAAGCGGCGCGGCAGGTCGGCGGCCCGGAACAGACTGAGTGCAGTTGGATAAACCGAGAAGGCGACGACGAACAGGCTGACCCCGCCGTAGGTCAGGATGGCGCAGGCCAGGACCACGGCGAGCGCCGCGCGCCGGGCGCCGATGGCGCCGATCACCCAGGCGGCGATGCTGTCGGCGGCGCCGGTGTCCTCCATCAATTTGCCGAACACCGCACCGAGCAGGAACATGAAAAACCAATTGCCGACGAAACTGGTAAAGCCGGTCATGTAAATCGTCAGCAGATCGTCTTGCCCGGTTGCTGCCAGCGGCGGCAAAAACGGCACGCCGCTGGTCACGGCGATCAGTACGGCGCACAGCGGTGTAGCGACGAACAGGTTCATGCCGCGCACGGTGAGCGCGATCAACAGGATCAGGGCGGCGATCAGGCCGAACAGGCTGAGCATGGCGTCTCCGGCGCCGGCTGGGCGGGGAGGACAGTATTGATGACTCGGCGTGCAGGCAGTATTGGACCAAGGTACAGGTGTCAAGTGCCCAACCGGCGATTATGCTTCCCCTCTATGGCCCGGTGCCGTACCGGGTATCTGCTGCGGGGAGGATCGACGAGTGAACAAGCCATCTTACGCCATGATCGGATACACGGTTGCGGGATTGACGCGCCGTATTGATTACCGGATACCGGCGGCGCTTTTGGTCCTGTTGTTGCCACCGGCGCTGCCGGCGGCCGAGGGCGGGCTCGCGGCGCAAGCTGGTGCCGCCGAAGAGGCGGCTGCAGAAACGGTTGCGCCGGCGGCTGCGGATGACGAGGACGATGCCGCATCGTCCGGCGACAATGAGGCCCCGCCGGCCGGCCAGGATCGATTGGAACTCGGCCCGCTGGTGGTCACCACCACCGCGCGGCGGCGCGAGGAATCCTTGATCGAGGTGCCGGTGGCGATGACCGTGATGACCGGCGAACAGCTTGAGCAGAAAGGCGTCATCGATATCACCGGCCTCAACGAGTTCGTGCCGAACGTGACGCTAGAGGTATCGCGCGGCACCAACACGACGCTGACGCCGTTCATCCGCGGCATCGGCCAGCAGGATCCGGTTGCCGGCTTCGAGCAGGGCGTCGGGGTTTATATCGACGACGTGTATCTCAACCGGCCGCAGGGCGCGGTGCTCGACGTCTACAACGTTGATCGCATCGAGGTGCTGCGCGGCCCGCAGGGCACACTGTACGGCCGCAACACGATCGGCGGCGCGATCAAGTACGTGACACGGCGCATCGGCGACGAGCCGGAGATCGATCTCAAGGTCTCGGGCGGCAATTTCCGCCAGATCGATGCGCTGATGAACTTCGGCGCGCCGCTCAGCGATACGTTCAGGATCGGCGGTACGGTCGGCACCTTCCAGCGCGACGGTTTTGGCGACAATCTCAATCTCGGCATCGAAAACGGCAGCAAGGATATCGTCGCCGGCCGCCTGTCGTTCGAATGGGCGCCACGTGAAGATGTGTTTTTCCGTCTGAGCGGCGACTGGACCGACGACAATTCGACGCCGCGTCAGGGCGCGCGGCTGATCCCCGGCGCGCTGTCCGGTGCTCCCGTGCTCAAAGACGTCTTCGATACCCGCGCCGGACTCAATACGCCCAAGGCCAACGTCGTCAACCGCGGCATCTCGCTGCTCGCCGAATGGCTGATCGACGAGCGCTTCACGTTGAAGAATATCGTCGCTTACCGCGACAACAAATCGGCGCTGCCAGAAGACTTCGACAGCCTGCCGGTCGATGACCTCGACGTCCCGGTGCTGTTCGAGGACGACCAGTTGACCGAGGAGTTGCAGTTGATTTACGAAGGCGACCGGCTGAACGGCATTTTCGGTTTTTTCTTCATGACCGCCGATGCGGCCGACGATTTCGACGTGATTTTAGGCCCGACCGGCGAGCTGCTCGGCCTGCCGGGCCTCAACGCCTTCACTTCCGGGCGCGTCGAAACCGATACCTGGTCGGTGTTCGGCGATTACACCTATGAATTCATAGACCACTGGTTCATCACCGCCGGTGGCCGCTGGACCAGCGACGAGCGCGACGCGCGTATCTTCCGGGCGACGTTCCTGAACGGCTTCTCGCCGGCGCTCGGCGGTCCGGAGCGCGACCCAATCGCCGTCGCCACCGATTTTTCCGGCAGCGAAACCTTCCACGATTTAAACGCCCATGCAGCGCTGAGCTGGCAGCCGACCGAACGGCATAACCTGTATTTCAGTTTCAACCAGGGCTTCAAGGGCGGCGGCTTCGACCCGCGCGGTTCGGCTGCCGCGGCGCCGGATTTCAACGGCGACGGCACCGTTGACGGCAGCGAAGTCCAGGAGTTCTTGCAGTTCGATCCCGAGCAGGTCAACGCTTACGAGGTGGGTTACAAGGCTTCGCTGTTTGACGGCCGGCTGAATACTGCGCTGGCCTTTTTCTGGAACGGTTACGAGGGCATCCAGGTGCCCGGGTCGGTCGGCGTCGATACCGACAACGATGGCATCGAGGATACCTTCATCGGCGTCACCTCGAACGCCGGCGAGGGCCGGATCCGCGGCTTCGAGTTCGAAGGCCAGGCCTATCTCGCCGACCATCTTTTCGCCAATGGAGACAATCTGTCGGCCGATTGGGCCGTTGGTTTCCTCGACGCCGAGTTCAAGGAATTCATCGATGCCTTCGGCCAGGACATCGCCGATGTGGCGAGCTTCCAGAATGCGCCGGAATGGACCGCCAATGCCAGCCTGATCTACGATCTGCCGCTGACGATCTTCGGCCTGCCCGGCACCTTGTCGTTCATCCCGCACGCCTCGTACCGTGGCGACACCAACCAGTTCGAAGTGGCGAGCACCGGCCTGGACCAGAAAGATTACATCCTGTTCGATTTCAACATCGTCTGGCGCTCGTTCGACGGCCGCTGGTCGGCGGGTATCCACGGCCGCAACCTGACCGACAAGGAATACATCGTCTCGGGCTTCGATTTCGTCGATGACGAAACGCTGGCGCCGCAACTCGGCCGCGAAGGGACGCTGACCGCGTTCTTCGGGCCGCCACGCACCGTCACCGGCACGATCACGTTCCATTACTGATTTTCGGGCACCCGTGCCGCAGGGAGGCGGCGCGGGCGCAGTGGGGAAGGTGGGATAATCGGTGCCATGTTTCCACTTCCCGCCATCTTGTTAGCCGCCGTCGTCTGGCTCGGCCTTTTGTTCGGCGTCGCCTTGTGGGGTGAACGCCGTTTTGCGGCGCCAGGCGGGCAGTGGCGCTTTGTGTATGCGCTGTCGCTGGCGGTCTATTGCACGAGTTGGACCTTTTACGGCACGGTGACGCAGGCGGCGCGCTCCGGCTGGCCCATCCCGCCGACCTTTCTCGGCACCATCTTGCTTTATGTCCTGGGCGGCACCGTCATGTTGCGCCTGGTGCGCCTGGCGCGCCAGGCGCACGCCGGTTCGCTGGCCGACCTGATTGCCAGCCGGCTGGGTAAGGACGCGCGCCTGGCGGCGGTCGTCACCGCCGTCGCCGTCCTCGGCATGCTGCCTTATATCGCACTGCAACTGAAAGCGGTGGCGATGAGTTTCCAGATGCTGGCCGGTGCCGGCCGGGATGCCGCGCCGTGGCAGGACAGCGCCTTGTACGTCGCTCTGTTCATGGCCTTGTTCGCGATTTTGTTCGGGGCCCGGCGGGCGGCGAGTACCGAGCACAACCGCGGACTGATCCTGGCGATGGCCTTCGAGTCGCTGTTCAAACTGGGTGTCATGCTGGCCATCGGGGCGATGGTACTGTTTGCCTGGCCGTCCCTGCCGGCGATCGAATTCCCGGCCGCCGGCGGCGATCGCAGCGGTTTCGCGCCGCTGGTGGTGCTCGGCGTGCTGGCGATGTTCACGCTGCCGCACCAGTTTCACGTCGGTGTCGTCGAGTGCCGGAGCGGCGGCGACGTGGCCACTGCGCGCTGGCTGTTTCCGCTGTACCTGGTGCTGATCGCGCTGCCGATCCTGCCTTTGGCCTACGCCGGTGAAGCGCTGCTCGCGCCCCGCGGTGTGCCTTCCGATCTATATGTTCTGGCTTTGCCGCTGGCCGGCGGCCACGAGTGGCTGGCGCTCGCCGCTTTTCTCGGTGGCCTGAGCGCCGCGACCGGCATGGTGATCGTCGCGACACTGGCGCTCGGTATCATGATCGGCAATCACTGGGTCGCGCCGCTTCTGGTGCGCGGTTCGTGGGCCAGCGCCGGCGGCGACCTGCGCGCCGCGGTGTTGAACCTGCGACGCCTGGCGATCCTCGCGCTGTTGCTGCTCGCCTGGCAGTACAACCGGGTGCTGGCCGGCAACGATGTGCTGGCCGATATCGGCGCCGTATCGTTCTCGGCGCTGGCCACCCTGGCACCGGCCCTGGCCTTTGCCGTCTGGCGGCCGGCGACGCCGCCCAGCGCGGTGCTCGGCGGCATCGTCGCCGCCGTCGGCTTGTGGAGCTGGCTGCTGCTTGTGCCGCTCGGTTATGAAACGGCAGCCGCTTCGCCGGCCTGGCTCGACGGCGGTCCTTGGGGCAGCGCCTGGCTGGCGCCCGACCGGTTTGCCGGACTGGCCGGCTGGAGCCGGCTCGGGCGGGCGGTGCTGGTCAGCCTGTTCGGCGGCACACTGGTGACGGTGTTGCTCACCCGGCGCCGGCCGGCGATGGTCGCCGCCGCTGGCGCGCCGCTCGACCGGACACTGTTGCGCGACCTGGCGGCGCGTTTCATCCCGGCCGGCGAGATCGAAGCGTTGTTTTCCGGCACGGCGGCGGCCGCCGCTTCGGAAACGTTGGAACGGCAGGTCGAACGTGCCCTGGCCGCGGTACTCGGCAGCGCCTCGGCGCGCCTTCTGCTCGACACGGCCCGCCGCCGGCGCGGTGATCTGGAGCGGGTCGTTGAATGGGTCGGCGAAACTTCCGAGACGCTGCGCTTCAACCAGCAGTTGCTCGAGGCGGCGCTGCACAACATGAGCCAGGGGATCAGCGTCGTCGATGCGCGCTTTCGGCTGGTCGCCTGGAACCGGCGCTATGCCGAATTGTTCGGTTTCCCCGAGTCTTTGCTGTACGTCGGTACACCGATCGCACACTTGCAGCGTTATGCGATCGAGCAGGGCTACATCCCGCGCCGCGGCAGCCTCGATGAAATGATCGCCCGCCGCCAGAACCACATGCGCGCCGGCACCCGGCATTTGTCGGAACGGCGTTTCCCTGATGGCACCATCGTCGAGATTCGCGGCAACCCGATGCCCGGCGGCGGCTTTGTTGCGACCTTCACCGACGTCACGGCCTTCCGCCGGGCGGAAAGCGAGTTGAAAGCGATCGCCTTGTCACTCGAAGAGCGGGTTGCCGAAAGGACCGCCGAACTGGCCGCGGCGAGCGCCGCCGCCGAGCAGGCCAACCGGGCCAAAAGCCGGCTTCTGGCAGCGGTCAGCCACGACCTGGTGCAGCCGGTCCATGCGGCGCGCCTGTTCGCCCAGGCACTGGCTTCACAATTGTCGACCACGGCGCAGCGAGAGGGACTGGAGCGGGTCTTGGGGGCGCTGGCCTCCAGCGAGGCGCTGCTCGCCGATCTGCTCGATCTTTCCCGTCTCGAATCCGGTGGTTTGCGGGCCGATATCCAGGCGTTCGACCTCAATGAATTGCTCGCCGGACTGGCCAGTGAATTTACCGTGCTGGCCGCCGAGCGCGGCCTGCGCTTCAAGGCCCGCGGCACTACCTGCTGGGCGCTGAGCGATCCGGCATTGCTGCGCCGCATCGTGCAGAACTTTCTGGCCAATGCCGTGCGCTATACCCGCCGCGGGCGCATCCTGCTCGGCTGCCGGCGTGCCGCCGGCGGCATCCGGATCGAGGTGCACGACACGGGGCCGGGCGTGCCGCCGGCGCTGCACCAGGCGATATTCGAGGAGTTTCGCCGTGGCGAAGGACCTGAGCGACCGGCGGCCGGCGGCGGCCTGGGGTTGGGCCTGGCCATTGCCCGGCGGACCGCCGGGCTGCTCGGTCACCCGATCGGCCTGACCAGCACGCCCGGCAAAGGCAGTGTCTTTCACGTGAGCCTGCCGCGCGCGGTGCCGGGCGAGCGCGGTGTCGAAGCCGCGACGCTGGAACAGCCGGACAGCGGCGGCGGCGCCGCGGTGCTGGTCATTGACGATGATCGCGAAGTGCTGGAAGCCACCGTCGCCCTGCTGCGCTCCTGGGGTTTCAAAGCCGGTGGAGCCGGAGATTGGCCGAGTGCCGAACGGCTATACCGGAAACTCGAGCCGGCGTTACTGATCCTCGACTATCACCTCGCCGAGCCGGAGATGTCCGGCACCGACGGGGTCGAGCTGTGGCGCCACCTGGTTGGCAACGGCCGCCGCCCGCCGGTGATCGTCGTCACCGCCGACCGCGCCGACCGGGTCCGCGAAGCGGTCGCGGCGGACGGCCTGGTGCTGTTGCACAAGCCGTTGAAACCGCTGGCGCTTCGGGCATTGATGAATCGCCTGCTGTGAACCCGGGTCGAACCCGTCAATCGCAGGCGTCTTCGTACTCCGGTTCGCGGACCAGCAGTTGGCGGAACAGGGTGCAGGCCTGGGTCCGGTTGCGGACATGCAGTTTTTCGAAAATCGCGGTCAGGTGCGCCTTGACTGTGCGTTCCTGGATCGCCAGGCGGTCGGCGATCTGCTTGTTCAACAGCCCCTCGGCGGTCAATTCGAGCACCTTGAACTGCTGTGGCGTCAGGTGGGCCAGGGCGCGGGCCAGAGCCCGGTCGCCGCCGGCCGCCGCTTCGTCGCGGCGCGCCGGGCGCAGCCCCGGCGGCAGCCAGACCTGGCCGGCCAGCACGCTGCGGATGGCGGTTCCGAGCACATCGATATCGCAGCGTTTCGGCAGGTAACCCACCGCCCCGTGGTCGAGCGCGCGGCGGACGACGAGCGGGTCGTCAGTGGCCGAAACGATGATGACGCCGGTCGCCGGGTGGAGGCTGCGCAACGCGGCCAGACCGGCGAGGCCGGCGTTGCCCGGCATGTGCAGGTCGAGCAGCACGAGGTCGGTGTCGGGATGGGCAGCGAGCGAGGCGAGCACCGCTGGCAGCGAATCGGCTTTGCGCACGATGACGTCCGGCAGCACGTCACCGACGGCCCGCCTGAGCGCGCTGCGGTACAGCGGGTGATCGTCGGCGACGAGCAGAGAAGTGCCCGGTGGTTCAGGTGATGACATCGTTCAGGCCCGCAGATCGTTCAAACTGCCGTCCAGCCGCCGTCGATGGGCAGCGCCGTGCCGGTCACATTGTGCGCCGCCGGACGGCACAACCATAATGCCAGATCGGCGATTTCGGGGGGCCGCGAGGTACGCCGGCTAGGCTGTTTCTCGCCGACCAGGTCGGCGAGGCCGGCTTCGCGGTCGCCGCTGAAACGGGCGGCGCGGGCCGCGACCTGAGGCTCGATCAGCGGCGTTTCCACCCAGCCCGGACAGATGCAGTTGACCGTAACGCCGCCGCTGTCGCGGCTGCCGGCGGCGGCGTACTCCAGCGCCGCGACCTTGCTGAGCCCAATCAGGCCGAACTTGCTTGCCACGTACGGCGCCTTGTCGAGCGAGGCGACCAGGCCGTGCACCGAAGCGATGTTGATCACCCGGCCGTAACCACGCGCCGCCATCGCCGGCAGCGCCAGGCGCATGGTGTGGAACGCGGCGCTCAGATTGACCGCCAGGATCCGCTCCCAGAGCGCGGGATCGAGCTTGGCGAGCGGCGATGTGTGCTGGATGCCGGCGCAATTGACCAGGATATCGACCGGCGCCCAGTGTTCGACCTCGCGCACCAGCACCGCGATCTGCGCCACGTCGGCCAGATCGGCAGGGAAGTGGCGGGCGGCGCCGGCGGATGGGGCGACGTAGTCCACCGCCGCGGCGATGTCTTCATTGCTGCCCAGGCCGCTCAGCGCAACGCGGGCGCCCGCCCGGCCGAGCGCCGCGGCGATCGCCAGCCCGATGCCTGAAGTTGCGCCGGTGACCAGTGCCGCGCGGCCGTGCAAAAACCGTTCGTTCATACAGCCCTGCCGTTTCCGCCACCGGGCAGTATGCGCAAAGCGCACCGTACCGTGCCTTGTACGAAAGTACTAGGTAGAAAAATGAGGTTTCCCCTTGTCGTTTCGGATGCCATCGTCGCCATTGACCATTCCGGATGCGCCCACCTTTCCTCCCCGTCATTCCGGAAGCGCCCGCGGCAGCGGGCGCGATCCGGACAAATTCGTCGGGAACGAATTTGGACACGCCGCAGGCGACCGGGCAGGGGTGCGCGCCAGGACGGCGCGCAGTAAGCGGTCAAACTACACCGTTACCGCGTGCTGCGGTTGATATCGGACAACAAGGGGTTGGCGGCGAATTTCTGTTTCCAGATTCTGGGGGTGAGTTCTTCGACTTTGCTGGCCGGGTGTTGGCTGATGCGCTGGAGGACATCGACCAGGTAGGCGTTCGGGTTGACGCCGTGCAGCCGG
>JBDIVS010000027.1:0-32558 GCA_039794245.1 Candidatus Jinrbaksania sp.
CAGAATTAGCGTTTGCCAACGACATTCGTGTCAAACACTGCACATTGATTCCTTTGAACATATCATCCACCATATGGTGTGAGCTTCCCGGTTTTGGGATCAAATATCTTGATTGATCCACCAGCTTGGGGTATTGCTTCTTCTAATGATTTCCTAATCAGCCTCGTCCTCGGACTAACAATCAAATTCAACGGCACTCTCAGCTCTGTCGCGGCCGATATTTGCAACTGCAACTGTCTGGTGAACGACAGTATATTAACATTTTTGGCTCCTCCGCAGAATTTGTGGGTAAGACTGCCGCGAATTCGGTCGAAAAGCGGCCGTTTTGGGTTTTGACCGACTCAAAAGGAGCATCCCGGCCCCTTCTCTGAGAAGATGGAAGTGCAATCCAACCATCCAACAGAAGGGAAAAGCCAGGATGCAGGTGAAGACTATCCTGAATCGGGTTCAGAAATTCAAGTCGTATATGAATGTGTCTTGGGGCGGCAGGGCCGATGTCCCCGAACTGGAGGTCGAGGTCGCCGAACGGGCCAATGGCCGGTCCCTGTGCTCGGGCTGTGGGCGGCCGCGGCCGGGCTACGACCGATTGCCGGCACGGCGCTTTGAGTATGTGCCGCTGTGGGGCATCAAGGTGTTTCTGGTCTATGCGCCGCGCCGGGTGGACTGTCAGGACTGCGGGGTGAGGGTCGAGCGGATGCCGTGGGCCTCGGGCAAGCACCGCCTGACCGAAGTCTATGCGTGGTTTCTGGCGCGCTGGGCCCGGCGGCTGAGCTGGAAGGAAGTGGCCGGGGTGTTTGACGCCTCCTGGGACAGCGTATTTCGCGCGGTCGAGATGGCGGTGGAATGGGGCCGCGCCCATCAGGATCTGTCGGGCATCCAGGCGATCGGCATCGACGAAATTTCCCGCCAGCGCGGGCATCGCTACCTGCGCTGGCCTACCCGATCGACGCGCACTGTAAACGGTTGCTGTGGGTTGGGAAAGAGCGCAAGATCAAGACATTGCTGGGATTTTTCCGTTGGTTCGGCGCGCAGTGCCGGAGTGAAGTATGTGTGCAGCGACATGTGGAAACCGTAGCTGAAAGTGATCGCCAAGAAAGCGGGCCAGGCTGTACACGTGCTGGACCGTTTTCACATCATGGCCCATTTCGGCAAGGCGCTCGATGAGGTGCGCGCCGGTGAGATCAGGACGCTCAAGGCCAAGGGATATGAGCCGGTCCTGAGCAAAAGCCGCTGGCTGCTGCTCAAGCGCCCGGAGAACCTCACCGACAAGCAGGAGGTCAAGTTGGCAGAGCTGATCCAGTACAACCTCAAGTCAATCCGCGCCTACCTGCTCAAAGAGGAGTTCCAGTTCTTCTGGGGCTATGTGTCGCCCTATTGGGCCGGCCGGTTCCTCGATCGCTGGTGCACCAAGACCCTGCGCTCGACTATCGAACCGATGAAACGGGTCGCCAGAATGCTCTGGACTCACCGGGGATTGTTGCTCAACTGGTTCCGAGCCAAAGGCCAGGTTTCCAGCGGTGTCGTCGAGGGTTTTAACGCCAAGGCCAAACTGACCTCCAGAAAATCCTTCGGTTTTCGGACCTTTCGATGCGCTAAAATCGCGTTGTATCATGCGCTTGGCGCTCTACTTGAGCCGGAATTCACCCACAGATTCTGCTGACGAGTCAAATAGTTTTACTGGATTTCCGCATACGCCTTTCTGCGTGCGTACCCGCACAGGCAAGCGGGAATGACGAAAACAAGGGGGACGGGATACGGACAGTCTGTGAAGCCCGGTGATGGGTATCACAATCTGACACACGCTCTGGCGCGCGTGAACGATGAGGCTAAAGCGGCTTGAGGTTGTCGCGGCCGAGGAGGTCGCGGATGCCGACGAGCGGCAGGCCGTGGCGGTAAACGATGCCGTACTGGCGGATTTCGCCGTCGATTTCGCCGGCCCGGCGTTCGGCCAGGCTGCGGGTCATGTCGCTGTGATCGATCACCGCCAGGCGGTCGGAAAACTCCATTTCGCGGATCCGTTCCTCGCCTTCGGGCGGCAGGGCGATTTCCCGGCGCGGCCACGGGATGGCGTACTTATTGTCCCGGGTGACGGCGACGGGCACTTTGCAGGTGCCCGGATGGCCGCGCCAGGCGCCGTCGGGGTGGCGGGCGAGAAAGACCAGATAGCGCGGGCCGTCTTCGCCGTAGCGGGTCAGCGGGAAATAACACTCATCGCGGCGCAGCCCTTGTTCGTAGACGACGAGCGAATCGATGCCTACCGGCACCTTGTAGCCGATCAGGATTTTCAGGTAGGCGCTGCCGCGTATCGGAAAGCCGCGCTTGTAGTCGTAATCGGTGTAATACACCTGGGCCAGGGCGACAAGATCGGCGCCGGCGGCCAGTTCGGCCAGCGTCGGCCGTCCGGCGGCGGCCGATTCGCTGGCGGACCCGGCGGCAGGTTCGACACCAGCGCGGCCGGCATCGGGTGTTGCGGCCGCGGCCAACAGGGCGAATGGGATAAGCGGGGCGATCAGCATCGGCGGCCGAAAAACGGCCTTTCTGGTATCGTGGCGCATAGTGACATCATACGCCGCCCGACTGCAGGCGGCAAATCAACCGGGGATCACGTATGAATCGAAACCTGCTTTTCATCGCAACCCTCGTCGCTTTGCCGCTGGCCGCCTGCCGGCCGCCTGCCGACGAACCGGCGCCCGAAACCGCCGCGCAGTTCGCCGCCCGCGCCGAGCAGGCGCTGGCCGCAGCCCAGGAGCGGGCCGAGCGGGCCTATTGGGTCTATCAGACCTATATCATCGACGATACCGAAAAAATCGCCGCCGAGGCCAGCGAGAATCTGACTCGCCTCGGCGTCGAACTGGCCACCGAGGCGCAGCGCTACCGCGACCTGGATCTCGACGCCACTACACGCCGCAAACTCGATCTGCTCGGCCGCGCCATCGTCCTGCCGGCACCGGCCGAGCCGGCCGCCGGTGCCGAACTGGCCTCGCTGGCCGCCAAACTCGACGGCCTGTACGGCAAGGGCCGTTACTGCCGCGACGACGGCACCTGCTGGACGCTCGACGAGATGGAACGCCGGCTCGCCACGGAGCGCGATCCGGCCCTGCTCGCCGAAATCTGGAACGGCTGGCGGACGATCGCGCCGCCGATGAAGCCGCTTTATGCCCGCCTCGTCGAGCTGGCCAACAGCGGGGCGCGCGACCTCGGCTATGCCGACACCGGTGAGCTGTGGCGTTCCGGTTACGACATGCCGCCCGCCGCGTTCGCCGCCGAACTCGACCGGCTGTGGGACCAGGTCAAGCCACTCTACGACGCCCTGCACTGCCACGTCCGCGACCGCCTGCGGGCGCACTATGGCGATGACATCGTCCCGCCCACCGGCCCGCTTCCAGCACACCTTTTGGGCAACATGTGGGCACAAAGCTGGGGCAATATCTACGACCTCGTCGCACCGCCGGCCGCCGATCCCGGATATGACCTGACCCAACGGCTTGGCGAAGCCGGCTACGATGCGGTCAGAATGGTCAAAACCGGTGAAGCCTTTTTCAGCTCATTGGGTTTCGCGCCGCTGCCCGAAACCTTCTGGCAGCACTCGCTTTTCACCCGGCCGCGCGACCGCGACGTGGTCTGCCATGCCTCGGCGTGGGATATCGACGGCCAGGACGACTTGCGCATCAAGATGTGCATCGAACCGACCGAAGAACACTTCCAGACGATCCACCACGAACTCGGCCACAACTATTACCAGCGCGCCTACAACGGGCTCGATCCGCTGTTCAGGGCCAGCGCCAACGACGGCTTCCACGAAGCGGTCGGCGATACGGTGGCCCTGTCAATCACCCCGCCCTATCTCAGGCAACTCGGCCTGATCGACGACTTGCCGCCGGCCGGCGCCGACCTCGGATTGTTGATGCATCTCGCGCTCGACAAGGTCGCATTTCTGCCGTTTGGGCTCATGGTCGATCAGTGGCGCTGGAAAGTGTTCGCCGGCGAAGCCGGGCCGGAACGATACAATGGTCTGTGGTGGGAACTGCGCCGGCAATACCAGGGCATCGCGCCGCCAGGTCCGCGCCCGGCCGACGCCTTCGATCCGGGCGCCAAATACCACGTGCCCGGCAACACACCTTATGCGCGTTATTTTCTCGCCACCATCTTGCAATTCCAGTTTCATCGCGCGCTGTGCGGCATAGCCGGCGACAGTGGCCCGCTCAACCGCTGCTCGATCTACGGCAACCAGGAAGCCGGCCGGCGCCTGAATGCGATGCTTGCCCTCGGCGCCTCCAAACCCTGGCCCGATGCCCTCGCCGCCCTGACCGGCAGCCGCGACATGGACGCCGGCGCAATCATCGATTATTTTGCCCCGTTAAAGACCTGGCTGGACGAACAAAACAAGAACCGCCAGTGTGGGTGGTAAGTTACATTTTGAGATAATAATCGATCAATCGGCTATCCGAGACAGCCGATCGGGATGAGTAAAACTATCGATTTGTTTCGAAATGTCTGCGCTCTATTTCCGACTGGCGAATAATGGATTGAAGCGTGCCCTTTCTCAGTTCGGAGTGCAGCGGAACGGGCACCGTTGTGGTTCCTTCACCAGTGCGCTGCTGCAAAACCACATGACTGCCTCGCTATCGCTAGCGCACCTCGGAAAATCCATGCTGCTCCAGAATTTTACAAACTTCCCGTCCGGACAGCATCCTAAGCTTGCCCAACGGCGATCTCCATCTGGGTGACATAAACCTTGTCATGCAAACGTTGCTGGACTTCTTCCGGAGGTGCGGCCTCAAGAAACAGCTCCAGAGCTTCACGCAAGTTACGGCTGGCTTCGTCGATGGTGTCACCTTGGCTCGCAATGTCCAATTCCGGACAGAGGGCCACATAACCATTATCTTCTCGTTCAATGACTGCGGTAACCCAATTGTTGCATAAATTCCCGGGATTCTCGATCAAGCGGGCGAGAAACCGGGCGCGTCACCCTGGGTGAATTCGATGCTTTGACTAAAATTCCAATAACTTATTGATTTAATGAAGAAATATATAAATTCGAGCAAAATTTATGCAACTGTTGGGTTCATCCAGCGTGCCGGCTATTTGACCCGGCCCAAAGGCCAATTCTAACTGACCATGAGCGCAAACAAGACGATTCAGGACGGCTTGTTGTATATGCTGGGAGCTTTGGCTAAAGTCGCATGGGATAAAATCCAGAGAAATTTATGCAACAACTGGGTGTAGTCGGCCTTGAGGTCGGGGTGCAGGTTGCGCAGGACCGAGTCGGCGGGCTGCGCGCCGAGGTTGGCCTCGATGCCGCGGATGGCGAGGTTCATGTGCGCCAGCCGCCAGGTGGTGGGGTTGGACCCCTGGCCGAAGATCGAGATGTCGGTCTTTTGCCCGCCGTGTGCTTCGACGAAACGTTCGGACTGCACGAACATGCCGGCCGAGCCGCAGCAGGGGTCGTAGACGCGCCCCTCGTAGGGTTCGAGCATCTCGACCAGCAGGCGCACGATGCAGCGCGGGGTGAAGAACTCGCCGCCGAGCTTGGGACTGGGCGAACTTGCCGAGGAAGTACTCGTAGACCCGGCCGAGCGTGTCGCGGGCTTTTGCGCGGTCGCCTTTGAAGCCGATGTCGGCGATCAGGTCGATCAGCCCTTTCAGCTTCTCCGGCGCGATGCCGCAGCAGGCGTAATCGCGCGGCAGCTTGCCCTTGAGGTTGGGGTTGTCGCGCTCCACGGCCAGGATGGCGTCGTCGATCAGCTTGGCGATGCCGGGCTGCGTGGCCTGGTTTTGGAGGTTCTGCCAGCGCGACTCCGGCGGCACCCAGAACACCCGCTCGGCTGTGTACTCGTCGCGATTCTCCAGCAGCCTTTCGAGCTGTGGGCCGGTGATGCCGTCGGCCTCCAACTCGCCCTGCAACTCCTCACGCCGGGCCTCGAAGGAGTCGGAGACGTACTTCAGGAAGAGCAGGCCGAGCACCACGTGCTTGTACTCGGCGGCATCGACCTGGCCGCGTAGCGCATCGGCCGACTTCCATAGGGTGTCGGCATAGGCGAGGTCGTTGTTGTTCGTTTCAGTGGTCGCCATCAGATCTCCATTTTTGTTTTGTTCGCACGATCTGATCTTAATCGTCAGGTGAATACTTTAATCCAACCAGGAAGGCAGGTTACCGGGCAAATTGGGGGTTGGATGAACGGTCTGGAATGACCGCTTTCTGAGGAGTTTCCCCACGCTGGGCGCCGGAAGGCAAACGTCCGGGTGGCGGCGCTCAGGCGCCGGCGTAATCGAGGCGGTGGCCGATCCAGCGGCGGAGCAATGTTTCGGCGGCGGGCTCGTTTTGTTCGAGGCGGGCGGCGCGGTGTTCGGCTGCGGGGAGCAGCGCCCGGTCGCGGGCGAAATCGGCGAGTTTCAACGGAATGATGCCGGTCTGCCGGGTGCCGAGCATTTCGCCGGGGCCGCGCAGTTCGAGGTCGAGTTCGGCTATTTTGAAGCCGTCGTCGCTTCGCCTGAGCGCCGCGAGCCGGGCTTTGGCTACCTCTCCCAGCGGTTTGCGGTACAGCAATACACAACTCGATTCGGCGGTGCCGCGGCCGACGCGGCCGCGTAACTGGTGTAGTTGTGCCAGGCCGAGCCGTTCGGCGTTGTCGATGATCATCAGGCTGGCGTTCGGCACATCGACTCCGACTTCGATCACCGTGGTTGCAACCAGCACGTCGAGCCGGTGATCGCGGAAGGCCGCCATGCGCGCCTCTTTTTCCTGCTGCTTGAGCCGGCCGTGGATCAGCCCGACGTGCAGGCCGGGCAGTTGGCGCCTGAGGTCGTCATGGGTTTTCTCGGCCGCTTCGGCTGGTATCTCCTCGTTGTCCTCGACCAGGGTGCAGACCCAATAGGCCTGCCGCCCGGCGCGGCAGGCGGCGGCGAGCCGGGCGATGACTTCGCCGCGCCGCGCCGCGTCGATGGTGACGGTGCGCACGGGGGTGCGCCCCGGCGGCCGCTGGTCGATGCTCGACACCTCGATGCCAGCGTAGGCGGTCATTGCCAGGGTCCGGGGTATCGGGGTTGCGGTGAGCAAAAGTTGGTGCGGCTTGCCCGTCTCGCCGTCGCTCCCGCGGCTGCCTTTTTCGCTGAGCGCCAGGCGCTGGCCGACGCCGAAGCGCTGCTGTTCGTCAACGACGATCAGGCCGAGTCGCGGAAACTGAACGGCTTCCTGGAGCAGGGCGTGGGTGCCGACGGCGAGCGGCGCGCCGGCGGCGAGCGCGGCGAGCACGCGCCGCCGCTGCCGGCCCTTGACGGCGCTGGTCAGCAGCAGCACCTCAATGGCGAGCGGTGCGAGGAACTCGCCGAGCGTCGCGGCGTGCTGTTCGGCGAGCAGTTCGGTCGGCGCGATCAATGCCGTCTGATAACCCGAGGCGGCGGCCTGCGCCGCGGCCAGTGCCGCGATCACGGTTTTGCCGGAACCGACGTCGCCCTGGACGAGACGCATCGCCGGGTGCACGCCGATGAGATCGCGGCCGACTTCGCGCCACACGCGCTGCTGCGCGGCGGTGAGATCGAACGGCAGGGCGCGGCGCAGGCGTTCGGCCAGTGTCGTGTCGGTCAACGGCGGTGCGCGGTGCTGCGCCCGGCGGCGGTTCATCCGGCGCAGGGCTAAAAGTTGGGCGGTGAGTTCCTCGCCGAGCAGGCGCTGCATCGCCGGGTCGTCGGCGGTCAGTATCGCCTGCGCCGCGGCGGCATCGGGCGGGCGGTGGACGCGCAGCAGCGCCGTGCACAACGCCGGTTCACCGCCATAGTCGAGGACCGCAGCGTAGGGGTCGGCCAGTTCGATGCCGCCGGCGGCGAGCCGGTCGAGCAGTGTCTGCATCGCCCGCGTCAAATCCGCCGGGCGGACGCCGCCGATCGCCGGGTAAACCGCGGTCAGGTGCGCCGGCAGCGGTGCACTGTCTTTCGCGGCGAGCCGCTGATAGCTCGGGTGGATCATTTCGAGGCCGTGGTAGCCGTCACGCACTTCGCCGTAAACGCGCAACCGGACACCGGGCGCCAGCGCCCTGGCCTGCCCCGGAAAGAAATGAAAAAAACGCAACAGGAGCCGGGCGCGATCGGCGGCAAGGAGTACTTCAAGCACCGGCCGGCGGCGCTGGGCGATTTCGCAGTGTTCGATCACCCCTTCGGTCTGCACGACCTGGCCGGCGCCAAGCGCGGCGAGCGGGGTCAGCCGGGTGCGGTCCTGGTAGCGCCGCGGCAGGTGGAACAGTAGGTCTTCGAGGCGGTAAAAGCCCGCCGCCTCGAATGCCGCGGCGCGCTGCACACCGAGCCCGGGCAGCGAAGCGAGCGGCGCCGTGGCGGCCAGCCGCTGTTGTGGTTTGTTTAGCCCATCCACATAATTGCGTCCACTTCCACCGTCACGCCGCGCGGCAGGGCCTTGACTTCGAGCGCGGCGCGCGCCGGGTATGGCTGGGTGAAATAGCCGGCCATGATGTCGTTGACTTGTTTAAAGCAGCTAAGGTCGGTGAGATAAACGGTGAGCTTGACGATATCGTCGAGCCCGCCGCCGGCCGCAGCGGCGACGGCGGCGAGATTCTGGAATACCCGATGGAGTTCCGCCTCGACGCCGCCGGGGACCGGTTGCATGGTCGCCGGGTCGAGGCCGATCTGCCCGGAGAGAAAAACGAAACCGCCGGCCGCCACGGCCTGGCTGTAGGTGCCGATCGCGGCCGGCGCGGCGGCGGTGGCGATGGCGTGGGATCCGCCGGTACGGGCTTTTCGGGTAGGGGTCTTGTCAGGCATGGTCGCGGCTCACTTTGAAGACATCGCTGTTGTTGCGCAGGCGGCGCAGCACGCGCGCCAGTTGGTCTCGGTCATGGACATTGAGGATGAACAGCAATGTGGCGCTGTCGGCCGAGGTGTCGCGCTGTTCAACCTGTTCGATATTGGTCGCCGTCTTGCCGATCGCCGACGAGATGTTGGCCAGCACGCCGGGGCGGTTGATGACCTCGACCTTGACGAACACCTTGAACAACCGCCGGCCGGTGACGCGCTCCCAGACGACATCGAGACAGCGTTCGGGGTGCTTGCGCAGCTCCGGCACGTTCGGGCAGTTGTCGCGGTGCACGACGACACCTTTGCCGAGCGACAGGTAGCCCATGATACGGTCGCCGGGCAGCGGATAACAACAGTGTGCGAAGCTCACCGCGCCATCTTCGTCGCCGCCGACGGCGAGCGCCTCGGGCGGCACTTCCGGGCGGCGGCTTTCGCGGCGCTGCATCCGGCTGAGCAGTTTCTGCGCCGCGATCTCGGCGAGCATCTCGCCGTGCGCCAGCTTGAGGAACAAATCCTCAAGCCGCTCCAGCTTGCGGCGTTTGAGATAACTGATGAGCCGGCGTTCCGAGACATCTTCAAGTGCCGCGCCGTGGGCGGCCAGCGCCTGATCGAGCAGGCGGTGGCCGAGGGCGATGCTGTCGCGCTGCTCCATGCTCTTCAAGTAGTGGCGAATCGCGGCGCGCGCCTTGGTCGTGGTCACGAAAGACAGCCATTCCGGGCGCGGCCGGGAACCAGCGGTGGTCAGGATCTCGACGGTGTCGCCGGTGCGCAGGCGGTGCGACAGCGGTGCGCGGCTGCGGTTGATCAGCACTCCCGTAGCGCGGTTGCCGATGTCGGTGTGGATGGCATAGGCAAAGTCGAGGGCACTGGCGCCGCGCCTGAGGTCGATGATCCGGCCCTTGGGCGTGAAGACGAAAATCTCGCCGGGATACAGATCGCCCTTGATGCTCTCCATGAACTCATCGGCGGTACCGGTTTGGCTCTGCGTCGCCACCAGGCTGTCGAGCCAGCCGCGCACGCGGCTGCGGGCACCTTCCTTGCCGGTGCCATATTTGTACGACCAATGCGCCGCCTGCCCCTTCTCGGCGGCAATATCCATGTCCTCGGTGCGGATCTGGATCTCGACCGGCATATCGAAAGGGCTGTTCAACACGGTGTGCAACGACTGGTAGCCGTTCGATTTGGGCAGCGCGATGTAATCCTTGAAGCGGCCGGGCTGCGGCTGGTACAACTCGTGCACTACGCCGAGGGCGCGGTAGCAGTCGGCGCGGCTTTTGACGATGATGCGAAAGGCGTAAACGTCGGTCACGTCCTTGAACGACAAATCCTTGTCGCACATTTTTTTGTACGTGCTGTACGGCGACTTCTGGCGGCCGATGACGCGGCAATCGAGTCCTTCGCGCTTGAGCCGGTCGTGCAGGGCCCGCTGGATTTTGCGCAACACCCCGCGGCGGTTGCCGGCCAGCGCCCGAACCCGCGCCGCCAGTACCCGGTGGCGGTATGGATGAAGGTTGGCAAAACCGAGATTTTCCAGTTCCTCGCGCATCTCGTGCAGGCCGAGACGGCCGGCGAGCGGGGCGTAGATATCGAGCGTTTCGCTCGCGATGCGCAGCCTGGCATCGCTGTCCATCGCCTGCAGGGTGCGCATGTTGTGCAGGCGGTCGGCAAGTTTGATCAACAGCACCCGCAAATCCTCGGCCATCGCCAGGAGCATCTTGCGAAAGCTCTCGGCGGTCGCCTCCTGGCGGGTGCGAAATTTCATTTTGTCGAGTTTGGTGACCCCATCGACCAGGGCCGCGACCACCGGACCGAAACGCCGGACCAACTCCTGGCGGGTCAACGCGGTGTCTTCGATCGCATCGTGGAGCAATGCCGCGGCCAGGCACTCGTGGTCGAGGCGCATTTTGGCAAGGATGGTCGCAACCGCGACGGGGTGGGTGATGTAGGGTTCGCCGGTTTTGCGATATTGGCCGCGATGGGCCTCGGCACCGGTCTCGAATGCGCGCTCGACGAGAGCGATCTGCGCCTCGTTCAGGTACCCGCCGATGACGTGGCCGAGCGGCTTGAACGGGTCTCTGGCGCGCCGGGCGCGCTCACTCGTCGCCAACCTCATCCAACAGCTCTTGCTGATGGCGGGCCAGTTCGGCCGCCGCCGCCGCGGCGTCGAGATCGGTCTGAACTTTGCGGATCAGCTCGTAATCCACCTCGCCGGCGGCGATCTCGCGCAGCGCGAGCACCGTGGGTTTGTCGTGCTCCTCGGGCACCAGCGCGGTGGCCCCGGACTCGAGCTGGCGGGCACGGCGGGAGGCATGGATCACCAGATCGAAGCGGTTGTCGATCCGATCCAGGCAGTCTTCAATCGTAATGCGGGCCATCGGCGGTCACGTGTTTCGCTGCGAAGCTGATTATTTTACCCTTTGCCGGCCGATTTGGCCAGCAGTTCGGCCACCGGGCCGGTGAGCCTGGCCTGTTGCACGGGCCGGCGAAGCCGCCAGGCGCGGACGATGGCCGAAAGATCGGCCAGCGCCGTGGCAAAATCCTCGTTGACGACCAGGTAGTCGAATTCCGGCCAGTGCGACAGCTCGTCCCGGGCGGCACGCATGCGCTGCTCGATCACCGCCGCATCGTCCAGGCCGCGCCGCACGAGCCGCTGGCGCAGGGCGTCGAGCGACGGCGGGACGATGAAGACCGCAACGCAGTCCGGGCGGGCCACCCTGACCTGCCTAGCCCCCTGCCAATCGATTTCGAGAACCGCATCGCGGCCGACCGTGGCCAGGGCTTCGAGATCGGCCTGGCGGGTGCCGTAATGGTGGCCGAAGACCTCGGCGTGTTCGAGAAATTCGCCGCGCCGGACCGCCGCCTGGAATTCGGCTGACGAGATGAAGCGGTAATCGATGCCGTCGCGCTCGCCGTCGCGCGGCGGCCGGGTGGTGGCCGAGACCGACAGGCCGAGCGCCGGGTCGGCGGCGAGCAGCGCGTTGACCAGGCTGGTCTTGCCGGCGCCCGACGGCGCGGCGATCACGAACAGCCCGGAACGAGGTGAATCCGCCGGCCGCGCCGCGGCCTCATTCGACATTCTGCACCTGCTCGCGCATCTGCTCAATCAGCACCCTGAGATCGACGCTCGCCTGGGTGGTGCGCAGATCGACCGATTTGGAGCTCAAGGTATTGGCCTCGCGGTGGAACTCCTGCAAAAGAAACTCGAACCGGCGGCCGACCGGTTCTGTGGTATCGAGCAGGCGCTGCCCTTCGGCGACATGGGCCGCCAGGCGGTCGAGTTCCTCGGCGATATCGATCTTCTGCAAGGTCAGCGCCAGTTCGGTCTCCAGCCGGCCCTCATCGAGAGCGGCCACCGCCAGTTCGGCCAGCCGCGCACGCTGCCGGTGGCGCAAGGCCTCGCGGATTTCGGGCAGCCAGCCGCGGATCCGTCCGATCCACCCATCGATCGCGACGAGCCGCTCGCTGAGCGCCGCGGCCAACGCCGCGCCCTCGCGCCGGCGCTGATCGAGGAAGGACTCGAGGGCTTCGTCCAGCAGCGCCCTGGCGGCCTGCCGCAATGGTTCGGGATCGGCAGGCGGCTGGTCGATCACGCCGGGCCAGGCCATCAGCGCCGTCAGATCCACCGGCGCCGGATCGCTGCTCATCGCCGCCAGCCGGGCATGGACGGCCAGCCACTGGCGGGCCAGCGGTTCGTTCACCTCCAGTGCCCGGACCGCCTGCTCAGCCGCCGGCACCAGGCGGAGCTGGGCGTCGATCTTGCCGCGGCTGACGCGCGCCGCAAAAGCCGCCCTGAAATCGCTTTCCAGGATGCGAAAATCCTCCGGCAGCCGCAACGTCAGATCGAGGAAACGGTGATTGACGCTGCGGATCTCCCAGGCCAGGCGGCCGAACGGCCGATTGCGCTCGACCGCGGCGAAGGCGGTCATACTCTGTATCATGATGGGCTCGGAGGCGGCATAAGAGCGGTTATGTTACCTTTGCCCACCCACCGTTGCATCCCAACCCGAAGCGATCGATCTGAAATGACCATAGCCCGCCGCGGCCGGCGCGCCGCCGATGAACTGCGCCCGGTGACTCTGACCCGTCACTTTACGCGGCACGCCGAAGGTTCGGTACTGATCGCCTGCGGTGACACGCGCGTGTTGTGCACCGCCACCGTCGAAGAGCGGACCGCGCCGTTTCTGCGCGGCAGTGGTAAGGGCTGGGTCACCGCCGAATACGGCATGCTGCCGCGCGCCACGCACAGCCGCATGCCGCGCGAGGCGGCACGCGGCCGCCAGGGCGGCCGGACCCTGGAAATCCAGCGCCTGATCGGCCGTGCCCTGCGCGCCGTCGTCGATCTCCAAGCCCTCGGCGAGCGGACGATCACGCTCGACTGCGACGTCCTGCAGGCCGACGGCGGCACACGCACGGCGAGCATCACCGGCGCCTACGTGGCACTGGCCGACGCCCTCGCCCGGCTCGTCGCCGGCGGCCAACTGGCCGCCAGTCCGCTGCACGGCCAGGTCGCGGCGATCTCGGTCGGCATCGTCGACGGCCACGTCCTGCTCGACCTCGATTATGAAGAAGACAGCCGCGCCGAAACCGACCTCAACTTGGTGATGAACGACGGCGGCGGCATCGTCGAAATCCAGGGCACCGCCGAAGGCCATGCCTTCCGCCGCGACGAACTCGACAACATGGTCGATCTCGCCGCCGCCGGCATCCGGCAGTTGATCGCCGCACAGGAAGAAGCGCTGGCCGGCGGATGAGCTTCACCCGGATGATTCATGACCCTATCTACTGCGCCGGCCCCAGGCCCCGCATCTACAGGGCCTGGAACCGCCTTGCGACAATTGGCTCATGAATAATCCGGACTTCAACCTGGAGCTGTTCATCGCCACCGGCAACCCCGGCAAACGGGCCGAATTGGCCGCGCTGCTCGCCGCCCGCGGTCTCAAGGTCGCCGAACCGGCCGGGGTGGTCTATCACCCGCCGCTCGAAACCGCCTCGACTTTCGTCGAGAACGCCCTGCTCAAAGCGCGCGCCGCGTGCCGCGCCACCGGCCTTGCGGCGCTGGCCGACGATTCCGGGCTGGTGGTGCCCTCGCTCGGCGGCGCGCCGGGGATTGTCTCTTCACGCTTTGCCGGCGCCGAAGGCGACCACCAGGCCAACATCCGCCGGCTGCTGGCCCTGCTCGACGGCCTGGCCCCCGGCCGCCGGCGCGCGTATTTTTATTGCGTGCTCGTCGTACTGCGCACCGCCGAAGACCCCGCGCCGCTGATCGCCGAAGGCCGGTGGGACGGCGAAATCGCCACCGCGCCGAGCGGTACCGGCGGCTTCGGCTACGATCCCGTCTTCCGGCCCGCCGGTGATACCCGCACCGCCGCCGAACTCGGCGGCGACGAAAAAAACCGCCACAGCCACCGCGCCCGGGCCATCGCCCAGCTGCTCGGCAAACTCGGCGGGGATTGATCGCCGCTCCGAGGCATTGCCGATGGAGATTCTGCTCTGGCTCGTGGCTCTGGCGCTGATCGCCGCCGGACTGGCCGGAACGGTGCTGCCGGCGCTGCCCGGTACGCCGCTGATCTTTGCCGGCATGTTCGCGATTGCGGTCTATGGCGGTTTCACCCCGGTCGGCAGGTGGACGCTGGCGGTGCTCGGCATGCTGACGTTGTTGTCGCTGGCCATCGACTGGCTTGCTTCGGGATTCGGCGCGCGGCGGGCGGGGGCGAGTCCGCGCGCTTTCTGGGGGGCGACGATCGGCGCGCTCGCCGGGCTTTTCTTCGGCCTGCCGGGCATCGTGCTCGGCCCCTTTCTCGGCGCGCTGGCCGCCGAAATCGGCGCCGGCCGCACACTCGGCGATGCCGGGCGGGCCGGGCTCGGCGCCTGGCTCGGACTGGCGCTCGGCAGCGCCGCGAAAATCGCCATCGCCTTTACAATGATCGGAATTTTCGCCTGGCGTTATCTTGTCGCCTGAGGTGCAGCGATGTTCGCCTACATCGGCAAAATCCTGTTGACCACACTGACTGTCGTCGCCGTCGCCGAACTGGCCAAACGCCATACGCTGTGGGCCGCCCTGCTCGCTTCTCTGCCGCTGACCACCTTGCTGGCCTTGATCTGGCTTTATGTCGATACCGGCGACAACACCGCCGTTGCGGCCCTGACCGTCGAGGTCTTCTGGCTGGTGCTCGCCTCGCTGCCGTTTTTCGTCGTCCTGCCGGCCGCTCTCAAAGCCGGCTGGGGATTTTGGCCGGGACTCGGCGCCGCGGCGGCGGCGAGCGGTGTGTTTTACCTGATCGTTTTCGCAGTGTTGCGCCGGCTGCTCGGGTAAAACGCGGCAGGCAGCGTCAGACAAACTGCTCGGCGATGATCCGCTCTTCGAGGCTGTGGTCGGGGTCGAAGAGCAGCGTGTGGGTGATGCTGCGGTCGAGGGCGATCGTCACCTGGATGGCGTTGCGCACTTCGTGGGCGTCGGCCGTGGCACTCACCGGCCGCTTGTAGGGATCGAGGACGTCGATCCGGACGACGGCCGAACTCGGCAGGATCGCCCCCCGCCAGCGCCGCGGCCGGTAAGGACTGATCGGCGTCAGGGCCAGCGCCTCGGTGCCGAGCGGCAGGATCGGCCCGTAAGCTGACAGGTTGTACGCCGTGCTGCCGGCGGCGGTGGACAGCAGGATGCCGTCGGTGATCAACACCGGCACCCGGACGACATCGTTGACCGTCACCTTCAGATGCGCCGCCTGGTTCGTCTGGCGCAGCAGCGACACCTCGTTGATCGCCAGCGCCGCAACGCTCTGCCCGCTTTCGGTCGCCACCTCCATGCGCAGCGGGTTGAGATTCACCGCCTTGGCGGCGGCGATGCGCTGCGGCAAATCCGCTTCGTCGAAACGGTTCATCAAAAACCCGATGCTGCCGAGTTTCATGCCGTACACCGGCAGATCCCGCCTGCCCATCCGGTGCAAGGTGCGCAACATGAAACCATCGCCGCCGAGCGCCACCAGCACATCGGCCTTGTCGACCGGGCAGTTGCCGTACCACGCCTGCAAACGCTGCAAGGCACTTTGCGCATCGTCCGTTTTCGACGCGGTAAAGGCGAGACGG
This sequence comes from Candidatus Jinrbaksania sp., assembly GCA_039794245.1. Classification (GTDB taxonomy): domain Bacteria; phylum Pseudomonadota; class Gammaproteobacteria; order Xanthomonadales; family Wenzhouxiangellaceae; genus DAITQM01. The sequence continues at coordinate 15,886 of JBDIVS010000027.1, forward strand.
GGCAGTTCGGGCATGGCCGCTTTCCAAAAGCAATAAGCACGTTTTTGAATCATAACAACAAGCGGATACCGGGGCATCATCCGGCCGCTATCGGATTTTGCCTCGGACGATTGTGGGTGTAACCGGCAAGCCGGGCGCCGCTTCCCGGTCTAGTGGCGGTTTAGATGCCGGCGCGTCACCCCTGGCGCGGCAGATCGTCGGCGACCGGCAGCCAATCGACGTGAGTGGAATAGAACACGTGCGCCTGCGGGGCGCGGTCGATGGGGCCGTCGAGGGTGCCCAATGCAATATGGACTTCACCGGGCCAGCGGCAGGAGCGGAACAGCATGCTGCTGCCGCAGCGCCGGCAGAACCCCCGTTCGGCGCCGGGCGAGGAAGCGTGCCAGTTCAGGCTATCGCCACCGGCGGTGACGCGGAAACGGTCTTCGGCAACGCCGGTCCAGGTGACGATGCCGGCGCCGTGATGGCGGCGGCACATTGTGCAATGGCAGTGGGCGCACCATAGCGTCGGCAGATCGAAGGCGAATCGAACGGTGCCGCACAGGCAGCCGCCTTCGACTGTCTTGCCGCCAGGTGCAGCGTTTGGGCTCATGACACGACTTTGAGTTCGCGGCCGGCTTTGCAGAAAGCGGCGACCGCCCGGTCGAGATGGTCGATCTCGTGGGCGGCGGAGATCTGGACGCGGATGCGCGCCTCGCCTTGCGGTACGACGGGATAAAAGAAACCGATCGCGTAAATCCCCTCGGCGAGCAGCCGGGCCGCCATCTTCTGGGCCAGCACGGCGTCGTACAGCATCACCGGGACGATGGGGTGAACGCCCGGCTTGATCTCGAAGCCGGCGGCGATCATGCGCTCGCGGAAATAGCGGGTGTTCCGTTCGAGTTTGTCGCGCCGCCCGGTGCCGGCGGAAATCATCTCGAACACTTTGAGCGCGGCGGCAACGAGCGGCGGGGGCAGCGAATTGGAGAACAGGTAAGGCCGCGACCGCTGGCGCAAAAGGTCGATGACCGCCTGCCGGCCGGTGGTGAAGCCGCCGCTGCCGCCGCCAAGCGCCTTGCCCAGCGTCGAGGTGAAGATATCGACCTTGTCCATCACCCCGTGATATTCGGCGCTGCCCCGGCCGGTGGCGCCGATAAAGCCGGTGGCATGGCTGTCGTCAACCATTAAAAGGGCGTTGTATTTTTCGGCGAGCGCGGCGATTTCATCGAGTCTGGCGATATAGCCGTCCATGCTGAACACGCCGTCGGTGGCGATCAGCCGGGTGCGTTTGTCCCGGGTCTCGTTAAGCGCTTTTTCGAGCGCCGCCATATCGGAGTTCGGATAACGGCGGCGCTCGGCCTTGCACAAGCGGATACCGTCGATGATCGAGGCGTGATTTAAGGCATCGGAAATCACCACGTCCTGGTCGTCGAGGAGGGTTTCGAACAGGCCGCCGTTGGCGTCGAAACAGGAGCTGTACAAGATCGCATCATCGGTGCCGAAAAACGCCGCGATCCGCCGTTCGAGTTCGCGGTGCAGATCGAGCGTGCCGCAAATGAAGCGCACCGAGGCCATGCCGAAGCCGTAACGGTCGAGCGCTTCGCGGGCGGCGGCGATGACTTCGGGGTGATCGGCGAGCCCGAGGTAGTTGTTGGCGCAGAAATTGAGCACTTCGGCGCCGCCTTTGACGCGCACGGCAATACGCTGCGGCGTGACGATCTCGCGTTCGCTCTTGTACAGGCCGGCCGCCCGAATGTCGTCCAGCGTCTGTTCGAAACGGTTCAGCGCCGCGGTATCGGTCATGTTAAACCCCAACAGTTGCATAAACCCAACAGTTGCATAAATTCCCGGGATTCCTGGTCAAGCCGCGGCTTCGCCGGTCCAATCACACACCACCTTGCCGCATTGGCCAGCGGCCATCAATTCGAAACCGTGTTCGTACTGCCCGATCGGGATGTGGTGGGTCATCGCCTTGTGCAGCGGAAAGCCGGTGAGCACCATCTGCGTCATCTTGTACCAGGTCTCGTACATCCGCCGGCCGTAGATGCCGTGCAGTTCCAGGCCCTTGAAGATCACCTGGTCCCAATCGACCGCGGTGCCGGAAGGCAACAGGCCGAGCAGCGCCACCTTGCCGCCGTGGTACATCGCTTCGAGCAGATGCTCGAAGGCTTGAGCGTTGCCCGACATCTCAAGGCCGATATCGAAACCTTCGATGCGAAGTTCGCGGACCACATCGGCGATCGATTCACGCCGCACGTTGACGGTGCGCGTCGCGCCCATTTCCTTGGCCAGATTCAGCCGGTAATCGTTGATATCGCTGATCACCACGTGGCGCGCCCCGACGTGCCGGCATATTCCCGAGGCGATGATGCCGATCGGCCCGGCGCCGGTGATCAGCACGTCCTCGCCGATTAGATCGAATTGCAGCGCGCAGTGCGCGGCATTGCCGAACGGATCGAAAAACGCCGCAAGTTCCGGCGCGATGCCGTCGGGGATCGGCCACAGGTTGCCGACCGGCACCACGACGTATTCGGCGAATGCGCCGTTGCGGTTGACGCCGATGCCGACGGTATGCGGGCAAAGGTGCGGCCGCCCGGCGCGGCAATTGCGGCAGATGCCGCAGACGATGTGCCCTTCGGCCGATACCCGCTGGCCAACCTCGTACTGGTGGACGGCGCTGCCGAGCGCCGCGATGCGGCCGACGAATTCGTGGCCGATGACGAGCGGCGGGCGGATGGTCCGCGCGGCCCACGAATCCCACTGGTGGATGTGCAGGTCAGTGCCGCAGATCGCGGTTTTCTCGACTTCGATCAGCACTTCGTTCGGACCGGGCGCCGGTACCGGCACCTCGCGCATGGCGATGCCGGGTGCGGCACTTTCCTTGACCAGGGCGCGCATGGTTTTTTTCATCGGTAGGTGCCCTATGGCATGAGATTGTGTGACAAGGAAAGAGGACCGGCTCAGCCGCCGGTTGCTTCATCCGCCGCACCGCCGGCCGGGTCGATGCGTTCGATCACCTGCCGCGCTTCGTCGAGCAATTGCTGGCAGCGCCGGGCGTTGGCCACGCCTTCCTCGAACAGGCGGAGCGATTCGGCCAGATCGATTTCGCCCGCTTCGAGGCGTTCGACGGCGTTTTCCAGCGCCTTCAGCGCGCTTTCGAAATCGGCGGGGGTTGCAGCTTCAGTCGTCATCGAGGTCAGGCGTCGGCGGCAGCGGCACGCCTGGGGCCTTGGCCCACGGCGGTCGCCAGTTGAGTTCGAGGCCGGTGGCGGCGAGCCAATCCCGGCACCCCGGCGCCAGCAGTCGATCGCCGGCCGCCCACAGTTCGCGGCCGGCGGCGCCGGCGTCATGATACAGCAAAGGCCAATGAGCGCGCCGCCAGGGCGGTTCGCCGGCCGCCTGGAACCATTTCTTCAGGCTGCGATGATGACTGTCCCGCACCTGCTCCGAGCGGCGCTTCTCCCGCACCATGTCATGACTGTCCCCGAATTCGCGCCCAGGATCATGACTGTCCTCGAATTCCACCTTCAGGCTGCGATGATGACTGTCCCGGACCTGCTCCGAGCGGCGCTTCTCCCGCACCATGTCATGACTGTCCCCGAATTCGCGCCCAGGATCATGACTGTCCTCGAATTCCACCAAGTTATGACTGTCCCCGAATTCATGGTCCCCAAATTCATGACTGTCCTCTAATTCGCCATGACTGTCCTCTAATTCGCCGGATTCGGGAGGCGGGTTGTTGGGGGGGCGGTCGGGGGCGCCGGCGAGGCGTTCGCCGCCGCGGCGAAGATCGACCCACAACGCCGGCCAGGCAGCAGGCGGCGGGCCGGTGAGGGTGAGTGTGCCGATCGCCGGATGCTGAAACGGTTTGGCCGGGTCGTCCCAGCGCCGTGCCCCGCCCTCCCAAATGGCGGCGGCCCAGCCGCCGGCCGGGATGAAATACAAAACACTGCGATAGCGGCTGAGCCGCCCGGCCGTCCAGTCGAGTGCCGGGCACCGGTCGGCGGCGGCGGCGAGCGCCTGTTCGAGGAACACCTCGAGCCGCCGCGCCGGCGGCGGCGCGAGGCCCTGGCGCTCCAGCCACAAGCGCACCACACGCCGGCCTTGCCCGGCTGGCAAGCCGGCGAGTACCGTTAAATCGAGACCATCATCTTTACGCGCGGCGGCCAGGCCCGCGCGATCGTAACCGGCCAACAGCGCTTCGGCCTCGCGGCAATGCCCGGCGCTGGCGGCGATGCTCGCGGCGGCCGCCGGCCAGCGCAGGTGCAGTTCAGGCATGATCCGGTGGCGCAGATAATTACGGTCGTGCTTAGGGTCAAGGTTGGCGCTGTCTTCGATCCATTCGACGCCGCAGCTTTTGAGCCAGGCGCAAAGCAGGCGGCGCGGCACGGCGAGCAGCGGCCGGGCGAGATGGCCGGGGCCGAAGCGGCAAAGCGGCGGGATTGCCGCCAGACCGCGCACGCCGGCGCCGCGCAGCAGCCGCAACAGTACGGTTTCGGCCTGATCGTCCAGATGATGCGCGGTGAGCAACGTCGTGCCGGGGCGCATCGCCGCGGCCAGCGCCGCGTAGCGCGCCTGCCGCGCCGCGGCCTCGAGACCCGACTCGCCGGCTGTCACTTGAACCCGGTGGATTTCGCACGGGACATCGATCTTGCGGCACAGCGCCGCGACGTGCGCCGCCCAGCGCCCGGATCCGGGGTCGAGGCCGTGATCGACATGAACGACGCGCCACGGCGCCGGTACCGCTCCGCCCAGGGCCTCGAACAGGAACATCAGCGCCAGCGAATCGGCGCCGCCGCTGACCGCCAGCAGGTACTCTACCGGCCGGGGGCCGGCGGCGAGCACCGCCGCCAGGTGGGCGGGCAGATCGGCGGTGTGTTTGGGGCGGGGAATGTCGGCCACGGGCAGCAGCCGGGGGGACCCCGGTCGTTGGGTCAATTTCCTTCGCTGACCATGCCGTAGGACATCAGGCGCTCGTAGCGCCGGCTGATCAGCTCGGCGGCGGACAGCGGCGCCAACTCGGCCAACTGGCGCTCGAGCACGATTTTCAATTCGGCGGCCGCCGCCGGCGGATCGCGGTGGGCGCCGCCGGGCGGTTCGCGGACGATCTCGTCGATCAAGCCGAGGCCGTGCAGCTTGGGCGCGGTGATGCCCAGCGCTTCGGCTGCCTCGGCGGCGCGTTCGGCGCTCTTCCACAGGATCGAAGCGCAGCCTTCGGGCGAGATCACCGAATAGATGCTGTATTGCAGCATATTCGTCCGGTCGCCGACGCCGATCGCTAGCGCCCCGCCCGAGCCGCCCTCGCCGATCACGGTGCAGACGATCGGCACCGGCAAGCGGGCCATCTCGCGCAAATTGCGGGCGATCGCCTCGGACTGGCCGCGCTCTTCGGCGCCGATACCGGGATAGGCGCCGGGCGTGTCGATCAGCGTCACGATCGGCAGGCCGAAACGCGAGGCCATCTGCATCAGGCGCAGCGCCTTACGGTAGCCTTCGGGGCGCGGCATGCCGAAATTGCGGTGCAGTTTTTCGCGCGTATCGCGGCCTTTCTGCTGGCCGATCAACATCACCGCGCGGCCGCCCAGGCGGGCCAGACCACCGACGATCGCCGGATCGTCGGCGAACGCCCGGTCGCCGTGCAGTTCATGGAATTCGTCAAAAATCTGCGCCACATAATCGAGCGTATATGGCCGCTGTGGGTGGCGGCTGAGCTGGGTCATCTGCCATGCCGTCAGATTGCTGAAAATCCGCTCGATCTCGGCCTTGCACTTGGCTTGCAGCCGGCGGATCTCGTCGTCGAGGTCGATTGCGCTGTCCGAACCGACATTGCGCAATTCCTCGATCTTCGCCTCGAGGTCGGCGATCGGCTGTTCGAAATCCAGAAACTGGCGGGCCATCGATGATCCAGAGCTAGTCATCTTCGGCAAGCAGTATAGCGTCTGCCGCCGCAGGCTGAATGCCGCGCGGAATGGCGCCTGGATTCCAGTGTTTCAGGGCATACGCCCAAAGGCCGTCGAGCGTTGCGATGGCGGGCGGCGGCGGTTGGCCGAGAAGGGTCAGCACGGCACGCAGCGCCGATCGGCGGTCGCTGCCGGCCAGCGGGTCGCTGCCGAGGCGTTTGCTCAGCTTGCGGCCGTCGGCGCCACGCACCAAAGGGAGGTGCAGGTAAGTCGGCGACGGCAGACGAAGGGCCTGCTGCAGCGCGATCTGCCGCGCGGTCGAGGACAACAGATCGGCGCCGCGCACGATATCGGTGATGCCCTGCGCCGCATCATCGACGACCACGGCCAATTGATAGGCCGGCCAGCCATCGGCGCGGCGGATGACGAAATCGCCGCAGTCGCGGTCTAGATCCTGCTCGATCCGCCCGTGGCAGCGATCGTCGAAAGCGATCTGCCCACTTACCTTGAAGCGGATCGAACGCGCCGCACGGCCGGGCGGCAAACCGCGACGGCAGGTGCCCGGATAAACGCCGCCCGGCTCGAGGTCGGCCCGGCTGCACGCGCAGGGAAAGGCCAGGCCGCTATCGAGGAGGGCAGCGAGCGCCGCATCGTGGGCCGCCCGCCTCGTGCTCTGCCAGAGCACCGGTTCGTCGGGCTCCAGGCCGTAGGCCGCAAGTTCGGCGATGATCTTCGCCGCGGCGCCCGGCACTTCGCGCGGCGGATCGATGTCCTCGATGCGCAGCAGCCACTTGCCGTGGCGCGCCCTGGCTTCGAGCCAACTCGCCACCGCGGCAAGCAGAGAGCCGAGGTGCAGCAGGCCGCTCGGCGACGGGGCGAACCGGCCACGGTAAGCGCTCATGCCCAGCCCTTGCAGTTTGAACCTGTCATCGCCATAAACGTCTTATTTAGTCACAGTCTCAACCGGTTCGGAGAAGAACGAGATGTTCAAACGCGTTGTCCTGTTCGCCGCCACCAATCTTGCGGTGCTGATGGTACTCGGCCTGGTGATGAACCTTCTGGCGCCCTGGCTGGAGGCCAACGGCATCGCCCTCGATCACGCCTGGACGCTGCTGTTCGCCTTGCTGTTCGGTATGGGCGGCGCCTTCATCTCGCTGGCGATGTCCAAGTCGATGGCCCTGATGTCCACCCGCGCCCGGGTGATCCGCCAGCCGGCCACTGCCGGCGAACGCTGGCTCATCGATACCGTCCGCCGGCAAGCCGCTGAGGCCGGTATCGGCATGCCCGACGTCGCCGTTTACGACGCCCCGGAAGCCAACGCCTTTGCCACCGGCATGTCGCGCAACAAGGCGCTGGTCGCCGTTTCGAGCGGGCTGTTGCAGCAGATGGCGCCGGACGAAGTCGAAGCCGTGCTCGGTCACGAGATCAGCCATGTGGCCAACGGCGACATGATCACGATGACCCTGCTGCAAGGGGTGCTGAACACGCTGGTGCTGCTTTTGGCACGCATAGTCGGGCAGATCATCGACCGCGCCGTGTTCCGCAGCGAGCGCAGTTACGGCCCGGGTTATTTCATCGCCGTGATGGTCATGCAGCTTTTGCTCGGCATCGTCGCCTCGATCATCGTGATGGCGTTTTCGCGCTGGCGCGAGTTCCGCGCCGATGCCGGCGGCGCCCGGCTCGCCGGGCGGCACAAGATGATTGCCGCGCTGCGCCGCCTCGGCCAGCAACACGGCGCGACATCACTGCCCGAATCGGTCGAGGCCTTCGGTATCTCCGGGCGTGTCGGCGGCGGCCTGAAAGCGCTGTTCATGAGCCACCCGCCGATCCCGGTTCGCATCCGGGCACTGGAATCGCAAGCGTAACGATCCTCCGGCAAAGACGGAGACTTTCTCCCGGAAAGTCATGGCAGCGCGGGGCTCGAATGATCAGCCGGACGCCGCCCCCTCCACCAGCGGGATACCGTGCTGCCAGAGCTGGGCCATCGCCGTGGCACCGGAAACGCTGGTGGCGATGACCCGGATTTTCGCCTGCCGGGCGTTTTGGGCGATATCCTTCAAACGGTCGAGTTGCGCCGCATCGTTCAGCCGTTCGGTCAGCTTGGGATCCAGGCGCCACCAGAGTACCGGCAGGTGTTCGGCCAGGCGGCGGATTTCGTCGTTGGCACCGTAGCGGTCGATGCCGAAGTTCACTCCCTCGGGGCCGAGATCGTCGATCAGGTTTTTGGCGTGGCGCAGATCGGCGGCCAGGTCGTCGCCGTCGAACAGCAAGACGATCTGGCTCAGTGGCACCTTGGCGTCGAGCTGACGCCCGCGCAACCAGGTTGCAAAGCCCCGGTCGCGCAGGGAATCGGCAGACAACCGCAACAAGTGGATGGCCCGCGGCTCGCCGTGGGCCAATACCTCGCCGACCCTGAGCTGGTCGAGCCGGACGGCGAGCGGGCTGTTGCGGATACTGGCCAGGAACGAATCCTCGTCGGCCTGCTGGCCGGCCTCCGCGGCCTGCCAGACCAGCCGCTGAAAGACGATCTTCTCGCGATCGTTGTCGATATTGGTGACCGGCGCGCCGGCAATCTTCAACTCGTTGTTGTCGATGGCGTGGCCCAGCCGGGCCAGCCACTGGTCGCGTTCGGCATGCTCGCCTTCGACCGCAAGTCTGGGCTTGTAACGTTCGACCCGGTTGCCGCCGGCGGCGACGGCATCCTGCCAGGCGCCGATGGCCTGGCCGATCAGCGTCTCCGCATTGCGGTTCATTTCGCCAAGCGGGCTATAGCCGGCGCTGATCGTCACCGCCACGCTGCTGTCTTGCAGTTCCAGCGGTTCGGCGGCGATCGCCGTGACCAGGTTCCCGGCCAGAGCCGCAATATCCTCGCGCCGCTCGCGGGCGGCGAAAAAGGCGAATGTGTGATCGCCGTAGCGGCAGGCGAGATCTTGTTCGGCGTTGAGCAGGCGCTGCAGCAGGATGGCGACTTCGGCGACCACGGCGTCGGCGGCATTGACCCCGAGACGCTCCATCAGGCGGTCGAAGCGATCGACCTCGATGAGCAACAAACCGGCGGCGACCTCCTTGCCCAGGGCCTGAATGTGATCTGTCAGGCGCTGCATGAACGCCTGGCGGTTCAGCATGCCGGTCAGAAGATCGGTGTTGCGCAGGCGATCGAGTTCCTTGTGCAATCCCGGGTCGATCTCCTGGCGCACTTCGCGGACCAGCATCTGGATGCACGACTCGCCGCTGTAACGGGCCGGTGAGAAATCGGCGGAAACCTTGAACTTGCCGCCGTCGCCGCGGCGGGCGGCGAAGTTCTGCGCCGGCGGCAGCAGTCCCTGGTCGAGGTGGCGCAAAAACAGTTTGAGATCGCCGCCATCCGCCGCCGGCTCGATCAGTTCGAGGATCGAGACGCCTTCCAGATCGCTGAAATCCTGATAACCGAACAGCTCGATGTAAGCGCTGTTGGCGTAGATATGCAGCCCTTCGTGGATGTAGGCGATCGCTTCGCGCGACGAATCGAGCAGCAGGTTGTAGCGCTCTTCCAGTTCGCGCAGGCGGCCGGCATCGGAGCGCAGCGCGGCGAGGCGGTTGCGGCGCTCGAGCAGGCGGCCGGCCAGCGCCGCCAGTTGATCGTCGTCGTCGCAATCGATCACGCCGTCCGGTGTGGCTTCGAAGACCGCTGCCAACATGTCCAGCGACACCGGCGGTAGCAATCTGACCACCAGCGCGATATCGGGGTGGGCGGCGAGCAGTTTGCGCACCTGTCGCGGTTCGTCGCTTCGACCCTCAGCAGCGGTGACGAACACCGCCGGAGTGTCCGGTTCGATGAGGCGGGCCAGCTCCTCGACCGTCTGAACGTGCCGGGTGTGAACCGCGAGCCCGCGATTGCGCAGCAGGCTGAGCGCGTGCTGCGCAAAGTCGGGCGAAGTGTCCTTGATCAGCAAGGTCGCCGGTTTGGTCGTCTTGTGGTCCATGCTCTGCGGTCCATCCTGAGGCAGGGCGCCGCCCCCGGCCGGTCTTGCGCTCTATGTTACCGCGGATGATTCATGAACCGCTCGCCGGTGCCCCCCGCCGAAGCCCGCCGGCGGAATCACTGCCGGCGGTCAGCTCCGCCAGGTCAGCCGCGTCCAGAATGTCGTGCCGAGCAGCCGGTAGGTCGCAACGTCGGTGTTGGCCTGATCGGCATTGATCAGAAGCGGCGGCCGGCGGTCGGCCAGGTTGTCGATGCCGAACGCCACGCTCGGCCCGCCGGCGAAGCGGTAGGCGGCGTTGAGGTCGTGATAGACGACATGCGGCACACGCCGCACGGTACCGGGAAACAGCTCGCCGCCGGTTTCGTTCAGCGCCCCGATCCATTGCGCCTGGTAGCTAAAGCGCCAGGCGCCGTGCGCCCAGGCGGCGAGGTACTGGCCGCGCCAGTGCGGAATCGCCCCGAAGCGGTCCTGGTCGAAGCCGCCGGCGCCGACGAGCGGTGCGCTGCCGGGGAAAGCGACCAGGTTGCGTTCATCGACATAGCTCAATAAGACGCGGTGGCTGAAGGCACCGCCGAACAGGCGGTGGCCGGCGGCCAGTTCGAGATCGACGCCGCGCGCCGTCTCTTGAGCGATGTTCAGCAACTCGGCACGGATCTGCGTCAGGCTGCCGTCGGCGGCGCGGTCGATGCGGCCGCAGAAATCGTCCTCGCCGCTCGCCAGACACTGGGCCAGCACGGTCTCGCCGCCCAGACCGGCGATGGCGTTGTCGATCTCGATATCGTAGTAATCGACGTTGAGTTCCAGATCGGCGAACCACGGCGGCCGCCAGGTGAAACCGGCGGTGACGATATCGGCCTGTTCAGGCCCGAGATCGGGATTGCCGCCGCCCATCACCGGAATCTCGTTGCCGCTTTGATCGAAACTGCCGTCGGCCGGCACGCCCTGGGCGATGCAGCGCTCGATTTCGAGACCCGTCAAGGGCGAAAAATCGGCGCACGGATCCTCGACGATCGGGTTCGACTGCGCCACGCCGCCGAACAGTTCGCCGACGTTGGGCGCCCGGAACGCTTCGGCCCACGAGGCACGGACGATCACGCCGCCGCCCGGCTGGTAGCGCAGGCCGGCCTCGAATATCGCCTCGGTGCCGAAATTGGAAAAATCGACGAGCCGCGCCCCGAGGTCGAGATCCAGCGCTTCGATCCCGGGCCGGCCGGCGGCGAGCGGCACGCCGAGTTCCAGGTACCACTCGTGGCTGTCGAAGCCGCCGCGGGTGATCGCCCGCGCTGCGCCGCTGGTATTGCCGCCAACGGTCTGCGGATCGGGGACGTCGGCACCGTCTTCGTCGCGGTATTCGTAACCGAAAGCGGCGGCCAGCGGCCCGGCCGGCAAGTCGATCAGATCCCGTTTGAGGTTGGCGCTGACCACGGTTTGCTCGTTGAAACCGTGATCTTCAAGATCGGCGGCGATAAACGCCAGCATCTCGGGCGTGATGCTGCCGGCGCCGCCGAACAGGTTGAGCGGCACGCAGCCTTCGATGACCGCACCAGGCACGCCGCAGCGGGCGATGCCGGCGGTATCGAAGAACGACGGGCCGAGCGCCAGGGCCAAGCGATCGTCCAGCGCATCGCCGGTCTGCAACTGATCGAGCGTATGGCGCGCGTGGTTGACCGCCGCATCCCAGAACCAACCGCCGGCATGACCGTCGGCGCCGAACACGACGCGCCAGGTCTCGTCGTTCTGGATAAAGGTCCGCGGCCCGGCCTCGATGAGACGGCGCCGGGCATCGGCGATTTCCTCCCCGAATGGATTGAAGACCTGGGTTGCGGCGACGGCGAGATTTTCGCGGGTCGTGAACAACGGCAGCGGCGCGAGCTGCGTGTCGCTGTCGCGGCGCTGGAACATCCCTTCGGCAAAGACATTGAAGGCCGGGGCAAATGAATACCGGCCCTCGACGAAGGCGTTGAAACGTTCGGCATCCTGGCGGAGATCCTCGAAAGCGTTGAAATTGAACCGGTCGGCGTCGGTGAACGGGCGGAAATCGTCCGGCGCATCGCCGTTTTCGCCGTCGATCAGCGTCAGCCGGCCGCGCGCGGCACGGAAATTACCGCCCGGTGGCGCCGAACTGCCGTCCGGTACGATCGCGTTTTCCGGCCCATCGACCGTCAGCAGGCGGCGCGAAAACTCCCGTTCGCTTTTGCCGACGTCTTCCTGCGTCAGGTATTGGATGCCGGCCAGCCAATTGCCAGTGGTGAAATCGCTGCCATAGACGGCGCTGGCCTGACCATCGCCGTCGCCGCGACTCGTCAAACCGCCCTTCGCTTCCACTTCCAGGCCGTCGAAATGCCGCCGGGTGATCAGGTTGATCACGCCGGCCACGGCGTCGGCGCCGTACTCGACCGAAGCGCCGGCCTTGAAAATCTCGACCCGCTCGATCGCCGCCAGCGGGATCATACCGACATCGACAATCCCGCTCGCCCCGCCGCCGCCGGGTACGAGACGCCGGCCGTTGAGCAGGATCAGCGTCCGCTCGGCGCCCAGACCGCGCAGCTCGACGGTCGCCGCACCGCGCGAAAATCCGCCGCCTGCGCCGCGCGCCCCGACATTGCTGTTGAGCGGCGAGCCGGTCACGAACGGCAGCTCCTGCAACAATTCACCGAGGTTGCTGACGCCGCTATCGAGCAGCGTCTGGCGGTCGAGTACGGTGATCGGAAAGGCGCCGTCCTGCGGCATGCGGGCCAACCGCGTCCCGGTCACGGTGAACGGTTCGAGCGCCGTGCCCGGCGCTGTTTCTTCTTCCGGCGCCGCCGGGCACAACGTCGCACCAAACAAACAAACACTCCATAACACCGCAACCCCCGAGGCGCGGCACATGGCAGCCATTCGAACTGACGTGCTCTTTGCGACTATGCGCCTTGGCGAGAGAAAACAGGCGCATGTCACCAGGATCGCCCGGATCGAAAGTTTCACAACGGCTGGAAACGGCACGGATTTCACCACGAAGGACTCGGAAAATAAGATGGTTAAAGAGTGAATTCCGGACGCGCCGGCGATAGCGGGCGCGATCCAGAATCCATGTTTCCTGCTAGATTCCCACGGGCGCGGGAATGACGACGATAAGCAGTTAGCGTGGCCCTTCGTGTATCTTCGTGATAAAAAAATTTTTCCTTATGCATCTTGTGTCCATTTCTTTTTTCTTTGCCTCTATGGCAAAGCACGCAAGGCGGTCTCACGGTTCGACCCGGCGCCGGCCGCCGGCCGGGCCACGGCCGGCAGACCGAGCGCCGCGGCACGTTCGTTGAAGCGCGGCAGATCGTCGTTCCAGACCGTATCGAGCGCGCCGAGTTCCGCCGCCACCGCGGCTTCGAGTTCAGCCGCCACCTGGCGCATCGCCGCGGTCGGCGGTGCGTCACTGAAGGCCGATAGGCGCATGACGTCGGCCAGTTTGTCGGTCAACCTGATCGGAAAGTTCAGCGGATCCTGCGGGCTTTCGTTCTGCGTTTGATACAACGCTTTTTCCACCGCCTCGATTTTGGCGAGCAGTGCCTCGGCCTCGGGCTGCAACGGCTGCCACTCATCTTGCGCTTTGGCCTTCTCCTGCACGGCAACGATCTGGCGGCGCACGGTGCGCAGCTCGGCGATCGCGCGGTGTGCCGCGCTCAGGCGGTCGCGCAAGGCGCTGACAAACTCGAACTGCGCGGCGTAATCCGCCGCGGTGGCGCTCGACCGGGGATCGGCGAGCACGGTAAATTCGACCGTGCTTTCGTTCTCGCCGCGGCGCAGCACGGCGCGATAGACGCCGGGCACCGCAGTCGGACCGCTGAGGTCGCGGTTCCAGAGCACCATGCCGTCGAACTTTTCGGCCGCCGGCCATTTGAGATCCCAGACCACCTGCTGCAAGCCGCGCTTTGTATCGAGCTGCCGGTTGTCGTCCGGCGTTTCGGGTTTGGCTTTTTCCTCCTCTTCGGTTGCCGGCTTGGGCGTGAAGGTGCGGATCGTCTGGCCGCCGGCGGTCTGGATCTCGAGTTCCAGCGTTTCTTCGGCCTCGAGGTCACTGCCCAGCCAGTAGCGCAACACTGCGCCGGCCGGCGGATTACGCCCTTCGTTGACCACCTCGCGTTCCCGCCCGCCCGGGCGCTGGCGATAGACCCGGCCGGGGGCGAAAAGGTGCGCCGCTTTGCCGGTGACCGAATCGTCAAAGGCGCGCAACATGGATAGATCGTCTAAAATCCAGAAGCCGCGGCCCTGGGTCGCGGCGATCAGGTCGCCGTCCTTGAGCGCCAGGTCGGTGATCGGTGTGAGCGGCAGATTGGCCTGCACCGGCTGCCAGCTCGCGCCGTCGTCGAACGAGAGATAAAAACCGCGCTCAGTGCCGGCGTAGAGCAGCCCGGGGCGCAACGGGTCGGCGCGAATCACGCGCGTGAAATGAGCGGCGGCGATATCGCGCACGATTTTTTTCCAGTGCGCGCCGTAATCGGTCGTTTTATACAAATACGGCTTAAAATCGTCCTGCTTGTAGGCGGTCGCCGCCAGGTACAATCCACCGGGTTCGGTTGGGTGGGCCTCGATGCTGTTGATCTGGATTTCATGCGGCAGGCCAGGCGGCGTCACGTCGCGCCAGGTCTTGCCGCCGTCGCGGCTCAAGTTTACCCGCCCGTCGTCCGAACCGGTCCACAGCACGCCGGCTTCGTGCGGCGATTCGAGCGCCGTGAAGATCGTGCCGTAATATTCGACGCTGGTGTTGTCCTTGGTGATCGGCCCGCCGGACGGCCCCTGCTTGTCCTTCAGATCGCGTGTCAGGTCGGGACTGATCGCCTGCCAGGTGCGGCCTTCGTCGGCGGTCCTGAACAGCACGTTTGCCGCGGCGTAAAGCACGTTCGGATCGTGCGGCGAAAAGAAGATCGGGAAATTCCAGTTGAAGCGGTATTTCAGTTCCGCCGCACCCCAACCCATCGGGTTGTCGGGCCAGGGATTGACGGCGCTGATTTCGCCTGTGCGGTGATTGATACGAATCAGGTAACCGCCGTACGAACCGCCGAACACGATCTCGGGGTCGTCGGGTTTGGCGACGACATAGCCGCTCTCGCCGCCGGCCGTCGGCTCGAAATCGCGCACGCCGATCGCGCTGCCGAACACCGAGCGCGAGCGGATGCGTAGCGCCGAGTTGTCCTGCTGGCCGCCGAGCAGGCGGTAAGGAAAAGCGTTGTCGGCCGAGACGCGGTAGATCTGCGCCGTCGGCTGGTTGTCCTGCGCCGTCCAGCGCTTACCGCCGTCGGTCGAGACGTTGACCCCGCCGTCGTTGGCTTCGATCATGCGCAGCGGATCTTGGGGATCGATCCACAGGTCATGATTGTCGCCGTGCGGCGTCGGGATCGCCTCGAATGTTTTTCCCCCGTCGCGCGAATGCAGGAACTCGACATTGACCACATAGACGCTGTTTTCATTAGCTGGATCGGCATAAACCCTGGAGTAATACCAGGCCCGCTGCCGCAGCTTGCGCTCCTGGTTGACCCGTTCCCAGGTTTTGCCCGCATCGCGCGAGCGGAAAACACCGCCGTCGGCGGCCTCGACGATCGCATAGAGATTGTCGGGATTGTTCGCCGACACCGCAATGCCGCCGATGCCGAGCGGCGGTTTCGGCAGGCCGGGGTTCGCCGTCAGTTCTTGCCAGGTGTCACCGCCGTCGGTCGATTTCCAAAGGCCCGAACCCTCGCCGCCGCTTTCCAGGCTGTACGGCGTGCGCCTGACGCGCCAGGTCGCGGCATACACAATCCGCGGATTGGTCGGGTCGAGAACCAGGTCGATCGCGCCGGCCGAATCATTCACATAGAGGATCTTCCGCCAGCTTTTGCCGCCGTCGGTCGAACGGTACACGCCGCGTTCGTCATGCGGCCCGAACAGATGGCCGAGCACCGCGGCATAGACCCGATCCGGATCGTTCGGGTGCACGCGGATTCGCGGGATGTGGCGCGATTCGGGCAGCCCGGCGTACGTCCATGTCCGGCCGGCGTCGGTCGATTTCCATACCCCCTCGCCAGGCGAGACATTGCCGCGCACCGTCTTCTCGCCGGTGCCGGCATAAATCACGTTGGGATCGGACGGCGCGACCGCAACGGCGCCGATCGAGCCGCCGAAAAAGCCGTCGGAGACGTTTTTCCATGTCAGGCCCTGGTCCGTGGACTTCCAGACCCCGCCGCCGGTCGAGCCGAAATAATAGACATCGCGATCGCCGGCTACCCCGGTCACCGCCGCCGCCCGCCCGCCGCGATAAGGCCCGACCTCGCGCCACTGCAAGCCGGCCAACTCGGCCGGAGCCAGTTCGGCGATCCCCGCCGCCGGCGCTGCCGGCACCACCGCCACCACCGAAAACACTGCCAGCGAAAGCGCCCGGCACCGTAAAATCAGCCACAAGCCCCGCATCGGAACTCTCCCGTCGAGCAAAACGCGCCCAGTATAGCCGCGCCCGGCGCCGTATCCAGCCCGCGTCTTGACTTACCCGCCCGCTCACGGTGTAATATGCCGCCCACCGCCGGTGATGCCCCTCCCGCGGTGAACGAAGTAACATGACTCACGGGGCCAGGTAGCTCAGTTGGGCGGACAGGTCCCCGGCAAAAGCGAGAGCACACAGCTTTTGCCCTGTCCGCGCCGAGACCGGGATGGTCGAGGCCGGGCTCTTGGCGAGACCAGGATGGTCGAGCTCTAGAGCCGCGGTGATGCCCCTCCCGCGGTGAACGAAGTAACATGACTCACGGGGCCAGGTAGCTCAGTTGGGCGGACAGGTCCCCGGCAAAAGCGAGAGCACACAGCTTTTGCCCTGTCCGCGCCGAGACCGGGA
>JBDIVS010000028.1:0-26820 GCA_039794245.1 Candidatus Jinrbaksania sp.
TATGATGGCGCAAAATCTGTGTCGTTTTTTGGGAGCCTGTTTTTCGACAGCGTTCAGGCCGCCGATACCCTGTGTTTTCCATAGTCGGACCATCTTAGCTCGGTCCGAATAACTGGTCTAATCCCTTATATAAATATGACCCGCTCCGCCGCCGGGCGCGTGCCGCAACCTGCACTCCCCACTTTCGCCGATCTACAGGCCGCCGCCAGGCGGCTTGAAGGGATCACCGTCATCACCCCGCTCATCGGCTGTGACCGACTCGACCGGCTGGCCGGCTGCCGATTGCGCTTCAAATGCGAAAACCGCCAGCGTACCGGGTCGTTCAAACTGCGCGGCGCGAGCAACGCCGTCGCCCTGCTGCCGGCCGCGGTTTGCGGGGTCGCGACACATTCCTCGGGCAACCACGGCGCGGCGCTGGCGGCGGCCGCCGCCCACCGCGGGCTTAAAGCCCATATCGTGATGCCGGACAACGCCTCGCCACTCAAGCGGGCCGCGGTCGAAGCCCTGGGCGGGACGATCCACGACTGCGCCCCGACCCAGGCGGCGCGGGAAGCGGGCCTCGCGGCGCTGGTCACCGGCGGCTTGCATCCGGTTCCGCCCTACGACGACGAGCGCATCATCGCCGGCCAGGGCACGGTGGCGCTCGAGATGTTGGCCCAGGATCCGGAATTGACCGATCTTGTCGTCCCGGTCGGCGGCGGCGGTCTGGTTTCCGGCTGCCTGCTGGCCGCCGCCCGCCACGGGGTGCGGGTCACCGGCGTTGAACCGGCCGGCGCCGACGACGCCTGCCGCTCGCTGGCCGCCGGCCGGCGCGTCACCGACCACTGCCCTGAAACCATCGCCGACGGACTTCGGGCACTGGTCGGCGAGCGCAATCTGACCATCATGCAGGCCCATGCGCTGCACATTCTGACCGTCAGCGACGTGGAAATCCGGGCGGCAATGGCCCTCCTCATCGAGCACCTCGGCGAGCGCGTCGAACCCTCATCGGCGGTCACGCTGGCCGGCGTGCTGAAGGATCCGGCGCGGTTCGCCGGGCGGCGTGCCGGGCTGGTGCTGAGCGGCGGTAATGTCGTCGATATGGGTGACGGCCGGGGCTGATCGCCGCCGAATCCGGACGATCAGATTGTACCCAACAGTTGCATAAAGTTTGCTCGAATTTATTTCTTCATTAAATCAATAAGTTATGAGAATTTTAGTTAAAGAATCGAATTCACCTTGGGTGACGCGCCCGGTTTCTCGCCCGCTTGACCGAGAATTCCGGGAATTTATGCAGCAGTTGGGTGTATTTACCATTCGATCATCCCGGTTTCCCCGCCTACAATACTCATCCCCGATCACCTTCTGGAGCCGCGTCCCACATCGTGGGCCGGGCCGGGGGGGGATCCCGATCATCGCTCTGTTGTAGGCCAAATCCTACACGAATTTCGGAAATGGCCTACAACACGACGGGACAACGGCCGATATCGCCGGCCGGGCGCCGCGCGTAAGATGGCGGTTCAGAGGTTTACCACACCGGGTGTCACATGAATATCGAATCTGACCTGCTGCAACAGATGAAAAGCAGGTTGCGTCACGAACACTACAGCCAGAACGTCGAAAAAGCCTATTTGTACTGGGCTCGTGCCTTCCTGCTGTTCCATAACCAGCGCCACCCGAGCGAACTCGGCCGCGCCGATATGGAGGCCTTCCTCAGCTATCTGGCGCTCGACCGCTACGCCCCGGCCTCGACGCAGAGCCAGGCGATGCACGCCCTGTCGTTCATGTACAAGGACGTGCTCGGCGTCGCGCCGGCCTGGCTCGACCACTACATCAACGAGCGCGAGCAAGGCGGCCTGCCGAGCGTCCTCAGCGTCGCCGAGGTGCAGCGCGTGCTCGGCCACCTGTTTGGCCAGGAATGGCTGATCGCCGGCCTGATCTACGGCGCCGGCCTGCGCCTGCTCGAAGCGCTCAGGCTGCGCGTCCGCGACTTCGATTTCAATCAGAAACAGATCGCGGTGCGCAACAGCAGCGGCCAGGTCGTGCGCCATACGCTGCTGCCCGAAACGCTGCTCAAGCCGCTGCGCGACCACCTCGAACAGCGCAAGATGATCCATATCAAGGATCTGGCCGACGGCAACGGCGAGGTCTTCCTCGAACCGTATCTGCAACGCACCGCGGCGCCGCAAGCACGTTCGTGGGCGATGCAGTACGTCTTCACCCAGGCCCGCTGCCTGCCGTGCCCGCGCAGCGACGGCAAACTGCGCCGCCACCCGCTCGACGAGCGGCAGGTGGCCCAGGCGATCGAACGGGCGGCCGTCGAAGCCAGCGTTTTCAAGCGCACCAGCGCCGACACGCTGCGCAACTGCTTCGCGGTGCACCTGATCCAACAGGGCGCTGACATCCCGACGGTGGAAGTCCTCGTCGGTCAGCTCGGTAGCCAGGCCGACTCCCCGGCCGAACTGCCGCGCCCCGGTATGGTCGTCTCACCGCTCGACCGGCTGTCGGTCAACTGAGCCCGGGATTGACTTCTCTCGCTAAGACACCGAGACTGAGTGATTCGTAACGGCAGGTCCGGGGGGCAAGTTATCCCAACAACCGCTTGACGATGTAGCCGCCCGATTTTTCGTCGAATTGCAGTTCCAGCAGTTTTTCCCCGGCCGCCTGTTCGAGCAGCTCGCTGAAGCTGCGGAAACCGTGGTACGACTCGCTGAACCCGGGTTTGCGCCGTTTCAGGGCCTGCTTGACCATCGAGCCCCAGACTTTCTCTTCCTCGCCGCGCTCGGCGAACAGCGCCGCCGCGGTCTCCACCACCAGGTCGAGCGCTTCACGGCGCCGGACATCCTCCGGTTTTTCTTCTTTTTTCTCGGCTTGCTTGCTATCTACCTTTTTTCGTTTTACCGGTGCTCGCTTGCCGCTGTCGCGCACCAGATCGTCGTAAAAAATAAACTCGTCACAGTTGGCGATCAACAGATCCGAAGTGGCGTTCTTGACCCCGACACCGATGACGATCTTGTTGTTCTCACGCAACTTGCTGACCAGCGGCGAAAAATCTGAATCGCCGCTGATGATGACGAAGGTATCGACGTGGGCCTTGGTGTAGCACAGGTCCAGCGCATCGACCACCATCCGGATATCGGCCGAATTCTTGCCCGATTGGCGGACGTGGGGGATCTCGATCAGCTCGAAGGCGGCTTCGTGCATCGCCGCCTTGAATTCCTTGTAACGCTGCCAGTCGCAATAGGCTTTCTTGACGACGATGCTGCCCTTGAGCAGCAACCTTTCGAGCACCTTGGAGATCTCGAACGCCGGGACGTTGGCGTCGCGGACGCCGAGGGCAATGTTCTCGAAGTCGCAGAACAATGCCATGTTGCGGGTCTGGGTTTGCGTGCTCATCGCGGGGCCAGTGAGACAGGGCCTCTATGATACCCAAAGCTCGGCAAAGCCGCACTGATGCACCTGTTGGGTTTACCGCCGGCGGGCGACCAGTTCGGCATAAACCGCGGCCAGCGGGATCTGCTGCGCGGCGAGCAGCACGATAAGGTGGTAGAGAAGATCGGCGCTCTCTCTGACCACCGCGGCTTTGTCGCCGGCCACTGCGGCGAGCGCCGTTTCGACGGCCTCTTCACCCACTTTCTGTGCGATCCGGGCCGGCCCGGCGGCCAGCAGTTGGCCGGTGTACCCCTCGCCGCTCACCCGCCGGGCGTCGATCAGCGTCTCGAGATCGGCCAGGATCGCGCTCGCCGGCCCGCCGCGCTCGCCGAAACAACTCGCCCGGCCGAGGTGGCACACCGGCCCTTCGGGCATGGCCTGGACGAGCAGCGCATCGCGGTCGCAGTCGGCGCGGAGCGATACCAGGCGCAGGCGATGACCGGAGGTTTCGCCCTTCGTCCACAGGCGTTTTTTTGAGCGGCTGTAAAACGTGACCACTCCGTCGTCCAGGGTTTTGGCCAACGCCTCCCGGTTCATGTATCCGACCATCAGTACCGCACCGCTCGCTGCGTGTTGGATCACCGCCGGCAGCAATCCGCCGCCCTTGGCGAAGTCGATGTTGTTTATGTCAATTGCCATGACTCGGTTCCTCGGGTGGCCTTACGTTCACGCCGGCGGCCAGCAAGCTGTGTTTGATCGTCGCGATATCCAGCGCGCCGCTGTGCAGGACGCCGGCGGCGAGTGCTGCATCGACATCGGCCGCGGTGAACGCCGCGATGAAATGCGCAAGGCGGCCGGCGCCGCCGGAGGCGACGAGCGGAATCGACAGCACCTGGCGCGCCAATTTGAGCTGTGCGAGGTCGTAGCCCTGCTGGGTGCCGTCGGCATCCATGCAGTTGAGGACGACCTCGCCGGCGCCGCGCGCCTGGACTTCGCCGAGCCAGTCGAGCGTCCGCCGCCCGCCGCTGGTCGTTTTGGCGGCATCGCCGGTCATCTGCCGCGTTTCGTAAACCCCGCCGCGTGCGATACTATCGACCCCGACGACAACGCACTGGCTGCCGAAGCGCTTCGCCAGGGCGTCGATCAACCCCGGCTGCCGCAAGGCTGGCGTATTGATCGAGATCTTGTCGGCGCCGGCGGCGAGCACCACCTCGGCCGCCGCCACCGACGTGATGCCGCCGGCGACGCTAAACGGGATATCGAGCACCGTGCCGACTTTGGCGACCCAGGCACGGTCCACACTGCGCCCTTCGGGGCTGGCGGTGATGTCGTAGAACACGATCTCGTCGGCCCCCTGGTCGCGATAGGCCAGCGCCCGTTCGAGGATGCCGCCCATATCGCGGTGATTCCTGAAACGCACGCCCTTGACCACCCGCCCGGCTGAGACGTCGAGACAAGCGACGATGCGCCGCGCAACGCTCATGTCACCGCCTGCCGGGCTTCGGCGAGCGTGAACACGCCGTCGAGCAGCGCTTTGCCGATCACCGCCGCCGCGACCCCGGTGTCGCGCAACGCCTTGAGGTCGTCGAGCGTTGCGATACCGCCCGAGGCCTGGATTTCCAACTGCGGAGCAGCGCGAACCAGCGCCCGGTACAGGCCGAGATCCGGCCCGCCCAGCGTGCCATCGCGCTCGATCGCGGTACACAGAAGATGCTTCAGTCCAGCGGCCGACAAGCGCTCGACCAGGGTCCACAAAGGCCAGGTTCCCAGGCGGGTCCAACCATCCAGCGCCGGGCGGTATTCACCGCCGTCTTGCCGGACGTCGAGTGCGGCGACCAGACGCGCCGGGCCGAACCGGCCCAGCCAGGCGCCGAATGTTGTCGGCTTGCGCCCGGCGATACTGCCGGCGACCACCCGCTCGCACCCGGTGGCCAGATGCCGTTCGATATCGGCTGCGCTGCGCACCCCGCCGGCGTATTGCACCGGCAAGCCCGCTTGGTCGGCGATTTGCGCCACCAGCGTGCCGTGGCGCGCGCAGCCGTCGCGCGCTGCTTCGAGATCGACCAGGTGCAACGCCGCAGCGCCGGCCTTGGCGTAACGCTGCGCCAGTTCGAGCGGGGCTGCCGGATATTCGACCGCGGTGGCGTAATCGCCGCGCGTCAGGCGGACGGCGCGGCCCCCAATCAGGTCAAGTGCCGGGTAGATTTTCATAACGCTAAAAACGTTTCGAGCAGCGCCCGCCCGGCCGCCGCCGAACGTTCGGGGTGGAACTGGGCTGCAAGAAAGTTATCCCGTCGCACCATGGCCGGAAAAGCGGTGCCGTGCTCGCAGTAGGCGATCGTCTCACCGCCGGCCGGCGCGTGGTAGCCGTGCACGAAATAAGCCCACGGCGCCTCGCCCATCGCTTTGACCAAAGGTTCGTCGTGCGCCGCCCAATGGAGCTGATTCCAGCCCATGTGCGGCACCCGGATGCCCTCGCCAGGCGGCAGCCGCCGGACGATCCCCGGCAGGATGCCGAGGCAGCGCGTGTCATTTTCCTCGCTCGCCTCGTAGAGCAATTGCATGCCCAGGCAAATCGCGAGGACAGGTTGCGTCAGGTTCGGGATCAGCCGGTCGAGGCCGGCCCCGACCAGGCGCGCCATCGCCGCCCCGGCGGCGCCGACGCCCGGCAGTATCACGTGCGACGCGGCGCGGATCGCCGCCGCCTCGCGGCTGATCACCATCTCGGCGCCGAGCCGCGCGCCGGCATAGCGTATCGAGCCTAAATTGGCACCGCCCGAGTCGATGATGACGACCGGCATTTACAACACCCCCTTGCTCGACGGTACCGCCGTACCATCGCGGGCGAGCGCCGGGCGCAACGCCCGGCCGACGCCTTTGAACATCGCTTCGGCCATGTGGTGCGTATTGTCGCCGGCGATCTTGATGTGCAGCGCGGCGCCGAGCGCCTGCGCCAGGCTGTGGAAAAAATGGCGGACCATTTCGGCGCTCAGGCCGGCGATGACCTCGCGCGGCAGGCTGCCGCGCTGTACGAACCACGGCCGGCCGGACAGATCGATCGCCACCTCGGCCAGCGCTTCGTCCATCGGCAGCACAAAGCCGTAGCGCCCGATACCGCGCCGCTCGCCGAGCGCCCGGTCGAGCGCCGCGCCGAGCGCCAGGGCGCAATCCTCGACCGTGTGATGATCATCGATCTGCCAGTCGCCCTTTGCCCGAAGTTCGAGCGCAAAGCCGCCGTGCACCGCGAGTTGCTCGACAAAATGATCGAAGATCGGCAACCCGGTATCGATCGTCACCGGCCCACGGCGATCGAGATCGACAACGGCCTCGATCCGGGTCTCGCCGGTACACCGTTCGAGGCGCGCCCGGCGCGGCGTGGCGATCAGCTTCCGGGTCAACGCCGGCCAGTCGAGCTCAGGTCCGAGCCGATACCCGGCGATCCCGAGGTTGGCCGCCAGGTCGAGGTCGCACTGCCGGTCGCCGATCACCGCGCTTTGCGCCCGGTCCAGATCGCCGGCGCGCAGGTAATCGAGCAACATGGCGATACCGGGTTTGCGCGTCGGGGCGTTGTCTGCCGGCTGGCTGCGGTCGATATGGATCGCGCTGAAGGTAATGCCCTGCGAGGCGAAGATCCTGAGCAGCAGGGCCTGCGGTCCGTTGAAATCCGCTTCCGGGAACGCCGTGCTGCCGAGGCCGTCCTGATTGCTGACCATCACCAGCTCGTAACCGGCGGCGAGCAGCTCGCGCAGGCACAAGATGACCCCGGGCACGAGGTCGAACTTGGCGAAGCTGTCGATCTGCTCGTCCGGCGGCTCGACGAGCAGCGTCCCGTCGCGGTCCAGAAAAAGGATTTTTCTAAGTCTCACCGCCCATTCTCCAGGAAGGCGAGCAGGCGGTCATTTTCGCGCGGCGCGCCGACCGTGATCCGCACGCAACCAGTCAGGCCCGGCTGTGTGCTTTGCTCGCGCAGCAATATGCCGGCGCGGCGCGCCATTGCCGCCAGCGATGGATCGCGGCTTCTGACCAGCAGGAAATTGGCGCTGGAGGGATAAACCGCATCGATGACCGGCAGTGCCCCGAGCGCCCGGTACAGACGCTCGCGTTCGCGGCGGATCAGCGCCACCCGGCGGCGCATCTTCTGCATCCCGGCCGGCGCCAGCGCGGCCAGCACGGCATCGGCCGCCGGGTGCGATATCGGATACGGGGCGATGATTTTGGCGGCCAGCGCGACAACCTCCGGCCGGGCGATCAGCGCCCCGAGCCGCGCCCCGGCCAGGCCCCAGGCCTTGGACATCGTGCGCAGGATCACCAGGTTCGGCACGGATGCCAGATCGGCGGCCAGGCTCGGCGCGCTGGCGAACTCGATATACGCCTCATCGACCACGACCAGCGCCCGCCCGGCCAGCGCCCCGGCCAGCGCCAGGATCTCGTCCCGCCCCACCAGCGCTCCGGTCGGATTGTTCGGCGAACACAAAAACACCAACCGCGCGCCGCTTGCGGCGAGCGCTGCCTGGTCGATGCCGGCTGCCGGGCGATCGGATGACTGGACGAGTGGGATGCGTTCGACGCCGGCGCCCTGCACCCGTGCGGCCACCTCGTACATCCCGAAACACGGCGGGCAGACCGCGATCCGGTCGCGATAGGCCGTACAGAACACCCGGATCAGAAGGTCGATGCCCTCGTCGCTGCCGCGGGTCAGAAGCAGGGCGTTTTCTCCAACCCCGTAAAACCGCGCCAGATGCCGGCGAATCGCCGCGGGCTGTGGCGCCGGATAGCGGTTCAATTCCGAGCCGGGCGACGGCCCCCACGGCAGTTCGTTGGCGTTCAGGACAACCGACCCGGCCGCCGGCAGCCCGCCGGCGCGGGCCGAGGCATAAGGTTCGAGTGCTAGGATTTCGGGGCGTGCCAGGTCGATCGGCGCGATGCCGTCCATCACTGCACCGCCTCAAGCCGGGCGGCAACCGCCAGGCGGTGTGCCTCCAGCCCCTCGCACGCCGCCAGCACCATCGCCGTCGGGCCGGCGGCCGCCAGGCCGGCGCGCGTCGCCGACTGGCTGGTCACCCGGCGCATGAAATCGCTGACTGACAACCCACCGTGGCGGCGCGCCTGGCCGCCGGTCGGCAACACGTGATTGGTTCCGCTGCAGTAATCGCCGAGCGTCTCCGGTGTCCACCCGCCGAGAAAAACCGAGCCGGCTGCCTGCACCTGGTCCAGCCACCGTTCGGCGTCCGCCACATTGAGGATCAGATGTTCGGGTGCGTATTCGTTGCTGATCTCGAGCGCCGTTTCCAGGTCCGGCACGACGATCAGCCGGGCATGCGCGACTGACGCTTCAGCCAGCGCGGCGCGCGGCAGGGCGGGCAAGCGGCGGGCAAGTTCGGCCCGCACCTCAGATGCCAGCCCCGGCTCGTCGGTCACCAGCAGCACCTGCGAATCCGCTCCGTGCTCGGCCTGGGCGAGCAGGTCGCAGGCGATGAAGCTTGCGTTTGTGCCGCGCCCGGCGATCACCAGCACTTCGGACGGGCCGGCCGGCAGATCGATCGCCGCGCCAGCGGGATCATCGGCCACCTGCCGCTTGGCCTCGGTCACCCAGCGATTGCCCGGGCCGAAGATCTTGGCGCAGCGCGGCACCGTCTCGGTGCCGTAAGCCAGCGCCGCCACGGCCTGGGCGCCGCCGATCGTAAACAGGCGGTCGATCCCGAACATCTCCGCCGCGGCGAGCACCACGCGGTCCACGCCTCCATCACGGCCGGGCGGCGTACAGACGATCAGTTCGCCGCAACCGGCAAGACGCGCCGGAATCGCCAGCATCGCCAGCGTCGAGATGAGCGGCGCGCTGCCGCCTGGAATATAGAGCCCGACGCGCCGATAGGGCCGGTAATGGACGGCACAGACCACGCCGGGCCAGGTTTCGAGGCGGTAACCCTGGGGCATCCCGGCCCGGTGGAAGGCTTCGATCCGGGCCGCCGCCGCAGCCAGCGCCGCAGTGACTTCCGGGTCGAGCGCGGCCCGCGCCGCCCTCCAGGCCTCACGCGGCACCTCGAGCGATTCGCCGCCGTCACCATCGTACTTCCGGCTTAATTCGACCAGCGCCCGGTCGCCGCCGGCGCGCACCTCGGCGATGATCGCCGCGACTGTTTTAGCCAAATCGGCATGCAGCGCGCCGGGCGGCCGGCTGAGCACCCGCCGGCGCGCCGCGCCGTCCAGCGCCGCCCAGTACACGGTATCGGGGATCACAGCAGCATCTTCTCCACCGGCAAAACCAGCACGGCGCTCGCTCCGGCGGCCTTGAGATCCTCGAGATGTTCCCAGAACACCGTCTCGCGGCAGACGGCGTGCACCGCGACCCGGTCGCTCGAACCTTCGAGCGGCAGCACCGTCGGCGTCTCAGCTCCGGGCAACAATTCGGCGATCGCCCCGAGCGCGGCGCGCGGCGCGTGCAGCATTACATATTTGCTTTCTTTCACCTGCTGCACGCCGGTGATGCGCTGCACCAGACGGTCGCGCAGCGCGGCACGCTCGGCGTCGAGGCCGTCGAGTCCGGCGTACAGCACCGCCTGACTGTCGAGGATCGCCGCCACTTCCTTGAGGTGATTGGCGCGCAGCGTCGCCCCGGTCGACACCAGATCGACGATCGCTTCGGCGGTGCCGAGGCTGGGGGCGATTTCCACGGCGCCGGACAGCTCGACGATCGCCGCTTCGATCCGTTCCGCCGCGAGAAAAGCCGCGGTCGTCGCCGGATAACTCGTCGCGATGCGCCGGTCGGCGAGATCGCCGATACCGTGCCAGTTCCGGTCCTCGGGAATCGCCACCGCCAGGCGGCAGAAGCCGAAATCGAGCCTGACCAACGGGTGCAAGGCATCGGCCGTAAGCCCGCGTTCCAGGCACCTTTCGCGCACCACGTTCTCGCCGGCGATGCCCAACTCGCACACCCCGTCGAGCAGCAGGCGCGGAATGTCGTCGTCGCGGACCAGCAATACGTCCACCGGCAGGTTGCGGCCGTACCAGAACAGCTTGTCCTTGCTGCGGTTGAACGCCAGACCGGCGCGTTCGAGCAGTTCCAGCGACTCGGCGGCCAGCCGTCCCGATTTCTGCACCGCGATCTTGAGCCGCTTCATCGGCTTTGCCTCCCGCCGCGCCGCAGCCGGTCGAGCGCCAGCTGGTAGCCACCGGCGCCGCGCGACAGAAAACGCGCCACCCGCCCGATCGTCGTCACGCTGACCCCGGTGCGGTCGTGGATTTCGCGGTACGGCAGCCCGGCCGCCAGCAATTCCGCCGCCCGAAAGCGATCGACGATCGCCTCTAATTCCGCCGGCGTACACAAATCATCGAGCAGCGCCAGGCACTCCTCCTCGCTGCGCATCGCCAAAAACGCCCGCGCCAGCCGGTGCGCCGCCGTTTCGAGTTCGTTTTCCGGGGTGGTTCTTTCCTGTTTCATCATATTAATATAATAGCGCATTATTACATTGTCAAGCACAACCCCCTCTCGCCGCCCGTCGATTCAGGCGCGATTCATGAATCGGTCTCGAAACCGTCGGAAAAATCAGGTTCCGTACTCGAGACCTCACAGGGGCCCCTGGCACCGCTCGCCGGCCCGGCGCCGGACGACGCCTTGCCGTGCACTACCGGCGAGTACCTGACGCTGGCGGCGTGGACGGGCGAGCAGGTCCGCCCGGGAGCGAAGGCGGAGTCGGGCGGTGCGGGAAAGGCCACGCCGGAAAACCTCGACGCCAAAAAAGCCGACCCGCAAACCGCCCGGGTGCTGCGCCGGGTGCATCTGAACGACCGCCAGTGGTTGTGGCAGGTGCGCGGCATCGGCAGCCGCTACTGGCGGATGATCGGGTACCTGGAACATCTCAAGCGCAAAGCCGAGGAACTGGAGCAACGCTGGCTGAAGGTAAGCGGTCATTCCAGGCCGTACTTCCCACCTCTCAATTTACCCGGCAACCCTGTCGGCCTGGTTGATTGACAGAAGGATTGGGTGCCGCGGCTCCGATTTTTCTGGACACGAATTTGGGGTTAAATTGTGTCCAGACAATACGAGCCGGTACACCTGCTGCGCGAGCTGACCTTCGTCGTCGACGCTAACGGCTATGCCTGGGCGGCGAACATGAAGACCCTGCTGCAGGAAACCTGCGCCCGGGTGTCCCGGCGCAAACGCAAAAGATTGACCCGCGCGAATATCAGAACCTGCAGAAACGCTATCGCAACATCCTGACCCGAGGCGAGAAAGAACTGCCGCCCATTCCGCCCAGGCAGAACGGCAAGCGCGGCCGCGTCGCCAAGTCCGATGCGCACAATCTCTGGGAGCGGCTCAAGAACCATGAGACCGCGGTGTTGCTCTTTGCCAGAAACCCCCACGTCTCATTCACCAACAACCGGGCCGAGCGCGACCTGCGAATGAGCAAAGTCAAGCAAAAGGTCTCCGGCTGCTTTCGCAAACACCAGTACGCCGAAGCCTACTGCCGCATCTCCAGCTACCTGCAGACCATAGCCAACAAGGGATACAATCCTCTGGGCACTATCCAAATGGCGCTCTCTGGTCAACTCGATATCCAACCGGGTGAGTAGTTACCCGGAAATGCCATTTTATCGGGGATAGCTGGTAATTTGTTCACACTTGGTCACTTGCCGAAAATGATCTCGGGAAGTACAACCTCCCAACGGTCGCTACGGCAAGCCGATTGATATTCCGGATCGGAATCCTCTTTCCGACGAACTAGAACCGAAACTACTCTCGCCTCGACAAACGACATTCCTGTTGGAGGTGTATACGCGCGCGCGAGGCGGCAAACAACGGTCCCACCGTCGTCATGCAGCTCCCAACGACTGTTCTGCCTGGATAGGCGAAGCCGATCCCCGGGACGCAATGCCGCAATAGCCTGGTGTACTCCGTTTTCTAGCGAAAAGCGTCCAGCGTAACTCAGGTCGACGTCGCGCATGGAACAACGCTGATACCGCCAGCCTAGTTCAGGTTCTGGACTTGCCAGATTCGATTCAGATCGTTGCATAAACCACGGCTTGTCAGGGACCGTTCCCAAAAAAGTGTTTCCGTCATTGAACCTCAAAAGCATCAACGTTGACTGCGCGCGCGTCATAGCTACATAGTAGAGTCTTCGCGACGCATCCACATCTTCGTTATCGCTGGTTTTGTTCCATGCACCATCCAACACTGCCACATGCTCAAACTCGAGGCCTTTCGCTCGATGGGCCGTGAGTAGTAACAGCCCGTTTTGACGGCGCCGCATCTCACGACCCCACTCTGCTAGCCACTCCGTGAAGTGTTCTATCGGAAGCTCTGCGCCGTTACTCTCTAGATCGTATGCGTCCACTGCCTCACTAAGCAGATCCCACCACCCTCCTCCTTGCTGTGAAGTCAGCCAGTCTTTTATCTGCGCCGTATCAACTAGCCGATCCGACCTGGTGCGCAGCCAATCCACCAACAACTGAGTCTCACGTAGTCTCCAGAAATTAGCCTGATCTTCCGCCGCGAGTTGCACGGGGATACTGTGCAACTCGCAGTATGCCCTCACGGGCTCAAGAAACTTCCACTCCCGTGCGATCACGGCACATCTGGACCAATCCCAATCCGGTACCAGATGTGCCAGGCGCTCAAACTCAGACATTACGGAAACCGCCTGGCTCAGATGATTAGCCCCCGCCGATAGTACCTGCACACGTCCTTGCCCGACT
This sequence comes from Candidatus Jinrbaksania sp., assembly GCA_039794245.1. Classification (GTDB taxonomy): domain Bacteria; phylum Pseudomonadota; class Gammaproteobacteria; order Xanthomonadales; family Wenzhouxiangellaceae; genus DAITQM01. Next base: position 13,045 of record JBDIVS010000028.1, read on the forward strand.
TTATCTAGTTCTTGCCAGCGTCCTCCAGGCGGCGAATTCTTACGCGCACGATCAATGGTGATAGGCTGATTTACTTTCATTCGCCCAGATGCGGCCTGAATAATGGAATTCGCGGCATCAATGATATGCGCTGTTGATCGATAGTTTTCGACCAGGTACGACGGCTTTGCCGAATAATCTACCTCGAAGCGGCGAATATACTCGACCGAGGCACCTGAAAACGCGTAGATATTCTGGTCGTCGTCTCCTACTGCGAAAAGGGAAAGTCGTCGGTCATCATCGATAAGCGTTCTACCAGCAAGTGCAGATATCAGATCGTATTGCTCAGGCCCTACGTCTTGGTATTCGTCCACCAAGATCCAGCGAAAACCAGCAAGTAACCGGTCTCGCTGTTCGTCCGCATCCTCCGGAGGCAAACCGTCGCCTTTCAGCAAGGCAATAGCTTGCTTGAGTACCTCAGTAAACTGATCCCCATTAAGCTTCAAACCACGCCCGGCGAAACTGACACCTACAAGCCGCATGGCGAGAGCATGACATGTGAGAACCGTGACCCCACGCGCGTCGTCTCCAATAAGACGGGCGAGACGTCTGCGGATATCTACCGCCGCATGTCGGTTGTACGCAAGTGCGAGAATCCCACGCGGATCTTCTCTACGAACACGGACTAGGTAGGCAATCCGGTGCACCAATACACGGGTCTTACCCGAACCTGGGCCCGCCAGAACCAACACGTTGGTCTGCTCCCGGTCGTCAGCTACGATGCGCTGTTGAACAGGATTATTTAGATCTTCGACGATCGCCCGCCAGGATTCCGGGGTCGTCTGAAGACCAAGATCTTTCTTCCTATGCGGTAACCAGCGGTCAAGGAAATCGTCCCGACCGAGGCTGAAATAGTCCATCGCCAAGCGAACAGCATCGGCCATCGCCTTAAGACCTCGCTCGACGTACTCCGCCATAACGTGAATCTGGACCACTTGCTCCGCATAATGGAGTTTGAGCGGTTCGAAATCCGCCTTCAGGAACCCGCGCCGGTCTTGTTCCAGTCGAATCGTCATGGCCGAGCGGAAAACAGCCAGGCCCTTGTTAAGGCGTATCACTTCCTGCTCGTGGAGCCATAGCAAAGCGCGATCCAGGAGCTTGGGCATGTCCTTTACGTCCGCCTTCAGCACCATGTCCTGTTCTAGTGCGGCCAGCAATTTTCCCAGCGTCGTTTCGGCCAGGAGGTCGGTTCCACGTGAGCCCTGTGGAAGACTGGCAAGAAGGTGCTGCAATAGAATCTCCGCTCCGGCACGTCGAAGGCGAGCTGTTTTGGTGAGCGCACCCCAGCTTCTTTGCAACTTCACTTCTATACTTTCCGCATTCAGCTTCTTGATCCGGACGCTTCCTACTCCACCGTCCTCGCTGCGGCCGTCGGATGAGAGGCTGCGCATGATGCGAGCCAGCCGTTCTGGCACCGCGTCCGGGTGTCCAGATTCCTTCAGCTGGTGGGCCGCATGTCGCAGATTTAGCAGCGATGACTCGCCTTTATCCAAGTCTGGCGCCGCCTCTTGCAGCTGGGCGATCAATGCCGACTCCAATTCAGAGGCCGCCTGGAAGCGCTTTATGGAGGATCTCTCTACGCCTACATGCACAAAAGCTGTAAGGGCGGTGTCATTACTGGCGATTCCGAGCTTTTCGAGGTCATACAGGGCAGCGCGCACTTTGTCGGAACTTAATCCAGATGCTCCCATGAGTTCATCCGTCGAAATTCCCTCATCCGCATCCGCCGATATCAGCGCTTGAACGAGTGCCAGCAGACTTCTCCGGTATTCGGACGTTACCGTCACTTTGTCGAGCTTTTGACGTGCTTCGTCCATTGAACTGACACGTAAGGACGACGGGAACACCTGAACCTGGTTTTCCTCGCGTTTTAATAACGCGGATTCCTCCAGCCACGATATCGCTGTTCGGACCCGGGTGTCGTCCGTAGCCGTATCACGCGTGAAGGCGCCCTCATCTTCCTCAGCCAGAATTTCCCCTGACGTGGCGATTACCTCGCCTTTCAGACGTTTTTTGCGATCAAGATTCCGCAGGGACCTGAGGATCGCCTGAATCTCTCGCTGGGTGAGTCGCGAACGGGCCGACATGCCGAATTGACGCTCCACGTCCTCCTGCGTGTAGAGGAGAATGCATCGTGCAGACTGTCGGTCGCGCCCGGCGCGACCCGCTTCTTGAAGGTAGTTTTCCAATGATCCAGGGATGTCGGCGTGGATTACCAATCGTACGTCAGGCTTGTCTATCCCCATTCCAAAAGCGTTCGTCGCGGCTATGACCCGTAATTCACCATGGATGAACGCCTCTTGAACTTGTTTCTTAGTATCCGGGGGCAGGCCCGCATGAAAGTGCGCGGCAGCGAGTCCTTTCTCGCGTAGATAAGCTGCCACATCCTCTGTCTGTCGGCGCGACGCACAGTAAACAATCGCACCGCCGCTGATGTCCTCAGGCATTTCCGCGGACAGAATTTGGTGTATGTGCGGATACTTGCTCGCCGTCGTCGTCGGTACGACCGAAAAATCCAGGTTCGTGCGGTTTGCGCCGCCATTGAATACCTTGAGCTCAACACCGACCTTGTCCCGGAAGTGGCCAATAATGTCCGACACGACATCCGGCTTCGCGGTCGCGGTGAGGCATAGAACCGGAGGCACCTTACTATCCCCGGCTTTTTCCCGTATGAACCGGCCCACGTAACGATAGTCGGGCCGGAAATCGTGGCCCCACTTGGAGATACAGTGTGCCTCGTCCAGGACCCAAGCACCGATTTCACGTTGGGCTAAGACTTTGCGGAAGGACCGATTGCGGAGCTGCTCCGGCGACACAATCAGGATGCCGACATCGCCGAGCCGAATGCGATCGAGCACGTCGGCACGTTCCGGCATGGACAACATTCCGTTGAGCGCAGCACACGCGGTAATACCGCGCGCCTCGAGTCCGGCGACCTGATCGGCCATCAGGGCCACCAGCGGCGAAATTACAACCGTCAACGCGCCTGTCTTGTCATAACGCGATAACGCTGGAATCTGGTAACAGAGAGACTTACCAGTTCCCGTAGGCAGAATGCCCAGAACGTGCTCTCCTCGCATTGCAGCTTCGACAATGGCGCGTTGCAAGGGGCGGCCGTCGCTGTCCGCAGGTTCTGGCCGGTAGTCATCGAAATCAAACCAGCGCTTAAGCTCCTTCCGTGCATCATGGCGCTCGCTACACCAGCTACACGCAGGATCGTCACAGGCAGTGTCCCGGAGCTGACGCACCATTTGACCAGCTTCCGGAAATTGGTGCCGCACCCAAGGAGGCATAACGGAATTGCCACCGGCTACCGACAGCCACGCTAAGGCGTAGGCAAGCGGCCAATTCTCTCCGCTCGTACGCTTGATAATCGCATGGCCGTGGGTCATACATGCATTGCCGCTCAGCTGTCGTTCGATCGCCGCAACCGCTGCTTCGCGGGAAGGCCTAGGTCCAGAGCGAACAGTTGAGAAAAAGGCGTTTAGACCGTTTGGGATGTCATCCAGTGTCGTCAACCAGTGCCAGGCCATCAATAGATCCGGTGCCGCTTTTTGCGTGGCACGCAGTGCGACATGCTGATCCCAGAACACATCAAGAGTAAGCCTGGCGTCGAGCTCCGGGTCATTCAACCGACCACGGGTCAACTGACCGTCCTGGTAGTGTTTTACCAAGCGGTGGTATGGATTCCGGGGAAACGCGAGCGGGTTGAGCCGCAGGGTATCTACAGCGGGTAACCGAAGTAACCGCAACCCGGGTTTAGCGGCTCTAAGATGCGGTAGATCGAAGTCGACAATATTGTGGCCTAACAGAAATGCAGAGTCCCTGGCGAAGTCGTCGAGATCATCTAACGCTTTAGCGAGCGAGCCCTGCCTGAAAACAAAGGACTGCCCGGTATCGCCGCGGACAGCCGCAAGCTGATGGATCTTGGAATCCTTCTTGCCGACTTCGAGATCAATTGACGCACAACGCGGAGTAAAGCTCTTTCGCTCGTCAAGCTGCTCACTACTTTCCGGCATGGGTGGCTGTTCGAAGATCATGAGAAAGTGTCAAGACAGCGTTCAATGAGCTCCATGCAGTCTCCGAAGATCGTCCAGGAACTCCGACGCCGGCCCACCGCTCATTACAAGCAGATGATCCTGTGCGCGCGTACAGGCCACATACAACAGATGCCGTTCCGTGTTGTAGACCTCTTCCAGATCCGAGTCACCTGCCACGGCCTCGATGCGCGAGATCAATGGGGTAATCTCATTATCACAGGCCATGACCGCCACGGCCCGAAACTCCAATCCCTTAGCGAGATGCATGGTGCTGATCGAGACGTGGCCGTGGGTGGTCTCGACGTACTCGTCGAGCACCTTGAACGGCGATCCGGCTTTCGTGACTGCTTGGCGGGCGCGGTCCAGTTCGTCGTCTGAGCGGACGTATAGGAAGAATAAACGCCCTTTTCACGCAAGTCCAACAGCTTCTGACTGCTGTTGAGTCTCTCGGCAACCATGCGATGCACCCCGAATCCGGCTGACAGGGAGCCAGCAACGCTGAAAACTTACCCTCCACTTTCCACAAGCGGCTCCATGTCCGACATCCAACGTATAGGAAGAATAAACGCCCTTTTCACGCAAGTCAACAGCTTCTGACTGCTGTTGAGTCTCTCGGCAACCATGCGATGCACCCCGAATCCGGCTGACACGGAGCCAGCAACGCTGAAAACTGACCCTCCACTTTCCACAAGCGGCTCCATGTCCGACATCCAGCACGGCGAATCCCTGCCGCGGTGGCGTGAGCGCAGCATCCTGGTTGGAACGGTTGATTTTCGGGCTCGTCAGTCAAACAGCCCATGGGGCAGGCCAACGGGTGGCGCCCGGCTTTCGGGTAGCACCCTGGGCCCGCCGGTTTCGGCTTTGTGCTTCAGATGATCGAGGATCTGCTTGATCACCGCCGGTTCTTCAATGCAAGCCATCACCTTCACAGCACCCCCGCATGCCTGGCAGGTCTCGATGGCGAGGTTGAAGACACGCTTGAGCCGCTGCGCCCACGTCATCGACGCTCGCCGTTCGGCGGGCGTTGGCGGCTCATCGGATGCCCTGGCACTGTTACCCTTGCCCCGCTTTGACGGCGTGACCAACGCCCGATGCTTACTGTTGGGCGCAAATACTCCATGAAACCGGGTCCCGTCGGAGCGATTAAGGTACACGCCATCCAGGAACAGCATGTGAAAGTGAATGTTGAGGTTGAGCGCACTGCCGAAGCGCTGGATCAGGGTGGCCGCGCCGGTCTGGGCTCTCTTTTTTGTGAAGCCCGCTTGCTTGATCAGGTGTGTGGCGATGACGCCGTAGACGATACCCAGCACGTTGAAAATCAAGTTCATGCATGGTAGGATTCTATCGCTATGCGTCGAATCATCGCTAAGACACTCATTTTCTTAGTCCTATTCGCGAACCTTGCCTGGGCCGCGGACATGGATGAGATCGGCATTGCGCATGATGCTGCAACGATATCCACATCCTCGATCGATGGGCCTAGCGGCGCGTCCGATGACGGTGGCATCGGTCATGATGGCGTGAAGAACGGCACCTGCGATCACTGCTGCCACGGCAGTGCGCATTACGTCGGCTTTACCCCCGGGGCTGTTACCGCATTCCAGCACTGTGCCTCCGCCACGCTCACCTTGTGGCTGACCGCTCACTACTCCCGCGACACAGAACCACCTCTTCCACCTCCCAATATCTGAGTCTGCCTCGACCTGATAATACCGCGCGCTGCGTAGGCGTAGTGGCGTGGCCTTGATCTGTCGTTTGGAGACCTGGAATTCATGACTACACTGCGAATGCGGTGGCCGGTACTGCTCCGGCTACTGAGTACTATCCTGCTATTTGCTGCCGCGGGCATAACCGGGGCGCAAGCCAACTCCCCAACTGTCACGGCCTCGCCGGCGCTGAGGCAGCTGATTGGTAAAACGTTGGACAACAACCCCGGCGTCCAGGCGGCACGCGCCGCCGTGGAGGCTGCCGAGGCTCGGGTCCGTGGCGCGGACCGACCGCTCTACAATCCGGAGCTGGAAGTGGATGCGGAACAGGCCGAGACCCGTACCGGCACCCTCGGCCTGAGTCAGGCGATCGACTGGGCGGACAAGCGCGGTGCGCGTATCGAGGTGGCGGGCGCCGAGCTCGACCGGGTGCGCGCGGAGTATGCCGCCGTCCGGCAGCAATTGGCAGGCGAACTGCTCGGGGCGCTGGGCCGCTATCACACTGCCGCGGACCTTCAGCGCCTGGCGCAGCAACGCCTGGAGCTGATGCAGCGCTTTCTCGATTTGGCGGAAAAACGCCGCCGGGCTGGCGACTTGAACCAGGTCGAACTGGATCTGGCGCGGCTCGCGCATGCCCAGGCCGCGTTGCAGTCATCACAAGGCGCTGCAGACCTGGCAGAGGCGCAACAGGCCCTCGCCGCCGTCACCGGCGAGCCGCGTACGGATTGGCCCGCCTTGCCCGGGGAGTTGCCGGCGCTCGAAGACGTCGATGTCGATACCCTGCTCACGAACCTGCCGGCAGTACGTGCTCAGCAGGCCCGCGTCGGTGCCACGCGGGCGACCGTTACACTGCGGACGCGCGAACGTCGGCCCGACCCCACCGTCAGTGTACGCGCCGGGCAGGAACGCGCTTTTCGTAACGGCAATGACGATACCTACGGCGTCGTTGGTCTGACCCTGAGTATCCCCCTGTACGTGCGTAATGACTTCCGCGCCGAGGTAGACACGGCCAATGCCGAGTTGCTTCAGGCCGAGCGCGAGGGACAGGACCTCTACCGCCGGGCGCGGGCGCAGCTGCTGTCTGCCGCCGACCGGTATCGGCTGAGCCGCAGCGCCTGGGAGGGGTGGCTGCGCACCGGCCAGGCCAGTCTCGGCAGCCAGGTGGAACTTCTGGAACGCATCTGGCGGGCCGGTGAGATGAGCACCGCCGACTACCTGGTGCAGCTGAACCAGACCCTCGAAACCCGTACCACGGCCCTGGAGGCGCAGGGTCGCCTGTGGACCGCCTGGGCCGACTGGCTGGTGGCCAGCGGCCAGGCCGACGCCTGGCTCGGTCAATCCGATGCGCGTTGAACCCGATGCTCACCGAACACGATTTCCGGAGATTTGAATCATGAACACATCTGTTACACGAGGGTTGTTGCTGTGCCTCGCGCTCGCGGGCCAGGGTCTGCCAGTTCACACCGTACTGGCCGAGCAGGGCTACGCGGAGAACACGGCCGATGCCACATCGGACGCGCATGAACAGGAGGGTGAGCACGAAGAGGAAGGCGCGTTAAAAATGACCGCGGCCGAACGCGAGGCGCAGGGCATCCGCACCGCGCAGGTCGCGCCACGCGCGTTGGCCGATATCGTCACCGCGCCGGGCGAGGTGCGCATGAACGCCTACGCCTCGGCGCAGGTGACGCCGCGTATCGGCGCGCAGGTCGTCGCGCGCCACGCGCGCCTGGGCGAGACGGTCGCGAAAGATCAGCCGCTGGTCACGCTCTCCAGCGTCGAAATGGCCGAGGCCCAGGGCGCGCTCATCGAGGCCGACCGGGAGTGGGCCCGGGTGCACAAGCTCGGCCGCGAGGTCGTCTCCGATCAGCGCTATGTCGCCGCGCAGGTGGCGCGCCAGCGGGCCTACGCCACGGTGCGCGCCTACGGCATGACGGACGCTCAGGTCGAGCGCCTGCTCGCCGACGGCGATGCCTCGCGCGCCACTGGTGCCTTCGAGCTGTTGAGCCCCCAGGCGGGCACGGTGATTCGCGACGACTTCGTGATCGGCGAGGTGGTCGAGGCGGGCCGGGTGCTGTTCGAGGTGAGCGACGAGTTGATCCTCTGGGTGGAGGCGCAACTGCGTCCGGAGCAGGCCGGCGGCATCGCCGTCGGCGTGCCCGCGCGCGTGAGCCGCGACGGCGCACACTGGCTCGTTGGCCGGGTTGTACAACTACACCACCGCATGGACGAAGGCACCCGCACCCAGGGCGTGCGCATCGCGGTGGCCAACCGTGGTGATGAACTGCACCCTGGCGAGTATGTCGATGTCGCCCTGCAAACGGCCGCGGCCAACGCGCGCATCGCTGTGCCGAAAGATGCGGTGCTGCTGATGCAGGGCGCGCCCACGGTGTTCAAGGTCGAGGGCGACGAACTGCACCCGCAGTCGGTAGAGACCGGTGTGACCCGCGGCGGCTGGACCGAGATCAAGGCCGGGCTCGTGGCCGGCGACGAGGTGGTTATTCAGGGCGCCTTCCTGCTCAAGTCGCTCGCCCTTAAATCACAGATGGGCGAAGGTCACGGCCACTAGGAGACGCATGCCATGTTAAATACACTTGTCGAAGCGTCTTTGCGCTACAAATTTTTGGTGATCATCGCCTTCCTGGTGATCGGTTTTCTCAGCGCCCGGGCGGTGACCACCGTACCGATCGATGCCTTCCCGGACGTGACGCCGGTGCAGGTCAACATCTACACCGAGTCGCCGGGGCTGGCGGCGGAGGACGTGGAGCAGCTGCTGACCTTCCCGGTGGAGTCCGGCATGGCCGGTCTGCCCGGGGTGACACAGATCCGGTCGGTGTCCTTGTTCGGCTTGTCGTATGTGGCCGTGTACTTCGAGGACGACATGGACATCTACTTCGCCCGCCGCCTGGTGATGGAGCGCCTGCAGGAGGTTGGGGATCGCATCCCGGAAGGCTACGGTACGCCGGAGATGGGACCCAACTCGTCCGGTCTCGGCCAGGTGTTCTGGTACACCGTGGAACGTGCCGACGAGAAGCTGAACGCCGGATTGACCGGCATGGATCTGCGTACGATTCAGGACTGGACGGTGCGCCTGATCCTGCGCACCGCCCCGGGCGTGGACGACGTGATGTCCTGGGGCGGCCAGGAACGCCAGTACCAAGTGGTGATTGATCCGCTGCGGCTGATCAAGTACGGCCTCGACTACAAGACTGTGATGGAGGCCATTGAGGCCAACAACCGCCAGGTCGGCGGCCAGTACGTGAATCTGGGGCCCGAGCAGTACCTGGTGCGCGGCCTGGGGCTGGTGTCCGGCGAGCGCGACATCGGCAATATCATGCTCAAGGCGGTCGATGGCACCCCGGTCTACCTGCGCGACGTGGCGACCATCGAACAGGCGCCAGGCCTGCGCTTCGGCGCGGTGACCCGCGACGGCAAGGAAGTGGTGCTGGGCATGGCGCTGTCGCGCATCGGCACCAATGCCGCCGACGTGGTCGACGCCGTGAAGCAGAAGGTGGACATTGCCGCATCGGCCCTGCCGGAGGGGGTGGCGATCAAGCCGGTGTACGAACGCACCGAGCTGGTCAAGAAGGCGGTCAATACTGCCACCAACGCCCTCATCGAAGGCTCCATCCTGGTGGCCATCGTCTTGTTCCTGTTCCTGGGCGAGCTGCGTTCGGCCACCGTGGTGATCGCCGCCTTGCCCATGGCCATGCTCATCGCCTTCATTTTTATGGAGCAGGCAGGGTTGTCGGCCAACCTGATGTCGCTGGCAGGACTCGCCATCGGTATCGGTATGATGGTGGACGGCGCGGTAGTGATGACCGAGAACGCTTTCCGCATCATGGCCGAGTGGCGCGAGAAGGGCGAGCCGGTCAACCGCACCGCGGCGGTGCTGAGCGCCGCGCGCGAGGTGGCCAACCCCATCGCCTTCGCGATACTCATCATCATCGTGGTGTTCCTGCCGCTGTTCAGCCTGCAGGGTCTGGAGGGCAAGCTGTTCAAGCCCATGGCCTTCAACATCAGCTTCGCCATGGCGGGCTCCTTGCTGCTGACCCTGACCCTGATCCCAGTGCTGGCGGCCCTCATCCTCAAACCCAAGGAGGAACGCGACACCCTGCTGGTGCGTTGGATCAAGCGCGGCTACCTGCCGTTGCTCGCCTGGTCGCTGGCCACCAAGAAGACGGTCGTCGTCAGCGCCGTGGTGCTGCTGGTTGGCAGTCTGGCGCTGTTCCCGCTGTTGGGCAAGGAGTTCATGCCCCAGCTCCAGGAGGGCTCCATCATGTGGCGGGTGACCTCCATCCCGTCCACCTCGCTGGACCAGTCCATCGAGATCTCCAAAAAGATCGAGGCGGCACTGGGCAAGTTCCCTGAAGTGGAGACCACCATCGCCATGATCGGCCGCGCCGAGAAAGGCGAGACCGCGGATGTGAACTACATGGAGATCTACACCGGTCTCAAGCCCAAGGATCAGCGCGAGCGTTCGGTCGAAGAACTGGCCGAGGCGATGCGCGAGAAACTAGAAGTGACGGTGCCCACGGCGGTGATCGCCTTCACCCAGCCGATCCAGATGCGCGTCGAGGAGCTGATCTCTGGCGTGCGCGCCACGCTGGCCGCCAAGCTCTATGGTGAGGACCTGGGCGAACTCGACCGGCTGAGTGGGCAAATCAAGAACGCGTTGGCGAAGGTGCCCGGGGTGGCCGACCTGTCGCTGGAGGCCAATATCGGCAAGCCGCAGATCCGCATCCAGGTCGATCGTGAGGCCCTGGCCCGTTACGGGCTCAATGCCGACGACGTGCTCACCGTGGTGCGTACCGGCATCGGCAACCAGCCAGTCTCCACCCTGATCGACGGCGTCAAGCGCTTCGACATCACGGCGCGCATCCAGGATGCCTCCAAGGCCTCGGTGCAGGCGATCCGCGATATCCCGCTGCGCACGGCGAGCGGTGCCATCGTGCCGCTCGGCAAGGTGGCGGAGGTCACCACGGCGGAGGGCTATTCCTTTGTGCGCCGCGAGCAATTGCAGCGTTATGCGGTGATCCAGATGGACGTGCGTGGCCGCGATGTGGACGGCTTCGTCAAGGATGCCAACACTGCCATTGAACAGCAGGTGAAGCTGCCGCCCGGCTACTGGATCGAGTGGGGTGGAGCGTTCGAGAACCAGCAGCGCGCGCTCACGCGGTTGTCGATCATCATGCCGTTGACCATCTTCTTCATCTTCGTGCTGCTGTACACGGCGTTCAACTCCATCAAGTACGCCACGTTGATCATCGCCAACGTGCCCTTCGCCAGCATCGGCGGGCTGGTGGCCTTGTTCATCAGCGGCCAGTACCTGTCGGTGCCCTCGGCCATCGGTTTCATCGCGGTATTCGGTGTCGCCATGCTGAACGGTATCGTGCTGGTGAGTTTCATCAACGAGCAGTGCGAGAAGGGTCTCTCGGTCGCCGAAGCGGTACGTAAGGGCTGTGAACTCCGGTTGAGGCCGGTGATGATGACCGCCTCGGTTGCCATCCTCGGCCTCATTCCCATGCTGCTGTCCTCCGGCGTCGGCGCCGAGACCCAGCGGCCGCTGGCCTCGGTGGTGGTCGGTGGTTTGATTACTTCAACGCTGCTCACACTGGTATTGCTGCCAGTCATCTATGAATGGATGGAAACCCGAAAGGAGAAATCACAATGAAAGAGATCAAGGCCTTTATCCACCGCAACCGCGCCGCCGATGTGATCCGCGCCCTGAAGGGCGCGGGTTACGGCAACCTGTCGGTGGTCGACGTCAAGGGCATGTTGGCCGCACTCGATGAACGGGAGCGCGACTACTCCATCGAGCTGGGTGAGGAGACCATCACCGAGGTCAAGCTGGAGCTGGTCTGCGAGGACGAGCGCGTCGACGCAGTGGTACGGCTGATCCGGGAGAACGGCCGCACCGGCCAGCCGGAGGCGGGTTGGATCTACATCAGCGAGATCCAGGCGGCGTTGCCCATCGCGGATCATTGAGGCCGTGAAGGCAAGCACCCATCATCCCTTTGGGTCGTGCGTCGTTGATCTCACTGCGTCGCCATGGCTGCGTGATGCCCTGTGGGTTGTGGTGTTGGTGGGGACTGTCGGGTGCGTAGGCGGCCCCACCAGCCTGACAGACGCACAAACGGTCACGATCCAGAAGGTTTCATCGCAAGCCGGTCGGGTGTGGTGGGCCGACGTGCGGGCAAATACCCGGGGAACATGGGCGACCGGCGAGGTCATCCGCCATAAGGAATGGCCCGCCGACCAAGCTGGGCACGTCGATATCGAAGTGATCAGTCGCGATGGTCAGCGAATCGTCGTGGCGAATGGTGTACTGCAGCCCGTGCAAACCGTTGCCGGAGACAGCCGTCGACTGACATTCCGGATGAGCTTGCCGGAACGGCCGTCGCCGGGAAGCACCGTGCGCGTGATTCATCATACGTTCGGCTGGCGACGCGCGTTGAGGACACCTGGTCGAGCCGCCGGAACCCATGGTCACAGACAGCGGACAGAGACACACGTAAACGTAACGCAATATAGCGAGGCACTACGCATGACAACGAAATATGGCTTTGGCAAAACGGTACCAATGGACTTCGAGCACGCAATCGATGTCGTTACCGATGCACTCAAGAAAGAAGGTTTCGGCGTGCTCACCGACATCGACGTGCAGGCAACCCTGAAACAGAAACTCGGCGAGGACATGCCGCCCTATCGCATCCTCGACGCCTGCAATCCGCCGCTGGCCCATCAGGCGTTGACGGCCGAGCCATCAATCGGCCTGCATGTTGCTATGCAACGTAGTGGTCAGGCAGGAGGACAACGGTACGGTGTACGTCGAGTGCATGGATCCTACCGCCGTGCTCGATCTGGTGGATAACCCGGCGGTGCACGACCTGGCACAGGAGGTGCGGCGGCGACTTGACCGGGTGCTCGCGGCAACGGTGGATGCGCGTTGAGGTGATCTGCCGGGATATTGCGTGTCGATACCAGTCATGCACAGGGCGCACGTTGAGGCCCCGGGACCTTGAGATCGGGGGAAGGACACAGCACCGAGAGCGGACCTGCACGTGCCGGGAAGCAAGACGATGAGCCGATTATGTTTCCGCGACCAGCGCGTGTTTTATGTCGATGATCCTGGAGGTGAAGCCGGCGGCTGGTATTTCGATGTACGCAAAGCGCTGCCGCATGGACCGTACGCCACACAAAGCCTGGCGGAGCAGGCGCTCGCGGACTTCCTCGACGGGCATGAGGCTTCGTCTCGTCTGCGGGGCGAAGTCGGTGCGGATGGGCCGGATGACGAGCGGTGATCCGTATCGGTCCATGGCCGCGAAGCGGTGCGTGCGGCGCACCCTGCTCGTGGTGGCGGTGATCCTGGTTGTCACGGTGCTGCTGGTGGCGGTCAAGTACTGGGTGGTGAACCGCTATTTGCTCGGCCACTGAAAGGGTGACGTCATGAGGCGCCGGATGGGGATGATCACGACGGCCATCGTACTCGCATTTTCATGTACGACGCTCGCGCATGCCGATCACGACCGCGTCCGGGCGCTGCGCCAGGCGGGCGCGATCGTCCCCTTGACACAGATGCTGGAAGCGGTGCTCGCACGGTCTCCGGGGCGCCTGCTCGAGGCCGAGCTGGAGGAAGAAGGCGGTGGTTACGTCTACGAGATCGAATGGATCGGCAACGACGGGCTTAAAGGACAGTCATGAATTATCAGCCCCCGCTGACATCCCATATCGGCCCCGGCCTACACCCAGGCGCGATCTTGGCCGATACCCCAGTCGCCGTGGCTTTGGCACCATGGTCCCATGACTTACCCCCGCGCCCATACCGTCAACCCCGAGGACGGGCTTAAAGGACAGTCACGATTGATCAGCCCCCGCTGACACCCCATATCGGCCCCGGCCTACACCCAGGCGCGATCTCGGCCGATACCCCAGTCGCCGTGGCTTTGGCACCATGGTCCCATGACTTACCCCCGCGCCCATACCGTCAACCC
>JBDIVS010000029.1:0-26408 GCA_039794245.1 Candidatus Jinrbaksania sp.
AGCCAACACCCGGCCAGCAAAGTCGAAGAACTCACCCCCAGAATCTGGAAACAGAAATTCGCCGCCAACCCCCTATTGTCCGATATCGACCGCAGCACGCGGTAACGGTGTAGTTTGACCGCTTACCTTGAGACGGTCTCTAAATCTGTATAGTCCTTGCTGGGCAGGAGGTCAAAGATCTGGCGGGTCGCCTCCTGTTCTGGAATATATCCAATTACAGCCACCCTTTTCCCAAGGTAAAACTCAAGATCTGCCAATAATATCGACGTGTTCGTCAGTTGGATTGATGGTAATCCATTTCGCGTAGCGACGTCATCACATCCGAGCAAGGTAACTAACAGGAGTATGTTGGTTGTTAGCTTAATACACATAGTTAACATTAACAATCTCGTGATATTTGATCATTGACTTTCTTCATTTCAATTACATCCTCTCGCGCCTTGCTCTCCGGAAATTACAGTGCATATTACTTTATCATCTTCACCCAATTGAACCTTAAATACGTCGCCAGTGTGCGTCTCCCTGACAGATACAGGAACACGCCCAAAATTACTACTCGCTCCAGATCCAAAATTGACGCTAAAAACAGCTCTTGGTTAGAGGTTAATAATTATCCCGCGCACATTACTGATGTTTTTTCGACCTGCAAGTGGCGCAGTCGGTACCAAACCTCTACCGACAGCTAAATTGAACCCTTGCGATCCAAAAAAAATCGATATTATCAGGAAATGTAAACACAATGCCTTGTTTCGTGTCGAATTCCCTGATGAGTCCACCAAAATTCAGCCTAGCAAAATCTCTGCGTGAAGCCAATCTAAAATCATTCCCCGACTCCACTACACTTTCTGCCGCTCTTCGTACAGAATCAGATCTTCCAAGCCCACGTCTCACTGCCTCATCAAAAGTTCCGGCCGGCCCTTCTGCACGACCAACCACATCTGATTTATCAGGTTTGAAACGGTTCCTGAACCTCTAGAAAAATCCTTCCTTGGTAGCGTCACCTGATTTGTCCTCAGGTGATTTGTTCGGTCGGTCTTTTGAGCTACCGATACCATCGGGCGGCTTGCCCGGATTAGGGTTGCCACTTTGCTGCACGCTACCACCGGATCGTGCGCTGTCTCCGCCATTATTTCCCAGGATATTTATCGCACCGGCAAGAAATGATTGAGGCGGTAATGACTGGCCGCCAGCGCTGGTCACCCCGTTAACTTGGAATGATTCACCCCCAGTCGTGGTGACGATGACCTGCCCTTGGTTTCCAACCGAAATACTATCGACTTCACTCAAGCTGAGATTAGTCAGATCGCATCCCGAACCATCAGGATCACAGGCCACATACCCCGTCGGATCCGTCCCCGACAGCGGGTTATTCATGATGTAGCTGTACGGATTCAGGCTCTGGCTGTTGGCCGGAAACTGAATCACCGGATCGACGCTGAGGAAGCGGCCGTTCATGTGGATCAACCTTGATCCATTGAGGTGCTCATGATCGGTAAAGCCCCTGGGCGTGATATTGGCGCCGGGGAGAATGTTCTGATCGTTCCAGTTGGCATCGCGCGGCTTGCCGAAGGGGCCGAAACCGCGTTCGGTTCCGCCTTCAATCGCCTTGAATTCGTTAGTCACGGCCACAATGCTGCCCAGGCGATCGCGGTGCTGGTAGTCGATCACCGGGTTCTGATTGGTTTCCATCCGGATCAGCACATCCTCCGCAATCTTAAAACGCACCTTGTCGGTGCTGATTTCTTTCTCGTAGCTCCGCTCCAGGTACACCGTGGTCACACCGCCGGCCACTTGCAGGTAGCGCTGAAGGTCAGGTCCATAACGAAACTCTTGCATCTGGTTGAAGCGCTGTATCTTTGCCGGCAGATTGTACGGATCGTACCACAGGTTCAGGGCGCCGTCGCCGAAGCACAATAGGTTGCCGTTTTTGCCGTAGGCCAGTTGGTGCGTCTGCGGCGGCTGGCCACTGCTGATGGTGCCGCTGCTGGATCGGGTGTCGATGGTGGTGATCTGGGTCGTGGCATGGGGACCGGGCATCGTCGTCCGAAAACCACGGCCATCATTGATACAACCGCCAACCTGCGTTGCACCGAAAAACTGGTTGTACGTGTAGCTGTCGGCGTAGTCGGTCTTGGCGGTCAGGTTGCCGAGTGGATCGTATGAATAATTCACCCCGCCGGCAATCACCGGCTCGGGTCCGGCCCGATCGGGGCCGTCGTACCACCGCCTTCCGTCCCGGCGCTGTTCGGCGATGACGGGTCGATCGGCGCCCTGAATGTTACAGATAAATCCGATCAGGTGCTGTTGGGATGGATGTTGACACACAGGGGACGGCGTCCATCGGCTGGGCGATAGAATCACTATCGCCTGCGCCTCGCTCCTTGCCCGCGGGCGTTTGGGAACGCAACGCGGCTCGTGCGGAATGCCGAGATTGGTTCTCTATGCGCCGCCCGCTTGGGCGAGAAACCGGGCGCGTCACCCCAGGTGAATTCGATGTTTTAACTAAAATTCTCATAACTTATTGATTTAATGAAGAAATCTATAAATTCAAGCAAAATTTATGCACCTGTTGGGTTAAGCTTGCCGTGCCTCAGAGATCAAATAGTTCGGCCTTCTCAGCTTGATTGTCGCGCTGCTCTCATCCTGATTGTCCCTACACAAGGCGGTCCCAGATGAGCACGATGGGATGCGGATCGAGTTGTTGGCGAAAAAGCCCGGATTCGTCGAGAAAAACAAGGCAGGTCCTCAGGCGCGTAGCGTTATTTATGCAGATGTCAAAAAACAAATCCCGGATTCTCGCCGAGGCGGGGGCATCGGCAAGGCCCATGTCACCTGACTGTCAACTCGAAGTGGTAGGATGGCATTTTCCGTCGGCAACAAAAAACCGCTAGGGGTATTCCATGGACGTCGCACACCGTTTCGCGAGGGCCGCCGCGTGGGCGGGCCTCGGCGCTTGGGCACTGATCACAGCCGCCGCCGCGCAAACACCGGTTTTCGTCAACGAACTGCATTACGACAACACCGGCAGCGACACCGGCGAGGGCGTCGAGATCGCCGGTCCGGCGGGCACCGACCTGGCCGCCTGGCGCGTCGTGCTGTACAACGGCAACGGCGGCGCGGCCTACGACACTATCGATCTGAGCGGCATGATCCCCGACCAGTGCGGCGGCTTCGGAACCCTGTGGTTTCCACGCGCCGGCATTCAGAACGGCGCCCCCGACGGCCTGGCGTTGGTCGACGGGCTGGATAACGTGGTGCAGTTTCTGAGCTACGAGGGCACCTTCACCGCCGTCGGCGATGCCGCCGATGGCCTGACCGGCACCGATATCGGCGTCATCGAGCCAGGTTCCGATCCGGTAGGTCAGTCATTGCAACTGACCGGCAGCGGCAGTGTGGCCGAGAACTTCGCCTGGAGCGGCCCGGCCGCCGCCTCGCCCGGCGCCTGCAATGCCGGCCAGACGTTCGTCGCCGCGCTCGAACCGGGGCTGCTGCTCAGCGAGCTCGTCGTCACGCCGACCGGCGGCGAATATATCGAGATCTTCAATCCCGGCGCCCAGGCGATCGACCTCGGCGATGTCTATCTCACCGACGCCACGTTCGCCGGCGGCGGCACGTTCTACTACAACATCGTCACCGGCAACCTGGCACTGGCCGGCGGCGGCGGGTTCGGCGATTTCCATGCCCGCTTCCCGGCCGGCGCCAGCATCGAGGCCGGAGAATACCAGACGGTGGCCATCGCCGGCTCGGAGGCATTCTTTGCGGCCTACGGCCAAAACCCAAACTACGAGCTGTTCGAAGACGGCCTGGCCGCCGATGCCGTGCCCGATATGCGCGAGGCGCTCCCCGGTTCGATCAACGCCCAAGGGGCGCTCAGCAACGACGGCGAAGTGGCCATCCTCTATACCTGGGACGGTGCCGCCGATCGGGTCACCGACTTGGATTACGCGGTGTGGGGCGACAAGGCCGAGGCGGTGGACAAATCCGGCATCGCCGTCGATGGCCCCGACGCCGACGCGATCGCCTCGGCGTATCTCGACGACACCCCGATCGCCGGCCAGGATATCGTCGCCCCGGCGGCCCATGCGCTCGGCGACAGCTTCCAGCGCCAGGATCTGTTCGAAGGCAGCGAGACCACGACTGGCGGCAACGGCGTGGGCGGCCATGACGAGACCTCCGAGGATTTCAGCAATACCTGGTGCCAGGGTCCTGCCACACCGGGGGCGATGACCGTCTGCAACGCACCGCCGGCACCGGGCGTCGTGATCAACGAGATCCACGCCGACCCGGATCCGGCAGCCGGTGACGCCAACGGCGACGGCGTGGTCAGCACCACCAATGATGAATTCGTCGAAATCGTCAACAACAGCGGTGCGCCGCTGGACCTCTCGGGCTGGACGCTGGCCGATGGGGTCAACGTGCGCCACACCTTCCCGGCCGGCACGGTGATCGCCGACCAGTGCGCGGTGGTCGTGTTTGGCGGCGGCACGCCGGCCGGCAGTTTCGGCGGTGCCACCGTGCAGACCGCCAGCAGCGGCGCGCTCGGCCTGAACAACGGCGGCGATACGGTCACGCTCAACGACGGGCTTGCCGACCGCGCCGCCGCCGCCTACGGCGCCGAGGGCGGCAACAACCAGTCGCTGACCCTCGACCCCGATATCACCGGCGCACCGCCCCACGTGCAGCACAGCACCGCCACGGCCTCCGGCGGCGCACTGTTCTCGCCCGGCACACAGATGAACGGCGCCGCGTTCGCCGGCTGTAACCCACCGCCGCCGGTGCTGGTCTGCGGCGCGCCGGCCACCCCCATCCATGCCGTGCAGGGCAACGGTTTGGCCAGTCCATTGGCCGGCAGCCCGGTCCAGATCGAAGGCGTCGTGGTCGCCGATTTCCAGGGCCCGGACGCCCTTTCCGGCTTTTTCGTGCAAGAAGAAGACAGCGAGGCCGATGCCGATCCGGCCACTTCGGAGGGCGTGTTCGTGTTCGACGGCACCTTCAGCGTCGATGTCAATGTCGGCGATCGGGTGCGCGTCTCGGGTACGGTGGAAGAATTCAACGAGAACACCGAAATCAGCGCTGTCAACGGCGTGGCGATCTGCACCGGCGGCGCCTTGGGCGATGTCACCCGCACCGATCTGACTCTGCCGGTGACCGGTCTTGGCGATCTGGAAGCACTGGAAGGCATGTGGGTGCGCCTGCCCCAGACGCTGACCGTCAGCGATGTGTTCGATATCGTCCGCTTCGGCGAATTCGTGGCCTCCAGCGGCCGCCTGTTCACGCCGACCCAGATCGTTGCTCCGGGCGCCCCGGCCCAGGCCCAGGACGCCGCCAACCAGTTGAACCAGATCGTCATCGACGATGCCCGAAACGGTGCCAACCGGCAGCCGTTCGTCACCGGCCAGGACGACACCAACCCACTCAATGCCACCAACCCGGTGCGCAACGGCTTTACTGTCAACAACTTGGAAGGAGCGCTCAATTTCGCGTTTGGCGATTATCGTCTCCAGCCCACGACACCGCCGATCTTCGCCGAGGCGGCCAACCCGCGCCCCAGCCCGCCGGCGGCGCCGGCGAGCGCGCTACGCATCGCCAGCTTCAATGTCTTTAACTTCTTCACCACGCTCAACGTGCCGGGCAACACCTGCGGCCCCAACGCACTGACCTGCCGCGGCGCCAACACCGCAAGCGAACTGGCGCGCCAGACCGACAAACTGGTAACCGCCCTCACCGGCCTGAACGCCGATGTCGTCGCCTTGATCGAGGTCGAAAACGACAACGACGACCGCACGCTACAATCGATTGTGGACGCCCTGAACGGCGCCGCCGGCAGCGCCGTGTGGCAATTCATCCCGACGGGCTTTCTCGGCACCGACGCAATCAAACCGGCACTCATCTACCGCACCGACCGCGCCGTCCCGGTCGGGCCTTTCGCTGTGCTCGACGAGACGGTCGATCCGCGTTTCGACACCAGCCGCCAACGGCCGAGCCTTGCCCAGACCTTCGCCGACACCCAAAACGGCCTGGTCAACGTTGTCGTCAACCATCTGCGCTCTAAGGGCAGTTGCCCCAACGACGGCAGCGCCAACGACGACAACGGCGACGGCCAGGCGTGCTGGAATCTGTGGCGCACCTTATCGATGCAGGCGATGGTCGATTGGCTGCCGGCCGATCCCACCGGCCAGGGCGATCCCGACTTTCTGCTGGTCGGCGATTTCAATGCCTACGCCCAGGAAGACCCGCTCCAGGTGCTGGCCGCGGCCGGCTTCGGCAACCTCGAAATCCAGTTCAACGGCAACGACCCGGCGATTTACAGCTTCACCATCTTCGGCCTGGCCGGGGCACTCGACCACGCGCTCGCCAATCCGGGCGCCGCGGCCCAAGTGAGCAATGCACAGACCTGGCATATCAACGCCGACGAATACGTCGGCTTCGACTACAACGAAGAAGACCTGCCCGGTTCGGGCGGCGTCAACCTGCCCAAGCCGGCCGATTTCTTCAATGTCGATCCCTACCGCACCTCCGACCACGATCCGTTGTTGATCGACCTCGATCTGGCTCCGGACGTCACCACCGGCTTCGCGCTGGCGGGCAGCAACGTCGCCGAAAGCGCCGGGACGGTGAATCTGGCCCTGGAACTCGACCGCGCCGCCCCGTTCGATGTCCAGCTTCGCGTGCAAAGCACCGGCGGCACGGCCACCGCCGGTGCCGATTACATCGCCGTCGATCAGGTGATCACGATCGCCGCCGGCGCCACCGGGGGCAGCGTCTCATTGACGCTCGTCCAGGACGCCGTCGTCGAAGGCAGTGAAACGGTGGTGTTGGCAGTCAGCGTCTTGCAAGGTGCGGCGCTCGGCGCGATCTCTACGCATCAGGTGACGATCGCCGACGACGACGCACCCGGCGCCGTGGTCGTGCCGACCGGCGGCCTTGTGACCACCGAAGGCGGCGGCAGCGACACGTTCACCGTCGTCCTGACCTCGGCGCCTGCCGCCCCGGTCGATATTCCGGTGGCCAGCGGCAACCCGGCCGAGGGCAGCGTCAGCCCCAGTCTGCTCGGCTTCGACGGCGGCAACTGGAACATTCCCCGGACAGTCACCGTCACCGGTGTCGATGATGCCGTTCTCGACGGCGACCAGACCTACACCGTCCAGGTCGGCCCGGCCATGAGCAGCGATGCGGCCTGGCAGGGCCTAGTGCTGAGCGACGTCACGGTCACCAACCGCGACGACGAAACCGCGCTGACGCAGATCAGCGGCGCCACCCCCACCGGCACCGGTACCGCGACCCTCGGCTTGACCGGCGGCGGACCGCTGTGCACCTTCGATCCGGCGGCCACCGCCTTCGTCGAGACGAGCGACATCGCCGCCGCACCGCCGGCCGGCCTTATCTTCCCGCACGGCCTGGTGCAATTGCAGGTCACCGGCTGCACGGTCGGCGGCAGCGTCACCTTCGAACTGACGCTGCCGCAGTCGTTGCCGGCCGGCACGCAGTTGTGGAAATTCGGCAACCCCGGCGGTGGCGGTGCCGAACAGTGGTTCGAGTTCCCGGCCGTCATCGCCGACGATACCGTCATCTACACGATCACCGACGGCGGCCCTGGCGACGGCGACGGCAACGCTAACGGCACCATCGTCGATCCTGCCGGCCCGGCGCTGGCCGGCAGCGTCCAGGCCCTCCCGGTCCCGGCCTTCGACCACCGCGGCCTGGGGTTGCTCATACTGGCGCTCATCGCCACCGGTGCCAGACTCACCCGGCAACGGCAGCGCCGCACCTGAAATCGCAAATCCACCCAACAAGAACCCCGGACCACCGGGGTTCTTTTTTTGTCCCAGAACAATTTTCAGAATTCACAACTTCCACGCCGGCGAGGTCGTAGCGCGTTTCGCCGCCGGCAAGCGGCGCTTTCAGGCAGATATGGAAGGTGACGATGCGCTGGCCGCTGAAATCGCCGATCGTTTTCTGCTGAGTCGGTATGTCGAGCCTCGATGGCCACCTGCGATTTCAACGCCGTTTGCCTCGCCGTCTTGCCGATTGACGGATAATATTTGATTTACATGCACCGCCGTTCCCGTGACCCTTAAAGCCCCCACCCCGGCCTGGAACCACCCGCTGTTCGGTGCCGATTTTTTCACCTTGCTGCGGATACTGACGCACCACGGGCCGCTGCCGGCGCGGGTCTGGCCGCTCTGCGCGGCGCTGATCGCCGCCAGCCTGGGGCGCGCGCCGTTCAGCCTGCTGGAGACAGCGTGGGCCAAACGGCGCCTGAAACGTCTCGGCACGATGCCGCCGCCGGTGTTCATTCTCGGCCACTGGCGCTCGGGGACGACGCACCTGTTCAACTTGCTGAGCCGCGATCCGGCTTTTGTCTGGCCGGATCCGTTCGCCAGCGGCCTGCCGTGGGATTTTCTGCTGCTCGGGCGCTGGCTCCGGCCCCTGCTCGAACGCGCCCTGCCCGCCGATCGCTATATCGACCGCATGAAGGTCACGCCCGAGATGCCGCAGGAAGACGAGGTCGGCCTGGCGGCGATGCAGGATCTGTCGTATTACCACGGCCTGTATTTCCCACGGCATTTCGCCGCCGAATACCGGCGCGGCGTGTTTCTCGACGGCGTCGAGCAAAAAACCGTGCGCCGCTGGGTGCAGCACTGCCGCTTCTATAACGAAAAATTGTTGCTCGCCACGGCGGGCCGGGCTTCGCCGGGCCGCATCTTGTTGATCAAAAATCCGGTCTATACGGCACGCGTCGCGCTGCTCAGAACGATCTGGCCGGACGCCCGGTTCATCCATATCGTCCGCAATCCGTATGTGGTTTATCGTTCGACCAGCCGCTTCTACCGTTCACTGCTGCCGAAACTGGCTTTGCAGCCCTACGCCCTGGATTCCGCCGAGCAGGCGATCCTCGAGGGTTACCCGCGAATGATGACCCAACTTGCCGCCGACACCGCCGACCTGCCGCCCGAGCGCTTCGTGACGTTGCGTTTCGAGGCTCTGGAATCGTCGCCGTTGGAACAACTGGAGAGCATCTACCGGCAGCTCGAGCTGCCCGGTTTCGACACCGCCCGGCCGCTTTTTGCCGCCTATCTCGAAACAGTCCACGATTACCGCAAAGGACGCCACGATTTCCCGCCCGAGTGCATCGCCAAGGTCGATCGCCACTGGAGCGCCGAAATCCGGGCGCTCGGTTACGAGGCGCCGCGATGAGGCGCCCCGCACCCGGCAGCGCCACAGCGCGGGCCCACGCCAATATCGCGCTGATCAAGTACTGGGGAAAACGGCCGGGGCCACTGAACCTGCCGGCCACCGCTTCGCTGTCGATCACGCTCGGCGCGCTGGCGACGACAACGAAGGTCTCGTTCGATCCCGATCTCGCCGCTGACCGGGTGACGATCAATGACCGAGGCGACCCGGCCGTGACGTGCCGGATCTCCGCCTGGCTCGACCTGGTGCGCGCCGCGGCCGGCGCCGAATGGCACGCGGCGATCGACAGCCGCAACAATTTTCCGACCGCCGCCGGTCTCGCCTCGTCGGCCTCCGGTTTCGCGGCGCTCGTCGTCGCCGCCGAGGCGGCGCTCGGTATCGACTTCGGCCCCCAGCGGCGGGCCATCCTCGCCCGCCGCGGTTCGGGCTCGGCCGGACGTTCGCTGTATGGCGGTTTCGCGCTCCAGCACTGCGGCGAACGCGCCGACGGCGAGGACGCGATCGCCGAGCCGCTGTTTCCCGCCGCGCACTGGCCGCTCGCCGCGGCCATCGCGATCGCCGATCCGGGGCCGAAAACCGTCGCCTCGACCGACGGCATGACGCAAACGGCAATGACCTCGCCGTATTACCCAGCGTGGGTCGAAACCGCCGCCGCGGATCTCGCAGCGGCGCGCCAGGCGATCGCGACGCGCGATTTCGAGCGCCTGGCTGCGCTCGCCGAACACAACTGCCTGAAGATGCACGCCAGCGCCCTGGCCGCCCGGCCGGGGGTTGTTTACTGGCGCGGCGCGACCGTGGACGCGATCGCCGCCATCCGCGAGCTTCGCGCCGCCGGCGTGCCGGTGTTTTTCACGATCGACGCCGGGCCGCAGGTCAAGGCGATCTGTCTGCCCGCAGCGCTGGATCGGGTCCGCGCCCGGCTCGCCGAAGTGCCGGGCGTGCACCAGGTCATCACCTCGAACCTGGGCGGGCCGGTCGAAGTCCTCGCGGCCAAGCCCGGCAACGTCGAATGCTGACCGCCAGCGCCCCCGGAAAACTGGTGCTGCTCGGCGAATACGCCGTGCTCGAGGGGGCACCGGCACTGGTCCAGGCGATCGACCGCCGCGCCGTCGTCACCGTCGAAAGGCGGTACGCCGATCGTTCCTCGTTTCACGCCGTCCCGCTCTTGCCCCGGCCGCTCGAATTCGACTGGACAGGCGATGGCGAGGTGCGCTTTTACGACGAAGCCGCCGCCCGGCCGCTGACGCACGCCGCCCAGATGCTCGCCGCATTCGGGCCGTGGGCCGAGAACGGGACGCGCGTGGCAATCACCGCCGACACACGCCGCTTTTACGCCGCCGCCGGCCACAAACTCGGCATCGGCTCGAGCGCCGCGCTCTCTGTCGCGCTCGCCGCGGCCTGGTTCGCGAGCCGCCACCCCGGCCAGATGTTCGATCCGGGGCGCTGGCTGCCGGTCCTTGGCGAGCTGCATCGCTCGGCCCAGGGTGGCCAGGGTAGCGGCATCGACCTGGCGGCCGGCCTGTACGGTGGCGTCCTCCAGTATAATCTTGCCCAAGAAGGTCCACAAATCAACACTTTGAGCCTGCCTGCGACGCTTTCCTGGGTCTGGATCGGCCTCGGCCGGGCGGCTTCGACCGGCGATTTTCTGCGCGCCGCAAGGCGGCTCAAGGAACAAGATGGCGCGGTGTACGACAACCACATCCGCCATCTCGCAACGATCGCCGCCGCCGGCTGCGCCGCCGCCGGGGACAACGACGCCGGCGGCCTGCTCGCGGCGTTGAAAGCCTACGGCGCGGCGCTGGAACGCTTCGGGCTGGCCGCCGAAGCGCCGGTTTATACCGCCGACCACCGCCGGTTGGCGCAACTCGCCGGGCGCTACCCGGTCGCTTTCAAACCCTCCGGCGCCGGCGGCGGCGACATCGCGCTGGCGGCGGCGGCGGACCCGGAAGCCCTGGCGGCGTTCGCCCGCGACGTGAACAGCGCCGGCTATCCGCTGTTGCCGCTGGCCCCGGCCGCCGCCGGCGTGCGACTCGAACCGGCGACGAACTGAGCACCATCTGGAACCATCGGCAGTCATGGAAAAATCGCGTATTCCCGAGTTCTATAAACTGACACCAGCGGAGCGCGTGCGCGCCGTCCGCGAGCGCGGCGCGGTCTCCGAAGAGGACTACCGGCTGCTGCTCAGCGGCGAGCACACGCTCAAGATGCCGCGCGCCGACAAGATGATCGAAAATGTCATCGGCGTGCTCGGCATGCCGATGGGACTCGGCCTCAATTTCGTCATCAACGACAAGGATTACCTCGTGCCGATGGCCGTCGAGGAACCGTCGATCGTCGCCGCGATCTCGGCGGCGGCCAAAATCGTCCGGCGCAGCGGCGGCTTCATCGCCGAGAGCACCGAGCCGATCCTGGTCGGCCAGATCCAGGTGGTCGATATGCCGCACGCCAGCCAGGCGCGCCAGGCGGTCCTGCAGCGCAAAGACGAGATCATCAACCTGGCCAACAGCCTGCATCCGAAGATGGTCGCCCGCGGCGGCGGCGCCAAGGATCTTGAAGTCCACCTGCACCGCGCGCCGTCGAGCGGCAAGGACATGCTGGTCGTCCACCTTCTGGTCAACACCTGCGACGCAATGGGCGCCAACCTCGTCAACACCATGTGCGAAGGCGTCGCCAGCCTGGTCGAGAGCATCACCAACGGTAAGGTGTTTCTCAGGATTCTGTCGAACTACACCGACCGCGCCCTGGTCCGCGCGCGCCTCGCGATCCCGCCGCAGCACCTGGCCGGCAAAGGCTTCAGCGGCGAGGAAGTACGCGACGGCATCATCCTGGCCAACGATCTAGCGCTCGCCGACCCGTACCGCGCCGCGACACACAACAAAGGCATCATGAACGGTGTCGATGCCGTGGCGCTGGCCACCGGCAACGACTGGCGGGCGATCGAGGCCGCGGCCCACGCCTATGCCTGCCGCGACGGGCGCTACGCCTCGCTGACCCGCTGGTGGCGCGACGACGAGGGCCGGCTCGCCGGCGAACTCGAAATCCCGATGAAAGTCGGTACCGTCGGCGGCCCGCTGCAGTCGAACCCGACCGTGGCGATCAACCTTCGGCTGCTGGAAGTCGGCTCAGCGCGCGAACTGGCCGAAGTGATGGGCGCCGTCGGCCTGGCGCAGAACTTCGCCGCGCTGCGCGCCCTGGTCACCGAAGGCATCCAGCAGGGCCACATGACCCTGCACGCGCGCTCCGTGGCGATGGCCGCCGGCGCCCCGCCGGAGGTCTTCGAGGAAGTCGTCGATCGGCTGGTGGACAGCGGTGAGATCAAAATCTGGAAAGCGCGCGAGATCATCGGCGAAATCGACACCCAGGCGGCGCCCGAACCTGGCCAGCTCACCACCCCGCTCGACCGCGAACACGGCGTCGGTCACGGCAAGGTGATCCTGCTCGGCGAACACGCCGTCGTTTACGGCAGCCACGCCATCGCCGCCCCGGTGCCGATGGCGATCCAGGCCAAGATCGAGGACGGCCGCGACGGCATCGACATCATCATCCCACGCTGGGGCGTCGAGCAGCGGCTGCACGAATCGCCCGCCAAGCGTCAATCGTTCGAAAAGCCGATCGCCCTGATCCTCGACAAACTCGACCTCGGCCGCCAGGCGATGAAGATCGAGATCTTCCCCGGCATTCCACGCGCCACCGGCCTCGGCAGCTCGGCGGCGGTCGCTGTCGCCATCATCCGCGCCCTGGATGCCCATTTCAAACTGGGGCTTGGCGACGAGGAGGTGAACGCCCTGGCTTTCGAGTGCGAGAAAGTGGCGCACGGCACGCCGTCGGGCATCGACAATACGATGGCGACCTACGGCCGTTTCCTGCTCTTTCGCCGCGGCGATGAGCGCAAAGATGAACCCCGGCGCGAGGAGATCGCGATCGCCAAACCGCTGCCTCTGGTCATTGGCTTCAGCGGTGTCGAGAGCCTGACTGCCAAGATGGTGGCGCGGGTTCGCGAGGCCTGGCTGAAACACCCCAAACTTTACGAAAGAATCTTTCGCGAAATCGATCATCTGGCAGTACAGGGCGCCGCCGCGGTCAAAACCGGTGACCTCGAACAATTGGGTGAACTGATGAACGTCTGCCAGGGTCTGTTGAATGCATTACAGGTTTCGTGCTGGGAGATCGAGGGGATGATCCAGATCGCCCGCCAGCACGGCGCCCTCGGCGCCAAACTGACCGGCGGCGGCGGCGGCGGCGCATTCATCGCGCTCACCGCCGATCAGGACAGCCGCGCCGCAGTGGCGCGGGCGCTGGAAGACCAGGGATACCGCGCGATGGAGGTGAACATTGGCGCTTGACGCAAAACATGAGACCGCCGGAGGCGACGTCGTGTCGTTCGATGACGAAAAACTGATCCTGGTCGACGACCTGGATCACGAGGTCGGCCATCTCGACAAAAGCGCCTGCCACGACGGCGACGGCATTTTGCACCGCGCCTTTTCGCTGTTCATCTTCAACGAGAAAGGCGAGCTGCTGCTCCAGCGGCGCGCCGCCGACAAAAGGCTGTGGCCGCTTTACTGGTCCAACAGTTGCTGCTCCCACCCGCGGCAGGGAGAAAGCATGGAGCAGGCCACCCGGCGGCGGCTGAAACAGGAACTCGGCCTCGATACCGAGTTGGAGTTTTTATATAAATTTCAATACCATGCGCGCTTTGGCGAGATCGGCTCCGAACGCGAGCTGTGCTGGGTGTTCGCCGGCCGGACGGCAGAGAAGCCGGCGGCCAACGTCAACGAAATCGCCGCCGTTCGCTACCTTGCGGCCGCGGCGCTCGACGACGAACTGCACGCCTCGCCGGAGACGTTCACCCCGTGGTTCAAGATGGAGTGGACCCGGCTGCGCGATGAGTTCGCCGTCCCGCTTGCACGCTATATCGAACCTGACCGGTCCACAGCGGAGCAACACGCGGCGCGGGCCGGGTCGCGGTGAGCGTATAGCCTTGACTATTCATGACCCACTGTTTTTGACGAGAGGAATCTGAAATGGGGATCCCGCTGATCCAGCAATACCGCGTCGCCCGTTACATCCTGACCAAAAAACTGCGCGGCGAAAAACGCTACCCACTGGTGTTGATGCTGGAGCCGCTGTTCCAGTGCAACCTGGCCTGTGCCGGCTGCGGCAAAATCGATTACCCCAAGGAAATCCTGCTCCGGCGCCTGTCGATCGAAGACGCGCTCGGCGCAGTGGACGAGTGCGGCGCGCCGATGGTCTCGATTCCCGGCGGCGAACCTCTGATCCACAAGGAACTGCCGGAAATCGTGCGTGGCATCATCGCCCGCAAGAAATTCGTTTACCTGTGCACCAACGCGATCCTGCTCGCCAAGAAGATCGACGACTACGCGCCGTCGCCCTATTTCACCTGGTCGATCCACCTCGACGGCCTTAAAGCCGAACACGACCGTTCGGTCTGCCAGGAGGGCGTGTTCGAGAAAGCCATCGAGGCGATCAGGCTGGCGCTCGGTAAAGGCTTCAGGGTCACCGTCAACTGCACGCTGTTCGACGGCGAGGATCCCGAGCGGATCGCCGAGTTTTTCGATTACTGCCGCGAACTCGGCGTCGAAGGCATCACCGTCTCGCCGGGTTACAGCTACCAGCACGCGCCGCGCCAGGACGTCTTTCTCGGCCGCACGCGCAGCAAAAACCTGTTTCGCGAGATCTTCCGTCGCGGCCGCGAGCGACACCGCCGCTGGCCGTTCAACCATTCGAGCCTGTACCTCGATTTTATCGCCGGCAATCAAACCTACCAATGCACGCCGTGGAGCAACCCCACCTACAACGTCTTCGGCTGGCAAAAACCGTGTTACCTCCTGGTCGATGAAGGCTACGCCCCGAGTTTCAAGGCCCTGATGGAAGACACCCCATGGGACAACTACGGCAGTGGCCGCAACCCACAGTGCGACAACTGCATGGCCCATTGCGGCTACGAAGGCACCGCAGTCGCCGACACCTTCTCCCATCCCCTCAAAGCCCTCGGCGTCTGGTGGCGCGGGCCGCGGGTCGAAGGCCCGTTCGCGCCGGAATTACCGGTCGTCTATCGCCGCGCCGAACCCGACCAGGTGCCACTCAAACTCGAACCGCGGCGCACCGAAACCACGCCGGAGACGGCCGAAATCGGCTGACCCGGCCGCGGTGTGGCCGGCCATCATCGTTCGCATCTGATTCCAACAAGTTTCCGGATTTCACGTTTTATGCAGTCCAGAACCGCGTCCACTGATACGAAGACACCTCTAACAGAGGCACGGGCGGCACATAGAGAACCAATCTCGGCATTCCGTGCGGCCGCGACGGCGGCGCTAAGCGTGCCGGGCAAGGCGCGAGGAGCGAAGGTTGGTCATTCCAAATCAGCGACGAGCAACGCGGCCCGGCGCGCTTAGCGCCCCGTCCCGGCGGGTTGCGTCCCAAACGCCCGCGGGCAAGGAGCGAGGCGCAGGCGATAGTGATTCTATCGCCCAGCCGATGGACGCCGCCCGCGGGCGTTTGGGGACGCAACGCGGCTCGTGCGGAATGCCGAGATTGGTTCTCATGCCCGCTTGCCCTCGAACCGTAGAATTACTACGGCTCTTACCCGGACAGTCCTGCCCTCGCCCTGTCCCAACGGGCCGGCCTGCGGCCGTTCAAATTGCGTTCCCGACGCATTTGTCGGGGAATCGAACAAGCTGCGCTCGCCAGCTTGACCGAGAATCCCGGGAATTTATGCAACAGTTTGGTTTACCGAATGGTATGCCGGGGGACGCTGGTACAGTGCGACGCTGATGCCGGACATTATCGCGCTTTTCGCCGCCTTCGCCGCCGCCGGCTGGCTGGCGCTACTCATCCACCCGGCGCAACCCTGGCGGATTCGCGAGCGCCTTTTAGCAGCGCGCTCGCCGGGCGAGCCACTCGATCCTGCAACGCTCACCGTCCTGATCCCGGCACGCAATGAAGCGGCCCACATCGGCGCCACGATCGCCGCCCTGCGCACCGCCGGCCGCGGCGTGCGGATCATCGTCATCGACGACCAATCAAGCGACCAGACCGCCGAAATCGCCCGCCGCGCCGGCGTTGAAGTCATCGCCGGCCGGCCGCTACCGGCCGGTTGGACCGGAAAACTGTGGGCCCTGGAACAAGGCCGGCGGCACGTCACCACCCCGCTGATCCTGCAACTCGACGCCGACATCGAACTTTGCCCCGGCGTTCTCGAAGCCCTGATCGATCAACAGAAACAAGGCTGTTCCCTGGTTTCGGTGATGGCCCTGCTGCCAGTCACCAACGCGATCGAGCGCTGGCTACTGCCCCCTTTCGTCTGGTTCTTCAAACTGCTCTATCCCTTCGCGCTGGCCAACCGGCCCGGCCGGGTCGCTGCAGCGGCCGGCGGCTGCCTGCTGATCGAACAGGATCGGCTCGAACGCCTGGGCGGTTATTCTGCGCTGCGCGGCGCGGTGATCGACGATTGCACGCTGGCCCGGCTGATCAAACGGGACGGCGGCCGAATCTGGATCGGTCTGTCGCATGACGTCAAAAGCCGCCGCTCCGCCGCCACTCTCGCCGATGTCAAAAACCTGATCGCCCGCACGGCCTACACCCAATTACGGCACTCACCGCTACTGCTCGCCGCGGCAACATTCCTGATGCTCATGATGTTCGGCGCACCCGCGCTGGCCCTGGCAGGCGCGCCGGGCGCAGGCCGCTGGCTCGGCGCCGCGGCCTACAGCGCATTGTTCATCGCCTACCTGCCGTTGCTCCGCTTCTACAAGCTAAACTCGCTATGGGCCACGAGCCTGCCGTTCGCCGCCGCCTTCTACCTCGCCGCCACTTGGCTCTCCGCCCGCCGCCACTGGCGCGGCGCCGGCGCCGTGTGGAAAGGGCGGACTTATCCGGTGCCACAGATTTCCAGCATCGTCCCTCTCTCGGCGCCGGACCAAGTGTTTATCATCGGCTCGCCCCGTTCCGGCACTTCGATATTGCATTGGTCCTTGCTCAAACATCCGGCCTTCTGGGGCAGCGAAGAAAGCGACTTTCTCATCCCGCTGGTCAATGCGCTGCGCCACTCCTATGATTTCGGCACACGCTTCGGTGATCATGCCTGGCTGGTCAAGGAGCGGGTTGATTTCGATGAATTCTCCGCGGCCATCGGCAAAGGCATCGATACGCTGTTCGCCAGCCGGGCCGGCGGTCGGCGCTGGGTCGATCAAACCCCGGCCTATACGCTGATCGCCGAAGACCTTGCCAGAATGTTCCCGGCGGCGCGTTTTTTATATATCGTTCGTGACGGCCGCAAAGTCGTTGAGTCGATGCGCCGGATGTGGCAGTGGGATACTGAACAGGCGGCGCGCCAGTGGGTGAAGCATAACACTGCAGCACTGAACTTAGAAGCGGCGCACCCGCGGCGAGTCAAACGCATCTATTACGAAAAGCTGATCACCGACCCTTCAGACCAATTGAGCAAAATTTTTGCCTTTCTCGGCGTTGACGATTACCCGGCGGCGAAAAATCTGATCGTCAAAAAACAGCCGATTAATGCCACCCCTGGTTGCGAGGGTGAAAGCCGGTGGGAAAAGCTTAAAATACGGCCTGCCGAATGGCCGGCGGAAGAACGCGATATCTTCCAGCGTGAAGCCGGTGAGGTGATGCACCTTTTGGGTTATCGTACCGATATACTAGACCCAACAGACTGACTCTTTCGCGCAGGCACCGCTGTGTTCAATGACCTTGCGACAGACGGCCCAGAGCCGGTCCGCCGCTGCGATCTACTGATTCTGGGGGCCGGGCCGGCCGGGATTACACTGGCTGTGGAAACGAGCCGAATGATGCCCGGCATGGATATCGTGCTGGCCGAAGCGGGCAGTTTGGCCCGTCCCGGCCCGGATGAGCTGCGCCTTTACGATGGCGAATCGACTGGCGACAGTGTCTATCACATCAGCGGCACATCGAGCCATTGGGGCGGCTGGTACAAGCAACTGGACGATATCGACCTCGATCATCGCCCGGAAGCCGGATCATTGGGCTGGCCGCTGGATGCGGGTGAACTTAAGCCGCATTATCGCCCGGCAGCCGAATGGCTGGAATTGGGCAGTTCCGATTTCAACATCGCCGGTCTGGATCCGGATACCGCCAGCCATCTGCTTGATTTCAACGACAGCAAGTGGTTTACCAACCGCCTGTTTCGGATCAGTCCGCCCACCCGCTTCGGAGAATGCTACCGCCAGGAGATCGAGACCGGCGAGCGGATCGAGTGCATTCTGAACGCCGCTGCCGTTTCTTACACGTACGCGGCCGGCGCTTGCACTAAGTCACCCTCACCGGCCTGCACAGCCGGCAACAGCGCGTGCGAGCCGACCGGGTCGTGATCGCGATGAGCGGAATCGAGAGTACACGGCACCTCCTGCTGCAATCTGCTGGTACATCGTGGCGCGGTCTGAACAACGGCCACCTCGGACGCGGCTTTGCCGATCACTTCGGCCGGCAGAGACAACAACCCGCTCTTGGGGCCGAAGCAGACAACCTAGGGCGTTTTGCCCAACCGCTTCGGCCAGGGTTTTGCGGCACTGTGGTTCGATATCCAGGGCATACCACCGTGGGTGCAAGTGGCAATTGACGGTCACCGGTTGAGTACCATGTACCTCGAGCAACGAGTGCTGGTTGCCTCATTTCGCGGTCAGCCGGCGTTTCAGCAGCAATTGTTCGATACACCCGGCGAGCACCTAATTACGCTGCACGACGATGTGAGCGGACGCCGGCAGGAAGTTGCCCACTTCACGGTACTTGATAATTCAGGTACAAATGAGGACGATCGACTTTGCCAGGCCAGCAACTGGGGGCCGGAGGAGACCGGCACGAGCCATATCGCCAACCGGCAGGCCGGCGGCGACATGGGGGTTCGGATCGACATCGAATGTGCGCTATTGGATACTGTGGCCATCGTCGGCACACGGCGTATCGGCACGCATCGACACCGGCCCGACGTACTCACTTTCGGCATCCCTGCCGATCTGCTGCAACAACCCGGTCCCATCCCGATATACCTGCAATCTGATCAGGCCGGCAACCGGCAACTACTGGGCGAGTTGCTGGTGGTAGCCGATTGAATGACCCGTTGACACCATGGCCCTTTTGATTGTCGCTCCGAACCGGGATACTGCTGCGGTGGAACGCCATATCTGGCGCCTCGCGCCGCGTCTCGAGGTGCGCATCTGGCCGAATCTCGGCAAAACAAGCGAGATCGACTTTGCCGTATTGTGGAAGCACCCGCCAGGACTGTTGCGCGAGCTACCGGCGCTGAAGGCCGTCAGTTCCTACGGCGCCGGAGTTGAAGCGATTCTCGCCGATCCCGATCTGCCGCCCGCGCTGCCGGTCGGCCGCATTTCCGGGCCGCGGCTCGCCGCCGATATGGCTGAATACCTGGCCGCGGTCGTCATCGCCCAGCACCGCGGCTTGTGGAGATTTTATGAGGACCGCAAGGCCGGCCGCTGGGCGCCGTGGGCACCGGAAGCCATGCCGGTCATCGGACTTTTGGGTATCGGCCGGATGGGTCGAGCCGCGGCGCGGGTGTTCCAGGTGCTGGGCTACCCGCTCCACGCCTGGAGCCTTTCCGGCCGTAGCCGGCGGGGCATCACGATACACAGCGGCAATGAAGGCCTTTCGGCGATCGCCCGCGCCGCCGATTTCCTGATTTGCCTGCTGCCGCTGACGAGTGACACTGCCGGTATTCTGAACGCCGGTCTGTTCGCACAGATGAAACGCGGTGCTTATTTGATTAACGTCGGTCGCGGCGGTCACCTGGTCGAAAAAGACCTGATCCCGGCACTCGACTCGGGCCAACTCGGCGGCGCCGGCCTCGATGTCTTTGCCGAAGAGCCACTGCCCGCCGGTCACCCGTTCTGGACACACCCCAAAATCTACCTCACCCCACACTGCGCCAGTTATACGCTGCCCGAAGAAGCGGCGCGGCTGATCCTCAAAAGCTACCGCCGCGTGCGCCGCGGCCTGCCACCGCTCGACGCCGTGGATCGCCGAAAAGGCTATTGACGATTTTTTTGCTTGATCCCCGGCAGAGTATGATAAACCCAGTTGTTGCATAAACCCAACTGTTGCATAAATTCCCGGAATTCTCAGTCAAGCGGGCGAGTGCAGCTTGTCCGATTTGCCGCGGAAGCGTAGTTATTACTACGGTTCAAGGCAAAGCTGCCGCCCGCTTGGGCGAGAAACCGGGCGCCTCACCGTTTGTGAATTCGAGGTTTTGACTAATATATACATAACTTACTGATTTAATTAAGAAATATAGAAATTCGAGCAAAATTTATGCAACTGTTGGGTTCACTAAAGGTGAAATCCAGAAACCGGCTGAAATCAGGTCTCAAAGCCAGTAACTACGGGCATTTCAGGATATTTCAGACGGAAAATTATGCAACTGGTGGGTTATTATTGAGCAGTCAAGCTCCCTGGCACGTATCGGTGCTATTCATACCGACCTGCCCGCTTCACTCCCCAGACAAGATTCGGCCGGGACGATCAGGCGAGAAATCCAACCCGCATGGCGGGCGATGGGCCGCACCTGGCGCTTGACATCTTGGCGAATACCCATATAACATGCCTATAGGCATGTGACTACGGGCGTAATCAGATGCAACGTCAGGTTTCAAAATCCGAATTCAAAACCCGAGCGTTGGAGTTGCTGCGCGACGTGGAAAATACCGGTGAATCGTTGATTGTCACCGACCGGGGCAAGCCGACAATTGAGGTTCGCGCTTGTATCCAAGTCAAGTCTTCCCCCCTGGCTCGCCTGCGGGGCACTGTTCGCCGTTATGAAAACCCAACTGCCCCGGTAGGCGTCAATGAGTGGGAAACTCTGCGGTGATCGTACTTCTGCGGTGATCGTACTTGATACTCACGCGTTGATCTGGTGGGTCAATGGCGATGGCGTACTCAGTGCCGAAACGGTTACCAAAATCGAATCCGCGCTCAGCCGTGGCATGCTGTACGCTTCGGCTATCAGTGCCTGGGAAATTACACTCCTGGTTGAAAAAGAACGGCTGGCATTAACGCTCGCAACTGACGAATGGCTGTCTTGTGCCGCGGAAATCGATGGCTTCTCATTTTACCCGGTGAATTGGCGAATCGCTGCATCGGCTAACCGGCTTCCGGGAAAGTTTCATCGTGATCCAGCGGATCGGATTATCGTCGCTACAACCATGCACCTTGGAGCGTCACTGATCACCTTTGATGAAAGAATTACTCGTTACCCACACGTAAATAGCATCCCAGTGTAGCCCGAAGCCACTCTCGAACGGGACGATCCGGCACGAATTCCTGTTTTCTGCCGGGTGCTGCGCCTCTGGCACTGGCGCCGCGTGTCAGGTTATCATCGCCGGACTGACTTCGTTGAAGATACCCTGATGAACGACAAAAACCCACCCAGCGCGTTCCGGCCAGGTGTTATAGCCTTCGTCCTGCTATTTTTAATGTTGCTGCCCGGGCTTTCGGCCGCGGCGCTCGATCCGGCGCTGCTCGCCGGGCTGAAGGCTCGTGCCATCGGCCCGGCCGGGATGAGTGGCCGTGTTGCGGCGGTGGCCGCGGTGCCTTCGGATCCGAACGTGATCTATGTCGGCGCGGCGACCGGCGGCGTCTGGAAATCGTCCGACGGCGGCCTGGCTTTTACCCCTGTTTTCGACCGCGAGGGCTTTCACTCGATCGGCGCTCTGGCGATCCACCCGCAAAATCCGTCCCTGGTCTGGGTCGGCACCGGCGAGGGCAACACGCGCAACAGCGCCGGCCACGGCGGCGGTATCTTTCGTTCGCTCGACGCCGGCCGCACCTGGCAACGGATGGGGCTGGAAGGCACCGAACGTATTCATCGCATCGTGCTGCATCCGACCGACCCGAATCTCGTTTATGTCACAGCGCTAGGTTCGATGTGGAAGGACAACCCCGAGCGCGGCGTCTATCGCTCGCGCGACGGCGGCCGCTCGTGGGAAAAGGTCTTGTATGTCGATGAAAATACCGGGGCCAGCGATCTGGTGATGGACCCGGAAAACCCGAACAAGCTCTTTGCCAGCACCTGGCAGTTCCGTCGCTGGCCGTGGTTTTTCAAATCGGGCGGTCCCGGTTCCGGCCTGTGGCGCAGCACCGACGGCGGCGAGACGTGGACGCGACTGACCGCCGCCGACGGCCTGCCGAAAGGCGAGTTGGGCCGCATCGGCCTGGCGATCGCGCCGAGCGATCCGGCGCGGGTCT
This sequence comes from Candidatus Jinrbaksania sp., assembly GCA_039794245.1. GTDB lineage: Bacteria > Pseudomonadota > Gammaproteobacteria > Xanthomonadales > Wenzhouxiangellaceae > DAITQM01. Next base: position 22,447 of record JBDIVS010000029.1, read on the forward strand.
ATGCACTGGTCGAAGCTGAGCAGAGCGCGATGCTGGCCTCGACAGACGGCGGTTATACCTTCACCGCGGTCAATACCGACGCCAATATCAGCGAACGGCCGTTTTATTACTCGGATATCTATGTCGATCCTAAATGGCCGGACAGGGTTTATCGGCTGGCCTCGGTTGCCCAGGTATCCGACGACGGCGGCAGGACATTCCAACCCTGGGTTACCTGGGATAAAATCCATCCCGATCACCACGCCCTGTGGATCGATCCCAGCGACGGCCGGCATCTTTTGATCAGCAACGACGGCGGCGTCGGCGAATCGCGCGACCGCGGCGCCACCTGGCGCCATATGCGCACGCTGCCGGTGGCGCAGTTTTATCACGTGCGGACCGACAACGACCTGCCGTATCACGTCTATGGCGGCTTGCAGGACAACGGCTCGTGGCGCGGGCCGTCCGAAGTCTGGGAGAACGGCGGCGTTCGCAACGCCCACTGGCAGGAGGTTGCGTTCGGCGACGGCTTCGATACCAGCCCCGATCCCGAAGACAGCCTGACCGGTTATGCAATGTCGCAAGGCGGAAACCTGGTGCGTTGGAACATGCACACCGGCGAACAGTTCGCCATCCGGCCGCCGGAAGTCGATCCGGATGAAGAGCTCAGGTTCAACTGGAACGCAGGGTTCGCCCAGGACCCATTCGATCCGGCGACGATTTATTACGGCAGCCAGTTCGTCCACCGTTCGACCGACCGCGGTGCAACGTGGGAGACGATCAGCCCTGATCTGACCAGCGATAATCCCGACTGGCAGAAACAAAAAGACAGCGGCGGTCTGACTCCGGACGTGTCCGCCGCCGAGAACTACACAACCATCATCGCCATCGCCCCCAGCCCGCACGAGCGCGGCGTATTGTGGGTCGGCACCGACGACGGCCGGGTGCACCTGACGCGCGACGGCGGCGCCCGCTGGACACGGCTCGATCAAAAGGCACGCGGCGTTCCAGAAGGAAGTTGGGTGCCGCATATCACGGTCTCGCCGCACGAGGCCGGCACCGCGTTTGTCGTCTTCGACGACCACCGGCGCGGCAATTACGCGACTTACGCTTTCCGGGTCGGAGACTATGGCGCCCGCTGGACCTCGCTGGTTCGCAACAACATCCAAGGCCACGCCCTGATCGTGCAGCAGGACATCGTCGATCCCGAACTTTTGTTTCTCGGCACCGAACTTGGCCTGTATTACAGCACCGACGGCGGCGGCTCGTGGGCCAGGTTCACGCCCGGCGTGCCGACCGCCTCGGTGATGGACCTGGCGATCCAGCCGCGTGAGCACGACCTGGTGCTCGGCACGCACGGTCGTGGTATTTTAATTATCGACGACATCTCGCCGCTGCGCAAGATCGCCGCGCTCGACCCGGCAACACCGCTCGAATTGTTCGCTCCGCCGCCGGCTCAGCAATATTCGGTCAAACAAACGCTCGGCGCACGCTTCCCGGGGGCGACCGAATTCCGCGGCGAAAACGCGCCTTACGGGGCACTGATCACATTCTATCTCGGCGCCGCCGATCTGCCGCACCCGGATCCGGAAATCGAAAAAGAGAGCCAGGCGAAACAACCTACGGCAAACAAGGAAACCGCCGGTAAAAATGGCAAAGAAAACGCGAAAACAACCGACAAAAACAAAGTCATACTCGAAATCCGCAACAAAGCCGGCAACCTCGTGCGCAAACTCGAAGCCGATGCCAAGCAGGGCATCAATCGCACCAGTTGGGATCTGAGCCGCGAACCTTTGATCTCGCCCGTACCGCCGCCGGCCTTTTTCGGTATCAGCGGCGGTCCCGAAGTGCCGCCCGGCGAGTATCGTCTGACCGTGCGCTTCCGCGACCAGCAAAAGCAGGCGCCGATCGCCGTCAACCCCGATCCCCGCATTCCGGAGTTCGACACCGCGGCCCAGCAGGCGCGCGAAACGGCCATCGGACGAATCGCCGCCGCCCAGGCCGATCTGACCGCCGCCATTCGTCGCCTCGGCGATTTCAAGACCGCACTCGATGCCCTCAAGGCCCGTGCCGGCCTCGATATCGAAAGGCGCAAGGAACGCGATCCATTGCTCGAGATCGGCGACGACGATCCGCACCAGGCGCTGAGCAAACGTATCGACGAGGCGCTCAAGGAACTGGACAAGATGAACCGCATGCTGTGGACGCCGCCGATGAGCAAGGGCATCTCCGACCGCAATACTCCGCTGCAGCAATTGCAGACCCAGGCATGGCAGATCGGCGGGGCGCTCGCCGCCCCTAGCCCCTCACAACTCGCCCACCTCGAACGCGCCGAACATGCTGCGCGTGAGGCGATCGGCAAGGCCGGCGACTTTATCGCCGAGCAGCAGCCGGTCTTCGAAAAATCGGCGAGCGAACTCGGCCTCGGGCTTTTCCCCGCTCTGCCGCAAGGCAACTGACAGGCGGTTCATACCGATCCGCCGATCGGCTGGGCGGCGTGTCATCGCCGCCCGGCACTTCTCTTACTCACTTGCGATCACCGGGAGCTGCCGCATTGAACCCATACGTCACCCACCTCGAGTGCTCGCTGACCGGCAAGGTATATGCTACAGGGCGGGTTTACGGCTTGTCGGAAGCCAAGCGGCCGCTGCTGGTGCGCTACAACCTTGCGGCAATCGCCCGCGAAGTCGATCGCGATGCCGTCGCACACCGCGGCGACGGCTTCTGGTCGTGGCGCGAACTACTGCCGCTCGGCGATCCTGAACATGCGCCGCGTCTCGGCGAAATCGTCACACCGCTGATCCGAATCGACAACGGGCCGTTGTGGGTCAAGGACGAAGGACGGCTGCCCACTGCATCGTTCAAGGCCCGCGGCTTGGCGCTCGCCGTGGCGATGGCCCGCGAACTCGGCCTCGATCGCCTGTCGATGCCGTCCAACGGCAACGCCGGCGCGGCACTCGCCGCTTACGGCACGCGCGCCGGGCTCCGGACGCTGGTTTACTGCCCCGCCGATACCCCGCCGCTCAATATCGCCGAAACCCGGCTGGCCGGCGCCGAAGTCATTGCGGTCGATGGCTATATCGACGATTGCGGCAAGCTGCTCGCCGCCCGCAACGCCGCCGAAGGCTGGTTCGATGTATCGACGCTGAAAGAACCTTATCGTCTCGAAGGCAAAAAAACGATGGGCCTCGAACTGGCGGCGCAACTCAACTGGCGCCTCCCTGAAGTGATCTTTTACCCAACCGGCGGCGGCACCGGCCTAATCGGCATGTGGAAAGCGTTCGCCGAACTCATCACGCTCGGCTGGCTCGCCGGTCCGCTGCCCAAAATGGTCGCCGTCCAGGCCGCCGGCTGCGCACCGATGGTCCGCGCCTACGAACAAGGAGATGAATTCGCCGCACGCTGGAACAACGCCGCCACCGTCGCCGCCGGCATCCGCGTCCCCGCCGCCGTCGGCGATTTTCTGATCCTGCGCGCCGTGCGCGAATCCGGCGGCACCGCGGTCGCCGTCGATGACAAGGCCATCGTAGACGCCTGGCGCGACCTGGCCGAGCGGCACGGCATCCTGGTCTGCCCCGAAGGCGCCGCAACCTACGCCGCCTACCGCCAATTACTGGCCAGCGGCTGGCTAAACAACGATACCGAATGCATTCTATTCAACTGCGCAAGCGGCCACAAATACCCGCTGCCCGGCCCGTGCCGCGGCTCCGATTTTTCTGGACACGAATTTGGGGTTAAATTGTGTCTGAAAAAGGAGTCGTGAAATGCTGAATGAATCGAAAGTGGGAGTGGTTGTGCCGCGGCCGCCGAGATCAAGCGCTGGTCAGCTGGCCACAAGAAGGGCGTCGTGCTGCGCCTGATGCGCGAGAACGCGTTGCTCTCGCCGCATCGCCGGCCCCAGGGGGCACCGGTTCGGCATGATGGGACGATTACGACGGATCGCCCGAACGACATGTGGGGCACCGACGGCATCCGTATCCAGA
>JBDIVS010000030.1:0-24584 GCA_039794245.1 Candidatus Jinrbaksania sp.
GAATGACGATGGGGTGGGCGGGCGTGTCCGGAATGACGATGGGGTGAGCGGGCGTTTCCGGAATGACGATGGGGTGGGCGGGCGTTTCCGGAATGACGATGGGGTGGGCGGGCGTTTCCGGAATGACGATGGGGGAGTTCGTTCTTCGTTCTTCGTTCTTCGTTCTTCGTTCTTCGTTGTTCCTGCATACTGTGTGGGGGCTACGTCTTTGCCGTACTCGCAGTAGTGGCTCGTTCCCGGTTTCTGGAACGCGGTTTGATCGCCCAGGCCGAGAGGGCGAAACCGGCGAGCGAGACCAGCGCGGCGCACAGGAACGCCGCCCGGCCGCCGCCGAGGTGCCAGAAGCCGCCAGCCGCCAGGCCGCCGAGTACGCCGCCGATGCCGGAGCTGAAACCGTACAACAACCCCTGGCCGCGGATCACCAGCGCGCCGGGGAAGAAACGCACCACCAGTTGCATGCTGGCGGCATGGAAGGCGCCGAAGGTCAGCGCGTGACCGAACTGGGCGAGCGCCATCGCGCTCGCCGACGACGGCCAGAACGCGGTCAGCAGCCAGCGCCCGATGCCGACCGCCAGGCAAACCTGCATCACCCGCGCGGCGCTGTGATGCTGCAACACACGCCGCATCACCAGCAGGGCGGCGATTTCGGCGACCACGCCGAGCGCCCAGTAAAGCCCGATCGCCCGCCCGCTGTAACCGTTGCCGGCCAGGTGCAGCGAGTAGAAGATGTAGTACGGGCCGTGGCTCATTTGCATTAGTAGCGCGGCGAGCAAAAACACGGCAACTTCGCGCCGCCCCACGAGGTGTCGCAACCCCGCGCCTCCGGGCGGTGCCGGTTCGCGGTTCCACGGGCCGTAATCGTTGCGCCAGACGCTGGCCAGGGCAAAGGCGAACCACGGTGCGGTATAAAGCGGCAGCCAGGCGGCCGAAGTATGTTCGATCGCCCAGCCGCCGGCCATCACGGCAACGACGAAACCGATCGAGCCCCAGACGCGGATCGAACTGTAGCGCGTGCTGCCCGGCCCGAGGTGGCTCAATGTAACGGTTTCGAACTGCGGCATGATGGCGTTATAAAGCGCACTGAACACCAGCAGCAATACCGCGATCCCCGCCGTGCCGAGCGGCGCCTGCATAGCGATGAAGGCCAGCGCTGCGGCCGCAAACGCAAAGCGCAGCCAGACGATGGGCCGGGCGCTCTTGCCGACCAGCCAGGCCCAGGCGCCGGGCGTGACGACGCGTGTCAGGTACCACAGGGACAACAGCCAACTGATGGCCAGCGGCGACAGGCCGCGGGCGTCGAGAAACAGGCTGTAATACGGTGTGAACAGGCCGAGGACGCCGAGAAAGCCAAAATAAAACAGCGAAAGATCGAGATACCGCCGGCGTTCCGGCTCCGGCGGCGGTATCGTCGGGGCAGCGCTCAGCGTCAGACTCCGAACGGCTCCTGGATGATGATGTTCTGATTGCGCTCCGGACCGATCGACAGCATGTGGACCGGCGTGGCGAGCAGTTCCTCGATCCTGTCGAGATAGCGCCGCGCCGCGGCCGGCAGATCGCTCACGGCGCGGATCGCGCGGGTGTCCGAGCGCCAGCCGGGCAGTTCCTCGTAAACCGCATCGAGTCTGGACCAGGCCTCGGCATCGACCGGAAAATGCCCGATGCGCTCGCCGTCCACCTCGTAAGCGACGCAGATGCGGATGGTCTCCAGCGTATCGAGCACGTCCAGTTTGGTGATGCACAGCCCATCGACGCCGTTCAGGCGCATCATTCGTTTCAGCGCCACGGCGTCGAGCCAGCCGCAGCGCCGCTTGCGTCCGGTCGTGGCGCCAAACTCGTGGCCGCGCTCGCCGAGCAACTCGGCGGTGGCGTCATTCAGTTCGGTCGGGAACGGGCCGCCGCCGACGCGCGTCGTATAGGCCTTGACGACGGCCAGCACGTAATCGATGTCGCGCGGCGCGATACCGGCCCCGGTACACACGCCACCGACCGTCGTATTGGACGACGTAACATAAGGATAGGTGCCCTGGTCGATATCGAGCAGACTGCCCTGCGCGCCTTCGAACAGAATCCGCCGGCCGGCGAGGCGCGCCTGATGCAACTCGTCGGCGACATCGACGATCAACGGCCCGAGCCAATCGCGCAGGGCAAGCGCTTCGGCGGTCAATGCCGCGACATCGAGCGGTTCGGCGCCCAGATAATTTTTAAGCACAAAATTATAATAATCGAGTAACACGGCGAGCTTGCCGGGCAACGTGGCATGGTCGATGAGGTCGGCGACGCGCAGGCCGCGGCGTGCCGCCTTGTCCTCGTAGGCCGGGCCGATGCCGCGGCCGGTGGTGCCGATCGCACCGCTGCCGCGCGCTTTCTCGCGCGCCAGATCCATCGCCTGGTGGCAGGGCAGGATCAGCGGGCAGGCCGCCGAAACGCCGAGGCGGCGACGCACTTCGATGCCGCGCCCCTCGAGTTTTTCGATTTCGGCGTACAACGCCGCCGGCGAGAGCACCACGCCGTTGCCGATCAGGCAGCGGGTGTTGCCGTGCAGGATACCGGACGGCACCAGGTGCAGCACCAGTTTGTCGTCGCCGACGACCAGCGTGTGCCCGGCGTTGTGGCCGCCCTGGAAGCGCACCACGTCGTCGGCGCGGGCGCTCAGCAGATCGACGATCTTGCCTTTGCCCTCGTCGCCCCACTGGGCGCCGAGCACGACGATCGAGCGGCTCATCGCTATCCTCCGAATTTCAGCAGCACAGCGCCAAGCACCAGGCTGGCGACACCGAACACCCGGATGTGCCACACGTCGAGCCGGCTGAGGTGCTGCATCGCTTCCTGCCAGCGGTGCGGCACCAGCGCCGGCAGCAGACCTTCCAGGATGAGCAGCAGCGCAAAGGCCGCCCACAAATCGTCGAGCATAGGATCGAATCCGGGATCATTTTCTCTTTTCGGGGGCGGAGCGCAGGTGATCGTAAAACGGCAGTGTCGGGTCGATCACCAGCATGTCGCGGCTACCGTCGAAGGTCCGGCTGTAGGCTTCGAGACTGCGAGTAAAGGAATAGAATTCCTCGTCCTGGCGATAAGCCGCGGCGTAAATTTCCGCCGCCTGGGCGTCGCCTTCGCCGCGGATGCGCTCAGCGTCGCGGTCGGCCTCGGCGAGGAGGATCCGCACCTGGCGGTCGGCATCGGCGCGGATTTTTTCGGCCCGTTCGCGGCCCACCGAACGCAGTTCGTTGGCGAACTGCGTGCGCTGCGTCTCCATCCGGGAGAACACCGAATCGGTGACCCGTTCGGTCAGCTCGATGCGCTTGATGCGCACGTCGATGACCTTGATGCCGAACTCCGCCATCCGCTCGTCGGCGGTGCGCGTCAGGTTGGTCATCAGTTCGGCGCGCCGCTCGGCCACAACCTCCTGCAAAGTCAGGCTGGCAAAGCGTTCGCGCAGCCGGTCGCGGATGATCTGCGCCAAGCGGTCACGGGCGATACGCTCGTCGCCGCCGCTGGTCGAGGTGTAATAACGCTCGACATCGACGATGTGCCAGTTGATGTAGTAATCGACATCGACGTATTTCTGTTCGCGGGTGTTCATCTGCTCGACCGGCATGTCGAGCAGCAGGATGCGGCGGTCAAATTTTTTGACGTTGTTGATCAGCGGCATTTTCCAATGCAGGCCGGGGCCGTAATCGGAACGCACGATCTCGCCCAGGCGGAATTTCACGGCGTACTCGGTTTCCTTGACGATGAAAAGCGACAGCCCGAAGAAAATCAGGACGAGGATCCCCAACACGATGGCGGCCGTGCTTCTCATCGCCCGCCCTCCCGGCCGCGGCTGCGCGGGTCGGCGGGGGGCGGCGGTGCCCGCCCGCCACTCCCGGCGCCGCGGCTTACGGCGTCGGCCGGCGGCAGCATGCGTACCGCGCCGTCGAAGCCCGGGCTCGTCCGGTCGAGCGGCAGATAGATCAGCGGGTTGCCTTTCTCGATATCGACCAGCACCTTGGGCGTGCGCTGCAAGACATCTTCCATGGTTTCGATATACAGCCGCTGGCGTGTCACCTCGGGCGCCTTGCGGTAGGCGGCGAGCAGCAGTTCGAAACGCTGCGCCGCGCCGGTGGCCTGCGCCACATGCGCGGCGCGATAACCTTCGGCTTCCTGCAGGATCCGCGCCGCCTGGCCGCGCGCCTCGGGCAAGATCTTGTTGGCATAGGCCTCGGCCTCGTTGACGAAACGCTGCTGGTCCTCGCGCGCCTTGACCACGTCATCGAAGGCTTCCTGCACCTGGGGTGGCGGTTTGACTTCCTGCAGGTTGAACAGCATGACCTCGATGCCGGTCTCGTAACGATCGAGGATCGTCTGCATCAATGTCCGAGTATCGGCGCCGACCTGGCCCCGGCCGACCTCGAGGATGAAATCCATGTCGTTGGTGCCGATCACTTCGCGCATCGCGCTTTCCGCCGCCTTACCCAGCATCTCCACCGGGCTGCGGACATTGAACAGGAAGTGCTTCGGATCGGTGACCCGGTACTGGACCGCAAAGCCGATTTCGATCAGGTTCTCGTTGCCGGTCAGCATCCGGCCGCGGTCGACGAACGAGCGGACCTCGCTGACGTTGACCTTGGCCATCGTCTCAAAAGGCGGCGGCATCGTCAGGCGCAGGCCGGGTAGCAGCGTCCGGCTGTACTTGCCAAAGGTCAGCACGATGCCGCGCTCGGCCTCGTCGATCACGTGCACCGAATTGAACAACGCCCAAAGCAGGAGCGCAATGATGACGAGCGGCCAGATGCCACCGCCGCCACTGCCGCGCTTCGCCCCATCGCCGCCGCGGCCGCCGCCGAACCAGCGGCTGAGCCGCGCCCTGAGCGAGGCGAACACTTCATCAAGATCGGGCGGTTGTTGATCGCCGCCGCGCCACGGATCGCGCGGCTTGCCCGGTTCGTTCCAGGGCATCTCGAAACTCCAAGTCGAAGGTCAGAAAAAGAAACCGTACCTGAGGGCGTGGGAATGGGATCGCGTATGTGATCTATGATAACCGATTCAGGCCGCACCGCCCGTCCCGGACGGTGTGCCAAGCGGGCTGAAGGGCCGCGGATTCCATCCCAGATCCCGGCGCGCCGGCCGGTCATCGACCAGAAGGTCGGCATTCTGCCGGCGCACCATCGCACCGTTGACGCCGCCAGCATAAGACGCCGCCAGCGTGACCAGCCCGGCCAGAAGGCCGGCGGGCAGCGGCAGGAAACGGGGCCGGATGCCGCGCGCCCGCGCCGCCTTGGCGATCATCTCGCGGAAGGTCAGCACTTCGCCGCCGCCGAGCGCGTAGATCCCCTCGGGCATCCCGGGCCGGTTGATGAGGGCGGCGATCAGGGCGGCCAGATCGGCGGCGTGCACCGGATGGCGGCGCCCGGCGGCCCGCCCGGCGATGGGCAACACGCGATAGCGGCCGAGCCACTCGACGGCGCGGCTGATGCTCGCTTCGCCGGGCCCGCCGTAGATCAATGCCGGGCGCAACAACAAAAGCGGCACACCGGCGTCGCGGCAATGCGCGCCGAGCGCCGCCTCCGCCGCCAGCAGACGCCCGATCATCTGCCGTTCCGCGGCCACCGGCGAGGCGCTCTTGAACAGCACGCTGGCCGAACTCAGCGCGATCACCCGTTCGAGCCGCGGCAGCGCGCCGAGCGCCGCGACGGCATAGGGCAACGGCCCGAGGCTGATCAGCGTTCCGGCGTCGCTCGGCCAGGGGCCGCGCTCGAGGTCGTGTTTGATCCACAGCGCCCCGCCGCCGGGCGACGGCGGCGGCCGGCGCGAAACCGCGATCACCCCGCCGGCGGCGGTGATGAGAGGCAGCAGAAACCCACCGACCTGGCCGCTCGCTCCGAGCAGCAGGTTCATCCGCGCCGGCGGTTCAGGGTGATCGCCTCGAGAAACCGGCGGTTCAGCAATATCCAAAGTGTGATCGGCACGACGGCGGGCAGAATCAGATAACCGAGTTGGTAACAGAGCGCGACCACGGCCTCAGGGATGCCGGTCTCGGCCGCGGCGCCGGCGGCCAGCGGACCCAAGGTGAAGTTCATGTCTTTCAGCACCTCCCAGAACACCCCCCAGACCTGGACCACGACGAGCAGCAGATAGCCGCCCAAAATCTGGGCGATGCGCCGGCCGGCGCTCAACCGCGGCGTGGCCATCACCAAGCCAAACAGCAGCGGCACGCCGTAGGCATAAATCATGGGATTGAGCGTATAGCTGAGCAACACGAAACGGCCCTCGACCATCCGCTCGAGGCGGATCGGCGTATTGACGTCGAGGTGAAAGCCGTTCTGCACCAGTTCGCTGACCACCTCCGGCGCGAGCAGTGCGAACACCCAATTGCCGAACAAAACCACTGGCCGGATCAGAAACGACCCAAAATAAAACCACAGGAAAAAACCGAGCGGCAGCCACAGCGCGGCGAGAATGAACAACTCGCGGATCAGGCGGTTAGCTTCCCTGCGGCCCTGGGGCGGCAACGGCTGCTGCAGCGCCCGATCCGGCGGCGGTTCGATACGGGCGGCAGTTTTATCGGCTTCGTTCATCTCAATTCCCCCGGCACCACAGGCGGGCATTGTCGAACATTGTCCGCCACGGCGAGCGCCCGGTCCAGTCCCCGGGCGCCCATGAAAAGTTTTCCGGGCGCTGCATGCGCTCCGGGTGCGGCATCAGCAGTGTGATTCGCCCGTCCTCGTTGCAAACACCGGTCACCCCGCCCGGCGAGCCGTTGGGATTGGCCGGGTAACGCACCGCCGGCGTGCCGTCGCCTTCGACATAGCGCAGGCAGACCCCGGGCGGCGGGCCACAGGGCGGGAATTCGGCGCGCCCTTCGCCATGCGCCACCACGACCGGCAGCCGCGAGCCGGCCATGCCGGCGAAAAACAACGACGGCGACGGGACGATCTCGACCAGGCTCAAGCGCGCCTCGAACTGCTCGGAACGGTTGCGGTGAAAACGCGGCCAGTGCCGGGTGCCGGGGATCAATTCGGCCAGTTCGGCCAGCATCTGGCAGCCGTTGCAAACGCCGAGCGCGAAGCGGTCGGCGGCGGCGAAAAACGCAGCGAACATTCCGCGCAGACGTTCGTCGTAGAGGATCGACTGCGCCCAGCCGCGGCCGGCGCCGAGCACATCGCCGTACGAAAATCCGCCGCAGGCGACCAGCCCTTGAAACTCATCCAGCCGTCGGCGGCCGGCGCGCAGGTCGTTCATATGAACATCGACCGCGGTAAACCCGGCCAGCATGAACGCTGCGGCCATTTCGAGGTGGCCGTTGACGCCCTGCTCGCGCAGGATCGCCACTTTGGGCCGGGCGCCAGTCACCACTTGTGGTGCGGCGGGTTCGAAGGTCAGATGCGGCACCAGCCCGGGTTCGCCGGGGTCTTCGATCCGGGCGTATTCCTCGGCCACCGATTCGGGGTCGTCGCGCAGCGTGGCGAGGCGGCGGCTGGTCTCGCTCCACAGGCGTTGCAGGCGGCTGAGCGGCGCGCGGTATAAGGTCTTGCCGTCGTGGACGATGGCGAAATCGCCGCCGCGCTCGATGGTTGCGATCCGCGCCGCCTGCCCGGCCAGGCCGTGCGTCGCGAGGGCGTTTTGAAACGCCTCGCGGTCACGAGAAGCGATCTGTACCACCGCCCCGAGCTCCTCGTTGAACAGCCAAGGCAGCGGCGACTCGCCGGCGGGAATCTCGAGGACGATCCCGGCGCGCGCCGTAAAGGCCATTTCGAGCACGGTGGTCAACACGCCGCCGTCGGCCCGGTCGTGATAAGCCATCAGCAGACGGCGCAAGTCCGGATCCTGCAGGGTCGTGAAAAAACGGCGCAGGCAGTCCGGATCGTCGATATCGGGCACCGCGCCGCCGATCTTTCCCCACACCTGGGCCAGCGCCGACAGCCCAAGGCGGCGGCGGCCGCCCGGTTCGATCAGCCACAACTCGCCGGGTTCGTCGAGGCGCAATTCGGGGGTCAGCGTTGCGGCCGCGTCGAGCACCGGAGCGAAGGCGCTGACCGCCAGCGACACCGGCGCCAGGCTGTGCCGGGGCTCGTCATTCTGCCGCCAGCGCACCTGCATCGACAGCGAATCCTTGCCGACCGGAATGGCCAGGCCGAGGGCTGGGCAGAGGTCCAGTGCCACGGCGCGCACCGTGTCGTACAGGTCGGCATCGACACCGGGTTCGCCGGCAGCGGCCATCCAGTTGGCGGACAGTTTGACGCGGCCGAGATCCTCGATCCGCGCCGCGGCAAGATTGGTCAGGGCCTCGCCGACCGCCATCCGGCCGGCGGCCGGGGCATCGAGCACGGCGAGCGGGGTGCGCTCGCCGAGCGCCATCGCCTCGCCGGCCGGCCCGGTGAAATCGCGCAACGTCACCGCGACATCGGCCACCGGCACCTGCCAGCGGCCGACCATCTGGTCGCGCGCCACCAGGCCGCCGATCGAACGGTCGGCGATGGTCACCAGGAACTGTTTCGAACCGACGGCCGGCAATCTGAGCACCCGCTCGATCGATTCGGCGAGCGGCAGAGCCGCGAAGTCCGGTTCGGGCGCCGGGTGCGGCCGGCGGAGCGCTTCGCGCTTTTGCTCCGGCCGGCCGCCGACGACAAAATCGAGATCGAGATCGACGACCGTGGTGCGGCCGCCGGCGGTTGTTGTGTGACTGTCCTCGTTTGCACGGCCGCCGGCGGTTGTTCCATGACTGTCCTGATCCGGGCCCGTTTCATGACTGTCCCGATCCGGGGTCACATGACTGTCCTGATCCGGGGCTGTTGGGTGACTGTCCCGATGACACTCGGCGGGGCCGGCTGCGGTCTGCGCGGTGGTCACCACCAGGCGGCCGCCGGCGGTGGTCTGGCCGACGATCGCCAGCGGGCAGTTTTCGCAGCGGCAGACGGCCTTGAACCATTCGAGATCCCGGTCGGCGATGGCCAGCACGTAGCGCTCCTGGGCTTCGTTACACCACAGTTCCATCGGCGACAGCGCCGGATCGGCACGCGGCACGGCATCGAGATCGATGAGGCCGCCTGTGCCGCCGGCGTGGAGCAATTCGGGAATGGCATTGGCCAGGCCGCCGGCACCGACATCGTGGATCGACAGGATCGGGTTTTCGGCGCCGCGCGCCAGGCACGATTCGATGACCTGCTGGCAGCGGCGCTGCATTTCCGGGTTATCGCGCTGCACCGAGGCGTAATCGAGTTCGCTGCTGCCGGTGCCGCTTCTGGCCGACGACGCCGCGCCGCCGCCGAGCCCGATCAGCATCGCCGGGCCGCCGATCACCGCGATCATCACCCCCGGCGCCAGCGGTTTTTTCTCCACCTGCTCGGGCGTGATGTTGCCAAAGCCGCCGGCCAGCATGATCGGTTTGTGATAGCTCCACCAGCGCCCGTCGTGGTGCACGCTCAACGTCCGGAAACAACCGGCCAGCGCGGCGCGGCCGAATTCGTTGTTATAAGCCGCAGCGCCGAGCGGCCCGGCGGTCATGATCTCGAGTGCACTCGCCAGTTCCGGCGGCCCGCCGTCATTCGGGTCTTCCCACGGCAGCCGCGCCCCCGGCAGCGCAAGATCGGCCACCCAGAAGCCGCTGAACGCGGCTTTCGTCCGGGCGCCGCGGCCGGTCGCTGCCTCGTCGCGGATCTCGCCGCCGGAACCGGTCGCGGCGCCGGGGAACGGCGCGATGGCGGTCGGATGGTTGTGCGTCTCGGCCTTGATCTGAAGATGCAGATCGCCCGTCTGCCAGCGATAGTCGCCGCCCTCGCCGGCGATCAGCATCTCGCCCGCGCCGCCTTCGATCACCGCCGCATTGTCGGCATACGCCACCAGCACGTGCTCCGGATGCCGGCGATGCGTCTCGCGGATCATCTCGAACAAGCCCATGGGCTGGCCGTCGCCGTCAATGGACCACGCGCTGCGGAAAATCTTGTGCCGGCAGTGCTCGGAGTTGGCCTGCGCGTACATCATCAATTCGGCGTCGGTCGGAGGCCGGCCGAGCGCGGTATAGAACGTGGCGAGTTCCTCGATCTCGTGCCGGTCGAGGGCCAGGCCCATCTCGCGGTCGAGCGCCGCCAGCGTCGCCACCGGATCGGCACCGAGCGGCAGATAGCGCAATGTCCGGGGCGGACCAGGGGCCAGCGTCGCGATCGCCTCGGTCGGCGAAGCGAGCAGGCACTGGGTCATCCGGTCGTAGAGCCCAGCCGCGCTGGCACCGTGCAGCGCAGCAGCCGGCGTCACCTGATAGACAATGCCGCGTTCGACCCGCTCGATGCCGGCCAGACCGCAGTGGCGGAGGATCTCGCCTGCCTTGCTCGACCACGGCGAGATCGTCCCCGGCCGCGGCATCACCCAACGCCGCGCCGCATCCGCCGCGGGCGGCGTGACGATCGTCGCCTCGAACAGGGTTTCCAGACGCTGCCGCGCAGCGGCATCGGGGAGCGGGTCGAAACGCGCGAGATAAAAGTAATCCGCGCGCAACGCCTCGACTGCGGCGCCCGAGGCGCCGAGCCGCGCGGCCAGCGCCGCGAGTCGAAAAGGCGAAAACGCCGGCCGGCCGGCCAGATAGATCATCGGCACATCCACGGGTCGAAATGCACGTTATTATCCCACCCCCGCGGCTTCGTTTCCGGCGCCCGCCACCACCGGTTCCTACCATGCTGAGCTACCGCCACGGTTTTCATGCCGGCAATCCGGCCGATGTGTTCAAGCACACGCGGCTGATCGCCCTGGCCCGCGCCATGCAGCACAAGGACAAAGGCATTTTGTTCGTCGATACGCACGCCGGGCCTGCGCTCTATGACCTCAGCGCCCCGGCGGCACAGAAAACCCGCGAATACGAACGCGGCATCGGGCGATTGTGGGCCGAGCCGGATGCCGCGGCGACTGATTATCTTGGGCTGATAAAAAAATGGAACCCGGAAGGGGTGCTGCGCTGGTATCCGGGCTCGCCGCTCCTGCTCCGCGCCCTGCTCCGCTCACAGGACAGGCTGTGGCTTTGCGAACTGCACCCGACGGAACAGCGATCGCTGATGGCGCGTTTCGCCGCCGACCCCCAGGTCCGTGTGCACCGCGGCGACGGTTACCGGGCACTCGCTGCGGCACTGCCGCCGCCCGGCGGCCGTGGCCTGATCTTTATCGATCCGTCCTGGGAGATCAAGGACGAGATCAAATACCTGGCTGCCGGCCTCGGCGCCGCACTCAAACGTTTCGCCCGCGGTGTCTATGCCATCTGGTACCCGCTGTTCGAGCACCGGCAGGCCGGCATCGAATCATTGCCCGCCAAACTCGGCCTGACCGGCGATCAGTGGCTAGATCTAAGACAAACGTTCACTGCCGAACAACGCCTCGGCCGAATGACCGGCTGCGGCCTGGCCCTGATCAACTGCCCGTACCGCGCCCGCCAGGCGTTGCTGTCGTAGCCGGGTATTCCCGCCTGCCTGTGCGTGTACGCACACAGACAGGCGTAAGCGCAAGCAATGCAGGAAGGGCGGTTTACTCGGACTGTCCTGTCCTCGCCCTGTCCCAACGGGCCGGCCCTGCGGCCGTTCAAATGCGTTCCAGACGCATTTTGGCGCCCTCAGGCGCAAAAAGCCCGACCAAAATGCCGTCCGTGTGTGGCTTTGCAAATCCTGGCGGTCTTGGCGAAAGGCCCTATTTTTCACCACGAAGTCCATATAAGGACGCGAAGGTCGCGAAGGAAGGAATTTGACGAAGCGAGACCTTCGTGCGCTTCGTGTTCGTGGTGGAATCTATTCTTATGAACGGCGTTGGCGAACCATTCGATCCAGGTGCAGGCCAGACCGGAATGTCGTTCGGTTGTGGGAGTCCAGTGAAATAACCTGGATTCCGGATCGCGCCCGCTGTCGCGGGCGCGTCCGGAATGACAAATTGTGAGGGTGGCGTGGGCGTCCGGAAAGGCAAAAAAATCTTCGATTGCCGAAATCTTCGATTGCCGAAATCTTCAATTGCCGAAATGTTCAATTGTCGAAATGTTCAATTGAAAGAACTTTCAATTTTCGGGCGGGCTGAACCGCAGGCCGGCCTGGAACCAGTCGAGGTTGAGGCCGATCTGCGGCGACAGCGGGTCGGCCCAGGCGTAGGCGACCATCTTGCCGTTTTCTTCGTCGATCACCGCCAGGCGCAGGATTGCCGGCTGGTCGTCGCGGTAATGGTACAGACCGAGTTGCAGGCGATAACCGAGCGGTATGGCGCCGCGGTCGGTCAGGGACAAATCGCCGCCGTCGTTGGCCAGCACGTAGGATGCAGCCAGGCGCCATTGGCCATTGCGGCGCACGCCGGCCCAGCCGTTGTATTCAAACGTCCGTTGGAACTCGAGCACCGTGGCCGCGCCGCCGGCCAGGCGGTCGGCAATCCGTAACTGCCCGGGGGCGATGACCACTTCTTTTTCCAGCCTAACCGCCGTTCCCTCACCGGCGATGGTACAGGTGCCCTGGCCGGCGAAGCCGTTTGCCGTCGGCCCGAGCGGCAATCGGCACGGCTGGGCGCCGGGGCGGTCGGCGGGACGGATGTCGAGCACAAGTCCGGTCGGCACCGGGCTCAGTTGCCACAGAAAACCACGGGCCGGGCCGTCCGCCCGGCGGCGCGTCTGGGTCAGAAGATAACCCGACGCGGCGCCGGCCGCCGGCTGCGCCGTGACGGTCAGATCGAGCAGAACCGTGTTTTTGGGATTGTCCTGATGCTGCGCGAAATTGTTCCACCGGCCGGGAAGCAACCGCGCGATCTGCGCCAGTTGCCGATTGGCGGCGGCAACCCTGGCGTCGGTCTCGCGCCGGTTCTGCTGTTCGGAAACGACGCAGCCGGTAAGCAGCAGCGCGGCAAGCGCGAGCAGCGGCAGACGGCAGGCCGGACGTTTCATTCTTCCGCGGTTGCGACGACGCGGGCCGGCGGCAGCGCCCCGGCGGCGAACAAGCTGGCGGGATCGACCCGCCGCCCGCGCCAGTTCATCCGCCAGTCGAGATGCGGGCCGTTGGCCCGGCCGCCGGCCCCGATCAGGCCGATCGTCTGGCCTTGATTGACCCACTCGCCGGCGGTGACCCGCACCCGGCTGAGATGCATCAATGTGGAGGTCAGGCCGTGGCCGTGATCGATGATCACCGTACCGCCGGAAAAATACAGGTCGGGTTCGGCCAGCGTGACCAGCCCGGCGGCCGGGGCAAAGGCAACGTCGCCGACCGGAGCCGCGATATCGACACCGTAATGCGGCCGGGCCGGCACGCCGTTGTAAACGCGCTGGCTGCCGTATTCGCCGCTCAGCCGGCCGGCCGCCGGCCAGATGAAACCCGCGGCCCAGTCAGCGCGGGCGTCCATCCTTTGCCGCGCCGCCGCGACCAGCGCCGCTTCGCGGCGGATCCGCTCCTGGACTTCGGGTGGTGGCGTCACGGTCTCCGGCGGCACACCATCGACATGATCCGTGCGATATTGCCGCTCCAGGACTTGCAGCGACTGTTCGAACCGGCGGCCGCCGGGCAAGGTGACGATCAGCGTCTCGGCTGCGCCCGCATCGCGATCGAAGCCGAGCAGAAAACGGCCATCGGCGGTCACCGGCAGGATCTGGCCGGCGAAATCGACCCGACTGCCCGGCGGCACCTGGCCGAGCAGCAGTGCGCCTTGTTCGGCCTGGCGGTTGAAGTGCAGTTCATCGGCCGGTTCGGCTGCGGCAAGCGCGGCGCTAAGCAGCACGGCAAACAGTCCCCACCCGGCCGGCCGGCGGCCCGGCGGGGCACTCAGGTTCTTCTGCCGGCGTTCCATAAACCGGGGTCAACCCCGACCCCGGCCGCGCAGCAGCAAGACCTGGCCCGGACGCAGCACGGCGCCGGCGTCGAGCGCGTTCCAGTTCAAAAGATCGTCCAGTTTGAGGCGGTAGCGCCGGGCGATGGTCCACAACGAATCGCCGCGCCGTACTTCGTATTCTTCCGGCACCGCCACCGGCCCGCTCTGTTTCACGCCCGGTGCCGCCGCCCGCTGGGCGACCATGAGCTTTTGACCGGGGTGGATCAGGGCCCCTACGTGGATCCCGTTCCAGCGCGCCAGATCGCCGGTCGAGACGCGATAACGGCGGGAGATGGTCCACAGGCTCTCGCCCGGCCGTACGGTGTGGCTGAACGCCGCGGCCGGTAAGGTGCGCCGCTGCAATCGTTCGAGTTCTTTGTGCATCGCCGCGTAGGCCTCGGCGCTGACGATGCCTTCGAGGCCTTCGCCGACCCCGCCCGGCGCCGGGATGGAAAGTTCCTGCCCCGGATGGAGCAAGGTATTCTTGAGCTGGTTGGCGCGCATCAACTCGCCGACCGTCGTGCCTTCGCGCGAGGCGATGCGCGCCAGGCTATCGCCCGGCCGGACTTCGATCCGCCGCCAGCGCAGCCACAGATCGCGGTCGAGTGCGGCGAGGGCGCTTTGCAAGCCGTCGGCCTTTTCCACCGGCAGGTAGAGCAGAAACGGCACATCCGCCCGCCGCGGCCGCGGCGTCGCGCCGCGGGCAAGCGCCGGGTTCAGGGTATACAGATCGGCGATCTCCATGCCGGCCAGGGCCGCCGCCACCACCAGATCGAGCGGTGCGTCCACCGGTACAGCAGCGACCACCGAGTGGTCGGGGATATCGCGCAGCACCAAACCGTGGGCCGCGGGGGCACGGATCAGGCAAACCAGGCCGTGGAGTTTGACGGCGTAACCGCGGGTTTCGCGCGGCAGTCTAAGGTCGCGCGGCAGCGGGTTTTCGGCGCCGCCCCGGTAAGCCGCCAGGGCGCGCTGCACGCGGCGCTCGCCGGCGTTGTAGGCGGCCAGCGCCAGCCGCCAGTTGCCGTTGAACTCGGCCATCAGGAATTGCAGGTAATCGAGCGCGGCGCGCGTCGATGCCGGAACATCGCGCCGGCCGTCGTAACCGTCGGTGACTTCCAGACCGTAGCGCCGGGCGGTGCCGGGGATGAACTGCCAGACACCGGCGGCTTGGGCATGCGAAGTGGCAAACGGGTCGAAGGCGCTTTCAACGACCGGCAGCAGCGCGAATTCGACCGGCATGCCGCGCGCTTCGATCTCGTTGACGATGTCGTGCAGCCACGGCGCGGCGCGGGTCAACACCCGATCCATATAGTCCTGCCGCGCACCGTACCAGGCCGCCCATTGCGCTTCAGGCGAGCCCGCCGGGCAATCGGCGAAGCTGAACGCCGCCCTGAGCCGCGGCCAGATGCTGGGCGGCGGCGCCTCGGCCGGTGCCGGCGGCCCGGCCAACCTGGAAGCGGCGTCATCGAGGACGGCAAAGGGATCGGGAGCGGGGTGCGATGGCTCGATCGGCGCCGGCGGCGGCGGTTCGACCGCCGGTAACGGTCGCGGTGCCTGCGGCGCACAGGCCGGCAGTATCAAAAGGGCGAGAACGGCAGGTAATTTTTTGTAATCTTCGCGCAATCCTGGCGGCATGGTCCGCGGTACTCCTCGTTGCGTGGCCGGCAATCTGATTCGCTTCAATCACCGGCAATCGCGCCATTATCGCCAATCGCCGGGCGATTGCAAACGCGGGGCTTGTGCCAATGAGAGATGACGGGGATGAGTCATGATCGAGGCTGAACGGGAGCGGCCGGGGCGCCCGGTTCCGCTGACCGGTGCTGTTGGGTTAACCCAACTGTTGGATTAATGTTTACCGGCGACAGCAGGCTGTTCGCCGGGGGGCGGCGTATCGAGCGGCGGGGCGGCGCAGGCGATGTCGAGTTCCGCGCCGCCGGCCGCTACGCCGACCTTGACGGCGCCACCGCCGGCCAGTTCACCGAACAGCAACTGGTCGGCCAGCCGGCGCTTGATGTGCTGCTGGAGCACGCGCTTCATCGGCCGGGCGCCGAGCGCCGGATCGAAGCCGTGGCGGGCCAGCCAGGCGCGGGCCGCAGCATCGACTTCGAGGGTCACCTGGCGGTCGGCGAGCTGGTTTTCGAGCTCGAGAATAAATTTGTCGACGACTTTGAGAACCGTCTGTTCGTCCAGCGGCTTGAACTGGATGATGGCGTCGAGCCGGTTGCGGAATTCCGGGCGGAACGTCCGGCGGATGGCCTCCATGCCGTCGCTGCTGGCGTCCTGCGAGGTGAAACCGATCGCCCGCTTGCTCAGTTCCTCGGCCCCGGCGTTGGTCGTCATGATCACAACGACGTTGCGAAAATCGGTCTCGCGACCATTGGTATCGGTCAGCTTGCCGTGGTCCATCACCTGCAGCAGGACGTTGTACACGTCGGGGTGAGCCTTTTCGATTTCGTCGAGCAGCAATACGGCGTGCGGCGTCTTGTTGACCGCCTCGGTCAGAAGCCCACCCTGGTCGAAGCCGACATAACCGGGCGGCGCACCGATCAGCCGCGAGACGCTGTGCGCCTCCATGTATTCGGACATGTCGAAGCGGATCAGCTCGATGCCGAGGGTCATCGCCAACTGGCGGCTGACCTCGGTTTTGCCGACCCCGGTCGGGCCGGCGAACATGAACGAGCCGATCGGCCGTTCGGCGTCGCCGAGGCCGGCGCGCGACAGCTTGATCGCCGCGGCCAGGCTTTCGATCGCCTCGTCCTGGCCGAAGACGGTCATCTTGAGATCGCGCTCCAGCGCGCCGAGCGTCTCGCGGTCGCTGCGGCTGACCCGGCGCGGCGGGATGCGCGCCATGCGCGCCACCACCTGTTCGATCTGTTCGGCCTCCAGCACCTCGTGCCGGCGGTCCGCCGGCACCAGCCGCTCGGCAGCACCGGCCTCGTCGATGACATCGATCGCCTTGTCGGGCAACTGCCGGTCGTGCAGGTGGCGCACCGCGAGCTGCACCGCGGCGTTGAGCGCAGCGTCGCTGTAACGCACGTGGTGGTGTGCCTCGAAGCGCGCTTTCAGGCCGTGCAGAATCTCCAGCGTTTCGGCCTGGCTGGGCTCGACGATATCGATTTTCTGGAAACGGCGGGCCAGCGCCCGGTCTTTCTCGAAGATGCCGCGGTATTCCTGGTAGGTGGTCGAACCGATGCACCTGAGGCTGCCGTTGCCGAGGACTGGCTTGATCAGGTTCGAGGCATCGAGCACGCCGCCGGAGGCGGCGCCGGCGCCGATCACGGTATGGATCTCGTCGATGAACAAGATGGCGTTTTTCTGCTTGCCGACAGCCCCGAGCACGGCTTTCAGGCGCTGTTCGAAATCGCCGCGGTACTTGGTGCCGGCCAGCAGGGCGCCCATGTCCAGGGCGTAGATCGTGGCGTCCTTGAGCGCCTCCGGCGCCCGGCCCTCGACGATCAGCCGGGCCAGTCCCTCGGCGATGGCGGTCTTGCCGACCCCGGCTTCGCCGACCAGAAGCGGGTTGTTCTTGCGCCGCCGGCACAGCACCTGCACCGTGCGCTCGACTTCACGGCTGCGGCCGATCAAAGGGTCGATCTGGTCGTCGCGGGCTAACTGGTTGAGGTTGGCGGTGAACTGCTTGAGCGGGTCTTCCTCCTTGCCCGCCGCGCCGTCCGGCAGTTTCGGCGTTTCGGCCAGGCGTTGCGGCACCTCGGGCCTTATGCCGTGGGCCAGGTAATTGACCACGTCGAGCCGCGTGATGCGCTGCCGGCCGAGCAACCAGACGGCGTGCGAATCCTTCTCGCCGAAAATGGCGACCAGGACATTGGCGCCCTGCACTTCGTGCTTGCCGGAGGATTGGACGTGGTACAGGGCGCGCTGCAAGACCCGCTGGAAGCCGATTGTCGGCTGTGTCTCGCGGCCGTCGTCGCCGGCCAGTTCCATCACCGTCTCGCTGATCACGTCACGCAGGTCGATCGCCAGTTGTTCGAGGTCGGCGTTCAGGGCGCGCAGCACCTCGGCCGCCGACTCGTTATTGAGCAGGGCGAGCAACAGGTGCTCGACCGTCAGGAACTCGTGGCGCGCCTCGCGCGCCTGGCGGTAAGCCTGGCTGATGGTCTTCTCGAGTTCACGGTTGAACATGATGGTACCTGCAAGATGGGCATCCGGCCGGCGGCGCTGCCCCGTCCGGAACGGCCGCCCCGATACGACGACTATACGCAATGCAGACCGCGCCGCCAAGTGCCAGGTTGCATCCCCGCCCGCGGTGGTCCGCGGCGGCACACCGCAAGCCGCGTCCCTATGCCTCCTCCAGCGTGCATTGCAGCGGGTGCTGGTGGTGGCGCGCAAACTCGGTCACCTGCTGCACCTTGGTTTCCGCCACTTGCAGGCTGAAAACGCCGCAAATCCCCTTGCCGCGGGTGTGGACGTGGAGCATCACCTGCGTCGCGCGCTCGATCGACATGCCGAAAAACTGCATCAAAAGCTCGACGACAAAATCCATCGGCGTGAAATCGTCGTTGAGCAGAACGACCTTGTACAAGGCCGGTTCCATCAGTTCCGGCGGGCTTTCGAGGACTTCGGTGCCGCCGTCGTGTCGTTGCATTGCCATCTCGTTATTTTCGCCCCGCCGGCGGCCGGTTTCAACGTCACGCCGCCCCCGGGACAGCCGTCGCTTGCCCGCCGCCGGCCATTCCCCCATATTGGCGCTATGGCAAACGATCTGACCATGGTGGCGATGTCGGGCGGCGTCGATTCGTCGCTGACCGCGTATTTGCTACACCACGCGGGAAGGCCGCTCGCCGGCCTGTTCATGAAAAACTGGGAGGAAGAGGACGAGACGGCCGGCTGCCCGGCCGAGCAGGACGCGGCCGACGCCCGGGCGGTGGCCGAGCGGCTCGGCATCCCGTTTTACGCCCGCAATTTCGCCGCCGAATACTGGGACCGCGTCTTCACCCGCTTCATTGCCGAATACCGCCGCGGCTGGACACCGAATCCCGACATCCTGTGCAACCGGGAAATCAAGTTCGACGTTTTTCTCGACCACGCCGCCGATCTCGGCGCCCGTCGGATCGCCACCGGGCATTATTGCCGCAAGGTCATCGAAGATGACGTCCATTTCCTGCTCAAAGGCCGCGATCCGGAAAAAGACCAGAGTTATTTCCTGTACGCCCTAAGCCAAGCGCAACTGGCACGCGCCGAGTTTCCGCTCGGCGAATGGACCAAGCGCGAGGTCAGGGCCCGGGCGCGGGCCGCCGGCCTCCCGGTCCACGCCAAGCGCGACAGCACCGGGATCTGTTTTATCGGCGAGCGGCGCCTCGGCGCGTTTTTGGCCCGCTATATCGCCGATGCGCCGGGACCGATCGTCGATCACCGCGGCCGGCAGCTCGGCGCGCATCGCGGCCTGCACTATTTCACGCTCGGCCAGCGCCAGGGGCTCGGCATCGGCGGCGTCCGGGACGCCGCCGAGGCGCCGTGGTACGTGATCGCCAAGGATGCGGAGCAGAACGCCATCGTCGTCGCCCAGGAACCCGATCATCCGGCGCTGCTCGCCGATCGGCTGGAAGCGAGCGAGCTGAACTGGATCGCCCGGCGGCCGGCACCCGGCGACCTCCTCACGGCCAAAATCCGCTACCGCCAGAGCGACCAGCCGTGCGAGGTCGTCAGTCTCGATCCGGCGGAAGACCGGCTTGCCCTGCGCTTTTCCCGGCCGCAACGGGCCGTGACACCCGGACAATCCGTTGTACTCTATGATGGCGACCTGTGTCTCGGCGGTGGAGTGATCCAATGCAGCAACGCCCCGGCGCCCTGAACGATCAGGCCCTGGCGCTCGGCGCCCTGTTCCAGTCCACGGTACTGGTCCACGACATCGCCAGCCGCGGGCAGTGCGATCCCGAACCGCTCGCCGCCTGCCTCGGCGCGGTGCTGAACCTCGATCCGGAATCGGCCGCCGCGGTCTATCCCGAACCCGCCCGGCTCGCCGGCGGTCTGCGCTACCTCGCCGAGCTGTTGCGCGGCCGGGCCAGCCGCCCCGAACCGCTGCGCCTGGGGATCGCCGTGATGCGTCTGGAACGGCAGTTCATCCGCCGCAGTGAGGCGCAGCGGGCACTCGGCCGCGAACTGCGCCTGATCGCCGCAACCGGCGCCGCCCGCGACGATGCGGCCGGCGCCGAAACCGTCAGCCAGCTCGCCGACGCCTGGATCCAGCATATCGGCACCACCGAGCCGCGCATCCTGGTCAGCGGCCGGCCGCAATACCTGCAAGACCGCGACAACCAGAGCCTGATCCGCGCCTTGCTGCTCGGCGCCCTGCGCGCCGTGTTCCTCTGGCACCAGGTCGGCGGCAGCCGCTGGCAACTTTTGTTCCGCCGCCGCGCATACAGCGAAGCCGTCGCCGCATTGCTGGCTTGACGGCACCGAACGTCTAACGTAACTCGCGCCGCGAAGCGGCGTCCAGTTCACCGCCTCGTTCGATCATCTTTCTCAGTAGAGTAGGCGAGGAACCCGATGGATGCCGGGCCCTCGCCCCTCGTCGCACCGGACGTGCGGATTTCCCGCATCCGGCGCTCCCGGTGGATTCGTCACAAGCATGCACAGGGCAAGCCGCGCCGCGCTACAGATACATCAGACCCAGATCGGCCAGATGACGGTAGAGCGTGACCCCTTCGGGAGGACAAAAGGGGCGCTGGCTGCGACGCCGCAGGTGGCAGGCCAGCCGTCGGCGAGCATGATGGTTCAGGTGACGGTAACTCCGACGGGGATAACCCACGCGGAAGTACGCCTGCCAGCCCACCAGATAGCGATTGATCCGCGCAATCAGATGGGGCAACGGCACAAAGCAGTACCGCGCCGCGGTCAGTTCCCGCAGGTGGTCCCGCGCCCGAGCCAGTGCCACCATTGGCGCGCACCTGTTCCCAAGCCGCCACAGCACATCCTTGCGGTCGATCCGGTCATCCAACGCATAGAACCGAAAATCCGGCTCCTGCATGGCTTTGTGATAGAGCTTTCGTCAGGGACGAAGGTGGCTTGCGACCTTATATCCGGCCTGTTGATGAGGAGCGTTGTGGCGTCCTCTGGCCCACAAGGTAAAGTCGCGCACCGGGTTCTCTATCTTCGTGCAGGCTTGTCCAAAGCCAAGAACACAATCGGAATGCTCCAGTGCCGGTCTGACCTTCGTGGTGAAATCCTCCCGGATTCCATCCGTTGCGAGCCATTCAATCCTAGCGATCTTGGCGTCTTGGCGAAGGCTAACAGTTGGGTTCAATCAAAGCCGCTGGTAAAAATCGTCTCGGCCGGCGGCCAGACGCGGTAGTGGTAACGGCCGGCCGGCAACTCGCCGAGGTCGTCCAGTGTCCCGTCGGGCCAGCGGATCTGCACTGTCGCGCGGTCGTGGATACCAAGGCCGAAATGGATCCGCCGGCCGTGCGACGAGCCGCGCGAGGCGCCGCCGGACAATTCGCGGTGCTGTATGGCGCCGTCCGGTGTGCTCAACGTCAGCCGCGCCCCGAGCGCATCGCGGCTGACCCGCCCGCCATCCGCCGCGCTGCCGCCTTCGAGCACCAGGCCCAGCCAGCGGTTGGAGCCGGCGGTGATGTTGCGATACAAGCCATAGTGCCGATTGACATGGCCGAGCACAAGATCGGGCCGGCCGTCGAGATCGTAATCGAGCCGGGCCGCCGCCTCGGTGGGCCAGGGAACGTCGAGGCCCGAAACAGCCGAAACATCGGCAAAAAAGCCGGCCGCGGTCCAGGTGCCGAGATTGTGGAACAACCGATTGCGCGCCGGCGGAGCGCCGGGGGCACCACCGCTGACCGCCAGGGCGAGATCCTCGAAGCCGTCGCGGTCGGCGTCAAGAAAGACCGCACCCCAACCGATCGCCGGATAACTCGTCCCGGCCGCGGCGCTGATGTCGAGAAAGCCAGCGGCGCCGGCCTGGTTTTCCAGCATGACCTGCTCGCCGATACTCGAATAATAAAAATCGAAATCGCCGTCGCGATCGAAATCGCCGACCGCGATGCCCATGCTGTAGGCCGGGCGGCCGGCACCGGTGGCGGCCGACACGTCGGTCAGGCACACCGCAGCGCAGCCGGGGCCGTCGTTGCGCCACAGCACGTTGCCGAACAATTTATCGCTCAGAACATAAAGATCGGAATCGCCGTCGTTGTCGTAATCGATGAATTGCGCGGCAAGCGTCAGCCGATCGAGCGCCCGTGGGTCGAGGCCTGGCGTGATATCGACGAAACCGCCGGCGCCGTCGCCGAGCAGGATCAGATCGCAGCCCCGCTCGGCGAGCGGCACGGTCGAAGCGGCGGGGTTATGGCAATAGTCGGGCGGCGGCGCCGGCGGGGGTGTGGCCATGGGGTGGGCGCCGACGAACAGATCGAGCCGGCCATCGCCGTTCAGATCCCCCCAGGCGACCGCCTCGCTGCGCCCGGCATGGTCGATGGCGGGGCTGGTTGCATCGGCGAAACCCTGGCCGGCAAGATTGCGCAACAGAAAATTGCGGCCGTTGCATGCCAGGTACAGATCGGGCCAGCCGTCGTCGTCGAAATCGGCCGCCGCGGTGCCGCTGCACGCGGCGCCGGTGAGCGCCACATCCGCCGCAACTTTGGCGCTTTCGCCGAAGGTTCCGTCACCCTGGTTGAAAAAAAGCCGGTTGGGTTCGAAATAACCGGTGACGAAAACGTCCGGCCAACCGTTGCGATCGAAATCTGCGACCGCAATGCCGGTCGAGGGTTGGTTGGCTGCATGCGGCGCGACGATCCCGGCAGCCGGCGTCACATCGACAAACCACAACGTCCCGCCTCCGGCATCGAGCGAGCCGGAAAACAACAGGATAAAACCCTCGAAAAGAAAACGAACCGGTCGATCCCTGACGCGCCGATCGTCACTCATCACCGCGCGCCCCTATTCGGATTACCGCCGATTCTGAACCGGCGAAGCGATGCTGTCAAGCCGGCTCGCCGATGTTCGTTCCTCTTTGTTCGTTGCTTGTCATTCCCGCCTGCCTGCGCGTGTACGCACGCAGACAGGCGCATACGGGACAAATTCGCCTGGAGCCAATTTGGACGCGCAAAAGGCGACCGGGCAGGGGTGCGCGCCCCCTTTTTTCGTCATTCCCGCGTATGCGGGAATCCAGTAAAATTATTTTTCACCACGAAGGTCAGTAGGCCCAGTTGTTGCATAAATTTCTCTGGATTTTATCCTATGCGGCTTCAGCCAAAGCCCCCAGCATATGCAACAAGCCGTCCTGAATCGTCTTGTTTGCGCTCATGGTCAGTTTGAATTGGCCTTTGGGCCGGGTCAAATAGCCGGCGCGCTTAGCGCCGCCGTCGCGGCCGCGCGGAATGCCAAGATTGGTTCTCATGCCCGTTTGTCCTCGAACCATAGAATTACTACGGCTCTTACTCGGGCAGTCCTGCCCTCGCCCTGTCCCAACGGGCCGGCCTGCGGCCGTTCAAATTGCGTTCCCGACGCATTTGTCGGACAATCGGCCAAGCTGTACTCACCAGCTTGACCGAGAATCCCGGGAATTTATGCAACAGTTGGGTTAACAACCAGAACATGATCAAGGGCGAGGCGCCGGCACTCGTCAGGATGTCGACGCCCTTTCCGACCCGGGAGCAAGTCGTGGACGATGTGAATTCGGCGTTTAATGGGTCGATTACAAGAAGCAAAATATTTGTTGGGCAGTTGTTTGGAAACAAAACAAACAAGGCATTTCACAATGAATTTCCAAATGATGGAACCTTTGATTTCGGTACCTTTGAGAATAGGGCAAGACTTGGGATTGGTATTATCGATCTCCTGAGAGATCAGAATAAATAATATTAAGATTGATTAATGATATAAATATCTTTCACTATGAGTGATCTCGTCATGAATGCGGGCAGAAACACTGCAAAATATGTATTGATACAAATTATTTTAGATAGCATATTTTGCTTACTTCCGGTAATATTTTGGGCAATAATATCTATTATCTATCCGGAATTTTTCAAATTGAGCTATAATTATGCTAATACCGATGGCTTCATAATGAGCTATTTCGTATATTTCGGGATGACATTATGGCGATATATCGCGTTTTTTGAAATTATACCAAGAGCATTACTGTATTATATCGTAATCAGAAACTACAAATACAACATCGCTAGTGCACTCTTTGTCGGCGTGTTATCGTATATTTACGATATGACATGGATAAGACTGTCTGGATTTAGCGGTACATCTGAAACGGAATCCGGCCACTGGCCTTTTCTGTTTCCTGTCGGAGATTGGGCTTATTTGGATATGGGCTTATATGTAGCTTCAATGACAATCTCGACATTGATATCGCCTTACGTTATGAGATATATTTCATCAAGAAAATGGTTTGTCAGAAAAAGCCCGCGTAGGTTGGGGTGAGGAACGAACCCAAACGCCTCGGTGGTAGAATCCGTTGGTCCTGGCCGACGAACCAAACGACCTGCGCACCGAGACCGAATTCCACTAGGTCTTTCCGCTGGCGGGGTTGATGAAAAGCCAGGAAACGTTTCTAGCGGCGGATAGTGATGGTGTCACGCCGGTCAGCAAAACCACCAAAAGCTACGTCTGCATGCGCTTTGATAGCGGCACTGCGACGTCTACCGACGCGGCCGCGGCGGAATGCACCAATTTGCGCGACGGTGTGCGCAATGTAAGCGGTCAAACTACACCGTTACCGCGTGCTGCGGTTGATATCGGACAATAGGGGGTTGGCGGCGAATTTCTGTTTCCAGATTCTGGGGGTGAGTTCTTCGACTTTGCTGGCCGGGTGTTGGCTG
>JBDIVS010000031.1:0-13067 GCA_039794245.1 Candidatus Jinrbaksania sp.
GATTGACGCTGCCACCGATGCCGTACTGGCAGTTCGGCTTGCGGGTGGTTGTATCGTAGGCGATCAACTGGGTGGTGGTAATCTGGGTTTCCGGCGAGGTCACGCCCGTCAGGGACGGCGGATTGGTTGCGTAGTCGGCCCGCGTCGTCGTCACCTGCCGGGTCAGCTTGTTCAGCCACCAGGTCGTTTCGTTTGCCTCGAAGGTGTTGGTCACCGTTTGGGTACGGGTAACGACCGGGTTGTTGTTTTCCAGATCCTGCGTGATGGCCGAATCGGTCAGCACGTTGCCAAAGGCATCATACGTACGCGACATCCACGTCTGGCTATAGGCGGTGAAGGCCGCCTGGTTGGGCGCCGGGTTGGGCTCGAAGCGAATCGCCTGCGAGGTGCTCAGCACCGGCTGCCAGGTGCCGGGGATGCCGGCCTGGGCGGCACCCATTCCACCGGTCCCGCCGAGATTGCAGAGGGCGGCCACGGTGCCGTCGGCCTTGCGGCAATCCCAGCCGGAAGTGTCGGCGGTGAGGATCCTGGCGGTCGCCGGGTCGGGCAGGACGAAGGCGCCGTCGGCGGCCCGATCCTGGAAGGGATCGTAGGGCGCACTGGCCAGTTGGGTGTAAGTCGCCTCCAGCCGCCCGGCCAGCGGGAAGAGCTGGTGAAACACCGAAACAGAGCGCAGGTTGTTTGCCGCATCGTCGGGCAGCTCGGCCGGGTTGGTCACCACCTGCTCGGAAACGATCTTGCGAAAGCCCTGGAAACCTCGGCCCCGGTTGTTGAACACCGCTTCCTCGTAGCCGTAAAACGTGGTGTTCGGCAGCTTGAGCCAGCCGGCGCAGTCTTCCGGCGGCTCGCAGTCGAGACCGTTCGACTGGTCGAAGCGCGAGACGACGTACATCGTGGAAGTGAAGTAGAAATACTCGTCACCGCCGTATTGCAGGTAATCGATGCCCTGGTCGCGGTTGGGCAGGGTGTAGAGCGGCAGGCCGGTGCCCGGGCGTGACGCCGACGACGACAGCGGGGCGTAATGCCAGCGCGCCTCGTTGCCGAAACCGTCGATCACCGCGCCCATCAGGTCCAGCACCCGGTCGCGGGGTTGTTGCAGTGAGGTGATGTAGTAGCCGCGCTTCGAATTCTCGAAGTTGGGGCCGCACTCGATGCCGGACGGCGGCGCACCCTGCGCCTGATGGGTGCAATGGAAATCATCGGACAAAAGGGGCAGCAGGCCCGGTGGGTAACCGACCGCCAGATCGGCAAGCAAACCTTGATCGGTGGTGCACTTGGTTCGGGTCTCGGGGTTGGTAGTGGTGTCACTGAAAGGATCGAATTCCTGACAGCCGAACATCGTCGCGATATCCGTGATGCCGTCGCCGTTGAAATCGGCGATCACGCTGTTGGCATTGGCAATGATCGGCGTCATGGGATCGGGGTCGTACAGCACGAAGGCATATTGGCCGGTGGCGCTGTCGTAAGTCAGTTTCGCCACGCCCATCTCATAGGTCGATGAATCCTGGTCGCCGAAACCCATAAAGTAGGTACCGCCGACGCAGTGTTCGCCCGGGCTACTGTCATCGCCGCAGGTCTCGGGGGGGCGCGGAGCATCGGGTTCCAGCAGGCTGCCGTCCATGCTGCCCGGACAATAGGTGCCGAAGATTTCCTGGTTTCCCGGCGTGAAGCCGTGCAAAAAGCGCAGGCAGATCGCCTGCTTCAGCCGGCGCGGCACCAGCAGGTCGGTGCGGCCATCGCTGTTCCAGTCAATCGGTTTGATCAGCGAGGCATAGCGCGGCGCCACCAGCGGCGCGCTCTGCTGGGGGCTGAGGGTCCGCGGATGGGCCGTCAGCGCCAGGCTCAACGCCGCCGGCACCGTCACCGGGGCAGCCGGCTTCAGGCGGCCGCCATCATTGATCTGAAGATGCCACTGGCCGATGGGTAACGAACCCGGGCCGCTTTCCTGGTTGTTGGGCAGGAACAGAAAATCCGTCAGGCCGTCGCCGTTGACATCTAGCGGCAGGTTATAGGTCAGCCGCGGGTCGGTGTGCATGCCGAGCGACGGGCCGGTCTCCGCCCACAGTTCCTTCACGGTGAAATTGGGCGTATTGCCCGCCCCCGGTGCTGAAATCAAATAGCGGGTGATCGCCGACTGGTAGCCGGTTGGGATGCGCACATTATTGATTGTAATATCCCCCAGCGAAAAATTTTCAAAGTAGAGATCGGGGATCGTGCTTGGAATGGCGATATCCAAAATGCCGTCGCCATTGAAATCTTCGAGCGACGGGCGGGTGCCACGCTCGGCCACCTCGGTGCCGTTCGCCGGGGCGCACGGCCATGTGTAGATAATGCCGTTGTCGGTGAAATGAAGATGCTCGCCGTTGGCATCGGTCACCTCGCCGTGGTTGACCCACAGGCGCAGGGCCGTGGTATTGAACGCCTCCCCTCCGCAAACGATGGTCGCGTCAAGGAACAACAGGGCATCGACCCGCCCGTCGCCGGTGACATCGCCCCAGATCGGGGTTTCCCGGACCACCTGGCTGTCGGGCCACAGGGTCAGCGGTAGATCGGTATAGACCGGCTCGAACAGATCGCCCAGCACCGGGGTGCCGGCGGCGGCGGTGTTCAGCCAATGGGTGAAGGCCAGCACGTACTGGCCTGGGTTGGCCGGGTCTTCGATCGCGCCATACAGATCGACGCGGCCGTCATTGTCCAGATCGGTATAGAACGAGGCCGGCAGATTGGCACGCTCCAGGAATTCCTGCTCGACCATGGCAATGACCTCGGCCTCGACGCTCGCCCGCTGTGTACTGTCGGGGAAGGCCTGAGTGTCGAGCCGGCTCAAGGTGGCATCGACCGCCGCCTGGAATTCGGCCGGGTTGATAAACTGAGTGCGCAGCACCATGGGATTGCCCGGCTCGTCGGCCTGGGCATCGGGGTCCAGATTGACCCGCCAACGCTCGCCGCCATCGGCATCGATCGAGATCAGCCATGGACGCGGGGCGCCGTCGGAGAGGATCACTTCGCGCGCCCCGTCGCCGTCGAAATCGCCGGCCGGCGTGATGCGCGCCCCGCGGGTGGTGGTTTCGCCGCTCCACACCATCGGATCGTTGTCGATGATGTTGCGCGGCGCGCTTCCCCCCTGACCATCGCGATCGGTCTGCCAGCGACCCCAGCCGAATTGCGGCGCCTCGTCACCCCAATCGAAGGCGGTGGGCGGCAGGCACCTCGGGACCCCCTGGTCGCTGGCACACTCGGTAACGCTGGTGAGCAGGGTGCGGCCGGTGGCGGCGCTGGTGGTGTAGGCGGTGCGGTATTCGCGGACCCAATCGGTGCCGACCGTGGTGGTGATCTTGTCCAGCCGTTTTGTCTGCACGCTGCGGTAACCCGCCAGGTACGATTCGGCGCGGTCGCCTGCATCGCGATCCATGTAGCTGAAATCGACCCGGCGATTGCCGGCCGTGGCGTTGAAACCGGTATAGACGATGGCGCTCAGCAGGTGCTCGCCGGGCCCGGCGATCGTGTACTGGTAGTCGATCCGGTTGCCGGCCTTATCCTGCTCGCGGGTCAGCAGCCAGGCACTGGCGACACAGGCGGTGCCCGTGACGGGCTGCGGACGCACTTGCGATGCCGGGGATGCGGTCGTATCGCCGTAAGTGCGGGTGATGTTCTCTTTGCTCTCGACGGTGAAGCTGATGCTGCAACCGCTGGTGGCGCCGCTCGTTCCGTTCAGGGTCACCTGGACGAAGCTGTCGATTTCGGTGCGGTATTTCGATCCCGGCGCCCAATAATCGCCTGTAGCTTCACGAATCAGGCGTTGACCGTCCAGGCACAGGCGATCGGAGTTATCGAACGTGACGCCCTTGCCGATGCCGTCCTGGGCGATCGTTGCCGGGCAGCGGCTGATCGAACCACCGGCCGCCAGCGACCAGCCCATGCCGAGCGGACCGTTGCCGGCGCGGCTCGAGTAATTCAGCGATACCGCCGGCTGCATGCCCTGGCGGCCCGGCGGGACGTTGATCGGGATCGTATAAGTCGCCGCACCGCCGGAAACCCCGGCCTCGCCGGCCACAGCGCCGACGGTGGCATCATGGCTGACGGCACCCAGCGCTTCACTGTGGGCGGTCTGGCTATTGATCAGTTCATCCGGTATATCGGCGAGGCCGCTTCCAGGCACGCTGCCGGTGATCGTTAAGATTCGCGAGGTGGCAATGACCGTCCCCTCGACGTTGTTCGGCACACCATTCGGCGCCCGGCTGTGTAATCTGAAAACGTAAGTGCCGGGTTGTTGGATATAGCATTCAAAATCGGCGACCACAAAGTCACTATTGATCGTCGGGCCATTGGCATCGTCGCCGGCGGTGCATAAATCGCTGAGCCGCAGCAGGTCATTACCCCCGTTTTCGCTGTAAAACGGCACGTTTTCGGGAAAGTAATCATCGGTAAACCAGGTCAGCTTGACCAGGCACGACGGGTTCTGGGCACTGAGCGCGCAACTGGTCGCATCGGGATCATCGCCGATCTTGTAGCCGATAAAGTGCATGCTGGCGACTTTATCAACCGGTATTGTGGCATGTTGATCGTCAGCGCAATCATTTGTGCCAGTTCGTTTGATTAGCGTTGCGTTACGTCCGCCGACATTATTCAATGCCAGATTGAAACAGACCTTGCCAGTACGGGGATCCATGACCGAATCGGAGGTGGTACCAAGGTATTCCCGGCCGCCGAAGCCAGAAGCAATCACCTTGTTTTCCTCGGTCCGCCAGGTTTCAGGCGTGATCCCGAACGGGTTGTTACCGGGGTAAGCCGCAAAAAACCTGTTCTCGGCCCGCCAGGTGCCCGAAGCCGTCGGTGAACAGCCGTCCTCATTACAATTGGTCGTCAGTAACCATATGGGATCTCCGGCATCATCAAAAAAATTGAGCCCGAGGGAAAACAGCGAGCTTTCGATCCACTCGACCAGGAAAAAGTCGTTATCTGCCAGTGCCTCGCCGGCATCAAAAAGATCACCTTCGGTCCAGACGCCGCTGTAGTGATCGTGAGGGTTGATGGGTATCGGGGTTTGAATCGATGGGTGATCCAGGGCGATATCGTGGAGTTGATGCGACACCGCATCCACCATGCCATCCCCCTGATTGATCGTAACCTCGATCCAGGCATTCTGGTTCGGTTCACTGTTCTCAATAGGGGATATATTCGCATTATCGAAATACAACCGCACCGTGCCGACTTGTTGATCCGCAACATCTGTGCAATTTTGTTGGTTAAGAGGGCATTTCCGCGGATAAACAAGCGCCCCTTCATAATAATCACCGCCAGCGCTGTCTTCAACCAACTGCATGCGTGTGAAATACCATACCGGCGACCACTGGCCGTTGATGATTTTGTGCGTGTACCAGAAACCGATCAGGTCGTAGCTGATTCCGAATTCCTGGTGAATCTCATCAAATCTCAGCTCGTTTGCCCAGTAAAAGCGCCAACCACTGCCTCTATGGTCAGGATCGTCGCCCCAATGACCGGGGTTCAAATCGCCAGGCCCGCCGGGGATTGGATCGCCCTGGGTGTTGTCGCCGCCGGCAGGTAAGTCAGGGCAGCGTGTATTTTCATCCCATACCGGCGTGTTATCCGGATTGATGCTTAGCGGTGTGATGCTGCTGACTGCACCAGAGGTCGCACCAAACTCAGCGCGCGCCTGAATAACCACTGCTGCGGGATTTTCTGAGACCGCTACCGCGACGCTGGTATCCAGCGACTCCCAATACCAGCTTTGAGCGGCACTGTCGTATTCCGCATTGCGGAAAAAGACAGGTTGGGGACTTGCCAGCAACCAGGCCGGGATATAGTTTGGGTCATAATCCAAACTGAATCGTTCAGGTGCATCACTGTTTAGGTCATAATACCATCTTAGTTTAACCGTTCCAAATATGATATCGTCTGTCTCACTTTGGATGGATTCATCGAACCAGCAAAGATTGGATACCGGCCCCAGATTGACTGTAGGATTGACAACCTGCGAAGGGCTTGTGACTTCGTCCGAACACCGGTCGCCGTTCTGCCGGTCCCGCTGGCAGGCGGCGATCTTGAAAGAAATATCGCCGTAGTTGCGCAGCCGCTTGATATCGAGGTGTGTCTCCTCGATGGCGTATTTGATTGAGGTCGTGGTGCCGCCGCGAATTTCCGTAATCCGGTAATAATCGACCGTGCCTGGGTCCGGCGTTGACCAGGTCAACCGATATTCGCCATTTGGAACCGAGGTTCCCCCGAATCCAGTGATCACCGGAGGCGGAATCGCCGGATCGAATGCCGGCGGCACCAGGGCCGTGACTTCGGCGTGCGGTCCGCACTGGCGCTCGGCGCCAGCGCCGCGACAGGCCACCACCCGCATAATACCGCCCGGGTAGTTCTGTATACCGCCGACCTCGGCCGTCCACGACGATGCCAGACCCCGCGTGATCACCAGCGGCGCGATGCCGTTCACATCCGGAAACAGCGGCCGGACCTCGAACTCGTCGGGCAGGCTCGCGCCGGGCGCCGCAGGATAACTCCAGGCAATCTGGGCGGTATCGTTTGCCACGCCGTTCAGCACCAGACCGATTGGTGCCAGTAGGGGGTATGTGGGGTCAATGAAAACGGAGGGCCTTCCACACTCGGTTTCAGAGTGGCAGGCGGCGATCGAGAAGCGATAGAATCGGCTCGGGTTAAAGTCGATATCGATTGTCGTTTCGGCCGTGTCGCCGCCGGCAATCCATTGGGATACGGGCAAATCGACTCCATTCGGACGATACTGTATCTGGTAGCCGTTGACTCCCCAGCTTGCGGGCGATGGCTGCCAGGCAAGACGGTAGGCGCCGCCGGCGTCAATCAATTCCGCCATGAGATTCGCCGGGGCATCCGGATCGCAGAACGCAGGCCCCTGAAACCGAATAGGGATCCTCAGACACAACTCCCGGCATTCCACACCGCCGGCATGTTGCCAGAACCAATCTTCTACTATATCCTGGTTCGTGCAAAGCATGCGGGTGTCGCCGGATAGGTCGAGCTGGTAGTTGATACCCGGATGATTGCCCGGTGAAAGGGTGGTCAGCGCCGAGTTCTGACCCAGGTTCAGCCAGGCAAGCGGGGCAGCCGGCAGTGTATCGAGCGAGAAGTTCGCCGGTAAGCCCGTCCCGATCAGGGAAAGGGCTTCCAACTCCGGGATGGTGGCCAGACCAGGGGACGCCCAATTCAACGGGTTGCCATCTGCTATGACGTTCACAGCGGAGGTCAGATTAGCCAGATTAGCGAGGCTGGTCATCTGATTATCTGAAAGATCCAGCGTGATCAATGCAGCCGGTGATCCTTTCTGCGGGGTGAACGACGGAACGCCGTTCCAGCCCAGCCGCGCCAGTCGGAGATGACTCAAGCCGTTCAGTTCGTCGATCGCAACGCCGGCACTGAACAAGGTCAAAGCGGCGATCCCCGACACATCGAGCACGTTCAGGCTGCTCAATCCGATAAGCGAATTGATTTTACTGAAACTATTGCTGGTACTGCCCTGGCTGTTGTGAACGTCGAGCACTTGTAAAGCGCTAAACTGCGCGAGGGCGTCGATATCGATCTGCTGCAAGCCGCGGTCGATACACACCACGTAGGTAATGTCCGCCACGTTCGTGCTCATATCGAAGCCGTTGGCCAACAGGCAGTTCTGCAACGCCGGCGGCTGCGTGCCGACGGTGGCTGTGCCCTTGGTGACGGTCAGGGTACCGCCCTCGCTCCATTCACTGCCGGTGGTTGTTTCGCCACCGCGCGTCGAGGCGCTTGACTTGCCGGCGCCGCCTGTGACGCCTGTGGCGGTGGTCGATGCCGGGCTCGATGCCGAGTTTGCTGTCTGGCCCGCTTCTCGGTATATGGCACGGACAAATACCTGATAATCGGCTTCGGCCATGCGTCGGAAACGGATATGCGCCGGCAGCCGGGCGGGACCGTTGCCGTTGCCGCGGATACGGGGCATCACCCGGTAGTGTTCGAAGCTTTGCCCGTCCCGGACCAGAAATACTTCGTAATGCGACAGTTCAAACGCACTGCCCACCGGCAGATCCGCCGGCCGGTTCCAGCGCACGGCGAAATGCGGCGGCACGCGCCGTTGCGGGTTGTTCTCCCTGGGTGTCACCCGGATATTGCTGACCCCCGGCAACTCCCGCATGACACCGTCTTCCGGCGGCCGGCAGCCGCGCTCAGCCAGCGCAGCACAGGCCGCCGCGTCCTGCAACTCGCCGTCGCTGCGCGGCAGCTCACGCCCGGCTTCGTATTCGACAACCCGGGCGAAATACGCCTCGGGATCCAGATAACCGAATTCCTGGATAATCGTGTCGATGATGGTCTGTACAGCCTCGGCCTGCGTCTTCTGGCTGTGGGCCGGCGATGAGATCAACAACAATCCAAAGGCCGCCAGCGCAGCGGCGTTGACGAGACGGCGGTCGGCAATCTGGACCATGATGGTTTCTCCCGATGACAATACCCCCCGGCAGAAACCCCCTTTCCGCCGGAAGATAATATGCCTTATATCCCCTTATGGCAATCCTACCCTGGTATTTGGCCGGTATCAACCCCCAGGCGAAAATTTTTTCTCGCATTGACAGGCGGGTGGGACTCGCCAGGCCGGCGACCGCGAGGGTGACTGAATGGCGGCGGGGTCGCCGCCGGAATGTCCGTATCCGGTGCCTGACCTCCCCACTGAAAATAAATAATAGATGTGATGCGAGGTGTCAACAGGGGCGCGCCAGCGGCGAATTTGCCCCGCATGCGGACGGCATTGCGCTCGGGCTTCCTGCGCCTGACTGTGCCAAAATGCGCAGGAACACATCTGAACAGCCACAGGGCCGGCCCCGCAAGGGCCAGATAGCCAGATTAACCGCCTCCGGGTTGTGCCTGCCCTCTGCTCGATCGATCTTACCTTCGTTTTATGCGAATCCCAGGATTTATACAGCGGCTGGGTTTAATCATTCGGGGTTGCCGAGTTCCTGGTATTCGACGCGGCGGGTGATGCCGCAGATGATTTCGTAGGGGATCATGCCGGCGGCGGCGGCGATTTGTTCTACCGGCAGGGGGCCGCCCCAGAGCAGGACTTCGTCGCCGACTTGGGCCGGGGCGTCGTCGGGGAGTGCGATGGCGATCATGTCCATGGAGACATGGCCGGCGAGTTCGGCCCGCCGGCCGTTGACGAGTACCGGGATGCCGCTCGGCAGGCGGCGGGAGTAGCCGTCGCCGTAACCGATGGCGGCGATGCCGAGGCGTGTCGGGTGGGCGGCGCGCCAGGCGGCGCCGTAGCCGACGGTCTCGCCGGCGGCCAGGTTGTGTACGGCGATCAGGCGGCTGTGCAGCGACATGACGGGTTTGAGACCGATGCCGGCCGCCGGGCGGCCGGAGACCGGCGATATCCCGTAGAGCAGAAGCCCCGGCCGCACCCAGTCGAGGCGGGATTCGGGAAGGTTCAGCAAGGCCGCCGAGTTAGCCAGCGTGCGCGGTCCGGGCAGCGCATCGAACGCCTGCCGGAACGCTTCGCTCTGCCGTGCGTTTTGCGGGTGCGCCGGTTGGTCGGCGCAGGCGAAATGGCTCATCAGGCCGATGGCGCCGATGCCGTGATGACTGTGGAGATCTTCCCAGGCGGGCCGCACGGCGGCGGGCGGCAGGCCGAGGCGGTGCATGCCGGTGTCGGCTTTCAGCCATACGCGGCCGAAGGCCAGGCCGCGGTGCGTTTTGAGCGCTGCTACCTGGTCTCGATGGTGGATGACGACTTCGAAACGATATGCCGCGATGTCGGGCAGTTCGGCCGGTTCATGAAAGCCTTCGAGCAGCATCACCGGGTTTTGCAGCCCCGCGGCGCGGATCGCCAGCGCTTCGTCGAGCGTGGCGACGGCGAACATTTCGGCATTGCGCAGGGCGCGGGCGACACGCACCAGGCCGTGGCCGTACGCGTCGGCCTTGATCACGGCGATGACCCGGCTGCCGCCGGCAAGGCGGCGGACCACGGCGAAGTTGTGGGCCAGCGCTGCGAGGTCGAGGCGGGCGATCGTGCCGCGGCTCACGGCGCGGCCGGCGGGTATGGCGCCGATGAGATGCCGGCGTAACTGTCGTCGGCGAGGTTGATGAAGCGCAGGTATTCGCCCTGGAACAGCAATTCAATCATCCCGGCGGCGCCGTGGCGGTGCTTGCCGACGATGATCTCGGCCCTGCCCTTCTTGGGCGAGTCTTCGTTATAGACCTCGTCGCGGTAGATGAACAAGATCAGGTCGCTGTCCTGCTCGATGGCGCCCGATTCGCGCAGATCGGCCATCACCGGCCGTTTGTTGGGCCGCTGTTCGAGGCTGCGGTTGAGCTGCGACAGGGCGAGCACCGGGACGTGGAGTTCCTTGGCCAGCGCTTTCAATGACCGCGAAATCTCGCTGATCTCGGTGGCTCGGTTCTCGCGCGTATCGGGCACCTGCATCAGTTGCAGGTAATCGACGACGACCAGGCCGACGTCGTGTTCGCGCTTGAGCCGGCGCGCCCGGGCGCGCAGTTCGCCGGGTGACAGGGCAGCGCTCTCGTCGATGAAAATCCGTGAATCCTGCAGCATGTTCATGCCCGAGGTCAGTTTGCCCCAGTCGTCGTCCTCGAGCCGGCCGCTGCGCAGCCTGGACTGGCTGATCTGGCCGAGCGACGAGAGCATGCGCATCACCAGTTGCTGGGCCGACATTTCCATGCTGAAGATCGCCACCGGCACTTTCCGGCGCACCGCGGCGTTTTCGGCGATGTTCATCGCGAACGTCGTCTTGCCCATCGCGGGACGGCCGGCGATGACGATCAGATCGCCGGGCTGCAGGCCGTCGGTCAGCCGGTCGAGGTCGTGGAACCACGTGCGCAGGCCGGTGAACTCGCCCTCCCGGCCGTGCAGTTCCTCGATCCGCTGGAAGACTGATGTCAGGGCTTCCTGGATGTCGATGAATTGGCTGCGCTTGCGGCTGTTCTGATCGGCGATCTGGTAGATCAGGCGTTCGGCGTGCTCCAGCAGGGCCGCGGCGTCGCGGCCGTCGGCGCGGTAGGCCTGGCCGGCGATCTCGCTGCCGACGTCGATCAGTTGGCGCAGCACCGAGCGGTCGCGGACGATCTCGGCGTATGCCTGGACGTTGGCAGCGCTGCCGACGCTGTTGGTCAGCTCGATCAGGTAGGCGCCGCCGGCGATGCGTTCGAGTTCGCCGCGCTGGTCGAACCATTCGTTGACGGTGATCGCATCGACCGGTTTGCCGCCGAGGTGCAGGTCGCGCACGGCGCGGAAGATCAGACGGTGATCCTCGCGGTAGAAATCGCCCTCACCGACCCGATCGGCGATCTGGTCGAAAGCGCGGGTGCTGAGCATCAGACCGCCGAGCAGGGCCTGCTCGGCCTCGATGGAATGCGGCGGGACTTTGACCTGGGCCGCAGCGGAACGGGCGGCTTCAGGGACCGCGGACATGCCACTGCCCCCGGTCCTGGGTCACCGCCGACGGGCTCGGGCGCCGGTCACCCGACGCCGTGCACCTTGACTTTGATCGTCGTTTCGACATCGGCATGAAGCTGAATGGCGACTTCGAACTCGCCGGTCTGGCGCAGCGGGCCTGTGCCGAGCAGCACCTCGTGGCGCGCCACCGGCAGACCCATCTCGCTAAGGCGATCGGCGATCTCGCGCGCTCCGACCGAACCGTACAGGCGCCCTTCGGGGCTGACGTTGACCTCGAATTCAAGCAGCACTTCGGCCAGCGCCGCGCGCCGCGCCTCGGCGGCCGCCAGCTTTTCGTTCGCCGCGCTTTCCAGTTCCGCCCGCCGCGCCTCGAACGATTCGATATTGGCCGGTGTCGCCGGCACGGCCTTGCCCTGCGGCAGCAGGAAATTGCGGCCGTAGCCGGGGCGCACCTTGACCCGGTCGCCGAGCGCCCCGAGGTTCGCCACTTTTTCGAGCAAAATGACTTCCATCAGGCGGCTCCTTCAGTGATTGTCAGTGTACGGCAACAGGGCCAGGAAGCGGGCCCGCTTGACCGCGGTCGCCAACTGCCGCTGATAACGGGCACCGGTGCCGGTGATCCGGCTGGGCACGATCTTGCCGCTCTCGCCGATAAACTGGCGCAGCAGGTTCAGATCCTTGTAATCGACGTGATCGATGCCTTCGGCCGTGAACTTGCAGTACTTGCGGCGTTTGAAATGTCGGGACATGTTATTCCTCCTCTCCGGCGCTGCCGATATCCGCCTCGTCGAAGGCTCCCTCGTCATCGCTGTCGCCGGCCGCGGCCGGCACTTCGCTGTCGCCTGCCTCGTCCTGATCCGGTTCGTCATCGGTGTTGGCCCGCGGCGCCTTGCGCGAACGGGTATTTTCCTCATCGCGGGCGCGCATGATCATCGACGGTTCGGTCACGGCATGGGATTTGCGCACCGTCAGATGGCGCAATATCGCATCGTTAAAGCGGAAGACTTCCTCGAGTTCGTGCAGCGTCTCGCCGTCGCACTCGATGTTCATCAGCACGTAGTGGGCCTTGGCGACCTTGCCGATCGGATAGGCGGTCTGCCGCCGGCCCCAGTCCTCCAGCCGGTGGATGACCCCGCCCTTGGCGGACACCAGGCCGCGGTAGCGCTCGACCATGCCGCCGACCTGCTCGCTCTGGTCGGGATGGACCAGAAAAACGATTTCGTAATGACGCATATTGGCTCCTTGTGGTTTCGGGGCGCCGGTCTCCGGCACCCGCAAAGCCTCCCGCAGCGGGGCGGTGAGGCAAGGACAGCGGCCGCCGGGGCAGCCGCGTGTTAAATATTATACCGCATCCCCGATGCCCGCCGCCACGCCCGGCCGGCCGGGCGCGTTGTTCGTTCCTCGTTGTTCGAGCCAGGTCCATCTCCGGCTGCCAGTGCCTGCCTGTGCCCCGGCAGGGGTGCGCTCCGAGGACGGCGCGCATCTATCCGGTAAAAATATTTTGGGATCAGACCAGTTATTCGGACCGAGCTAAGATGGTCCGACTATGGAAAACACAGGGTATCGGCGGCCTGAACGCTGTCGAAAAACAGGCTCCCAAAAAACGACACAGATTTTGCGCCATCATATC
>JBDIVS010000032.1:0-11937 GCA_039794245.1 Candidatus Jinrbaksania sp.
GATATGATGGCGCAAAATCTGTGTCGTTTTTTGGGAGCCTGTTTTTCGACAGCGTTCAGGCCGCCGATACCCTGTGTTTTCCATAGTCGGACCATCTTAGCTCGGTCCGAATAACTGGTCTGATCCCTTGAAAAAAGCCGAGCCCGGTCAGTGCCCGGGCTCGGCTCGATCATCTAGCTATTCCTGTTTGCGTGAGATTACATTGTGGCTTTTACTGTTCCAGGAACTCCGTCCAACCAAGGGTCCAATTGGCGCCGGGATTGCCATTGCGGAATCCGCCGATATAGTCGGCTCCGGTAAAAAAGGAGTCGCCTTCGATTGGCGCACCTCCATCCAATAACGGTGAGCCGTTCGCGGGTAGGAAGCCAACCAGCATCGGATTGGCAACCTGATTTCCTTCTTGGGCGTTGAACCATGTGCTGACCAGGAACTGGTCTGTGTCTTTGTCTTCGAAGTTGGTGTTGCAGTTGACGACGGTGTGTCGCATTTGCAGCAGGCCATCATTGAAATTGGGTGGTGTCCCGGCGACGTTAAAGGTCGAATCGTCATCGATATTGATGCATTCGCCGGCAAATCCGGTGAATACCGAATTCTGAATCAAGGCGCCTGTGCCGCGACGCAGGCGGGCGCCTTCACCGCTGTTTGACGAACCGATCATTGTCAGATTGGACAAGGTGGGATTGGCGCGTGGCAACAGATCAAGATTCGGTGGTTCGCTGTTGTCCGCTTCAATCCCGTGCTCACCGTTGTTGACAATTACTAGGGCGTTCTGAATTTTTCCATGAAAACCAAAGCCCCAGTCGATGCTGTCATC
Organism: Candidatus Jinrbaksania sp.; assembly: GCA_039794245.1. Lineage (GTDB taxonomy): Bacteria > Pseudomonadota > Gammaproteobacteria > Xanthomonadales > Wenzhouxiangellaceae > DAITQM01. Next base: position 815 of record JBDIVS010000032.1, read on the forward strand.
CTGGGCTTCTGTGACCACGAGGTTGCGGACCTGTGCAGCGCCGCCGAAAAACTCGATTCCGTCGTCTAGTCCGGCGTGGATGTGGATATTTTCCAAAATGGTTTTGGAGCCTACGCCTTGTAGTGTTAAGCCGTTCAGCTCGCGGTTTTCGAATACCACTCGGCCGGCAAAACGGATATTGACATAGCGCATCACGCCGCTATCATCTTCATCGTTATCGCCTCCGTAAAATTCAGCTTCGGCAAATTCGGAGCTGACTTCGCATTGGCCAATTGGAGTTCCCTCGGCGCAACCGTTTACAATGGCGTTGCCTGAGATCACCACGCCGCTCCATTCGCCGGCGATCTGCTGATCCAGCCCGGTGAAAACGACGGGCGCGAATGGCTTGCCCTCAGCGAAGATCTTGGAGCCGCGGCGGATGAATAGGGCGCCGTTGCCGCTGGCGCCGATGATGCGGGTACCCGCTTCAATATTGACCCTGGCAGGATTGGTGTTATCTCCGCCGGCAAATACCTGACCGTCCAGGAACCAGGTGATATCGTTGGACAGGTCGATCTCGCCGGTCAATGGGGAGCTTGCCGGAGCGCTGATCAGGCAGGAACGATCACCGAGATCAGTGGCGAACGCCGGGCAGCCGGTGAATTCTTTCTGGTAAACGCAGCGCTCGGGGCCGGCGAAACCCGGCGCCCCCACGGTCGAGACGCCGCGGTCCATATTGACCGAACCGGTGCCGATATCGGGGCCGCCGTTGCCGCTCCACTGCCAGGCAAAATCCAGGCTGTTGCAGGAATTGACGGTCAGCGTGACCTGCGCGAAGTTCTGCACCTGGACGATCTCACCCGCCGGGCCGCCGGCGAAACGGCCGCCGGTGATCAGGCTGACCGGAAAGGTAAATTCAAAAAGCCCCGGCGTGACAAGTGCGTTTCCACTGATCCAGATTTGATTTCCTGCGTTGTCGAAGAAAAAGCCGACGGCGAACAGTGTGCCTTGTTCCGGGCCGAGTTTGAAATACTGTAAATTCAAACCGCGGCGCACGCCGGGTGTGCCGGCCTCGGCCCACTGGCCGGCGAACTGCCCGTCGATGAAAATCGCGGCGGCCGGCTGGCTGGCGGCGGCGCCGGCCAGCAAGACGATCGCGCCGAGCGTATGGCGATAGAAATTCATTTTGAAAAACCTCCAGTGGTAAATGGTGACGGCTCTGTGCCGCTGGTCAGTGTAGGCGGTGTTTGTTGCGGCATGATGAATGTTTTGTAACGGTTGTGTGACAAAGCACCGGGGTATTGTCATCTTGTTGTCATTTTGTGCCGGTAGCCTGCGCCTTCAGATTCATCAACCGGATTTTCTGATGCCGCCCATTCCCACCGGTAAGCAGCAGCGCCCGCCGGGCCGTCTTGTCGCCGCCCTTCTGCCGATCATCCTGCTGAGCGCTGTGCCTGTGGTCCACGCCCAACCGGCAGCCGGCGCCGGGGCGGTCGATCCTGCCCTCAGTGGCCTGACTGAACGGCTGATCGCGCTGCGCGCCGAGATTGAGCGCTTGCAGGGCGAGATCGATATCGCCCGCGAGGAGCGCCGGACGCGCAGTGGCTTTATCGCCGCCCAGCAGGCCGAAACCGAGGCGGCGATCGAGCGCGAACGGGTGCGCCGCCGCCAGCTCGAAGAGGAACTGGCCGGGCTCGAGGAGCGCATCGCTGCCGGCGGCACCGGGCACGATGCGCTGTTGCCCGCCGTCGAGGCGGCGGTGGCCGCGGTGCGCCGCGCGGTGGCCGCTTCGCTGCCGTTCCGCCGTACCGAACGGCTGGCCGCGCTCGACGAGCTGCAAACCCAGCTCGCTGCCGGCCGGGTCGTGCCGCAGCGCGCCGTCAACCGGCTGTGGGCGATCGCCGAAGATGAGTTTAGATTGAGCCGCGAAAACGCGATCTATTCGCAGACCATCGAACTCGGCGGCCGGCCGGTGCTCGCCGAAGTCGCAAAACTTGGCACTGCGATGCTCTATTTCCGGACCCGCGACGAGCGTTACGGCTACGCTGCCCCCGGAGCGGGCGGCTGGACGTGGCGCGAGGCCGCCGGCCGCGACGAGCGGGGGCGGATCGCCACACTGTTCGATTCCCTGCGCAAACAGATCCGCCAGGGCTATTTCACGCTGCCGGCGGCGCTGCCGCCGCTTGCTGCGGAGGCGTCATGATGGCCGGCCTGTGCGTTCCGGCGGCTGCCCGCCGCAGAATGTGGCAACGATTCGTTTTAGCCTGCGGCTTTCTGACGGCCTTGGCGGCCGGCGCGCAACAGACCCCGCCGCCGGCCGACCCGGCAGCCGCGCCGCCGGCCGCTCCGGCCGTGCCGCCGGCCGATCCGGAACGCGCCAAGGCCGAACTCGAAGCTGCCTATCGCCGCGAGTTTGCCTTTCTCGCCGCCCAGCAGGACGAACTGGAACGGCAGTTGCAGAAGCTCAAACAGCAGGCCAGCGACGAGGAGCGGGCCGGTGAGGACAAACTCGCGGCGCTGCAAAACCGTCTGCTCGAAACGCAGAACGGCGTCCGGCGACTGGAAAAAGCATTGCTCGAAGCCGAGCGCGGCATCGCCGATCTCGAAGACCAGCGCGGCATCCTCGATGCCAGTTACCAGCAGGCTGTCGCCAGTTTGGAGTTGCAAGGCCTTGCCGGTTTCGCCGGCGAGGCGTTTGCTGCCGGCGATGACGTGGCGAAGATCGCCGCGCTGTTCGACGCCGCCGCCGGCTTGATCGAGCAGGGCGGCACACGGCGCAGGACGGCGGGCCGCTTTTATCTTGAAGACGGCCGCGAAGTGGCGGGCGAGATCGTCGAGATCGGCCGGATCGCCGCCTATGGCACAGGTCCCGACGGCGCCGGGGTGCTGGCTCCGGCCGGCGAAGGACGCCTGAAGCTCTGGCCCGGCGACAACGCCGAGGCGGCCAGGGCAGTGGCGGCCGGCCGCGTTCCGGATGTGTTGCCGATCTTTATTTATGAATCCCTGCTCAAACCGGTCGAGGAGAAAACCGCCAAATCGCTCTTTCAAGTCCTCGATGACGGCGGCGCCATCGCCTGGATCATCGCCGCGCTCGGCCTGGTCGCGCTGGTATTGATCGTGCTGCGCGTGATCTTTCTGCGCGGCGCCGGCGCCGATACCGCAAAACTGCTCGCCGAAACCGGCGAACTGGTCCGCAAGGGCCGGATGGCCGAAGCGCTGGATGCCTGCCGCCGCCGCGCCGGCGCCACGTCGCGGGTGATCGCCGCGGCGATCCGCAATCTCGACCGCGAGCGCGCCCATCTCGAGGACATCGTTTCCGAAGCGATCCTGCACGAATCGTCGCACCTCAACCGCTTCGGCGCCATCATCATCGTCATCGCCGCGGTCAGCCCGCTGCTCGGCCTGCTCGGCACCGTGACCGGCATGATCGCGACGTTCGAGGTGATCACCGAATTCGGCACCGGCGATCCCAAGCTGCTGTCGGGCGGCATTTCGGTTGCCCTGATCACCACCGAAGTCGGCCTGGCAGTCGCCATCCCGGCGCTGCTGTTCGGCAACCTGCTCGCCGGCTGGGCCGAGCGCATCAAGGACGACATGGAAAAAGCGGCGCTGCGCATCGTCAACCTCGACCAGGAACGCCGCCTCGGCGCGGCATAGGACGGCGATGGACTGGTTTTTCCGGCAGCTCGACGCCCTGGCCGACTACTTCGCCGCCGGCGGCGGCGTGATGTGGCCGCTGGTCGTTCTGCTTCTCGTCCTGTGGTTTGCGCTCGGCTGGCGCTTTGCGCTGCTCCGCCGTGGCAGCCGCCGCGGCGCCCGCGTCCTGCTCGACAGGGTCGGCCGCGACGACCCGGCCTATCGCATGCGCGACGGCATCCTGGTGCGCGCCGCGCGCTTGGGCCTGGCGCTCAAATCCCGCGGCCTGCCCGACCTGCGCCGCCGTCTCGACGATGCGTTTGCCGCCGAGGAGCGCAATCTGCGTCGCCATCACGTATTGGTCACCACCATCGTGCTCGTCGCGCCGCTGCTCGGCCTGCTCGGCACCGTCGCCGGCATGATCGAGACCTTCGATTCGCTCGCCGAAATGTCGCTGTTCAGCCAATCGGGCGGCATCGCCGGCGGCATCTCGCAGGCCCTGTTCACAACCCAGATGGGCCTGCTGGTTTCGATTCCGGGGCTCATCGTCAACGGCGTGCTCGGGCGGCGGGCGCGCGACATCGAACTCGAGTTGAACCAGCTCAAAGACATTCTGTGCACCGCCTGAGCCCGGACTGAGGATCGATCGCCATGCGTTATCGCGAGCGCCCGGAAAACATCCAGGACATCAACATCTCGCCGTTGATCGACATGGTGTTCATCCTGCTGATCTTTTTCATGGTCAGCACGACGTTCGTCAAGGATCTCAAGCTCGATCTGAATCGCCCGGCGGCCTCGACCGCCACCGTCGCCTCGACCAAGGCGATCCGCATTTACATCGACCAGGCGGGCGACATCTATCTCGACGGCGAGCCGATCCGCGTCTGGGTGATCCAAAGCCGGCTGCGCGATCTGCTCGGTGCCGGGACCAATAAATCGGTGCTCGTCGTCACCGACGAGGGCGTGCCGTCGGGGCGCCTGGTCGAGGTCGTCGATCAGGCGCGCCTGGCCGGCGCCGAGGATGTCGGCGTCGCTACCGTCAAAGAGGCTGGAGTGGGATGATGAAATCGAAATCAAAAGCGTTGCTGTGGGCAACGGGTTTTATGATCACCGGCAGCATTGCCGTACTCGGCACGTTGCTGTTCATCAATCATCTGTCTCGCCTCGACGATGGCGATAAACTCGCCGCCGCCTCGCAGGTGACGTTCGAGCGCAAACCGCCCCCGCCGCTCAAGCCCGAACCGCCGCCCAAGCCCAAGCCGCGCAAAGCCAAGGCGCCGCCCAATCCATTGCTCGACCTGGGCAGCGTGTTGTCCGGCATCGACTTCGGCCTGCCGGGTTTCTCGACCGACGATCTCGCCGGCCTGGCCGACGACCTGCTCGGCGCCGGCGAAGGTCTGGTGATGAGCGACGACACCGTCGATCGCCCGCCGGCCGCGATATTACAGGCGCCGATGCAGTACCCGGCGCGCGCCAAGGCGCAGGGCATGACCGGGTACGTCGTCCTGTCGCTGCTGATCGGCGTCACCGGCGAGATCGAGCAGGTCAAGGTCGTCGAATCATACCCGGCCGGCGTCTTCGACGACGTCGTACTTGCCGGCATCAATCGCTGGCGCTTCGATCCGGCCGAATACCAGGGCAGGGCGGTACGCGCCTGGGTCAAGCAGAAAATCCGCTTCGATCTGAGCTGATTCCTGATGTCCCGCCTGCTGTTGTCCCTAGTCCTCGCCGGACTGGTCTTTGGTGCCGCCGCGGCGAAAAAAGCCGCCGACGATCCGCTCGACCTCGCCGCCTTGATGCTGCGCGACAACCACCCCGACCGCGCGCTGGCGGTGCTCGACGGCCTCGACCCGGCGGCCGAAGAAATCGATCCGGTCCGCTATCACACGCTGCGCGGCCTGGCATCGCAGCGGCTCGGCGATCTGCCGGCCGCCAAAGACGCGCTCGCCGCGGCCGTCGCCGCCGGGGCGAGCGATGCCGTGGTCTTCGTTTACCTGGCGCAGATCAGCTACGAACTCGGCGATGATCGAACGGCGATCGATGCGCTGTCCAGGGTCGAGGCCGAAACCACCCGCATTCCCTCGACCTGGCACCTACGCGCCGATGCGCTGTGGCGGCTGGGCCGCAAAATCGATGCCCTGGCCGCGCTCGACCAGGCCCGGGCCTTGTTCCCTGACGATCCCTCGTTCCCCCGTCGCCGGGTGTTCTACCTGATCGACCTCGGCCTGTACCAAACCGCGGCCGAACAAGGCGAAGCCTATCTCGAACGGTTCAGCGCCCGGCCCGCCGACCGCGTGGCGATCGCCGACGCGTTGCGCCGCGCCGGGCAAACAGAAAAGGCATTGCGCTTTCTCGAAGCGGCGCACCTTATGCACCCCGAATCGCTGGATGCCACCAAGGCCCTGGCTCATGTCTATGTCGATCGGCAGTCCTATCACACTGCCGCCGCCCTGATCGATCAGGCCGCCGTGTTCGATCGCACGCTCATTGCCGACGCCGCCGAGCTGTACCGCCGCGCCGGCCAACGTTACCGCGCCCTGCTGCTCAATGGCCAGATCGCCGACCAGGAAGCCAAGCTCAAACAGCGCCTGGCATTGACCCTCGAACTCGGCCATTTCGAACAAGCCGTGGCGATGCGCGACGATCTGTACCGCCTCAACCTGGTGGCCAACGAAGACATCCGCTACGCCCTGGCATTTGCGCTGTTCAAAAGCGGCGATTACGCCGGTGCCGAAAACGAGCTCGCGCGCCTCAGGCGCGGCGACCTGTTCCGCAAGGCGGTTGAAGTCCGCCGCGCCATCGCCGAATGCCGGGACGAACCGTGGCGCTGCCAGTGATGCACCGCGTGACCGCGGGCTGCGCCGCGGTGCTCCTGCTCGCCGCCGCCGAATCCGCCCACCCGGCAATCGGCGACAGTCAGGCAATCGGAGCAATCGGAGCAATCCGGGACAGTCACGGAGCAATCCGGGACAGTCATGAAGTAGCAATCCGGGACAGTCATGAAGTAGCAATCCGGGACAGTCACGGAGCAATCCGGGACAGTCATGAACACGGAGCAATCCTGGACAGTCATGAACGCCCGGCCAACGTGGGCGGTCATGAATCCGAAGCAGCCGGGGCAGGGGTAGGGGACAGTCATCGGATTGCATTCGAGGTCAGCCATGAAATCGAGGCCGACGAGGACCACCGGCAAGCCGGCGCCATCGAGGACAGTCATGAATCGCAGCCGGCAGGTCGAGTTATCCGGGACAGTCATGAACCGGCGCCGGCTGCCGGCGGGCAGGCACCAAAGGCCGGCCGCCTGACCCTCGTCGTCTTTACCGCCGAGTTGCCGGCCGCCGGGATCGGGATCGCGCTCGACGGCGCCCCGGCCGGCCGCACCGACCGCAACGGCCACTGGCAGCGCGACTTGCCGCCCGGCCCACACCGGCTCCAGGTCGAGGCCCCCGATCAGACCTATCGCCGCGATCTCGATCTCGCCGCCGGTGAAATCGCCCGCCTGCTGCTCAACTTCTACCCCGACGGCCGCCCGGTCTATGCCGATTTCGAGACCTCGAATCCGGCCGCCGGGCGAGTCGCCGCCGAGCCGTCCGCCCCGGTCGCCGCCGGCCCGCCGGGCATCCTCGAAGGGATCGTCACCGGCGCCGAGGATCGCCGCCCGCTGGCCGGCGTCAGGGTCTTTGCCAGCGGCGTGGCGGCAGAAATCGTCACCGGCGAGGACGGCCGCTACCGCTTCGAACTGCCGCCCGGCAACTACGCCCTATCGGTGCTCGCCGCGCGCTTCAACACCCGGACGCTGGACAACATCCCGGTGACCTCCGGCCAAACCACCACCCAGAACCTGGAACTCACCCCGGCCGGCGCCGAACTGCCCGAATTCGTCGTGCTGGCGCCGTATATCGAAGGCAGTATCGCCTCCGTAATGGAAGAGCGTCGAAGTTCCGCATCGGTCACCGAAGTGCTCGGCGCCGAACAGATCTCGCGCGCCGGTGACAGTGACGCCGCTTCAGCCTTGAAGCGGGTGACCGGCCTGACACTGGTCAACGATCGCTTCATTTTTATCCGCGGTCTCGGTGAACGCTATACGACGACGCTGCTCAACGGCGCTACTGTCCCCAGCCCCGACCCGACCCGCCGCGTGGTGCCGCTTGATCTATTTCCCGCCGACGTTTTGGCCTCCGTGCTGGTTACAAAATCCTTCGACGCTTCACTGCCAGGCGATTTTGGAGGCGGAACCATCGACCTTCGCACACAAACGGTCCCTGATGAATTTCTATTCAATATCAGCGGGTCATTTGGCGTTCGCACATCTACATCCTTTAAGTCGGGGTTCAGCTACGACGGTGGCGATTTCGATTTCCTTGGTTTCGACGATGGCACCCGTGCCCTGCCGGGCTCTCTTCAGGAAGCGCTGGATTCCGGTCGTCCTCTGGTGCCAGTGAGTCCGGTCAACCCGAATGGTTTCAGCCGTGAAGAAATCCAGCAACTTGGTCGTGACCTGTCCGGAGTATATGACATTGAGCGAAAAAGGATTCGACCTGATACATCGTTGGCAATAACACTAGGGGATACATTCCATTTTGGCAACGACTGGCAGGCTGGTTTTCTCGTATCCGGAAGTTGGGACGAAGAATTCGAGACGCGCGATGATGAAATCAGGCGGGATATCAATGTCAGGTTGGATAACGGTGAGCAGATTCTGGGCATCGAGAATGACTTCATCCGTCAATTTACCGAACAAGAGGTGAGTACCAGCCTGTATGGTGGAGCCAACGTGAAGTGGCGGGACCAGCACGAAATAACGGCTACCACGTTGCTTCTTCGCCAGACATTTGACCTAGCAGAGATCACCGAGGGCTTTTCGTCAGAGGTGAATGACTTTACCCGTCAATTCGAACTGGAATATGTGAACAATAAGCTATTTGTAAAGCAGTTCGGCGGACATCACACTCTCCCTTTTTTGGGCGGGCTGCAGGCAGAGTGGCAGTACACACAGTCTACCGCAAATAGAACCTCGCCAAATGAGCGTTTGTATCGCTTTGATGTTGGTCCGAGCGGTGATCTTGAATTTTCGATCCGCGCCGATAATAACTCAACAGTTTTTAGCAATCTTTATGACGACAGTAGTCAGATCAAGACTGCGCTGGTGCTGCCTTTGCAGATCTCAGATAAGATCGATTTGGCGCTGGCGGGCGGTATAGATTTTTTGAATCGCAACCGCCTGTCCATCATTCGCCGCTTCCGCTTTGCGGTAAACAGGAGCGCGTTGGATCCAGAGACATTACGTTTGCCATCTCTTGAGCAGATATTCTCGGATGAGAATATAACACCGACAACGATCAGCCTCCAGCAGGTGACGCGTCCGACTGATAGCTATACGGCTGAACAGGATCTGGACGGGTTTTTCGGCAGTATGACAGTGAATTATCGCGACACATTGGAAATCGTGCTGGCCGGGCGTGTCGAAGATAATTTGCAGCGTGTGGAGACATTCGACCTGACGGCTAGCAATCAGACGCCCATCGTCGCCGATCTGGAAGGATCCGACTTTCTTCCGGCGGCGAATATCAACTGGAAACTGTACGATAACCAGTTGTTGCGTTTTGCCTATTCGGAAACGCTTGTGCGGCCTGATTTCCGTGAAATTTCCCCGGCGCCATTTACGGATCCGCTACTCGACCAGGTGACTATCGGCAACCCAGACCTCGAAGAAGCTGCGATTCGCCATGCGGATATCCGCTGGGAATATTACTTCAGCCCAACCGAAAATTTTGCGGCCGCACTCTTTTGGAAGTCGTTCGATGATCCGATTGAAACCACCTTTTTTCCAGGTGTGACTCCGATTGCAAGCTTCGAAAACTCCGATACAGCACGTAATATTGGTGGCGAGATCGAATGGCGCAAATCGCTCGGGTTCATCAGGCCGCTTTTGAAGAATGCGTTTGACTGGGGCAAAACCGGTTTCCTTGATAATCTGACAGTGGCCGGTAATTTTGCCTATATAGACAGCAAGTTGACGCTCGCGGATGAAGTCATAGATCTCAGAACGAATCAGCAGACCAGATTGCAGGGCCAGTCAAAATACACGGTTAACTTACAGCTTGGCTACGAAACAAATGAACAGGACATGTCAGCGACACTGCTCTACAACACCTTCGGCGCCCGCATCGTGCAGCGCGGTCTGCTCGGCGCGCCGGATATCGAGGAGCAGCCGTTCAACCAGCTCGACTTCGTTATCAGCAAGGAGATCGGCGAGGGTTTCCAGTTGAAATTCAAGGCCCGTAACCTGCTCAACGACACCGTCAAATTCACCCAGGGATCCGAACTCACCCGCGCCTTCACCCGCGGCCGCGAATTTTCCATCGGCTTCAGTTGGGCGCCGTAAACGGCTCTCCTTTATCGTTCCGGACGCACCCACACCGTCCTTGCTTGCTGTTTTGCAAACGGCAAAGCCCCGCACAACATCATTCCGGACGCGCCCGATTTTCCCTCCCCGTCATTCCGGACGCGCCCGCGGCAGCGGGCGCGTCCGGATTCGCTGGGTGAAAGACCCCTTTACCCTCTTTCCCGTGAGGAACTAGGAACTAGGAACTAGGAACGAGGAACGAGGAACGAGGAACGAGGAACGAGGAACGAGGAACGAGGAACGAGGAACGAGGAACGAGGAACGAGGAACGAGGAACGAGGAACGAGGAACGAGGAACGAGGAACGAGGAACGAATACTGAATCGGTATGTAAACCCAACAGTTGCATAAATTTTGCTCGAATTTATATATTTCTTCATTAAATCAATAAGTTATGAGAGCTTTAGTAAAAGCATCGAATTCACCCAGGGTGACGCGCCCGGTTTCTCGCCCAAGCTGGCGGCACATAGAGAACCAATCTCGGCATTCCGCATGTACCGGCTCGCATTGTCTGGACACAGTTTTGCACCTCAGGCCGCCTTTCGCATGACATAGGCCTGACGGGCTTCGAGGGGTGACATGAAGCCCAATTTTTCGAGACGCCAATGGCGATTGTAGTGTAAGCGGTCATTCCAGGCCGTACTTCCCACCTCTCAATTTACCCGGTAACCTGTTGGTCTGGTTGATTGACAGGAGGATTGGGCATGAGTGTAACCGGAAAGGGCCGGATTCGGCGTTCGGTGACGGATTGGCGGGGGATATTTGCGCGGCAGCGGGCGAGTGGTCTCAGCCAGGCGGTATTTTGCGCCCGGGAGGGGATTGCGCCGAGTTCGTTTGCCCTGTGGAAGAAGCGGCTCTGGGCGGCTCAGGGCGCTGACGGTGGGCTGATGAAGCTTCAAGGACAGTCATCGAAGCTTCAAGGACAGTCATCAAGCATCAAGCACCAAGCTTCAAGGACAGTCATCGAAGCTTCAAGGGGCTTAAAGGACAGTCACGATTTATCAGCCCCCGCTGACACCCCATATCGGCCCCGGCCTACACCCAGGCGCGATCTCGGCCGATACCCCAGCCGCGGCGGCTTTGGCATCATGGTCCCATGACTT
>JBDIVS010000033.1:0-11608 GCA_039794245.1 Candidatus Jinrbaksania sp.
CGTGAGCGTGCGCGATGCCTGGCAGATGGCCAAATCGGCCCACGGGCCGTGGCGGCTGTCTCACACCCCAGCGCTGTCGCGGGCTTTGCCTGCGAAGTACTTTGCGGAATTGGGGCTACCGAGCCTGATGGGGCGGTAGCGATGTTCATCGAACCGCTGTGGTACGTGATCCGTATGCCCGGTGGTGTGGGAGGAGAGGCACCGTAAGGTGCCTCCCTATCCCGATTGGGCGGCGTAGAATGGTTTGTTGCTAGATGAAGTCCGTCAGGCTCCCATATGGCGATCAGCGTATTTGATCTGTTCAAAATCGGCATCGGCCCTTCGAGTTCGCACACCGTAGGACCGATGCGCGCCGCGCGGCTGTTCGCCGAGCGTCTCGGCGGTCTCGCCGCGGCCGAACGCCTCGCCCGCGTGCAGGTCGAGCTTTACGGCTCGCTCGGCCATACCGGCCGCGGCCACGGCACCGACCGCGCCGTGCTGCTCGGCCTGGAAGGTGCTGAGCCCGAGACCGTCGATCCCGATCTTCTGCCGCGCCGCGCCGCCGAGATTTGCAAAGGCGGCGAGATACGCCTGCTCGGTGGCCGGGCGATCGGCTTTCACGAGCGGCGCGATCTGCTTTTTCACAAACGCCAGACCCTGCCCTACCACCCCAACGGCATGCGCTTCAGCGCCCTGGATGCGGCCGGCGAAGTGCTGCTCAGGCGCGATTATTATTCGGTCGGCGGCGGTTTTGTCGTCAACCGCGATACCGCGGCGCAAGATCGCATCGTCGCCGACGATACCGCGGTGTGTTATCCGTTTCACAGCGCCGACGAGCTTTTGGCGCTGTGCGCCGCCGAGAACCTGAGGATCGGCGAGGTGATGCGCGCCAACGAACGGAGTTGGCGTGACGATCAAGCGATCGACGCCGGCCTCGAGGCGATCTGGGAAGCGATGGCGGCGTGCGTCCGGCGCGGTTGTTCAAATAACGGCGTGCTGCCGGGCGGGCTGAAAGTGCAACGGCGGGCGCCCAAATTGTTCCACCGGCTGGGCGGCGACCCGGCCGCCGCCGGCGGCGATCCGCTCGCCATCCTCGACTGGGTCAACCTGTTTGCACTCGCCGTCAACGAGGAAAACGCCGCCGGCGGCCGGGTGGTCACCGCCCCCACCAACGGCGCCGCCGGCATCGTCCCGGCCGTGCTGCATTACTATCGGCATTTCGTCCCCCGAGCGCGGCGCGAGGGGATCCACGAATTTTTACTGACTGCCGGGGCGATCGGTATTCTGTACAAGGAAAACGCCTCGATCTCGGGCGCCGAGGTCGGCTGCCAGGGCGAGGTCGGCGTCGCCTGCTCGATGGCCGCCGGCGGCCTGGCTGCGGCGCTCGGTGCGACCATGGCGCAGGTCGAAAACGCTGCCGAGATCGGCATGGAGCACAACCTGGGCCTGACCTGCGACCCGGTCGGCGGGCTGGTGCAGATCCCGTGCATCGAGCGCAACGCGATGGGTGCGGTCAAAGCGCTCAACGCCCAGCGCCTGGCGATGAGCGGCGACGGCAAGCACCGCGTCTCGCTCGACAAGGTGATCAAGACGATGCGCGATACCGGCGCCGATATGAAATTGCAGTACAAGGAAACCTCGCGTGGCGGATTGGCAGTCAATGTTATCGAGTGTTAACCCAACTCGGGATGGCCGGGAAATGTTTGCCGGGGAAATAATCGCCGGCGAACCGGGTGCGGGTGACAGGGATATCGCCTCGGTGATAGCGGTAAAAACCGCCGTCGCCTCGGCCGATCCGGCCACCATTGCCGCCTTGCTGCGCTGGGGCGGCAACGTGTTGGCCGGCGGCGGCCGGCCGGCCGGCGAGGCGGCGCACGAAGCGGCGCTGCTGCTCGCCCATGTGCTGAACCGGAAGATGGCCTGGCTCTACGCGCATGGCGAGGAAAGCCCGGCAGCGCCGGAGGCTTTGGCATTCCGCCGGCTGATCGCAGCCCGGCGCAGCGCCGTGCCGCTTGCCTATCTCACCGGTGAGGTCGAGTTCTGCGGCATCAAGTTGCAGGTCACACCCGCCGTGCTGATCCCGCGGCCGGAGACCGAAACGCTGGTCGAGGCGGCGCTCGAACGCCTGCCGCCCGGCGCCCGCTGGACGGTAGCCGACCTCGGCACCGGCAGCGGCGCGATCGCGCTGGCGATCGCCGCCCGGCGGCCGGATTGCTTCGTGATCGGCAGCGATCTGAGCCCGGCGGCGCTGGCCGTGGCCCGCGACAACGCGCGCCGTTTGGGGCTGCGCGCCCGTTTCGTCTGCGGCTCGTGGTTCACGCCGATTCCGGAAAGCCTCGATATGGTGCTCGCCAATCCGCCCTACGTCGCCTCTGGCGATCCGCACCTTACCGACCCCGAATTGCGCCACGAACCGCAACTGGCCCTGACCCCGGGCGCCGACGGCCTGGCCGCTGTGCGCCAGATCGTCAGCGCCGCGCCGGCCCGCCTGAAACCCGGCGGTTGGTTGCTCCTCGAACACGGTTACGATCAGCGCCAGGCGGCCGCCGAACTGCTCGGCGCAGCGGGCTTTGCCGAGATCGCCAGCCTGGACGATGCAGCCGGCCGGCCGCGCGTGGTCATCGGCCGCACGCGGTAGGGAGGATATCAGCACCAGTGCGGTCAACCCGCCTGCCGCCCGCTCCCGGCCCGGCCGTGGAGAGGTGCGTGGGCTAACCTGCGCCGCGATGGAAAAAAGCGAGAGAGACGCCGAAATATGCTTTACCAACAACATGTTAACGCTTTGCCCTTATAATTGACAGTCAATGCACTGCAAGCGGCCGCACCGCGGCGCGGTGCCGAGTAATCACGACCAGCGGAAATCTATGAACACAATGAGCAAATCGATCGCCGGGGCGTTGGCCGTTCTGGCGTTTCAGGCAGGGATCAGCGAGGCCGCGATCAATGTCGAGCTGCGCGACAGCGCCTTCCCCACTTCGTTCGTGCCGATCGACGGTGTGGTCAGCGTCGAGTTCGATACCGACGCCCAGATGCCCAACCTGCTGCGCATCGACAGCGGGTTGAACCTCAATTGCACGGGCGGCACGCCGGCGACACCGTCAACGGGCCTGATCACCGTCGCCGTGGACCAGACACTGCCGGTTGAGGTGGCCGGTGCCGTCGAGTTCAGCCGCTCGGGCGGCAATACGCTAGTCGTCGTGCCGACCTTGGGGCTTCTAAATTGCGGCAATCTGGATCTGATTTTCGGCACCGGGTTCGAAGACCCGCCGCCGCCCTGAGGCCCGGCCGCCGCTTCATCGCCAACGATGGCGGGCCGGTCGATCCCGGCCCTCCCGGGGCCCGCACCAGTCGGGCCGATCCTTTTCCCCGGCGCTGAATCGCCGCTACGCGGCGTCGGCCCGCGGCAGCGCCGGCAGGCACCGGCGCCAGGTTTCCGGGCCGGATGACGTTTGCAAGGCCGCGCCCAGCGCCCGGCGCCAGGCCCGCCCGCCAGGTTGCCCGTGGTACAGGCCGAGCAGGTGGCGCCCGATCCGCCGCGGCGGCACGCCGTCTTTGGCCTGGCGCGCGGCATAGGCGATCATTTTTTCGAGAACTTCCCGGCGATTCGGTGGCACCCGGCCGCTGAAGCTTTGTTCGCATTCGGCAAGCAGGTACGGGTTGTGGTACACGGCACGGCCGAGCATCACGCCATCGACGTATTCAAGATGCCGGTGGACTTCAGCGCGGCCGGCGATGCCGCCGTTGATGATGACGGTGAGTTCAGGGAAGGTCTGCTTCAGACGATAGACCCGCGGATGATCGAGCGGCGGCACGCGGCGGTTGTCCTTTGGGCTGATTCCACTTAGCCAGGCCTTGCGGGCGTGGACGATGAACGTCCGGCAGCCGGCCGCCATGACGGTGGCGATGAAGTCTTGAAAAAACGCCTCGCTGTCCAACTCATCGACGCCGATCCGGCACTTGACCGTGACCGGGATCGACACGGCTTCGACAAGCGCCGCGACCAGGTCGCGGACGCGGCTGGGCTGGCGCATCAGGCAGGCGCCGAACACCCCTTGCTGCACCCGATCCGAAGGGCAGCCGACATTGAGATCGATCTCGTCGTAACCGGCGGCCTCGGCGAGGCGCGCCGCGGCCGCCAGTTTGTGCCGGTCGTTGCCGCCGAGTTGCAGGGCGAGCGGCCGTTCGGCCGGATCGAAGGCCAACAGGCGGCCGGCGTCGCCGGCGAGCAGCGCATCGGCGACGAGCATTTCGCTGTACAGCCGGGCGCTGGGTGCCAGCAGGCGGTGGAAACGGCGGCAGTGCCGGTCGGTCCAGGCCATCATCGGCGCGACGCAGAAGCGCCACGGTGATGGCGGTGGTGCGATGCGGGGCAGGGTGACTGACATGGGTTCGTATAATACCGGCGACACCGGCCTCAAGGAAACCGGACCATGAGCGAAACCCAGCAACGCGAGGTCATGAACTATGACGTCGCCATCGTCGGCGCCGGCCCCGCGGGATTGGCGGCGGCGATCCACCTCAAGCGCCGGCAGCCGGAATACACGGTGTGCGTCATCGAAAAAGGCGCCGAGATCGGCAGCCATATCCTCTCCGGAGCGGTGATCGAACCGGAGCCGCTCGACGAGTTGGTTCCCGGCTGGCGTGAATCGCCGCCGCCGGTGCTGACCGCGGTCCGGGAGGATCGCTTCTATCTGTTCGGCCGGCGCCGCGCCTGGCGCTTGCCGGTGCCGCCCCAGGCCCACAACCGCGGCAATTACATCGTCTCGCTCGGCGCCTTGTGCGCCTGGCTGGCGCCACGGGCCGAGGCGCTGGGGGTCGATCTGTTCCCCGGTTTTGCAGCGGCAAAGATCCACCATCGAGACGATGGCGGCGTCGGTGGTGTGGTCATCGGAGATATGGGGGTCGGCCGCGACGGCCGGCCCAGGGATACGCACATGCCGGGCGTCGTGATCGCCGCCAAGGTCACGGTGCTGGCCGAGGGCTGCCGCGGCCACCTGACAAAGCGATTGGTCGAAAAGTACGACCTGGCGCGCCGCGCCGCGCCGCAAGCCTACGGCATCGGCCTCAAGGAACTGTGGCAATTGCCCGCCGGTCGCGGTAAGCCGGGGCGGGTCGAACACAGTATCGGCTGGCCGCTGGATCGGGGCATCTACGGCGGCTCGTTCCTCTACCATCTCGACGGCGACAGGGTGGCCGTCGGTTTTGTCGCCGGGCTCGATTACCAGGATCCGGCGTTCGAGCCTTACGAAGCCTTTCAGCAGTTCAAGCACCATCCGCGCATTCATGCGCTGCTGGCCGGCGGCGAGATCGTTTCGGCCGGGGCGCGCGCCCTGGTCGAGGGGGGGTACCAGTCGCTGCCGTGCACCGAAATGCCCGGCGCGCTGTTGATCGGCGATGCCGCGGGCTTGCTGAACGTCCCCAAGATCAAGGGCACCCACCAGGCGTTGCGCTCGGGGATGCTGGCCGCCCTGCATCTGGCCGAACGGCTGGACAGCAGCGGCTTCGACACCCGGCTCAGGGCCTCGCCGATCGTCGCCGAGCTGAAAAAAGTGCGCAATATCCGCCCCGGTTTCTACCGTGGCCTGTGGGCCGGGATGTTGAACGGCCTCTGGGAAACGGCGACCGCCGGCCACTCGCCGTGGACGCTGAAAATTCACGCCGATCATGAGGCGCTCCGCAAGCTGCCGGCCGCCGGGCTTGCCGTATCGCCCCGCCCGCCGCGCGACCTGCCGCCGCGCGACCGGCTGGCCGGTGTCTATTTCGCCGCCACGCAGCACGACGAAGACCAGCCAGTGCACCTGCGGATTCTCGACCCGGAAATCTGCACCACCCGCTGCACCACTGAATACGGCAATCCCTGCACCCGCTTCTGCCCGGCTGCGGTGTACGAAATGATCGACGATGCCGCCGGCCGGCGATTGCAGATCAACGCCGCCAACTGCGTGCACTGCAAGACCTGCGATATCAAAGATCCCTACCAGATCATCGACTGGGTGACGCCGGAAGGCGGCAGCGGGCCGCAGTACCGGAATCTTTGAACATGCCCTCTGCCGCTGCGCCGCCGCCGGCCGAGTTGAAGGCCGAGGCCGAGCAGCGCCGCCGGCTGCGGCGGATGAAGCAGGTACCACTCGTCTTGCTGGCGGTGATGGCCGGCTTGCTGGTCGCCGCCCACCTCGTGCCGTTCGCCGGCCACGAATGGTTGATCGCCTTCGCCGAGGCGGCGCTGGTCGGGGCGCTGGCCGACTGGTTTGCGGTGACGGCGCTGTTCCGCCATCCGCTCGGCATCCCGATTCCGCACACGGCAATCGTTCCGCGGCGCAAAAACGAAATCGGCGCCAGCCTGGCACGCTTCGTGGCCGATCACTTCCTGATTGCCGAAGCGCTCGGCCCGCGGGTCGAGGAGTTGGCCGCGGCACGCCGGCTTGCCGGTTGGCTCGAACGCGCCGAATCGCGGTCCTTGATCGCCGGCTACCTGGCGGCGTGGTTCGCATGGCTGGCCCGGACGATCGACGACGCAGTATTCCGCCGCTTCATGACCCGATTTTCCGAGGAGTTTTTGGACGACCGGCTGATCGCCAATGCCGCCGGCGACCTGATCGAGTTCTTCATCGCCCGCCGCCAGCACCAGGCACTGCTCAGTCTTCTGCTCACCGAAGGCCGGGCGGCCCTGAACCGCCACCGCGAGGACATCCGCCGGCGCATCCGGGAGGGCGGTCCGTGGTGGCTGCCGGGCTTTATCGACGACAAGATCGTGGTCAGGATGTTTGCGCGGATCGACCGCCTGCTCGGCGAAATGGCCGAGAATCCGGAACACGAGTTCAGGGAGCGCTATCACGAACAGGTGCTCGAACTCGCCGCTGCGCTGCGCGCCGGCCGGCACGATGGATGGATCGCCCGCCTGCGCCGCGAGGGCCTGCGCCACCCCGTTGTGCTCGCCTGGATCGAGGACATCCGCGGCACGTTGCGCGCTTCGCTGGCCGCCGCCGCCGCCGATCCGGCCCACCCGCTCCGCCGGCGCTTCGAGGACGCCCTGGCGCTGGTCGCCGCCGAATTGCAGCGCGATGCGGCGATGCAGGCCCTGTTCGACCGCTGGGTCGGCGAAGCACTGATCGCGGTGATCGACCGCCACCGTTATGCCATCGCCCGGCTGATCAGCGACACCATCGCCGGCTGGGACACAACCGAAACCAGCCACCGCATCGAGCTGGCGATCGGTTACGACCTGCAATACATCAGGATCAACGGCACCGTCGTCGGCGGCCTGGTCGGGCTGGCGATTTATGCCATAAGCCGCCTGTTGATCTGAGGAGATCCAAGACCGTATTTCCGGGCACGCGCCACGGCACTCTGCGGCCGCTTCTTTGCGTGCACTGCCGGATCGTTACAAACCATCCAAAATTTGTCATCTCATGGAGTCACGAAGAACGCGGAGAAAAATGAAATCACACAAAAGGAAATCCTCCGTGTACCAGGACATTGTCGGGCTTGATGTCGCCGGGCACGACGAGATGGCGGTGGGCGAATTGCACGGCGTCGGCCAGTGCCAAAAACAACTTCCACCCGCTGGTATTTGCCGCCCTGCCTGAACGTCTGCCCCCGCCGGACGTTGTCCACCAGGATGCTGCGCATCGCCCGCGAGGCGAGAGCGAAAAAATGAGCCCGGTCGCCCACCGGGTCGGTGCCCGCCCGGGACAGCCGCAGATAGGCCTCATGGACCATGCTGGTCGTGCCGGGGCATCGGGTTCGCGGAACCGCGCGCTGGGCGTGGGCGAGGGCGCGCAGTTTGTCGTAGAGCAGCGGGAACCACATGTCCAATGCGCCGGAGGCGGGGTTTGGGCCAAACCGCCCGCCGTTCCTTGCAAAGTTGAGCCGTTTTCCACCGTTATTTCGTTTGTAGTCATAGAGCCGCACCTCGCTGGCGGGGGCTGGCTTGGTGTCGAGTATGCCAGAGGCGGCGTGAATCGCCACGCCTGGCGGGTAAAAAACGGGGAAGCAAATGATTTGGAAACCACGAAAATTGCGCGCAGCGGTCCATACACACAAGCCCAGGGCGAAAACGCCCAAGCGAAGACCTTTAGCGCTAGCCGTATCCGGAGCCTTGGCGCTGGGC
The DNA here is from genome assembly GCA_039794245.1 of Candidatus Jinrbaksania sp. Classification (GTDB taxonomy): domain Bacteria; phylum Pseudomonadota; class Gammaproteobacteria; order Xanthomonadales; family Wenzhouxiangellaceae; genus DAITQM01. The sequence continues at coordinate 8,090 of JBDIVS010000033.1, forward strand.
CTGGCGCAAACTGCACAGGCGAGTTTTCCCGCCACTTTCCAACTGTCCGCCCTGGACGGCACGAACGGCTTCAAGCTCTACGGCGAGGCGGCGAATGATGTCTCCGGCAAATCGGTCAGCGCCGCCGGGGATGTCAACAGCGACGGCGTGGACGATCTGATTGTCGGTGCCGATCTCGCCGATCCCAACGGCAACAATCAATCCGGCCGCAGCTATGTGGTGTTCGGCATACGACCACTGATTTCCGAATGGTCGCTCAGAATGCGCGATTGCCGCGATCAGGCACGGCCCGGCGGGACGATTGAATACGGCATTCAGGTGACCAATGCCGGGCCGAGTGACGTCCAGAACGTGCTAGTCGTCGACGATCTGCCGTCGGATATGACGCTGTTCGACTCGGAGCCGCTCTGCACGGACGATAATGGCACGCCGGACCCGAATATAAACAACAATGAAGACACCTTGGACACGCTGCGCGAGGACTCGCTGGTGACGCAAGATGGCTTCGAGTTCTGCGGCGTGATATTGCCGCAAGTCGGTGGTCAGGTCATTTTAGGCAACAGGTTGCCGATCGCTCGGCAGGAGTCCTGTGAGCTCCTGCCGTTTTACTGAATCGAAAAGCACATCGTAGCCCGCATTTCTCACCGGGTTCCGGATATCCGGGCCTGCATCCACGAGCTGCCATAGTTGGGTGGATGCGCTACCTTAGGACGAGGAACGAGGAACGAGGAACGAACCTCACTGCCCTTTGAGCACCATCGCCTCGTAACCGGCGCGTTCGAGGCGCAGGCGGATGTCTTCGGTTTCCCGGGCGCTGGCCAGTGGGCCGATCCGGACGCGGTGCCAGGTGGTGCCGTTGACGGTGACTTGCTGCAGGGCGGCATGGATGCCGAGCAGGGCGAGGCGCGCTTTCAGGCTCTCGGCGTCCGCGGCGCGGCGGAACGAGCCGACTTGCAGGGAGTAGGGGCCGTTGCCGCCGGGCGCGCCGCCGTCCGGATGGGCGGCGCGCTGGCGGATTTCCTGGCGCGGGATCACGACTTCCATCTCCGGCAGCACGTTGTAGAAATCGAATTCCGGCGTGCTTTGCGATTCGGCGCCGGCCGCCGGCGGGGCGATTTCGGCCTCGTCGTCCACGGCGCCGGGTACCGCCGATATCTGCCGCGGCGGAATGACGCCGGCAAACCATGCTAGTGTGGCGAGCGCCAGGCCGGCGATGATGCCGGCGCCGAACCAGCGGCTGCCGCCGCTGTCGCGGCGCGCCTGCCTTGCTGCCGGCCGGCGCGCCATTACATGCGCTCCGGGGCGCCGACCCCGACCAGCGCCAGCCCGCCGGCGATGACGTGGCGCACCGCGGCGAGCAGGTTGAGGCGGGCGTTGCGCAGCGCCTCGTCATCGACCAGGATCTGGTGGCGCGTGTAGAAACCGTGCAGGGCGGCGGCCAGCTCCTGTAGGTAATGGGCGAGAAGATGCGGTTCGCGCTGCGCTGCGGCGGCGCCGAGCGTTTCGGGGTAGCGCGTGAGCAGCATGCACAGGGCGCGTTCCTCGGGTTCGACTAGTTTATCGAGTGCGGCCTGGCCGATTGCCCGGTTGTGTCTCATGCCCTGTTCCTCGAGTATCCGGAAAACGCTGGCAATCCTGGCGTGCGCATACTGGATGTAATAGACCGGGTTTTCATTGCTCGTCGATTTGGCCAGGTCGAGATCGAAATCCAGGTGCTGATCATGTGACCGCATGATATAGAAAAACCGCGCTGCGTCCCTGCCGACTTCCTCGCGCAACTGGCGCAGCGTGACGAACTCGCCGGCGCGGGTGGACATCTGCACCCGCTGGCCGCCGCGATAGAGCACGGCGAACTGCACGAGAATGATTTCGAGCCGCTCTGGATCCTCGCCGAGGCCGCGGGCGACCGCTTTGAGCCGCGGGGCATAACCGTGGTGGTCGGCACCGAAGACATATATCGCGCGGCTGAAGCCGCGCTCAAGCTTGTTCATCAGATAGGCGATGTCGGAGGCGAAATACGTCGGCCGGCCGTTTTCCCTGATCACGACGCGGTCTTTTTCGTCGCCCAGGGCGCCGGCCCTGAACCACAGCGCGCCGTCCTTGCGGTACAGGTGGCCGGCGGCGTCCAGTTTGGCGATCGCCGCGGCGATGGCGCCGCTTTTATCAAGTGCGCTTTCGGCGAACCATTCGTCGAACGTGACGCCGAACTCCGCCAGGTCGGTGGCGATTTCGCTGCGCATCGCGGCCAGCGAAGTGTCGAAACAGGCGCGATAACCGCGCTCGCCGAGCAATTGCCGGGCGCGGGCGATTAGGGCGTCGATATGCTTTTCCTTGTCCCCGCCTTCGGCTTCGTCCGGCGGCAGGCCATCATACACCGCAAAACGGTTGTGGCGTAACTCGTCGCCCTGTTCCTTACGCAGCGTGCGGGCGATGTCGTAAACGTATTCGCCACGGTAGCCGTTGGCCGGGAAGGGCACGGTTTCGCCGCTCAGTTCGAGGTAGCGCAACCAGACGGAAACCGCCAGGATGTCCATCTGCCGGCCGTTGTCGTTGACGTAATATTCCTTGTGGACCACCGCGCCGTCGGCGGCGAGCAGTGCCGCGAGGCTGGCGCCGTAGGCCGCGCCGCGGCCATGCCCGACGTGCAGTGGGCCGTTGGGATTGGCCGAGACGAACTCGACGGTGATGCGCCGTTCCGGATCGGGCGTTTTGCGGCCAAACGCTTCGCCGGCGTCGAGTACATCGTCGATGACGTGGCGCAGTGAATCTTCCGCAACGCGGAAGTTGATGAATCCCGGCGGGGCGATTTCGGTTCCGGCGACGTGCCGCGAGTCGGGCATCTCGGCGACGATCGCCGCGGCCAGGTCGAGCGGTTTCATGCCGGCGGTGCGGGCCAGAACGAGCGCCGCGTTGGTCGCATAATCGCCGTGCCCAGCCTGCCGCGGGCGGTCGATCTGCACGGTGAAATCACCTTCGAACGTTAAGCGGCCGTCGCGCCGCAGGTGTTCCAGGGCCTGCAGGACGAGTTCTTCCAGGTGGCGTTTCATCGACAGGGTGCGACTTTGCGGGACGAACTTTTTATTTTACCATTCACCGGGCCGGCTCCGGGTCCGGACCAGCCCGAAAAGGGCGGGGTGCGCCGGCCGGGCCCCCGGGACGAGTGCCAGAGGTGAGATCGATTCACAACGACCTGTGGACAACCTTGTGGATGAAGGATTGAAAACGGTCCGACGGCCACAAACCGAGTGGGGCATGAGCACATTGAGCAACCGATGGCCTTTTATTTATTCCATAAAAATCAATAGGATACACATGATATATCAAATTAGGTCTTGTTTGTGCGCTTCAGTTCGCTGTTTTTTAATACAACCTGGCGGGTTGTTGAAAAAATTAGGGATTAGACCAGTTATTCGGACCGAGCTAAGATGGTCCGACTATGGAAAACACAGGGTATCGGCGGCCTGAACGCTGTCGAAAAACAGGCTCCCAAAAAACGACACAGATTTTGCGCCATCATAT
>JBDIVS010000034.1:0-7761 GCA_039794245.1 Candidatus Jinrbaksania sp.
ACAACCATCATCTTCCCCAGAGAGCGCTCGGCCACACCACGCCCATCGAGGCCATGAAGAAATGGTATGCTGCGAAACCTGATTTATTCATCTCAAGACCACGTAATCGTCCGGGACCTGACATCTAAGCACAACCGATGAAGATCACGCTGCCCACCTGGTTGACTTTGCTGCGCATCGCGCTGTTGCCGGTGGTGGTCGTGGCGTTTTATCTGCCCTATCACTGGGCAAACGAGGTGGTCGTCGTGCTGTTCATACTGGCCGGTATCACCGACGGCCTCGACGGCTGGCTGGCCCGGCGTACCGGCCAGCAATCCGGGTTCGGGGCTTTTCTCGACCCGGTCGCCGACAAGCTGATGGTCGCGGTGGCGCTGGTCATCGTCCTCGAGCGCCACCCATCGATCCTGCTGGGGCTGGCCGTGGCGGTGATCATCGGCCGCGAAATCACCGTTTCGGCGCTGCGCGAATGGATGAGCGAGATCGGGGCGCGGGCGCACGTCAAGGTCAATCTGCTCGGCAAGATAAAAACCATCTTCCAGATGGTGGCGATCGGTTTTCTGCTGTACGGCGCACCGTTGTGGGGGCTGCCGATTCTGGCGATCGGTCTTTGGCTGCTGGTAGCCGCTGCTGGTTTGACGTTGTGGTCGATGTTGATGTATCTGGCCGCCGCCTGGCCTATACTGCGCGCCCATCAACAGCCCGGCAGCCCGCCGGGCGGGTGAAAACGATCTGCATATCCGATGGCCAAAAAACACGACTCCAAAACGCACCGGCAGAAGCTGGCCGCCCGCGCCGACCGCCATGTGCTTTATCAGAAGGCGGTACAGGATCCAGCCGCCGAACTCGACTTTGTCTGCAAGACCTATCGCCGCTTGCGCGGCCAGGCGCTGCGCCGGCTGCGGGAGGATTTCTGCGGTACGGCGCACACTGCCTGCGCTTTCGTCCGCCGCCACAAGGACAACATCGCCTGCGGCGTCGATATCGACCCCGAGGTGCTGGCCTGGGGCCGGGAGCACAATGTCGCGGCGCTGAACCCGGCACAGCGTGCCCGCCTGACACTGATCGAAGCGGACGTCAGAACGGCCGGCACCGAGCCGGTGCAGGCGGTGCTGGCGATGAATTTCAGCTACTACCTGTTCCACGAGCGGCAGATCCTCATCGAGTATTTCCGGAACGTGCGGCGCAACCTGGCGGCCGACGGCGTGTTCTTCCTCGACGCTTACGGCGGCTACGAATCGCACATGAACATCACCGAAAAGCGCAAATGCGACGGCTTTACCTATGTCTGGGAGCAGGCCGAGTTCAATCCCATCGATCACCGTCTTCAGTGCTACATCCATTTCCGTTTCAAGGACGGCTCGCGCCTCGAACGCGCCTTCAGTTACGACTGGCGGTTGTGGACGCTGCCCGAACTGACGGAAATCCTCCGCGCCGCCGGTTTTACCGAGGTCACGGTGTATTGGGAGGGAACGGACGAGGAGAGCGGCGAGGGCGACGGCATCTTCACCCCGGCGACCCGCGGCGACGCCGACGCCGGCTGGGTGTGCTATCTGACCGCCAGCAACTGAAACAGCCTATAACTGAAACAACGTATCCAGGTAGCGATCGAGCCCGGCGTAATCGGCCGCCTCGGCGGCCTTGAAGCCGCTGGTGTTGAGCTCGTTCAACACCGGAAAATCGGCGCTTTCCTCGTTCAATTCGAGTAGCGCCTGGCGGATCTGCTCGCGGACATCCGCATCGAGATGGCTGCCGGCGTTGATCGTCATGCCGGGCAGGGCCTCGCTCTCGGCAAGGGTATGGAGGTTGGGGTAACGTTCGGCCAGCCAGTGGGGGGCGATCGCCGCGTCGGCTTCGAGCGAAAACACCATTTCGACCGCGTCGAGCCAGGATTTGGCGCCCGAGGTGATCTGCGGCTGCGACATCGGATTGATATACCAGCGGCTCAGGATCTGGTGTCCGAGGCTGGGTGCCGGCAGGCTGGCCACCGGCCGGCCGACCAGGTCGCTCTGGCGGGTGATTTCGGGATCGGCGGCGAGCAGGAAATAACGGACGTCCTCGGCGGCGCGGGCCAGCGGCTGCATCGATCCGCGGCGGACGAGCAGCGAGGTGATATGCGCATCGTCGAGGCTCAGGTCGTAGCGCCGGCCGGCCCGGATTTCCAGCCAGTAGTGGTGGAAATCGCGCGGCGCGACCAGCGAGACCTGCAGCCCGGTCCGGCGCGCCAGGTAGTCGGCCAGCGGCTGGTGTACGGCGAGCGATTGCTCGGGGGGATAGACCGGCTGGACCAGCATCTGCAAGTTGGCGGCGAGCGCCGCGATGGGTGCCGCCGGCGCCAAGGCCAGAATCAAGCCGAAAAGTGTTGCGTTGCTTCTCATTATGTTCACCTCGCCGATCCTGAAGGAGATCGTTCGCCGGCGGCCGGCTCTTGTCAGGCGGCAGTCAATGGCAGACGCCGGCCGGCAAATTCGCACAGCCACCAGCGCCGGTCCGCCGGGTGGTCGAGCACCGCGATGCCGCGGCTCGAATCATCGCCGCCGCGGCAGCTTTCGATGACCGTGCCGCTCGGTGCGCCGCCGGCATCGAGGATGACGGCGCCCGCCGGCGGTGCTTCGTTGCTTTGCATGGTAAAACGAAACGCGCTTTTTTTCACGCGCCCCAGGTGATGGGCCCGGGCGATGATTTCCTGCCCAGGGTAGCAGCCCTTGCCGTAATCGACTGCGCCGGCCGCCTCCAGGCCGAGCATCTGTGGCAGAAACAAGCCGCTGACCGGGGTGCTGAGCCAGACGACACCGGCGTCGAGATCGGCCAGTCGCCAGGCCAGCAAGGCCGCCTCATCGGTGGCGGCGGGGCCGGGGACGATCGCCCGCCGGCGGTCCCAGGGCAAGGCGGCGGCCTGCGCGGGCCCGTCGCCCACGGCCGCGGTTCCGTCGCCGGCGCGCCGGATCCCGGCCGGTGGCACAGGGTCTTCGGCTATCGACAACGCTTCACGCAGGATGTAGCGGCGCAACTGGCCGGCGACCTGGGCAGCGAGGCTGGCGTCGAGGAACAGATCGACCCCCCCGGCGCGGCGCACCGCCAGCACGACGGCAATGACGCGCCCTTTGATATTGCACCAGCAGCCGAGGCGCGCTTCACCCGTGGCCAGTGTCGCAACCTTGCAGCTCAACAACCGGTCGAGCCAATCTACCGCCCGTGCGCCGTCGACCTGCAACCGCCGCAGATGACCGAGTGCGAAGATTGCCGAATCACCGGGGGGATCGTCGTGCATTTCAAAGCCGCGCAGGTGGCCGTGCCGATAGGATATACAATAGCGGATATGGACAGGCAATAGCGGATACAATAGCGGATATGGACAGGCAGCATGCAGACGGCAGCGCCGGCCACGCCGGGACGGAGACAGCGCGCCGCACGGCGCGGCCATCGCCATTGCCCGCCGGCAAACACGACGACAAGCCGCTCGAAGGTGAAATCGGCGGCCGCGACGGGCCCGAACCGACGCGATTCGGCGACTGGGAAAAGAACGGCCGTTGTATCGATTTTTGACCGCTTGTTCCACACCACTTTGCCCCCTGCCTGGGCGCCGGGAGGACATGGCCGCGTTATTCCAGCGGGTGGGGAAAGAGGGCATGTTTTTGTATCGAGAAAGGTGAATTGAAACGATGAACCCATCCATCCCGCGCCCACGCTCGCCGCATCTGCAAATCTACCGCCCGCAGTGGTCCTCGGTGCTGTCCATCACCCATCGTTTGAGCGGCGTGCTTCTGGTGCTGCTGCTCGCCGCCTGGCTGTGGTGGCTCAAGGCGCTGGCCGGCGGCCCCGAGAGCCACGCCGGCTTTATGGCACTGGCGGGCAACGGCCCGTTCAGGGTACTGTGGGGGGTGTTGGCCTGGGCGCTGTTCTTCCATCTGTTCAACGGCATACGCCACCTGTTGTGGGATGCCGGCTGGCTTCTGGAACTGCCCGCCGCCCGCCGCTCCGGTTATTTGGTGGCCGCCGCCGCGACGCTGGCGGCAGCCTGGTATTGGAGGGCTTTGGCATGAACCCGGCCGAAACGATGCAGCATCCGCTCAAGACCGCGACCCAACTCGGCAGCGCGCATGACGGTGCGACGCACTGGTGGCAACAGCGCCTGACGGCGATCGCGCTGATCCCTTTGACGTTATGGTTGCTGACTTTGCTGCCGGTGATCGCCGCCGGCGATTACCGGGCCGGCGTCGAGTGGCTCGCGGGGCCGTGGAACGCGGTGTTCGCCGTGCTGACGACGCTGCTGATGACCCACCACGCGGTGCTCGGCGTGCAGGTGGTGATCGAAGATTACGTCGGGCGCCGCGCGCTGGCGGTGGCTTTGCTGATTCTGCTCAGGCTTGCCGGCTGGCTCGCCGCCGTGGCCGGGGTCGTGTTCATCGTCCTCGTCGCGCTGGGAGCCGGATCGTGAGCCCCGCCTACCGGACGATCACCCACGAGTACGATGTGGTTGTGATCGGTGCCGGCGGCGCCGGCCTCAGGGCAACGATGGGGCTCGCCGCCAAGGGGCTGAAAACCGCCTGCGTCACGAAAGTCTTCCCCACCCGCAGCCATACCGTCGCAGCGCAGGGCGGTATGAGCGCCGCGCTCGGCAACATGGGCGAGGACGATTGGCGCTGGCACATGTACGATACGATCAAAGGGTCGGACTGGCTCGGCGACCAGGACGCAATCGAATACATGTGCCGCGAGGCGGTCCCGGCGGTGATCGAACTCGAGCACTTCGGCGTGCCGTTTTCGCGCACCGCCGACGGCCGGATCTACCAGCGCCCGTTCGGCGGCATGACGACGCATTTCGGCGAAGGCACTGCGCAGCGCACCTGCGCCGCCGCCGACCGCACCGGGCACGCCATCCTGCACGCCCTGTACCAGCAGTCGCTGAAATACGACGCGACGTTTTTCATCGAGTACTTCGCCCTTGACCTCCTGTTCGACGACGGCGGTACCTGCCGCGGCGCCGTCGCCTGGAACCTCGCCGACGGCACGTTGCATGTTTTCAAGGCGAAAGGCGTAGTGTTGGCCACCGGCGGTTACGGCCGGACGTATTTCTCCTGCACTTCGGCGCATACCTGCACCGGTGACGGCAACGCCATGGTGCTGCGCGCCGGATTGGCCTTGCAGGACATGGAATTCATCCAGTTTCATCCGACCGGCGTTTATGGCGCCGGCATGCTGATCACCGAAGGGGTGCGCGGTGAGGGTGGTTATCTGACCAATGCCGCAGGCGAGCGATTCATGGAACGCTATGCGCCGAACGCCAAGGATCTCGCTTCACGCGATATCGTCAGCCGGGCGATGACGATCGAAATCCGCGAGGGGCGGGGCGTCGGCAAGAACAAGGACCACCTCCATCTCAACTTGCAGCACCTCGGGCCGGAAGTGATCGCCGAGCGGTTGCCGGGCATCGCCGAGACGGCGCGTGTTTTTTCCGGCGTCGATGTCAGCCGCGAGCCGATTCCGGTGTTGCCGACCGCACATTACAACATGGGCGGCATCCCGACCAATTACCACGGCGAAGTCGTGCAGCTCAATGACGGCGATCCCGACGCCATCGTGCCGGGGCTCTACGCCATCGGCGAGGCGGCCTGCGTTTCGGTGCACGGCGCCAACCGCCTGGGCTCGAATTCGCTGCTCGACATTGTCGTCTTCGGCCGTGCCGTCGCCGAGCGCTGCGCCGCGACAATCGATCCCAGGGCGCGCCATCCGGAATCGCCGGCCGCCGCTGTCGAGCGGGTGATCGCCGATTTCGATGCCGTCCGACATGCGGCCGGCGATATCGCCACGGCCGAACTGCGCGATCGGATGCAGCGGACGATGCAACTGGACGCCGGGGTTTTCCGCAGCGCCGAGTCGCTGGCCGCCGGCTGTGAAAAAATATCGGCCCTGTACCGCGACTTCAGCCAAATCAGGGTCGCCGACCGGTCGCTGATCTGGAACAGCGATCTCGTCGAGACCCTCGAATTGCGCAATCTTCTGGGTAACGCCCTGACCGCCATCTACGCCGCGCACAACCGCACCGAAAGCCGCGGTGCCCACGCCCGCGAGGATTATCCCGAACGCGACGATGCCAACTGGCTCAAACACACGCTGATCAAAGCGGATGCCTCGGGCAGGACCGAAATCGCCTATCGCCCGGTGCACCTTAACACGCTGACCGGCGATGTCGAACCGGTGCCGCCGAAAAAGCGTGTTTATTGATCGTTTACCGCTGACCCGAAACGGAAACCGTTATGGCCGAATTTCTGCTGCCGAAAAACTCGCGTCCGATCCAGGGCAGGGCGTACCCGGCGCCGCCGGACGCCGCGTCCATCAAGACCTTCAAGATCTACCGTTACGACCCTGATGCCGGCGCCAACCCGCGGATCGATACCTACCCGATCGATACCGCGCAGTGCGGGCCGATGGTCCTCGACGCGCTGATCAAAATCAAGAACGAAACGGATCCGACGCTGACCTTCCGCCGCTCATGCCGCGAGGGCATCTGCGGCTCGTGCGCGATGAACATCGACGGCACCAACACTCTGGCCTGCACCAAGAGCATCGGCGAGATCAAGGGCGCGGTCAGGATTTATCCCCTGCCGCACCTGCCGGTGGTCAAGGACCTGGTGCCCGATCTGTCGCATTTTTACGCCCAGTATGCCACGATCCGCCCCTGGCTCAGAACGGCGAGCGCCCCGCCGCCCGACCGCGAACGTCTGCAGTCGCCGGCAGACCGCGCTCGGCTCGATGGTCTTTACGAATGCATCCTGTGCGCCTGCTGCTCGACCTCGTGCCCGAGCTACTGGTGGAATGGCGATCGCTACCTCGGCCCGGCGATCCTGCTGCAAGCCTATCGCTGGATCGCCGATTCGCGCGACGAGGCGACCGGTGAACGCCTCGACGAACTCGAAGATCCGTTCCGCCTGTATCGCTGTCACACGATCATGAACTGCACGCAGACCTGCCCCAAAGGCTTGAACCCGGCCAAAGCGATCGCCTGCATCAAGCAGAAAATCATCGAGCGGAAAATCGCCTGACCCTGCCGGTGGCCCCTGACGAACGGCTGGATCGGTTACGGCGGCTGCGCTGGCACTGCCGGCGCGGCATGCGCGAACTCGATCTTTTGCTCGGCGGTTATCTCGAAGCCCATCATCCCGACTGGGGGGATACGCAATGGCGGCATTTTGAAGCCTTGCTGGCGCACGACGATCATCAGCTTTGGCGCTGGCTGATCGCCGGCGATCCCGTCCCAGCTGCCGGACTGGCGGCCCTCGTGGCGAGCATCCGTGACGCCGCTTGCGATTGAATTGCCGGCCCGCGATCCGTTCCGCCTCGGGCGCTGGCTGGCCGTACCGCTTACCGCACTGCCGCTGCCTTTTACCGCAATCCCGTTACCGCAGGGCACGCTGCTCGTGGCGGCCAGCGCCTTGTGGGCCATTGCGGCGGCGCGGCGGGCGAGGGCGGCGCTCTGCTGGCAGCGGCTGACCCTGCACGCCGGCGGGCGGGCGGTGCTCGTAACCCGCGACGGCGGTCATGAACGCGAAGCGCAGCTCGCGCGCCTCGTGCTGATTTTCAATGCCCTGGCCATCGTCGCCTTGCGCCTCGAAGCGCCACGGGCAACGGCGCAGGTGCTGTACCTGCCGGCCTCGAGCCTGTCGGCCGATGCCTTCCGGCGGCTGCGGATTCTCAGACTGGACAATTCATGACTGTCCCGATGAAAGCCTGCTGACTCCGAAAGTTGCCCTCTTCATGACTGTC
>JBDIVS010000035.1:0-7198 GCA_039794245.1 Candidatus Jinrbaksania sp.
CTGCCGCGCAAATATCCCCCGCCAATCCGTCACCGAACGCCGAATCCGGCCCTTTCCGGTTACACTCATGCCCAATCCTCCTGTCAATCAACCAGGCCGACAGGTTACCGGGTAAATTGAGAGGTGGAAAGTACGGCCTGGAATGACTGCTTACGGGATGCTGTGGGCCTCGGGCAAACACCGCCTGACCGAAGCCTATGCGTGGCCCTGGGTGGTGGGCGGCATATTTCCGGTAGACGGGGAGGTGCATTGCGAGGCTGTTCATTCTGTAACCCCTTCGTGCTCTTCGTGCCCCTCGTGGTGAAAATTCTAACCCCATTTATTAGCACTTTTATTAAAACTGACGGTCTGCTGCACCCGCACCACGCAAAAGCGCTGGCCGCTCGGCGCTTCCATCACCACCCAGGTGTGGATCCGCTTCAGGCATCTGGCGCCCAGGGCTTCCAGGCGCTTGACTTCCGCTTCGATATCGTCGGTTTCGATATCGAGGTGGACGCGGCTTGGGTGATCGACCTGTTGTATCTCGATGTGCAGATCTCGCTCACCGGCCTCCAAGCCACGGTATTTCTCCTCGCCCGAACCCAGCGCTTTCAACGGCATGCCGAGTGCCGCACTCCAGAATGCCGCGGCGGCATCGAGATCGTCCGTCCGGCAATCGATAATGAACCCGGCGAGTCGGCTGCGGTGCATGGGTTTATCCTTGTAAGTATCCGACCAACAGGTGGCTGAGCGCCCTGACGCCGAGTTCCATGTTTGGTTCGTGAAGGTCGAACAGCGGCGAGTGGTTGCCGGGCAGGTTTTTGTAGTTCTCGTCGCCGGGGCGGGCGGCACCGAGGAAAAGGTACAGGCCGGGCACCTGGCGGGCGAAAAACGAAAAATCCTCGGCGCCGGTCACCGGGTCGGGGTTCACGACGCCGGCCGGGCCGGCGACTTTTTCGAGCACCGGCATCATCCTGGCGGTTAGCGCCGGATCGTTGACCGTCGCCGGATACTGCGCGCGGATGGTCACGTCCGCCGCGGCCCCGGCGCTGGCAGCGATATGCTCGGCGGTCAGGGCGATCCGGCGGTGGATGTCCTGCTGCATCGCCTCGTCGAAGGTGCGGATCGTACCCCACAACCGCGCCTCGTCGGGGATGATGTTGTTGCGGATGCCGGCCGTGAATTGCCCGACGGTGATGATGTACGGCGCCTTGGTGATTTCGAGCTGGCGGCTGGCGATCGTTTGCAGGCCGAGCACGATCTGGGATGCGGCGACGATCGGATCCACGCCGCCCCACGGCCGCGCGCCGTGCGTCTGGCGGCCCTTGACCACGATGCGGAATTCATCGACGGCGGCCATTGCCGGGCCGGAGCGTACGGCGAGCCGGCCGCCCGGCATGTTGAGCCCGATGTGCAGGCCGAAAATCGCCGCCGGCCGGTAACGCTCGAACAATCCTTCCTTCAGCATCAACTCGGCACCGCCTTCCTCGCCCTGCGGCGCGCCTTCCTCGGCCGGCTGGAAGATGAACAACACGTCGCCCGCCAGGTCGGCGCGCAGGGCGCCGAGCACTTCGGCGACGCCGAGGACCATCGCCATGTGGCTGTCGTGGCCGCAGGCGTGCATCACGCCGACGCTCTGGCCATTGAATTCGGCAGTGACCTGCGAGGCGAAAGCGAGGCCGGTCTGTTCGCTGACCGGCAGGGCGTCCATATCCGAGCGCACGGCGATCAGCGGCCCGGGACGCCCGCCCTTGAGCAGCCCGACCACCCCGGTATGGGCGATCCCGGTTTCGACGGCAAAACCCAGGCGCTCGAGTTCGGCGGCGACTTTACGCGCCGTTTCCGTCTCGCGGTTCGATAATTCCGGATGGGCGTGGAAATGGCGTCGCCAATCGACGACGCGCGGCTGGATATCCGTTGCCAGCCGGTCGATTTCTTCCCAGGCGATCTCGGCAGCGCCGACGACGAGCGATGGGGCGAGCAGCAAAAGCGGCCAGGCACGAGTGCAGTGAGGCATGTTGTTTTCCTGAATTTCCAATCGACGAAAACATCATCGCACAGATGACCGCCGCGCGTCTGGACCGCCGGTACCAGTCAAAAAAAACGCCCGCCAAAAAAAACGCCCGGCATGTCCGGGCGTCAAGGCAGCGTCGTTGGGATAACACTGCTTCGGGGGATCGAGCGTTCAGGCCGCGGCTTTGCCGGCGGGGGCTTTCTGGTTCAGGGCGCGCACTTCCTTGCCCAGCGCATCGACCTTCTTGATCAGTTGTTGAACCTCATCTGCGGTCGGCACACCGAGACGACTCAGCGCCTTGGCGACACGCTGCTCGAACACTTTCTCGAGCTTGTCCCAATTGCTCTGCGCCGTCGCCCTGACCTGCTGGACGCGGCTTTCGATGTTGCCCTTGACGTCATCGGCGGCACCGGTGGCGGCTTTGCGGGTCTTTTCCTCGAGTTTGCTGCCTTCCTTGACGAGCTGGTCGAACAGTTTGCCGCCCTGGCTCAGAACCTTGCTGCCTTCCTGCTGGGCCAGCGCGAAGGCGCCGAGGCCGGCGAGCCAGATATCACGGGCCGAGTCGACGACCGGGTCGAGGGCGGTTTTCAACGTCGGCTTGGCGCCGGCGGTTTTCTTGACGGATGCTTTGGCCATGATGTTTCTCCTGAAGCTGGGATGGTTTCGTCATTCGGCTTGCGCCGTTGCATTAATAAGATAAGGACGAAAACTAGAGTGATCACCCTAGGGAGAATCAAAATTGGGAAAAATCAAAATCAGGGCGCCGGTGAAGCGCCGGGCCGGTGGGTGAGGATTATTCGGTGTCGAACACGAATTCGGCGATCACCGGGGCGTGGTCGGAGGGGCGTTCCCAGGCGCGCGGCGCGCGGTCGATCGTGCAGGCGGCGCAGCGCAGGCCGGGCGGGGCGAGGATCAGGTCGATTCTGAGGCCGCGGTTGCGGCGCCAGGCCGCCTGGCGATAATCCCACCAACTGAAACTGCCGGGCGGCTGGACGAAACGCCGGAAACAATCGTCGATTCCGGCTTTGTCCATCAACCGGCCGAGCGCCTCGCGCTCGGCGCTGCTGCACAAGATGCGCTCGTGCCAGGCCGCTGGGTCGTGGACATCGGCGTCCCCGGGCGCAATATTGAAGTCGCCGGCGACCAAGAGCCGGGGGTGGCGCCGCGCTTCGGCCGCCAGCCACTCGCCGACCTGGTGCAGCCAGGCCAGTTTCCGGGCGTATTTGCCGCTGCCGACTTCCTGGCCGTTGATCACATACAGGTTGACGACCCGAACAGTGCCATAGGTCGCGGCGATGATGCGCCGCTCGCCGCTCTCGATACCCGGCGGATCGGTCAGGATCGCGGCCGGCGGGGCGCGGCTGAGCAGAGCCACGCCATTGTAGGTGGGCTGGCCGGTAAAGCAGGCGTGGTAGCCGGCGGCGGCGAATTCGGCGCCGGGAAAGCGCTCGTCGGTCAGCTTGGTTTCCTGGACGGCCAGCACATCGACCGGGTTCGCCACCAGCCAGGCGAGCACCTGGTCGAGCCGCACACGCAGCGAATTGACGTTCCAGGTGGCGAGTTTCATGTTGAACAATTCACGGCCCCCATTGATAATCGAAGGTGATTTCCTCGTCTTTATCGATTTTTCTCAGCGAGTAGAGATCGAACCCGTCGAATTCGGCATTGGGGGCGTCGGAATGGTTCAAAAAACGCATCTCGTTGGTGCCGTCGAGGCCTTCCCAGCGCTCCGCCGATTCATCCCAGACCCAAAGGACGTGTTTGCCGTTGCGGCGCGTCGGCCGTCCAAGATAGGTGCCGATCAGCGTCTCGCGGGGCAGCGGGCGGCGGGCGAAGAGCCCTAACCCGTGGATCGCCGAGGGCGCAACGTAAACCAACTCGTTGCCGTTATAAACGGCCGGCACCCGTGGTGTTCTTTTTTTCATGTCGCGTGATAGCCTTGGTTGACAAAGCCGCGTAGTTGAACATGGACAACGAAACATTTCAAGACAGAACTGCGGGCCCGGAATGGGATTGGCGGCCGTGGCCGGCGTTGTCGCGCGACGGGTGTTATGCGCTGCTCGCGGCGCGCGTTGCGGTGTTTGTCGTCGAACAGCGCTGCCCGTACCAGGAACTCGACGGCCGCGATCCCCTTGCCTGGCACCTGGTGTCGTGGGCCGCGAAAAACGAAGTGCGGGCCGCCTTGCGCGTCCTGCCTCCGGCCGGCGGGCAGTTCGCGGCGATCGGCCGGGTGCTGGTCATGCCGCCGTGGCGCGGTTGCGGTCTGGGCAAGGCATTGATGCGCGAAGGGATCGCCCGCTGCCGCGGCCAGTTCGGCCCGCTGCCGATCAAGGTCGCGGCTCAGGCCCATCTGCAACGCTTCTACGGCGAACTCGGCTTCGTCCCGGTCGGCCCGGCTTACGATGAAGACGGCATTTTGCACATCGATATGATGTTGAGCACGCGATGAACCGCGGGCCGCAACAACGGCTTACCAGAACGAGAACGCACTCCCCCGGCCGTTGCGGCCGCTGCTCCGCACCCGGCGCCGGCGGCGCATCCGTTCGATCAACTGGTGGCGCTGCCCTTCCAGCCATTCGGCCCGGCCGATCTCTCCGGCCTTGAGGCCGCGGCGCGCCATTTCGGCATCGCGGTAGGCGACGAAATCGCGGTAGGCGTCGAGTTCGGGTTTCAGCTCGCGGCCGACCAGCTCGATCATGATCGCATCGTCGAGAAAGCCGAGACCGGGCATCTGATCCGGGATCAGATCCTCGGGATCGGAGAAATAGACCAGCGCGCTCAAGACGTGGGCGCGCTCTGGCTCCGGCAGATTCCAACTTTTGTCCTCGACCATGTCGATCAAGGTGCCCAGCAGCTTGATCCGCTCCTTGATGAACTCGGGAGCCTTCGCCTTCTCGATGTCGCCGACCATTTTGCGGCATATTGTGAGGATTTTCTTGTCACTGACCTCGCGGCAGGCGCGGGATGCCTGCTTCATCAGCATGCTGAGGTGCTTTAGATCGTCTTCGTCGAGATCGAAACAAATACGCATGGACATGATTCACTCCCCCTCGGCAATGAACCGGGCAGCAGCTGGTCAAAGAGACCCGTTACGGCCCGGCGAAACTTGGCCATTATGCCACCGTTCCGGTCCCTATCACCGCCATGCGCTTTTCGGTACAGTCATCCATTCACCGCCGGCGGGCGGCGGGTATTGCGGGCGTTCGCCGGGCTACTGCGGCTGGAAACCGCTGTCGGTGGTGGTGGCGCGCCAGGCGCCGGCGACGCCGGGGATCGGGTAGAACAAACCGGCGGCACGGAACGGCCAGTTACGCCCTCCGGCGGCGACCAGCCTGCCCGAAATTTCCCAGCCCGGCTGGTCGTCGATATTACCGGCGGCGAGGCGCGTGCTCTTTGGCTGATCAAGGGTGATCGGGATTTCGACTTCCTCGGCGCTCTGGGCGATGATCTCGAATGTCATCACTTCCCCGCTGAGCGGGACCGGCTCGCCGTCGATGCTGAATTCGAGATCGAGGCGGGCGACCGAAAGCGGCACGCTGTTCGGGTTCTGCACCCTGACGGTCATCTGCGGCGGCTCGCTCAGCGCCTGTAGCTGGCTGACGCGGACCAGTGGCGGCAGGCCGCGGATCTGGCGCGGGCCCGAACACGCTGCAAGCAGTGCGAGGCCGGCGGCCAGCGCCAATACACCCGGTGTGTTGCCGAACAAGCGAGCGCTCGCTGAGCGTGGAGAAGACATAGGCCGGCACTCCGGGGTTGGCAAGTCAATGCCGCAGATTCTACCGCTTCGCGGCCGCCCGCCGCGCCGCGGCGACCAGATCGCGGCTGAGCGGGTGGACGGGTGCCGACAGCAGGGCGGGCATCGTCGTAGTTTCGACGATGCGGCCGTCGGCGATGACGATCACCGGGCCGGCGAGCAGCGCCAGCGCCTTTAGGTCATGGGAGATGACGATCATCGCCAACCCCCGCTCGCGGTTCAAGCGGGCTAAAAGGCGGATGATCTCCGCCTGCACCGGGGCATCGAGCGCCGCGAACGGTTCGTCGGCGACCAGCAACTGCGGCTCGGCGGCGAGTGCCCTGGCGATCGTCACACGGGCCTGCTGGCCGATCGACAATTGGTGCGGATAACGGCCGACGACGGTCGCCTCAAGCTGGACGGCGGATAACAACTCGACCACCTGGCGGGCGGCAAGGCCGGCCGGTCTGCCGGTGGCGGACAGCGCTTCGCCGATGCTCTGCCCGGCGGTTAGCAGCGGATCGAGCGCGGCTGCCGGATTCTGAAAAAGCAACTGGGCGACACGGCGGAACGAAGCCGGCTGCAGCCGTTTGCCCTGCCATGAAATTTCGCCGCCGGTCACCGGCACCAGCCCGAACAAGGCACGCGCCAGCGTGCTCTTTCCGGCACCCGACACCCCGGTGACGCCGAGGATCTCACCGCGCCTGAGGGCAAAATCGACCGCCGCGAGCACTTCGCGGCCGGCGCCGGGATGGCGCGCCCGCAGGCCGCGTACGGCGAGCAAATCCCCGCGTCCGGCATCAACACCCGGCGCGGCGGAGAGCACGGCGGCAGTGTCGGGCGCCGCGCTTGCCTCGATCCCGCCGACCCCGGCCCCCCGGTCGCCGGCCAGCGGGTGAAAACAGGCGACCCGGCGGCTGCCGGCCGGCGACCTTGTCTCGCGGCTTGTCCATTCCGGCATCTCCCGCCGGCACCGTTCAGCGGCGAGTTCGCAGCGCGGTGCATACGGGCAACCAGTGGGCGATCGCGCTGGCGGGGTGCCGGACGCCACCGTGGCCAGCCGCTCATGGACGGCGCTCTCCCCGAGATGCGGCGACGAGTCGGCCAACAGGCGACTGTACGGATGCTCAGGCCGGGCGAGCAACTCGCCGGCCGGCGCGTCTTCCACAAGCCGCCCGCCGTAGATCACCAGCAGCCGGTCGCAGGCCCCGGCGAGCAGGCTAAGATCATGACTGATCAGCCACAGCGTTGTGCCGTACTGTTCGTGCAACTCGTGCAATTGCGCCTGCAACCGGGCCCGGGTCAGGCCATCGAGCGCCGCGCTCGGTTCGTCGAGGATCGCCAGGCGCGGCCGGCAAATCATCGCCATCGCGATCAATATCCGCTGCTGCTGGCCGCCCGACAGGCGGTGAGGATAGGCCTGGAAAACCGCGCCCGGATCGTCGAAACCGAGCGTCTCCAGTACGTCTAGG